>NZ_JAFM01000001.1:0-575000 GCF_000526135.1 Hyphomicrobium sp. 802
CATAGCTTGTCGTCAGCATCAGCGCTCGGCTCGTGTCGCCAGCATCGAGTAATACAGGAATTTCGCGCCGCGCCGACGCCTCGTCGATCGCGGTATGGGGACACGCCAGACGCGCATCATCGAGCAGGCGGATCGCGGTTGCGTGATCATCCTCAAGATAGAGTGACGCCTTGGCCAGCGCGAAAGGCCCAACAAGGCTGACGTCGAGCGAACGGGGATCGATATCTTCGAACAGCTCACGCGCCTTTTTAGGCTGACCCTCGGCAAAGCTCATGATGCCCGCGGCCAAATTCTGATCGGCGACGCTCAAAGAATTCTGCTTGACCAGTGGTTGCAAGACGCGCGCGTCACCGCCACTCAGAACATAGAGCAGGCTCGTACGGACGTTGACGTAATCGTCCCATGCCTCCGGGCTGAAACTTTTCACTTCGCGCGCGATGTCGATCAGCAGACGCTGTTGCTCCGCAAGCGCTGCACGATCGCCGCGAATGATCTTGTCCTGAACCGCGCCCAATTCTTCCAGAAGACGCAGTGTATGGCGGCGCACCTGAGCTTTTTCGCTCGCATCCTCTGAATAGATCGGAACGCCGTGCTCGGCCGCGACAACCTCGTCGTTTTCGCCGAAAATAAATGCGGGCTTGAAATACGCCAACGAGCCCGCGGCGAGGCCCGCGAGCACAACGAACGACGCTGCAGCAATCAGCGCGATCCGCTTCATTTCTTATCCTCTTTAATGAGGATATCGATGCGGCGGTTGGCGGCCGCGAGAGTGTCGTCGGGCACTTTCGGATCGCGGTCCGCACGACCTTCGATGGCGACGACGCGAGATTCGTCGACGCCGCCACGCAGAAGCATGTAATAGGCCATTTGAGCGCGAGCAGCGGAAAGGCGCCAGTTGTCATAGACCCGGCTCTTGTATGGACGCGAATCCGTATGGCCGCGAAGGACGATATCGCCCTTCTTGCTGCTCAAGACACGACCGATTTGCTCCATGACAAGGACGAGTTCTGAGCGCGGCTTCGCCGAACCGACCTCAAACATGCCGAAATTGGCATCGTCCGTCAGACTGATGAGTAATCCTTCGGGCGTCGCTTTCACGTCGATCATCGGCAGTTCGCGTGAAATGTCCGCGACGGCTTTGCCGATCTGGTCCCGCAGGTCTTTTGCGTCCTGATCTTTGTCGTGATCCTTGTCGTGCGTCTTATCTTCTTTCTTTGCCTGATCCAAAGTTGCAGGGGTTTGCTTTGTGATGGTGTCCTGCTGCTTCGGCTTATCGCCGACATCATCCATTGATGCTCGCGCGGAGAGCTGCTGCTTTGGGTCCTGCGTAACCGGTTTTACGTTTTCTGCGGGCAGGGCGCGCGCCACGTTGGAGGGGTGCTCCGGCACGATCGGCGCTGCTTGGGGCGCAGGCTTCAACCTGACATCTGACTTTCCGGCCTTGCGATTGATGCGATCGAACGGATCGTCAATATTGCCGTCTGATGGGCTGGCTGCCGTCGTAGACTGACTTGCGCGTGCCTCGTCAGCGAGTTTTTCAAGCAAGTTACCAGGATTGTCGAAGAGCGCCATCTCGCGAAGCTCTTCTGAGCTCTTGCCCCCCGATCCGACACTCGATTCGTGCGAGGCGTCGTCTTTGGCGTCACCGCTGTTTTCTTTGCTGTCGCGATCGGCCTGCCGTTTCGAGGCGTCATCGACGACCTGCTTTTCGAATCCGCGCTTACTTTTCTCGTCAGAGTGTTTCGACTGCGTCTCGACGAGATCTTCAATGCCTTTCGGCGCCGCGTAACGATCGGTCAAACGCATCGGATTGAAGTAGGCGGCGACCTGCACGATGGTTTTTTTGTCGGCAGCATTGATCAGCCACATGACGAGAAAAAACGCCATCATGGCCGTCATAAAATCGGCATATGCGATCTTCCAGACGCCACCGTGATGCGGTTCTTCCGTATTGCGCCGGCGACGGACAATGACGAGAGGTTGCGATGATACGTCTTCGCGGCCGTCGCTCATGGTACTAGCGCCTCAAGCTCGGCGATCCACGCCGCAATGTTGACTTCGATTTCGGTGTTTTCTATGTGAGCGCGAACATCTGCACTCGGACTTTCCGAATATCCGATCTGAAATCCGGCGGTCGGCAGCCGTTCGTTGAGATGTTGGATAATTTCGGCCGGCGCTTCGATGTGAATCTTTGCGCCTTCCACCAAGCCACGTAAAATCGCCCTTTCGAGATCCTTCAACGCGCGATCCTGTAGACGCCCGATGAGCCAGGGGCGCAGCAGCGTCGCGGCCCGCTCAGCGACGTTTTTCTCAATCAGGCCCGACGCACTTTCCAAACGCGCAATAAGCTGCTCAGCGAAATCGCGCTGCCAGCAGTCTTTTTCCTGGGCGAGCTCGTTCGCGTGATGAATCTGCGCTTCGGCGAGGCGATGCTCTGCATCGGCCTCCGCTTCTGCACGGCCTTCGGCGTAGCCCTGCCGATGACCATCCTCGAACGCAGCTTTCAGCTGCGCTTCATGGTCCGGCTCTTCGACGTCAGGGGTGACGCGATCGAAGTCCCTGAGCAGGGAGAACGCCGAACTGTGAGGCCGAGCCGTCATCCGTTCTTAACCCAATGCTTCATGATCGCAGTCGCCTGCTCTTCATCGCGATCAATAATCGCGCTGAGCTTCTCGACGGGACCGAGTGCCAGCGAGCGTCCGAACGCCAGTCCGCTGCCAAAGTCTCCCGAGCCGCCGCCCATGCCGTCAAATGGGTTGGCGCCCGGTTCGAGCAACGGCGACGCCATTTCGGGCATGTCGATGGGAGCTGCGCCCGTTCCCGTAATCGATGCGAGCGGCGCCTCGATCGCGACGTTATCGGCGCTTTCAATCGCGGGCCTATCGCTTGAGAGCAGGGTCCGCATCACGGGCCGGAAGCCCGCCATCACGACAATTGCAGCAACCAGCAAGATCGTTAGTGAACGGATGCCGGTTCCCGCCAAGCTCATCAACAGCGAAGCCCATGCCGTTCCCGACGATCCGTCTCCTTCAAACGGGGACGGCGCGAAATCGACGGCGGCGACGCTGATACGATCACCGCGCTTGGTGTCTATGCCGGCCGCGGAAAGCGCGATCTTCTCGATTTCGGCGACCTGTTTGTCGACGTCTTCGGGCTTTGCATCTTTACCCATCGCATCCATCAGTCGCTTTTTGTTGACGACGACGGCAACCGAGATGTTCGCGATCTTGTAGCCTTCGCTTGTCGAGGAGGCCGTCGACGAACTGATCTCGTAGTTGGTCGTTTCTTCCTTGCGATCCTGATTGCGTTTGTTCTGGTCTTTGTGGCTCGTCTGTTCGTTCGGAATGTTTTCCTGAACGCTGACATTGTTCTTGCCGGCGCTGTCCTGCGAACTCTGAGCTTCCTTGATGTATCGCGTTGATCGCTCGACCTTGCTGTCGGGATCGAACTTCGTTTCGTTCGTCTGCAGTTTATCGATATTCAAGCGGGCAATAGCGCTGACTTCGAAGTTGTCCAGACCGAGATAGGGCGACAAGGTGCGGCGAACGCTATCCTGAATCTGTTTTGAGACCGTGTGCTCGAGTTCGAGCATCTGCACCGGCGCGTCGCCGCTGGCGAGGCCGTTGCCGGAGCCTCCAAGAATCGAACCATCGGTGCCGATAACCTGGACTTCGTTCGGCGTCATTTCCGGGATCGCCGAGGCAACCAGATGCTTGATGGCCGGCGCTGCAGTGGCATCTCCGGCAACATCCGTGCGAATGACGACAGACGCCGACGGCGCTTCTTTCTTGACCTGAAGCGCATTCTGGTTCGGCATGAAGATGTGAACACGCGCAGCTCTCACACCCTTCAGGTATTGGATTGTTCGCGACAGCTCGCCCTCAAGAGCGCGCACGCGCGTCACTTCTTGCATGAACGAGGTGAGCCCGAGCGCGCCGAGCTTATCGAACAGCTCATAACCCGCTGTTTGGCTGCCGGGCAGTCCCTTTTCCGCGAGCAAAGCGCGAGCTTGTGCCGTCTGCCCGACTGGAACGCTCAACTTCGTCCCGTCCATGCTGCTTTCAAATGGGATGCCGGCCTCGGTCAGCTCCGTGCCCATGCGGCTGATGTCAGGCGGCGTCAGGCCGACATAAAGCGTCTCATAGCTTGAGCGCGACGCGAAGTAACTGCCTATGGTAATCAGTCCGAAGACGAGCGCGCCGGCGATGCCAAGCGCCATAAGGCGCCTGCGGCCGAGACCCAGCAGACTGCGATAAAGGTTCTCTAATTGACGCCGATCCATCTCTCGACCTTGCCGGCAAAGTTTCCGGTCAACGGTAGGGACGGAACCTTGTGCAAAGGTGACGGGCCGCCTCCGTGGCCTGATCCGCGTTGGCGGAAGAGGTCAGGGGTGGCGGCCCGTCTAACAGATCGGATTGTATGGGGCCTGACGCCGAGCGGCGTCAGGCCCTAGTTATTAGCCGCGGAAGAGCGACAGGATGTTCTGGCTCGACTGGTTAGCGATGCTCAGTGCCTGAACACCGAGCTGCTGCTTGACCTGCAATGCCTGCAACTTTGTCGATTCCTGATTCATGTCAGCGTCCACCAACTGAGAGATGCCGGTGGTGATCGAGTCCATCAGCGACGATACGAAGTCGGTCTGCAGATCGATGCGCTTCTGCGCCGAGCCGAGGTTAGTAGCTGCCGTCGTCATGGACTGATAGGCAGCATCGACGCCGGCGATATAGCCGTTCAAGGTCGCCTGATCGGTCGGGCTGTCGGTCAGCGAGCTAATGTCGATGTTCATAATCGACGTGCCACCCGTCGTCACAACGGCGCCCGTAGACGAACGCTGCGAGTCGAGGATGCCGCCCGCGCCAGAAGCGGTGGAGCTATCGAACAGGATTGACGTCGACGTATCGACGCTGATCGTTCCGATAGAAACACTGCCGTCCGAGGCACGAGAGAACGACGAAACGATCGTCTTTGTCGCGCTGTAGCCAGAGGTCGATGAATCGACCGAAACCCAGTTCTCGCCCGAGAAGCTTGCTGAGGAAGCGATGCCCTTCAGCTGATCCTGGAGCTGGGTGATTTCCGATTGAATCTTCGTGCGGTCAACGCCCGGCGATGCGGCCGCAACCAGTTTGTCTTTGATCTGGCCGACGAGATCGATCGACTGGTTGATCGCGTTGTAGGCGACGTCAACGGTGCCCTTGCCAAGACCGAGTGCGTCCTGCACGGTCGAGAGCGCCGAGTTGTCCGACTTCATCGTGGTCGCAATCGACCAGTAAGCTGCGTTATCCGAAGCGCTCGCGACCTTCAGGCCGGTCGAAATCGCGTTCTGCGTCGTCAGCAAATCTTTGGAGGTCTGCCGCAGCGACTGCAATGCGGTCATTGCGGAAATGTTGGTATTGATACTGCTCATGCCCATGTCCCTTGTCCTTTTACTCAGCACAAAACGCTACTGGGACATACCGGATCTACCGGCTTGACAGATCGGCGTCATGCCTATGGCGCGTGTTCGCTGCCACCCTGTCATCGGCAAGATTGATAGACGAGAGTCGTTTCCTAATGGTTAATTTTGACGCTTAGAATGTTAATTATTTTGCTCGGAGGCGGATTCTTAATGCCGCACGTCATCGAGCTAAGTGAATGATTTCACAAGCGCTCCGACGAGCAAGCTCCAACCGTCGACCAGCACGAAGAACAGCACCTTCAGCGGCAACGCGACGACGGTCGGCGGCATCATCATCATACCCATTGCGGTCATGATCGTCGCCACTACCAGATCTATGACGAGAAACGGCAGCGTCACCAAAAAGCCAATCTCGAACCCTCGGCGCAACTCAGAGACCATGAACGCAGGTATGAGCACGCGCAGGTCATCGGGACCCGCCTTGTTCTGCTCCCCGAAGCGTTCCGCAGACATCTGTTCGAACAGCGCGAGATCCTTGTCGCGCACATTCGCCTTCATAAACGTCCGGAAGGGCGCGGTCGTCCGCACGTAGCCATCCTGCTGGCTGATCTTGTTTTCGACCATCGGCTTGACGCCATTATCCCAGGCGTCCTGGAAGGTCGGGGCCATGACGAACAGCGTCATGAAGAGTGCGAGGCTGACGAGGATCATATTGCTCGGCGTCGTTTGCAGTCCAAGACCGGCGCGAAGGAATGAGAAGGCGATCAGGAATCTCGCGAACGACGTCACCATCATCAGCAAGCCGGGCGCGACCGAAAGGACGGTCATCACGACAAGAAGCTGAACGATGCGGCCGGAAACGCTGGCGTCTCCCGCGGGGAAAAGCGTCTGGAGATCGATTGCCTGCGCGGCAGCCGCGCTCGAAGACGCTGCCAAAAGGATCAGCGCCCACAGAACTTTCTTGATCATTCGAGCACCAATCCACCTATCAGAAGGCCCAGAATGGCGCCTCGACCGCGGACACGCGCGCGATCGTCAAGTTGCTCTCGCAAGTTCTGGAAGCCACGCACGCCCTGGATGTCGGCTAGGGAGAGGCCCTTCAGGTAGGCAATCACGTCTTCGCGGACCTCGCCGAGCAACGTCGTCGTTTGGGGCGTGCCGTGGACGACGATAATAGAGACATCGAGCCTGGCGCGGACCGCAGGCTCGGAATTCAAATCCGTAATGACCGAGGGTATGGCCAGCTCTATGGCGTCGCCCGGGAACCGCCCAGCGGTTGGTCCGGCCGGCGGCGCTTTATCTGTTGGCACAGAATTCTGAGGCGCAACGTCGGGCATCAGAAAGTAGCCGTAAGCGCCGCCGCCGCCGGCGCCCAAAACGATCGCGATAAGCGCCGCTATCACGAAGCCGCCAACGCCACCACCCGCGTTCGAGTCGTCCTTTTTTCGCTTATCTTTTGCCACCTAGCTCTCTCCCCCAACCCGAGCCTTAGAAGGGCGAAAGATTATCGAGAATCTGCTGGCCGTAGGCGGGCTGCTGAATTTCCATGACACGGCCGCGGCCGCCATATGAAATTCGCGCTTCAGCAATTTTCTCGTAGGAGATCGTATTGTCGGTCGCGATGTCCCGTGGCCGAATGACGCCCTGTACATTCAGGACGCGTAACTCGTAGTTGACCCGCACTTCCTGCGAACCGCTGACGACGAGATTGCCGTTCGGCAACACCTGACTGACGACGGCGCCGACAAGAAGATTGATGTTTTCAGAGCGGTCGATGGAGCCTTTCGAGTCCGTCGCCGTGGTGCGATCGAGATTGCCATCAAGACTGCCCGATCCAGTCGGACCTGGCGCGCCGAAGCCAAAATTGAAATCTGCCGATGATTTCAGCCCAACGCTCGAATCACGTGAACGATTCAAATTGTTATCCAACGACGCCTTGTCGTTGATCTGGATTTTGACAGTGACGACGTCGCCGACCTTGAGGGCGCGTGCATCGCGAAAGAGGTCGGCGCCGGAATCCTGCCAGGTGGAGTTACCCGAGTGATAGGCGACAGGTGTCACGGGAAGATTGACGTGCGCCGCCTGACCGGGCGCCAAGCCGCTTCCCATCGGGGACATTGCAGGGGCCTGCGAGACTTCGTGCAATTGGTCTATGGCACACGCGCCTAGCAGCAACGACAGCGACGCAGTCGCTGGAGCCACCCATCGAAATCTATTGCTGGGCATTGGCCTTGTGCTCCGGCTGAATTGCGAGTTCGCCGGCACCGGCGATAACGGCGGAGAGACGCGCCGCCTTCGCGACTTCCATCTCAGCCAGAATGGGGCTCGAAACTTTCGGTGCCAGCTTCGAAATGATTGCTGCGGATGTCATCTCGTCCATCGCCGCGAGTTGTGCCGCAGCGGCGTCCGGTTTCATCCGGCTGTAGATTTCAACGAGCGCGTCAGTAGCGTGCGCGGCGAAATCCTCGCGTAGCTTCATCCAGCTTTTCAGCACCTCGGCCTTCGCATTGAGAAGCGCGATCCGGTCGTTAATTTCCTTCTGCGCCTTTTGAAGACCACGCGTCTGCTGTGCGATTTGGGCGGCCGACGTCGCATCGAGAATATTCGAGCAATACTGCTGCGCCGGGCTCAACTGCTGTTTGGTCGTCGGCGGGAGCGGCAGCGCGTCCACATCTGCGGCCTCGGATTTCTGAGCGCCTTCGGGCTTGGTGTCGTCGACCGCGATGCGGAACGAATAAGCGATCGGAGGCGTTTGCTCCGCCTTCTGCCGAAGCTCGTATGCGCGCTCGCTGCGATCGACGGGCGGGCCAACCAGTGGATTGTGGATGCTTTCGGCTACTACCGGCATTGCGGTGGCTATGACAAGCAAACCGCCCGCCAACCATGCCACGCTGCCGCGTTCAAGAAACTTGCGAGCGATCAGAAATCTCATTGCACCACCAGTTCAGCTTGCAATGCGCCTGCCGTCTTCATGGCCTGCAGAATTGCGATGATCCCGATGGGCTTCAGCCCCATCTTATTCAGTGCGCTTACCAGCTCACGCAGATTAGCCCCCTGAAGCGTTGCGACCGTGCCGCCCGCTTCATTGACGTCAACCTGCGTATTGGGAACGACGACGGTCTGGCCACCTTGCGAGAACGGTAGCGGCTGGGACACTTGCGGTGTTTCGGTGACGCGAACGGTTATATTTCCGTGCGCGACGGCGACGGTCGAAATCTTTACTTCGCTGCCGATCACGATAGTTCCGGTTCGTTCGTCGATTACGACGCGCGCGGTCTGATCGGGATCGACTTCAAGTTCACCGAGTTCGGCCACCAGACGCGACGACAGGATATTCCGCGGTTTGCGTATCATCACGCTCTGCCAGTCGCGGGCGCGTGCGATCGGCATGCCGAAACGTTCTTTTGCGAAATCGTTGATAACGTCCATGACGCGCACGGCAGTCGTGAAGTCCGGATTGCGCAACTCGAACTCGAGCGGCATGCTTTCATCAAATGTGCCGGGGGCGTCTTGCTCAACAATCGCGCCGTTGGGAATACGGCCGCGCGTCGGAATTCCGGATGTGATCGATTCCGCGGCGCCCTTCGCCAGATACCCCGAAATGGTGATCGGGCCTTGCGCAGCGGCGTAGATTTTTTGATCGGCGCCGGCAAGCGAGGTTAGAACCAGTGCGCCACCAGCCAGAGATTTGGCATCGCCAATCGACGAGACCGTCACGTCGAAGCGTGATCCCTTCGAGGCGAACGGCGGAAGCTCAGCTGTTACCATAACGGCCGCGACGTTCCGCGTCCGCGGTTCGTATTGCGAGCCGCGAATATTCACGCCCATGCGATCGAGCATGGCCTGCACGGATTGCTGCGTGAAGGGCGAGTTACGGAGCGTATCGCCGGTTCCATTCAGGCCGACGACCAGACCATATCCGACGAGCTGGTTGGCGCGGATGCCTTTGAGATCAGTAATATCCTTGATCCGCGTAGCACCGGCACAGGCCGTCGCGGCAAGAAAATAAACCAGCGCGACAATCACCAATTTCATTGGTCATTCACCGCCAAGGTCTGATCGGGTTCGATACGCGCCTTGATGATGACGCCCGACTCGGGATTGCGGACATTGATAATTTCGCCGGCCGCGCCCGACTGCAGCGGGACACCGACGCCGACGATCGAGACGTATTTCGAATTGTAGACGAGCTTGTAGGTGCGGCCTTGCTTCACGAGATCTTCGGCGCGGATCGCCATCTCGGGGATGAGTTCACCCGGCAGCAACGTGCGCCGTGCGATCCGGCCAAGCAGATCCTGTTCGCGCTCGCCAAAGACAGGCGGATTGCCCGGGTCGACGATCAGCTGACGCTCGATAAGGTTCGCATCCGTGATTCGGTCGCCGGGATAAATGACGGCGCGCGGCACAAATACGGTTCGGCCGGGATCCTCCGCGAGCGCGTTGGACGCAAATGCGCACGCGGCGAGCAGCGTAAGTCCGAGCTGAACAGTCTTTTGTGTTTTGCGCCAGACGGACATCACCGAATGTCCTTCGTTATCACGTTATACATATCGTCGGCGGCTGAAATGACTTTGGAATTCATTTCATAGGCGCGCTGCGCGGTGATCAGCTCGGTGATTTCTTTGACGGGATCGACGTTCGAGCTTTCGAGATAACCCTGCTGGATCGTACCGAAGCCCGTATCACCTGGGGTGCCGAGAACAGGGGCACCGGACGCTTCCGTTTCCTGAAAGAGATTGCCGCCGAGTGGCGCGAGGCCGGTTTCGTTCGCGAAATTGGCGATGGCGAATTGCCCGAGGAGCTGCTGAGTTCCGCCGACAGTCGCATACACCTGGCCAACCGCGTTGACGGTGATGTCGGTCGCATTTTGCGGCACGGTGATATTTGGAATGACCAGGTTACCGTCGAGCGTGATGAGCTGGCCGGTGTTGCTACGGTTGAACGCGCCGTCGCGCGTATACAGGATTTCGTTGTTCTCGCCTTGGACCTGGAAGTAGCCACGACCGCTCAACGCAAGATCGTAATGGTTGTTGGTCGACGCGAGCGGACCCTGCGCAGAGAGATTGCGAATGGCGACCGTGCGGACGCCCAGTCCGAGCGTGTTGCCTTCCGGGATAATGGTTTCGTCGTCACGGGCAAGCGTGCCTGCGGGACGATCGCTCTGGTAAAGCAAATCTGCAAATTCCGCACGCGAGCGTTTGAAGCCCGTCGTATTGATATTAGCGACGTTGTTGGCGATCACCTCAACGTTCGTCTGCTGGGCAGACATGCCCGTCGCTGCAATCGAAAGTGCCCGCATAGCTTATATCCCTCAGATCTGCATCCGGCTGATTTCTTGGTATGCCGCAACGACTTTGTCGCGAACTGCAACGACGGTCCGAAGCGCCTGGTCTGCCTGCATTACGGCTTGCACAACTTGCTGCAGCGGTGCCTTGCCCTGCATGCCCGCAATCGCGGTCGTCTCACCCGTCTTGACGGTAGAAATCGCATCAGCAGCCATCGACGCCATAGTCTGGGCGAAGTCATTTTCCGGGGCAGCCTGAGTCGCCGTTGTCGGCGTCGTTCCTGCTACTGGCTGCGAGCCCGTGACGCGGCTGATATCGGGTGACAGCATTGCAACGTTCAGGCTCATTAGGACCTCAGAAGATCAATGGTCATCGAGACGATTTCGCGAACCTGCTTGATGACTTGAGTGTTGGCGGTATAGGAGCGCGAGGCTTCGCGCATGTCGGCGAGCTCGGTCATCATGTCGACGTTGGGCATCTTTACGTAGCCCTTGGCGTCGGCTGCGGGATGGCCGGGCATATATTCGGTACGGAACGGAGCCTGATCGCGCGAAACATCTTCGACCTGTACGAGGTCGGTACCGCTCGCTTCGTCGGCGACCGATTCGAAGTTCACAGTCTTGCGCTGATAGGGATCGGCGCCAGCTGTCTTGCCGGTCGAGTCGGCGTTGGCGATGTTCTCCGACACGACACGCATGCGCGTCGATTGCGCGAAAAGACCGTTCGATGCGGCTCTCGTTGCGGCTATGAGCGGATCATTCATCGTTTAGCCTTTCGTCACCGATTGCAGCATTCGATCGAATGTTTTCATGATCTGGGTGTTGAGCGAGTAGCTGCGCATGACGTCGTTAGATTTCAGGAATTCCTGTTCCATATTGACGTCATTGCCGGAAACCAGAACCTCCGCCTGACCGTCGCCATTGTCCTGATTGCTGATGGCGTCGAATTCGGGCGAGGAGAAATGCTGCGGGCTCGTTGCGGCCATCGGCACGGAGGTGTGCATTGCGGCATCAAAGCTTTCGACGTCCTTCGCTTTGTAGCCGGGCGTGTTGGCATTGGCGATGTTCGACGAAATGACCGATTGGCGCTGCGCAAGCCACTCGTTCTGACGGAATGCGAGATTGAAGAGTTGCATCGGCTGCATGATCAAATCCTGGATAGCCCGTTATCTTTGTGCACTCGCTCGCTTGCGTAAGACTGGACAGAGGTCGAAATGGACAAATCCAACCTGCCAAACTCAGACGTCAATTGAGACGGGCTTCGCCCAGGGCCTCATGGAGCCTGATCGTATTTTGGCTCGGGCCGACCGTGTCACCTTCAAATGATATGTACGTAATTTCGACGGCGGCCTCTTTGGCCTCCAGCATCAGGCGAAAATAGACGTGAACGGACTGATGGTGGAATTCCATATCGAGACAGACGCGCGGCAGGACGCCCCATTCCAGATAGACGTCGCCAGCGTGGCCGAAGCTCAGCGTTTCAGGCTTGAACGATAACTCGATCGACGACTGAACGAGCGAACCCACGCTCGCGATCTGCCCAGTCTTCAAATAACTGACGAGATCCGGCAGGTCGATCAATCGTAGATCGGTCGCCACGCTCCGAATGCTGTCTCCGAGAATCTTCTCACGAACCTGCGAATGATCGATGCGTATTGGAATCATCGACTGCTTTTCCCTTAGGCGCGAATGGTGCCCGCTCCATTCTTCCCGGCCTGGAGGCGAAGAAGAATTTGTGCAACCGCTTTGTAGAATTCGACGGGGATCATTTGATCCACTTCCACTTTTGCATACAGGGACCTTGCGAGAGCCTTGTCTTCTATGACTGGAATGTCATTTTCTTCAGCGATCCGACGAATTGACAAGGCTATAAGATCTTGTCCCTTCGCAACGACTCGCGGCGCACCGCCTTCTGAACGCACGTAACGAAGCGCGACGGCGAAATGCGTGGGATTCGCGATGACAAGAGTTGCGCGCGGGACGGCCGACATCATTCGCTGGCGCAGGCGCGAACGCGCGATGGACAGGCGTTTTGCCTTGATATGTGGATCACCTTCGGCCTGTTTGCGCTCGTCCTTGACCTGTTGTGGCGCCATTCGCAGGGATCGCCGCCAAAGAATTTGAGCGACGGGATAATCGAAGATCAGGAGCGCAAACGACATCAGCGCAAGAGCGATCAGGAGGATAACGACGCTCTGTTGCGATAATTCCAATATGGCCGCCGGATCGTGCCAGATCGAATTCGTAAAATCGTGCCACAGATACATCAGGATGGCGCTGGTTATGATCGTCACGACCGACAATCGCAGCGTGAGCTTTAGAAACTCGACAAAACCGGAGGTGCTAAACAGGCGCTTGAAGCCTTTTGCCGGCGACAATCGGGAAATGTCCGGCATCACGCGTTTAAATATCAAAGCCGGCGTATTCTGAGCCACGGACGCGATCACGCCTGCCGCCGTGAATGTCAGAATGATCGGAGCGGTGATCGTCGCGGCTGTTTTTCCGACGACGTCGAAAAGCAAACTGAGATCGCCGCCGTTCTCGATGCGAATCGAGCCGGCATTGGCAAGCAGCCCGCGCAACAGATCAGTGAAGTGAATAATGAACGTCTGGCCTAGCACGGCGATGACGAGAAGCGCGCCAAGCAGGTAGGTAAAGTTCGTGGCTTCCCGCGACATGGGAACGTTGCCGTCGCCGCGCGCATCGTTCAGACGTTTGTCAGTCGCTTCTTCTGTGCGACTGTCTTTATCCTGTTCTTCGGCCACGGGCTCGTTCCCTCATTGGCCGATCGAGGCGGCCGCGCCGGAAATATCGATCAAACCGTCGGCGGCGAGACGCAGAACCGAATCGACAATCGTACGGCGCGCGTCGACGATATCGCGGGGAGGAACGTTTGCCGGGCTTTGCAATTCCGCTTCCGCCATGCGGCGCGCGCGCGGCGCCAGGGCGGAGAGAACTTTGGTCTGCAGCTCAGCGTCGGTTCCCTGTAGCGCAAGGACCGTCCGCTCGACCGGAATTCCGTCCATAAGAACGG
The DNA here is from genome assembly GCF_000526135.1 of Hyphomicrobium sp. 802. Lineage (NCBI taxonomy): Bacteria > Pseudomonadati > Pseudomonadota > Alphaproteobacteria > Hyphomicrobiales > Hyphomicrobiaceae > Hyphomicrobium > Hyphomicrobium sp. 802. The sequence continues at coordinate 13,714 of NZ_JAFM01000001.1, forward strand.
TGAGGGCGCGTGCAGGAAGCCGTAGCAGATCTTCGAACTTGAAGAGCATCTTGCGGATGGCTTCCGCGTCCTTTGGCTTGACGCTTGCCAGATATTCAAGCGCTTGGACCGACTCCTCTTTATCCATATTGTTGAGGATGCCGGCCAGCGAGACGTATTTGTCCGACGAGCGGCGATCGACGTCGAACAGCTCGTCATGCAAGCCGCTCTCCAGCGCCTCGACGACTTGCGGCGAGATCTGGCCCATGCCCAGGATGCGGTTCAGCAAGTCATTGCGCTTGGCGACCGGGAACGATTTTAAAAGCGCAGACGCGCGTTCGCTGCCGAGACGATCGAGATAGTAGGCGGCAACTTGCAGAGATTGGTTCTGGAAGTGTCCAACGATGATGTCATCAGGGAGCGCCGCCAGCTGAGCCCAGACGTCTTGCCGTGCAATGAACTGGTCGTTTGCATCACCGGACGATCTGTTTTCGGAGATGACATCCGTGACTAGGCGTCGGACATCCTCGGCGCGTCCGAGAAACGGTGCACCCTGGCCGAACTGGTTCTCGAATTCCTCAACGATGCCTTCGAGTTCGGCAGCGGTAATGGTCGGCATGATTTCAGCCGAGCGGACGAGAATATTCAGCTCCTCGGGATTGAACTTCTTCAGCAGACCACTGGCGCGCTGCTTGCCGAGTGCAAGAAGAAGAACGCCGACCTTTTCAGGTCCCGACAGGGCTCGCGAGTTTCCGGTTTGCATTGATGACGGGTCTCGCATCGAGCATCAGCTACTATTATTTCGTAACGCCTGGAATCGCGCCGACCTGCGTCAGCACCACACCGAAGCGCGATGTTCCTTCGTTCAAAACAACCACCTCGCCACGCGCGATCAGACGGCCGTTGACCAGAATATCGACGGGGTCGCCGACCATCTTGTCGAGTTTGACGACGGAGCCTTTTGTGAGCTTCGCAAGGGTCGCTACCGGCATTTTGGCCGAACCGAGCACCACCTTCATCATGACCGGCAGGCCCATGATCATGGCGCTGTTATTGCCAAAATCCGACGCTGTCGATGGATCTGCCTCCGCCTGCGCGGGCTCGGCGATACCGGCGATTTGCCCGACACCGAATTCAGCAGCACCGGACATCGGCTGCTCGAAGGCGGCTTCTACCCCGTCGGGTGTATTGTCCGATTGGTCGATATCACTCGACATCATGGCAGATGATTTCCTTGCGCTAGCACTTCCGGAGCTGATTTTATGAGTTGAAACATGCCGGAGCCTTGAGGTGCCGACGGATCAGAGGCCATAGAATTCATCAACCGCCTCTCTTTCATGATCGAATTCTTGATCGACGCGGAGGATCAAGCCGTTATCGCGCTTGCCAAGCTCGCACCAGAACAGTGGACTTTCGTCGGCGTCGAGGCGGACGCGAGACATGGATGAGAGTTGAAGCTCGATGACGGAGCCGACTTTGAATTTCTCGACTTCTCCGAGCGCGATCGTGCGCTCTTCGAGCACGCCATTGAGCCCGATGAAGGCGCGGGCGATCTCTTCGGCAAGTTGCTTCGACCACATCGGATCGTCGTTGGCGTCCGGTCGGCCCGGCGCCGGGCTGGCGACTTCTCCGGGGACAGCCGTCACGAGCAAATCGCGAATGGTTTCGAGTGCGGCCTGCGGGATGACCACCGTCACCTGACCTTCGTGACCGTCATAGTCCAGCGCAAGCCGCGCCGCGATCACCGGCGATGACGGGCCGAGGTTGGGTTCGAGCTCAATCTTTTCGACGATGTCGCCGACATCGAAATCGACGTCAGCAAGAATGGAAAAGGCGTTCGTCAGCGCCCGCGAGACGCGCCGAAACAGAACGCGTAAAACGTTGGCGTCGGTGGGTGTCGGCTTGCGCTTCGGGAGGCCGGTGCGCGGGATGCTTTCGCTGCCCGTCGCGGCCTCGACGAAAAGCAGGCTGATGGCCGGATCGGCGATGAAATATAGCCAGCTTCGCCATCTCTCGGCCCGAACCACGCCCGCGAATGCGCCAGCCGGAAGCGTGCACGTATCATCGATCGTCGAAGCAAAAAGCTCGATGAGGCGAACGCGCAACGGAATGTGCGAAAGACTGCCGACTTCCTCAGCCATGATGCGGGGCAACTGGCCAAAAATCATTTGCAGGCCGGGAAGACGATCCGGCCGGTTTTGGCCGGCAGAAAGCGCCCGTTCCAGCGATTTTTCAGATTCCCGCAGCGATAGCGTCGCTTCCAACAGCGCGTCATCCGACATGATGGCCGCCCCAAATTTGCGTTTCGACGCAGACAGGCGACCGGCCGATCAGAGTGCGGAGCAGTCGCGTGTTCATTACGCCGCCTTTCTGTCCTGGCCTGAAGTTGCGCCACCGCCCATCGTCGCGGTCTCGACCTCGTTGATCGTCGGACGCTCATACGCGGAGATCGCCTTACGGCCGTGCTCGATCGCGACCTGCGGCATGGCTCCGTTCATGAACGCTAGGAGCGATTGCTTGACGATGACGTAAGACCGCAACTTCTTATCGCGAATGATCTTCACCTTCGTCGCCAGCGGTCCGACGACCGCATAAGAAAAGAAGATGCCAGCGAACGTGCCGACCAGAGCGGACGCAATGAGGTGTCCGAGAATTTCCGGAGACTGGTCGATTGCGCCCATCGCCTTCACGACACCCAGGACGGCTGCGACGATGCCGAGCGCCGGCAAGCCGTCGCCGACTGCGACGAGCGCGTGATAGGCCTTCATCTTGTCGTGACGTACCGTCTCGATCTCTTCATCCATCAGGGCTTCTATTTCGTGCGTACGCGCGTTGCCCATGATGATGAGACGAAAATAATCGCAGATGAAAGTCGTCAGTTCTTCGTTGGCAAGCACCGTCGGCGCACGTTTGAAGACTTCCGACTCGTTCGGTGCGTCGATAATCATTTCCATTTCGGCGCGCGATTTATCGCGCAGCTCGCGCATCATGAAGAAGAGCAGGGCGAGAACCTCAATGTTCTCGTCTTTGGTCGGCGTGCTGCTCTTGAAGGCCTCAATCGTCGCCTTCCCGGCATCCTTGATGACTTTCATAGGATTGGCGACCACGAACGTGCCTAGCGCCGCGCCCATGATGATGACGTATTCCCAGGGCTGCCAGATGACCAGCACGTGGCCGCCCATGGCCGCGAAGCCGCCTAGCATACAGGCGAGAGTGATAATCAGGCCGACGATAATGGTCACGTGAGCTTCCCGGAGCGAATTCTAACCGTAGCCATAAGGGGCGCTTTGGCTTGCGTGGGACTTGTCCCTCCGTATTGGCGCGCGCACGCGTCCTTTGAGTCAGCCCGCCACAAGTTCTTGAGGCTAGCCTTCCCCTAAAGCTGGTCCTGACAGAATCGATTCACGGCATGCAATCCAATATCTACGTCGCTCTTTCTGCCCAGTTGTCGCTGCAGCGGCGCCTCGACACGCTGGCAAATAATGTCGCCAACGTGAACACCGTAGGCTATCGCGGCGAGGAGGTCTCTTTCGAGGAGCTTGTCTCGCAGCCAGGCAAGGACTCTGTGAGCTTCGTCTCGAAAGGCGAAAATCACATATCGACCAAGACAGGCGAAATCACGCAGACCGGCAATCCCCTTGACGTCGCCATCCGTGGCAACTCGTGGCTTGCCATCCAGACACCAAGCGGAGTTGTCTATACGCGCGACGGCCGTATGCAGATGGATAAGGAAGGCGTTTTGACAACACTTGAGGGCTATCCAGTCCTCGATGCTGGTGGCGTTCCGGTTCAGCTCAACCCTAATGATCCGCCGCCGACGATCAACAAGGCCGGCACGATTGAGCAGGCTGGCAACAATCTTGGGGCGCTTGGCCTTTATACGATGCCGCCAGGCGCCCGGCTGACGCGCGCCGAAGGTGTCGCCGTTACGTCCGACATCCAGCCGGTTGCTGAACTCGATTTCCTGCATAACGGCGTGCTGCAAGGCTACGTCGAGAAATCAAACGTCAATCCTATTCTCGAGATGACACACCTCATCACCCTGCAGCGGAATTTTCAGGGCGTCAGCACCATGCTGAGCGATACCGAAACGTCGCTGACGGATGCCCTGAAGGCGATCGCGGGTTCGTGATGAAGCGCCAGGAGCATCATCGGTGAGCGCGGGCGCTGCAACGGCATTCGATCGCCTGGACCTTCTGATGGCAACCGCTGCCGCGCGGTCGCCTGCGCATCGCGTTTCCGGCCGCGTAGTTCGTATCAGCACGACGTATCTCGTCGTTGCGGGCCTTTCGAAATTCGTGTCGCTCGGAGATTGCGTGTCGATTTCCGGCATCGGCGGCACAATCCTCGCCGAAGTTGCGACGATCGAAAGCCAGACAATCAACGTCACGCCGTTTATCGCCGACCATCGAATCGAACTCGGCGCACGCGTTACGACGATGTCCGGGCAACTGTCGCTGTCACCGGACGAATCCTGGCTTGGCCGCACGGTCAACGCGTTGGGCGAGCCTATCGATGATGCCGGTCCGCTCGTTCGCGGAGAGCGTGCTTATGCGGTTCAAGGTTCGCCGCCATCGCCGTTGCGTCGGAATAGGTTAGGAACGCCGCTGACGACGGGCGTCAAAGCCATCGACCTTTTCACGCCCATCTGCGCCGGGCAGCGCATCGGCATCTTTGCGGGCTCAGGCGTCGGTAAGTCGACACTGCTTGCGATGTTGAGCCGCGCACCTTCGAGCGACGTCACAGTCCTAGCGCTCGTAGGCGAACGAAGCCGCGAAGTCCGCGATTTCCTTGACGATACCCTCGGCGCGACGCGCTCACAGGTGGTCTCAGTCGTCGCGACGTCCGACGAAAGCCCGATGATGCGTCGCCTCGCGCCCAGCGCCGCCATGTGCATCGCCGAATACTACCGCGACCGCGGCAAGACTGTGCTGCTCATCATCGACTCGCTGACGCGATACGCGCATGCCATGCGTGAACTGGCGCTGGCCGCCGATGAGCCGCCCGTTGCGCGCGGTTACCCGCCGAGCGTCTTCAGCAATCTGCCGAGGTTACTCGAACGGGCCGGACCGGGCGAAGCCGGCGCCGGAACGATCACAGGCATTTTGTCCGTTCTCGTGGACGGCGATGACCATAACGATCCGATCGCCGACGCGACGCGCGGCATCCTAGACGGGCACATCGTCCTCGATCGCAGCATCGCGAGCCAGGGCAGGCTGCCCGCGCTCGATCCGCTCGCCTCACTTTCGCGCCTCGCGCCGAAGATCAGGACAAAGAACCAGACGCAGTTTGTGACGCAATTGATCGAAGTGATTTCGCGCTACGAAGACACCAGAGATCTTCGCGCGATCGGCGGCTATAAGGCCGGTAGCGATTTGACTCTCGACAAAGCCATGGAAATCGTGCCGCGCGTTTACGATGCTATGAAACAATCTCTCGACGAAGATCCCGTCGATGACGTCTATACGTATCTTTCTCAGGTTCTCCAGGGCGGGCAACGGCAGCACACCGCATCGCGCTAAAGTTTTGTTCGCTGCCGGCCAAACAACGTTCTGACCTCGGAGCGCAGCGACAATGGTAAGTTCAACTGAAAATATCGGTCGCCTGGTCGCGAACGAAGTCCTTCTGCAGGCAGAGAGGCAGCTGCTTCAAAATCGCGACAAGTCCGGACAGCAGCCGACGGACAAGCAGCCAACCGCTACTCCCGCGCCAATTTCGCATAACGAGAAGGCGGTGTCGTCCGTCCTGCTGACGTTACTCGACGAACAGCTCGACGCCCGGCTGGCGGTCTCAGCGGACGGGTTCCGAAATCAGGCGCCGACACAGCAGCCTGCCGGCGATACGGCAGCGGGAGCGAGCCGGGTCGCGGCGCAATATGCCGAAGCTGACGCCGTATTCAGGCCGGACATGCCGACCGAGCAACGCCTCCTCCCGACTGATGCGACCAATCAGCAGGTGCTACTGGCTGCGGCTTCGCCTGAATTGCGAATGGCGATGCAAAGCGCGTTCTTTTCCGCGGCCGTACGCGCGCAAACCGAAACCGAAGAGACCACTGGTCGCAAGGGGCGGCGGAGTAGGCCTGAGACAGGCATAAATGGCACCGTTCTTATTCGGATCGGATTGGCAGGCGTCGCTGGTCTCGCCGTGGCAATTCTGCTTGCGGCCGGTTTGGCGCGGTAGCCGCCTCAGCTTTCAAGGTCTCAGCCTGTGCGCAACTGGGGTTCAGGCTCGACAAATTTGCGGTCCGAATTGTTCGACCGCTTGTCGTTATCATCGTGATTGCGGCCGGACGGCGGATCGGCCATGTGGGACAGAAGCGATAACATCACCTGATCGCTACCGATGGCCGACAGCGGCGGTACGCTGACATCGGTCGAAGCCATGCGCAAGATGGACCGCGAGGGGTTGCTTGCCGTCACTGATCCCGACGATCGGACGGCGGCTGATGAACTTGCAATCGCTGAAGCGCTTGCGGCCGCGGCCATGGCGGCAATCCCGGCGCTCGCCCCTTGGGCGGCCGGATTTCCCTGGCCAAACCATGCGACCTCCTGGAGGCGCCGCTGCACCAGACCATCGACGACGTTGCCGCCTGCCTTGTTGTATTGCAGGAAGAGTGAGCGCGCTTTATCGAGATCGCCGCTGGCAACGGCTTCTCCAAGTCCGCTCTTCGACCAAGCCGTTCCGGCGTTGTATGTCAGCGATGTCAGAGCAGCCTTGCTGCCCTCGTCGAGATTGGGCGCGAACTTATCGACGAATTCCGCGGCTTTCTGCACTTCAGACGAGAAGCGGCGATCGGCTTCCGCCTTGTCGATGACTTCGCCGGCAAAGCGTGCGCGTGTGCCGTAGCCATTCGAATTCTGCGCGTAATCCCACCGGGCTTCCGCGGTGTAGCCTTCGAACTGCTTTATGGCATCAAGATAGCTGGGATCGACCATACGGGGATGCTTGTCACGCCGAGCTTGCGGCAAGCTGGTGTCACGACGCGAGCGAGCAAAACAAGCGGTCGCTAGCGGCGCGAACGCGCAACGTCTCGCAGTACGCTGGCTTCGAGTTGTACTTCGTCCAGACGATGCTTCAGCACGTCACCGATGCTGATCAGGCCGACGACCTTGCCATCAACAACGACGGGCAAATGCCGAATGCGCCGTTGCGTCATGACATTGGCAACGGCAGCAACGCGATCGTCGGGCGCGCAGGTTACGACCGAACGGGTCATCAAATTGGCGACGCGCATTTGCGGCAGGTCGATGCCGAACTCGTCGATGCCGCGAGCGAGATCTCGTTCCGAGATGATGCCCTGCAAGCCGCCCTTGTCGTCCAGGACCAGCATCGCACCGACTTGCTCTTTCCTGAAACTGTGGGCGAGCGCGCGCATCGTGGCGTTTGCCTCGATCGTCTTGATCGCCGATCCCTTCGATTTCAGAATGTCCGAGACCTTCATCTCGTCGCTCCAATCCAATCCTGTAAGGCCGCTGCAATTGCTTGCGTGCAACCGATATATAGCCTCGAGAAGGTCCGCCCGATCCTCAGACGTCAGCGGATCGTGAGGGCTGCGATCGCGCCCGGTCAGCAGGCTCGTCAGATTGTCAATGAGAACCGAGTCCTCGCTGAAGGCCGGGCTCTCACGGCAAAACGCGCTTCGCGTCGTGATGACCGGAAAGTCCGAGGCCTTTGCAGCCTGAGCGCCGCGACGACCGCCCTCGATCACGAGACTGTGCTTGGGATCGCAGCCGAGACTGGAGCGGACCTCGGCGTAAAGCCGGGCGCATTCGCCCTTGCCGCTCTTGTCCCCTGAGACAACAACGTCGAACAGCTGTCGGCCACGATCACCGAACAGAGTCTTCAATAGCTGCTCGGTATCGCGAGGCTCGAGAAGAGAGACGAGAACCAAGCGCAGACCGTCGCCGCGCGCAGCAATGATCAGATCGCGGATCCCTGGGCGCGGCTCGACGACCATCGACGACAGCATTTCTCCAAAGACCTTGGAGGCGCGCCGATGCATCGCCTGAATGAGGAGGGTGAAATCCTCGGTCTCAGGCTTTCCGCGGAGGAAAGCGCGCACGTAATGGGCCATGCGGGCCTCTCCGCTGCCGAGTTTTGCGGTCAGCGCGAACCCTTCACGATCGCACGACCAATCAAATCCGGCCTCGGAAAAGACCTGTGCAAATGCCTTCCTGCGGACGTCTTCCGTTTCAGCGAGAGCACCGTCTGCTCGGATGATGATCGCCTGCAGCGTCATCGTTCAACTATGATCCAATCTCGATTCAAATATGCGTTTCTAGGTAGCCCGACTCACGATGCCCGCCAACGCGACGTAAGGTCTGAGATACAGCCTTGAGCTTGGCGCAATTGCGCTGCGGCATGGGCGGTCGGCTGACATTGCAGCGCAACAGCGTTATGTCAGAAGCTCACTGGAAAGCCACGGCAGCGAGCGTCGCAGAGCCGACAGCGTCGATGTTTCAAGCGACGATTTACAGGCCTTTGTCAGATCGCGCGGCAAGGTGCCGAGCTCTAGCCGGCGACTGACCAGCGTTAATGTTCTCTTAAGCTGGGGGCCTGGCAGGGCGGCAGCTCGAATATCGCGATTTTCAAGGGCCGCTTCGGCGATGCAGATCGGCGTCGAAATCGCGAAGCCCTTGCCGCGGGCTACCATATCGCTCACACCGAAGGGCGTATCGAATTCCAGCCCCTGCGGAAAATCAATATTGAGACGGCGGAGATAGCGCTCGATGTCGATGCCGGTCTTGGACCGAGCGCTATAACGGATAAAGGGGAGCTTGCCGGCGAGCGCCGCCAAATCCGTGACCGTCCGCGGGATTTTATGCCGCGCCGGCAGCACCAATATATAGGGCTCGGTCACAAGTTCGTGACGATCGAAGCCCTCGATGTCGCTCATGTCATCGACGCCAATGAAAAGGTCGAGATTGCGTGTCAGCAGCGCACCGGCATGCGTGGCGGTGAGGCCAGACTGCACAGAGACCTGATCCGCGTGGTTGACCAGAAACGAGGCGATCGGGCCGGTCAGCGCCCGCGACAGACTATCCACGAGGCCGGCGCGAATGAGAGCCAGCCGGCCCTTCGCCGTGTGGCGAATAACGGTTGCGAGCTGACGTGCTTCCGACACCAGCGCCGACGCCCGCTGTCGCATGACCTCACCCGCCGGCGTCAGCGCTAAGGGCCGGACGCTGCGGTCGAAGAGCTTCACGCCCATGCGCGCTTCAAGGTCGGCGACCGCCTGAGATACGGCCGGCTGCGTCAGCGAAAGCTTCTTTGCGGCAAGCGCCATCGAGCGGGCATCGCAAACGCCCAGAAATGCTTCAAGAGCGTGGAGATCAAAGGGCAGTCTGTTCGAGCGTGTAGCCATGATCTGACAGAATAAGATTTTCTTATATTAACGTCAATCGGCGACTGATTTATAAGAAAACAAGTTGATACGGCGCATCTTCCTGGCGCCGGGATCGCCGAGACAAACCGCAGATACGGCCATGTTCAGCTCAGATCGATACTCGATTTTTTCCGTCCTTACGGAGGCGCTGCGCGGCCAGACCGGCTGGAAGCCGGCATGGCGCAAGGCCGCCCCGAAGCCCTCCTATGACATCGTCATCGTCGGCGGCGGTGGCCATGGCCTTGCCACTGCATATTATCTCGCGAAGAGGTATGGCAACGCCAACGTCGCCGTCATCGAAAAGGGCTGGATCGGCGGCGGCAATGTCGGCCGCAATACGACGATCGTCCGCTCGAACTATCTGCTGCCAGGCAACATTCCCTTCTACGAGACCAGCATGAAGCTCTGGGAAGGGCTCGAGCAGGATCTCAATTATAACGCCATGGTTTCGCAGCGTGGCGTCCTCAACCTCTACCATTCGGACGCCCAGCGCGATGCTTATGCGCGGCGCGGCAATGCCATGCGCCTGCACGGCGTCGACTCCGAACTTTTGGATCTCGATGCCGTGCGCGCGATGTATCCTTGGCTCAACTACGACAACGCACGCTTTCCGATCAAAGGCGGCCTCATTCAGCGGCGCGGCGGCACGGTGCGTCATGATGCGGTCGCGTGGGGATACGCTCGCGGCGCGGACCGTCTCGGCGTCGACATCATCGAAAATGCGGAAGTCACGGGATTTCGGATCGAGAACGGTAAGATCGGCGGCGTCGAGACGACGCGCGGATTTATCGGCGCGAACAAGGTCGGCTTAGCGGTGGCCGGCAATTCATCGCGCGTAGCTGGTCTTGCGGGAATGATGCTGCCGATCGAAAGCCACGTGCTGCAAGCCTTCGTCTCGGAAGGCATCAAGCCGTTCATTGACGGCGTCGTTACGTTCGGCGCGGGGCATTTCTATATCAGCCAATCGGACAAGGGCGGCTTGGTCTTCGGCGGCGATATCGACGGTTATAATTCTTATGCGCAGCGGGGTAACCTTCCGGTCGTCGAGGATGTTCTTGAAGGCGGGATGGCGCTGATGCCGCGGATCGGACGCGTACGCCTCCTGCGTTCGTGGGGCGGCATCATGGACATGAGCATGGACGGCTCGCCGATCATCGACCGGACGCCCATCGAAGGCCTCTATTTCAATGGCGGCTGGTGCTACGGCGGCTTCAAGGCGACGCCGGCATCGGGATTGTGCTTCGCGCATCTCTTAGCACGCGACGAACCGCATGAGGTGGCGAAAGCCTACCGCCTCGATCGCTTCCGCACCGGCCACATGATCGACGAGAAGGGCATGGGCAATCAGCCCAACCTGCACTGAAGGCGAGCCACCATGCGCATCAAATGTCCCTTTTGCGGCGAACGCGGCAACGATGAATTCTCCTATCTCGGAGACGCGAGCGTCGTCCGTCCAGATCCGACAGCGCCGGATGCTGCCGACGCTTTTTATGCTTTCGCTTATGAGCGCCGGAACGTTGCCGGACCGACGCAAGAGCTCTGGTATCACGCAGCCGGATGCCATGCGTGGCTGGTCGTCACGCGCGACACGCGCACACACGAAATTTCCGATGTAAAGCCGGCTCAGGACGTCGCTCTCGAACGTCAGAATTCTGCGAGCACCACACCATGACGCAATCGCAAACATTCCGTGTGTCGGGGCTAGGCCTCGTCGACCGGACCAAGGCGCTCGACTTCACCTTCGACGGCGTTCCCTACACGGGATATGCTGGCGACACGCTGGCGTCAGCGTTGCTCGCCAATGGCATTCGACTGGTCGGACGGTCGTTTAAATATCATCGCCCGCGCGGCATCCTGACTGCGGGCTCCGAAGAACCCAATGCACTTGTCGAGCTACGCTCCGGTGCGCGTCGCGAGCCGAACACACGCGCGACCGTTGCCGAGCTTTACGATGGTCTCGAAGCGAAAAGCCAGAACCGCTTTCCGTCACTGTCGTTCGACTTGCTTTCGGTCAATGGGCTCCTGTCGCCCGTTTTCTCGGCGGGCTTCTACTATAAGACCTTCATGTGGCCGGCGGCGTTCTGGGAGAAGCTCTATGAGCCAATCATCCGGCGCGCGGCGGGTCTGGGATCCGCCGCAAATGAGCCCGATCCCGACCTCTACGACAAGGCGAACGCGTTCTGCGACGTGCTCGTCATCGGCTCGGGTCCAGCGGGATTGATGGCCGCGCTTTCTGCGGCGCGCGCTGGAGCGAAGGTCATCGTCGTCGACGAAAGCTTTGCCTTGGGCGGCCGCCTTCTCTCTGATGTGCGAAGCATCGATGGCAAAAGCGGTGTCGAATGGGTGAATGCCATCGTCGCCGAGCTTGCGGCTTCGTCCAGAGTTCGCTTGATGCCGAGAACGACGATTTTCGGTGCTTACGATTCCGGTACGTTTGGTGCTGTCGAGCGGGTGGCGGATCATGTCGCCGTTCCAGCAACGGGTGAGCCGAGGCAGCGCCTTTGGCATATCGTCGCCAAGCAGACGATCGTCGCGCAAGGCTCGACCGAGCGGCCGATCGTGTTCGGCAACAACGATCGGCCGGGCGTGATGCTCGCAAGCGCGGTGCGAAGCTACATCAATCGCTTCGGCGTGGCGCCGGGCCAGACGGCCGTCGTATTCTCGAACAACGACGATGCGGCCAACACAATCGACGATCTCATTCGCGCCGGCATCACCGTTGCAGCACTTGTCGACACGCGCCCCATATTACCGCCTGAAATCAAGTCGAAGGCGCGCAAGCATGGTATCCGCGTCTTCGAAGGCGCCGCGGTCGCTGACGCTACCGGCGGACAGCGCGTCACCGGCGCACGGATCGTTGCAGCTTACGGGACGTCCCAGACGATCCCTTGCGATCTGATTGCGGCGTCGGGCGGATTCAATCCCAACGTTCAGGTGACGACACACCTTGGCGGACGCTCGCAATGGCAGGAGAATTTAGCGGCCTTCGTTCCGGGAGCGCTGCCGAAATGGATGACCGTAGCCGGCGCGGCCAATGGTTCTTTCTCGACATCTTCGTGCCTTAACGACGGTGCCCGGGCAGGCGCAGACGCTGCCGCTGCGTGCGGCTTCGCGGCTACTGTCGCTCTCGTTCCCAGCATGGACGATGAACTGACGGAAGTCTCGGCCTTCTGGCATGTCGAAGCGGCCAAGCAAAAGGCATTCGTCGATCAGCAGAATGACGTGACGGCTGCGGATATCCGCCTTGCTGAGCGCGAAGGCTTCCGCTCGGTTGAGCACCTCAAGCGCTACACGACGCTTGGCATGGCGACCGACCAGGGCAAGACGTCGAATGTTAACGGCCTCGCCATGATGGCGGAGCTGACGAACAAATCGATCCCGGCAACGGGAGCGACGTCTGCCCGTCCACCGTATTCGCCCGTCTCACTCGGTGTCTTTGCCGGCGAGCATCGTGGCAAGCATTTCAAGCCGACGCGGCTCACGCCGTCGCACGACTGGGCGAAAGAGCGTGGTGCGGCTTTCGTCGAAACCGGCATGTGGCTTCGCGCGCAATATTTTCCCAAACCCGGCGAACGCGATTGGCTTGAAACGGTCAATCGCGAAGTGAAAACGGTCCGGGGCGGCGTCGGCGTGTGCGATGTGTCGACGCTCGGTAAAATCGAGGTTCACGGCACCGACGCCGGAAAATTTCTGGACCGCGTCTATATCAACATGATGAGCACGCTGGCCGTCGGCAAAGCGCGCTATGGCATGATGCTGCGCGAAGACGGCGTGGCAATGGATGATGGCACGGCTGCACGCTTTGCCGATGATCGCTATTTCATCACGACAACGACGGCCAACGCCATCAAGGTTCTGCAGCATCTCGAACTTTGCCGGCAGTGGCACTGGCCGGACCTTGACGTGCAGCTGTTCCCAGTCAGCGATCAATGGGCGCAATATTCTGTGGCGGGACCACGGGCCCGTGACCTGCTCGCCAAGATCGTCGATGCACCGTTCGACATTTCGAACGCCGCCTTCCCGTATATGGCGTGCGCCGAAATCACCGCGCTCGGGGGCATCAAGGCGCGCATCTATCGTCTCTCGTTCTCAGGCGAGCTTGCCTACGAAATCGCAGTTCCGGCGCGGTATGGCGATCTTCTCATGCGCAAGCTCATGTCGGAAGGCGAGGAATTCGGCGCCATTCCATACGGCACGGAAGCGCTTGGCGTCATGCGCATCGAAAAGGGCCACGTCGGCGGCTCGGAACTCAACGGCACAACGACGGCTGCGGATCTCGGCCTCGGCAAGATGGCATCGACCAAGAAAGATTTTATCGGCCGCGTCTTGGCACAGCGGCCGGGATTGATCGATCCGGATCGCCCGCGCCTGATCGGGTTCAAGCCTGTAGACACTGCCGTGCGATTGCGGGGTGGCGCGCATTTCATCGGCAAAGACGATCAGCCGACTGCGCAAAACGACCAGGGTTATATGACCTCTGTCGCATATTCGCCGATGCTCGGGCATTGGGTGGGGTTGGGGCTTCTTGCGCGCGCCGAAGCTCGCATGGGCGAAATTCTCAAGGCTGTCGATCCGGTGCGGGGTGAAAGCACCCTCGTCCAGGTGGTTCCGGCCGCATTCTACGATGTAGAAGGAGCACGTTTGCGTGTCTGATCTTGCGAACGGCCTTATGGCGAAACAGCATTCTTCGATCGTTGAACGTTCGGACCTTGCCGTCACGCACATTGCCGCCAGACGCGGCATGCTGGCGGGGCTGAACGATGCTGCCCGCGCCGCTTTTGGCATCGAGTTTCCGTCAACGCCCCGAGCGCTCGAAGCGCGTGGTATGACGATTGTCTGGGCCGGTCCCGAGCAATGGCTGCTGATTGAGCAATTGTCGGGAAGTGGCGATCCGACGGCCCAACATGCGAAAACATTCAATGGGTTTGCGTCGGTCGTTGATGTCAGCGATAGCCGAACGATCTTCGGGATGGACAGTGCCCGTCCATCCGACGCGCTCGTTCAGAGCATGGGCATCGACTTCGAAGATACTTCGTTTAAACCAGGAGACGTTGCGATCACCCACGTCTCGCACCTCGGCGTGACCGTGTGGCGATTGCCGGACGGCAGGGGATATGAATTCGCCTGCGCGCGGACCTACGCAAAGGATTTCCGCAACTGGCTTGGCCGGATTTGATCTGACATAGATTTTCCAGAACTCTGTGGCCTGCGTCCTTCAGGCATTGGACATTTTTTTTTCCCGTGGTGGAATAATCTTTCGCGACGTGCGAACCTGTTTCGATATTAAGTCATTTTCAGCCGCCGTCGCCGGCGGAAAGCCTTCATGTCAGAAAAGCCACGCAAAAACTCTGTCGAACTCGCCGAAGCCGAGCCTTTGGCAACGGGTTCGAATGCACCAGGCGCTGCCGAACATACGCTTGAGCAGGCCATCGGGCATCAGGTTCGCCACCATCGGAAGCACGCAGGGCTGACCGTTGCCGAGCTCGCCGCAGCATCGCAAATCTCGCCGGGAATGCTTTCCAAAATCGAGAACGGCCAGATCTCGCCGTCACTCAGCACGTTGCAGATGCTTGCCTCAGCGCTGAACGTGCCGCTGACGGTCCTGTTTGCCTCGTTCGAACAGCGCCGCGACTGTTCCTACGTCAAATCAGGTGAAGGCGTCGTCATTCGACGTCGCGGCACAAAGGTGGGCCATCAGTACCAGCTTCTTGGCCATTCGCTTGACGGCCCGGTCGTCATCGAACCCTATCTGATCACGCTTTCGGACGATGCGGCCGCCTATACCGGCTTCCAGCATGAGGGTGTCGAGTTCATTTTCATGCTCTCCGGCGAAGTCGAATACGCGCATGCCGATCGCAGCTATCACCTGGCTCCCGGAGATGCCATTCTGTTCGACAGCGCGGCACCCCATGGTCCGGCGCGCCTAATTGCGACGCCAATGACCTACCTGTCGATCATCATCTATCCACGACCCTAAAACGGGCGGCTCCCTCGTGCTCCACACCACAACATTCCTTTAAAGAAATCTTCTTTCTCCTGAGTTGACAGATTAACGGCGTACGCTTATTGTCTGAGCCTATTCCTTCGCGGCCCAGTCAGGAGGCAGCCATGTGCGGCATCGTCGGATTATTTTTAAAAAAACCAGAAATGGAGCCGCAGCTCGGAGAGCTTCTCTCGAAGATGCTCTCGACGATGTGCGAGCGCGGTCCGGATTCGGCAGGTTTTGCAGTTTACGGGGCGGCTGAAGACGGTCGCACGAAGATCACCTTGCAATCGGCAAATGCCAAGAGCGACTTCGCAAAGCTCCAGGCCGCTTTGGCGAAAGACAAGAAGGCAGACGCCAAACTCACGGTGAAGGACACCCACGCTGTCCTGAGCATTCCGTCGGACAAGCTCGACGACATCAAAGCCCTGCTCGCCGCCGAGTTCCCGTCGATCCGGACCATGGCGACTGGTGAAAACATCGAGATCTACAAGGAAGTCGGCTATCCGACCGAGGTCGCGAAGCGTTTCGATCTCGCGCATATGTCCGGCACGCACGCCATCGGCCACACGCGTATGGCGACGGAGTCGGCGGTGACGACGCTTGGCGCGCATCCGTTCTCGACGGGTGCCGACGAATGCCTCGTGCACAACGGTTCGCTGTCGAACCATGCGAGCCTGCGTCGCGAACTCGTCCGCGACGGCATGACGTTCAACACTGAAAACGACACCGAAGTTGCTGCGTCGTATCTTACGTGGCGCATGAAGCAGGGCATGAACCTCGGCGAGGCTTTGGAAAAGAGCCTCGATGATCTCGACGGGTTCTTCAATTTCGTTGTCGGCACCAAGGAAGGCTTCGGCGTCGTTCGCGATCCGATCGCCTGCAAGCCGGCAGTCATGGCTGAAACCGACGACTATGTCGCGTTCGGCTCGGAATATCGCGCGCTCGCTGGTCTGCCTGGAATCGATAAGGCGAAGGTCTGGGAGCCTGAACCCGCAACCGTTTATTTCTGGCAACGCTGATGCAGCAGTTAATTGGGGAACTCATGCGTACGTTCGATCTCGCCAAGAGTCCGTTGCGCGAACTTAACGAAGAGCTGCACCGGCAAAAGGACGGCTCCAACGAAGCCCAGTGGGAAGTGCTCAATCCACGCGGCGGTCACGCGATCGCCGTCGGCCTCGACGCGCCGATCAAAGTCGATGTGCTTGGTAGCGTCGGTTATTACTGCGCCGGCATGAACAAGAAAGCGACCGTCACGGTGCACGGCTCTGCCGGGCCTGGCGTCGCTGAAAATATGATGTCGGGCAAGGTCGTCATTAAAGGCGATGCCAGCCAGTACGCCGGCGCGACGGGCCATGGCGGCCTGCTCGTCATCGAAGGCAATGCATCGTCACGGTGCGGCATTTCGATGAAAGGCATCGATATCGTCGTCAAAGGCAATATCGGCCATATGTCGGCATTCATGGCGCAGTCTGGGCATCTGGTCGTGCTCGGCGACGCGGGCGACGCGCTCGGCGATTCGATCTACGAGGCGAAGCTGTTCGTGCGCGGCAAAGTGAAGAGCCTCGGCGCAGACTGCATCGAAAAGGAAATGCGGCCCGAGCATCACGAAGCGCTCTCGAAGCTTCTCGAAGGGGCCGGGATCACGGACGCGAAGACCAGCGAGTTTCGGCGGTACGGTTCCGCACGCAAGCTCTATAACTTCAACATCGACAACGCGGATGCTTACTGATGTCGCCGAAGATCCCGCTTACAACGCCGCGCCCATCGGCGACCTTTGACGATTACACGCTGTCGGAAATCCGACGCGCTTCAGCTACGGGTATTTACGATATCCGTGGTGGTGGTGCGAAACGCCGTGTCCCGCACTTCGACGATCTCCTGTTTCTCGGAGCTTCGATGTCGCGATATCCGCTTGAGGGCTATCGTGAAAAGTGCACCACGACGGTAACGCTCGGCACGCGGTTCGCCAAAAAGCCGATCGAGCTTAAGATCCCGATCACGATTGCAGGCATGAGTTTCGGCGCGCTGTCGGCGAATGCGAAAGAAGCGCTCGGACGCGGTGCTTCGATTGCCGGCACTTCGACGACGACCGGCGACGGCGGCATGACGCCGGAAGAACGCGGCCAGTCAAAAACGCTCGTTTATCAGTATTTGCCGTCACGTTACGGCATGAATCCGGATGATCTGCGCAAAGCAGACGCGATCGAGATCGTTGTCGGCCAGGGCGCGAAGCCCGGCGGCGGCGGCATGCTGCTCGGTCAGAAAATCTCGGATCGCGTCGCAGAAATGCGCAATCTACCGAAGGGCATCGACCAGCGCTCGGCCTGCCGTCATCCCGACTGGACAGGTCCCGACGATCTCGAAATCAAGATCCTTGAGCTGCGCGAGATCACGAACTGGGAAAAGCCAATTTACGTGAAGGTCGGCGGCACACGTCCCTACTATGACGTGGCCCTCGCGGTCAAAGCAGGCGCCGACGTTATCGTTCTTGACGGCATGCAGGGCGGCACGGCGGCCACGCAGGAAGTGTTCATCGAACATGTCGGCCTCCCGACGCTGGCTTGCATACGTCCGGCGGTGCAGTCGCTGCAGGATCTCGGCATGCATCGCAAAGTGCAGCTCATCGTTTCCGGCGGCATTCGCAACGGCGCCGACGTCGCCAAAGCTCTTGCGTTGGGTGCCGACGCAGTTTCGATCGGTATCGCGGCGTTGGCCGCTCTCGGCGACAACGATCCGGCGCTCGAAGCGGAATACGAAAAACTCGGCACGCGCGCCGGCTGCTATGACGACTGGCATGAAGGCCGTGACCCTGCCGGCATCACGACGCAGGATCCGGAACTGTCGAAGCGTCTCGATCCGGTTCGTGCCGGCCGTCGCCTCGCGAACTATCTGAAGGTCATGACGCTCGAAGTGCAAACCATCGCACGCGCCGCCGGCCACAACAACATTCACAATCTCGAGCCAGAAGATCTCTGCGCCTTGACGATCGAAGCTGCGGCGATGGCACGTGTGCCCCTTGCCGGAACATCGTGGATCCCCGGGGTGACCGGAGCGGGCGGCTTTTAAGCCGCCCCTTTTTTCGCCGGTCGGGAAGCACTCATAAAAATGAAACGCAAGCGTTGAGGACAGACAGTATGGCTCAGGATCTTGCCCAGCTCGCCAAAGAGCGTGGCATCCGCTACTTCATGATTTCGTACACGGACCTTTTTGGAGCCCAGCGCGCTAAGCTGGTTCCGGCTGCGGCGATCGCCGATATGCAAAAGGACGGCGCGGGCTTCGCGGGCTTTGCGACCTGGCTGGATATGACGCCGGCTCATCCCGATCTGTTCGGCATGCCGGATGCATCGTCGGTCATCCAGCTGCCTTGGCGCAAAGACGTAGCCTGGGTTGCGGCAGACTGCGTGATGGAAGACAAGCACGTTCCTCAAGCGCCGCGCGTCGTACTGAAGAAGCTGATGGCAGAGGCGGCTGAGCTTGGGCTTTACGTCAAGACCGGCGTCGAATGCGAATTCTTCCTGATCTCGCCTGAAGGCACTGAGATTTCCGACGACAAGGATAATGCTTCGAAGCCCTGCTACGATCAGCAGGCCCTGATGCGCCGCTACGATATCATCGCAGAGATCTGCGATAGCATGCTCGAACTCGGCTGGGGTCCCTATCAGAACGACCACGAAGACGCCAACGGCCAATTCGAAATGAACTGGAACTTCGACGATGCGCTGGTGACGGCCGATCGCCACTCGTTCTTCAAGTTCATGACGCGCTCGATCGCTGAAAAGCACGGCCTGCGCGCAACCTTCATGCCGAAGCCTTTTGCCGGCCTAACCGGCAATGGCTGCCACGCTCACATCTCGGTGTGGGACAAGGATGGCAAGACGAACATGTTCTACGACGCGTCCGACGAAATGGGGCTCTCGCAGCAGGGCTACCACTTCCTCGGCGGTATCATGAAACACGCCGAAGCGCTCGCAGCGATCACGAACCCGACCGTCAACTCGTATAAGCGTATCAACGCGCCGCGGACGCTTTCGGGCGCAACGTGGTCGCCGAACTCGGTGACCTGGACGGGCAACAACCGCACGCACATGGTTCGCGTTCCGGGTAAGGGTCGTTTCGAGTTGCGTCTGCCTGACGGCGCGGCAAACCCCTATCTGCTTCAGGCCGTCATCATCGCTGCCGGTCTCGATGGCATCCGCAGCAAGGCCGATCCGGGCAAACGCCTCGACATCGACATGTACCAGCTTGGCCATACGGTAACGGATGCACCGCGTCTGCCGTTGAACCTGCTCGATGCCATCCGCGCTTTCGACAAGGACACGTCCCTCAAGAGCGCTCTCGGCGACGAGTTTGCTGCGGCCTACATCAAGCTTAAGACCGACAATTGGAATTCCTATGCCTCCCACTTCACGGATTGGGAACGCGCACATACGCTGGACTGCTAAAACAGCGTTTCTTAAGTCTTGCCGCACACGCGAAGCCCCGGCTATTTCCGCCGGGGCTTTTTTTCGGCGTAAGCCATGCTTCACGAAAGTGGCGTTACCCATGGCGGCGTTGCCCAGACGGACATTGTCCGACCCGCGCGGCTGTGGCAAATTCCAGCCCATATTCATTGGTTAAGCGGCTCGCGTCGCGATGCGACCGAGGAAGCCGAGTCAAATGTCGACAAAAACCACTCGTGCCGCATGTGGCGTTCGCGTGGTGGCGAGCACACTTTCCACCGAGGAAGCCGTTTCAGCCGCACGCGCCGAACTTGCAGATGGTGTCTTTCAACACATCATCGTTTTCTTTTCGATCAAGCATGACCCAGAGGTTCTCCTCAAGGCGCTGCAGCAGAATTTTCCGGACGTCACCGTTTCGGGTTGCAGCACCGCCGGTGAAGTCGGCCCGCTCGGCATGACGCAAGGCGGGATCGTCTTCATCGCGTTCCCTGAGAAGGGCTTCCGAGTGATGAGTGAAGTTATCCCGGACATCGACAAAGGCGGCGTGGAACGCGCTTCTGAAATTGCGCGGCGCTTACGGGTGCAAATGATCACCGGCGTTTCGCGCGCGGCGAAAGAAAACATCTTTGCGCTCGTACTCGTCGACGGATTGTCCGATCGAGAAGAACCGCTGACGGCGGCGCTGCATTGGTCGCTCGAGGACATGGAACTCTTGGGCGGCTCTGCCGGCGACGGATTGGCGTTTCAGCGTACCGCCCTCATTCATCGCGGCAAGCTCATCCGGCGCGGCGCCATTCTATTCGTGATCGAAACATCCACACCATTTCGCGTTTTCAAGACGCAGAACTTCGAACCGACTCCGATCAAGCTTGTCGTTACGGCCGCGGACAGTGAACACCGCATTGTCTACGATCTCAATGCCGAACCTGCGGCCAGTGAGTATGCATCTGCCATTGGCGTATCACTTGACGATCTCGGTCCGTTGAGTTTCGCGACTTATCCGCTCGTCGTAAAAGTGGGGGGAGAGTATTACGGCCGCGCAATTCGCAACATGAACCCGGATGGGAGCTTATCGTTCCTTTGTGCAATCGACGAAGGTCTGGTTTTCACCGTCGGACGGCCGCGTGATATGGTTCAATCCACGTTGGAAACGCTCAAACAAGTTGATGCCGCGTTAGGCGGCATCGATTTCGTTCTCGGGTTCGACTGCTTCTTGAGACGGATCGATGCCGAAACCGGGCAACTCCGCCACAAAGTCGAGGAAATTTATGACCGATATGGACTTGCTGGCTTCCAGACTTATGGCGAGCAGTTCAATGCCATGCACCTCAATCAGACTTTGACGGGCATAGCGTTCTCAAAGCCGCACGGTAGAATTGAACCGCCATGAACGACGAAGAGGATCCGGCAGAGAAGTTGCCGACGCGGCAATCCGACCTTCGTCGCGCCGTAGACAAGCTTCGTAAGATTAATGCGGCGCTGATGAAGCGTGTTGAGCATTCGATGGATCAGCAGGCGAGTTCATTTTCGCTGTTTCAGACGGCGATCAATCAGGAAGCGCAGATCAGACGCCGGACGGAAGAACTCAACCTTGCACTGACGAAGCTGGCGCATACCAACATCGAGCTGAGCCAAGCGCGAGACGAGGCCGAGCGCGCCAATACCTTCAAGACCCGCTTTTTCACAGCCGTCGGGCACGACTTGCTTCAACCGCTGCACGCGGCACGCTTGACGCTCTCTGAGCTGACCGATGCGCAGCACGAGGCCGACAACAAGCGCCTCGCTCACAACATCTCGCACGCGCTCGTCAGCATCGAGGAGCTTTTGACCAGCATCCTCGATATCTCGAAACTCGAGGCTGGCGTCTTCGTTCCGAATATTCAGACCGTCGTTCTGGAAGCGATCTTCGAACAGGTCGCCAACAGCCTTGAGCCCGTGACGCGGCGCAAGGGTCTGCGTTTCCGCTGGCGGCCGACGGATCTGGCCGTCCGCTCCGATCCTCTCATGCTTCGCCGGATCGTGCAGAACCTTCTCGCGAACGCCGCACACTACACCGAACATGGCAGTGTTCTTCTGGCGGCCCGTCCGCGCGGCAAGGAGGTCGTGATCGAAGTGTGGGATACGGGTCCCGGCATACCACAGCAGGAGCAGTATCGTATCTTCGAAGAATTCCAGCGCGGCACCGCATCGGAGCGTTCGGGCGGCACGGGCTTCGGGCTGGGGCTCGCGATCGTACGGCGCATGGTCGATGCCCTTGGGCACCGCCTGGAATTACAATCGCGCGTCGGTCATGGCTCTCGATTCTCGGTCTACGCGCCATCCGCATCGACCCCGAAGAGACCGCTGCCGCTCACCGATGCCGTCAAGGACGAAACCGATTCCTTGGTCTCGCGGCAGGTCATCATCGTCGACGACGATCTCGACGTGCTGACGGCCATGCAGTCGCTGCTGACGCGTTGGGGGGCCGATGTGCGCCCGGCGAGAGATCTTGAGGATGTCAGCGAAATTCTTTCCGACCCGGAATTTTCGCCGGCCATCGTGCTGGCGGACTATCACCTGAAGGAAGGCCATTTCGGCATCGATATCGTGCGCAGCATTCGCAACCGTCTCGAGGTGGACATTCCCGCCATTTTGATCACAGCGGATCGCACGCAGGACGCAGCGGAGGCGGCGTTACGCTCGCACTGCGAATTGCTTCTAAAGCCTGTTCGTCCGGGCGAATTGCGGGCGTTGATGAAGCACCTGCTCGGCTAGACGATTGGCCGGGATGCGTTAGGCTATCCGCCGTTCGCATCGCCAAGAATGATGCTGAAATCGATTTTCTGGGCTTCGATCACGGCCTGCGTGCGCGAGGATACATTGAGCTTGCGCAAGATTTCCGAGACGTGAGCCTTTACTGTCGTTTCTTCGATTTGAAGCTCGTGGGCGATCTGCTTGTTCAGCAAACCCTGGCGCAGCATCTTGAGAACGCTCAGCTGCTTCGGGGTGAGCGTTCGCAACCGCCGCACGACATCGTCGCGCGTTTCGGACGTCGGTATCTCCGGCGGCCGATAGCCTTTTGGCAGCGTCAGCGAGCCCTCAAGGACGTCTTTGATGGCTGCTGCGATCTCCCCACGGTCTGCCGACTTCGAAATGAAGCCTGCCGCGCCGTAGCGCATCACGTCTTGAACGATGCGAGGATCTTCAAGGGCAGAAACGACAACGATCGGAAGACGGGGATACAGCGTCCTGAGTTCAAGCAGGCCATCGAAGCCACGAATGCCGGGTAGGGCGAGATCAAGCAGCACGACGTCGAACGGGATGCCGCTGTCGAGCTGAATTTTCGCCGCCTCAATCGAGATTGCAGAATTGGTGGTGGTATCGGGAAATGCGCTCGTGATCGCTCTTTGCAGGGCTTCGACAAAGAGGGGGTGATCATCAACGATCAATATGTGCGCCGGCACAGACAAGTTTTACCTCCAGAATGCCATCGAAGCCTTCTTGCGAAGGTTCAATGTTGGGGTCCGAGAGCCGCTATCCTGCGGCAAACGAACGCAGAATTGTCTTTAACTCCTGAAGGTATTGAGCAACAAACAGGACTTTGGTCGTACACGTCTTCGACATGACACGAGCAATAGTTAGGACGCAGATTAACTACGCTCTAATCACGGCGCCAGCACCTGTCGTTTTCAACGAAGGTAAACTTGTAGTGTCATCCCTTACGCGGCTTGGCGCGCGCCGTCGGCAGAGCCGTTGCGGGGTCCTCGGGCCAGACGTGCTTGGGATATTGCCCGCGCATATCCGCCCTGACCGCACGCCATGAGCCCGCCCAGAAGCCCGGAAGGTCGCGTGTAATCTGAATCGGACGGTGTGCCGGCGACAGCAAATGAAGCGTAAGCGGCAAACGGCCACGCGCGATCGCAGGATGCTCCTTGAGGCCGAAAAGCTCCTGCACGCGAATGTGCAGCGCCGGGGCATCATCCGATTCGTAGTCGAGCGGATGGCGGTTGCCGGTGGGCGCGGTGAAATGCGTCGGCGCTTCATCATCGAGGCGGACGCGCATTTGCCGCGGCAGCAGCGCATTGAGCGCGGTCTCCAGCGTCTCGGCGTCAACGTCCGTCGTTCGCGTTTTGCCGAGCAGGAACGGCGACAGCCAATCGTCGATGGTCGACGCGAGAGCGGCATCAGACAAGTCCGGCCAGGTTTCATCGTTGCGGCGGAGAAACGAGACGCGATTGCGGAGCTGAAGCTGCGCTTTCGTCCACGGAAGTGCTGCGACACCGATATCGGCAAGGCCGCGAGCAAGCACGGCCATAACGTCATCGCCGTCTTTGACCGGACGCGTTTCGCTTTTCAGAACGATAGCGCCAAGGCGGCGGGCGCGCCGGGCTCGAACCGCGCGGGCATCCTTATCAAAATAGATCTCGTCGCGAGATTCGATCGCATCGGAAGCGATCGCTTCGATCTCGGCCTCGTCGGTCGCGAGCGCCAGCATGATGCGTGTCGCGGCTGCACGGCCCTGCAGCTCGGCGACGACAACATATTGCGCTGACGCCAAGTGCTGGTGCTCGTCGATCTGACCGGCTCGGCCGTTTGCAAGCAGAAAGCTACCGCGTTTGCCGCGGCTCTTGGCGATACGTTCAGGATAAGCAAGCGCCAGTAGAGCGGCCGGCGACTGCGCGCGACTTTCACGTAGGTCCGTCGAAGCCGTGCGCGCCCACTGACGCGCGAGTGCACGCATGTTTTCTGCTCGCTGCGAACGGTCGCGGCGGAAATTTTCGAGGCGCTGTGCAAGGTCGATGTCGTTGCCGCCGATGCCGCGCTCGACAAGGATTGCGGCGATCTCGGCAGCGAGGCTCGCGTTGCCAAGCTCACCGGCTTTCATGATCATACGCGCCAAGCGCGGCGGTAACGGAAGCATGCGCAGCCGCCGGCCTTCGCTGCTGATGCGTCCATCGGGATCAAGCGCCCCGATGGCTTCCAGACCGGCGCGGGCCGCAGCGAGCGGGCCCTCGGCCGGAGGATCAAGCCAAGAGAGCGTACGCGGGTCGTTCGCACCCCATTCGGCGCAATCGAGCAGTAAACTCGAAAGATCGGCGGCGCGAATTTCCGGATCGGCAAAGGGCACAAGACCTTGCGTCTCAGGTTCGTCCCACAGCCGATAGCACACGCCCGGTTCCGTTCGTCCAGCCCGCCCGCGACGCTGATCGGCTGAGGCGCGTGAGACGCGAACGGTCTCAAGCCGCGTTATGCCGACGTCCGGCTCATAGCGGGGAACGCGGGCGACACCGCTGTCGATGACGACGCGGACACCGTCGATCGTTATCGACGTTTCGGCGATCGACGTCGCCAACACGATCTTGCGACGACCAGGCTTCGCCGGAGAAATAGCGCGGTCCTGCGTCGCCGGGTCCAAGCCGCCATAGAGCGGAACGACATCAACGTTCGACGGCAACGCCTGATCCGCCAAACGCTCCGCGACGCGTGCGATTTCGCCTTGTCCAGGAAGAAATACCAATATCGACCCCTGCTCGCTCGAAACCGCGCGGCGCACTGCTCCAACGACGTCGTCCTCTAGTCGTGCGGGGCTTCGACCGAGGTATCGCGTCTCGACAGGGAACGCACGCCCTTCGCTTTCGATGATGGGCGCTTCGCCCAGCAGCTTAGCGACAGATCGCGTTTCAAGCGTCGCCGACATCACGACGATCTTGAGATCGGGCCTGAGCGCCGCACGCGCGTCTAGTGCCAGCGCCAGCCCGAGGTCGGCGTCGAGTGAGCGCTCGTGAAACTCATCGAACAAGACGGCGGCTACGCCCTTCAGCTCTGGATCATCGAGGATCATGCGCGTAAAGACGCCTTCCGTGATCACTTCAACAGCGACACGCGGGCCTGTCCTGGAATTGAGGCGGGCACGCAGCCCGACATCTTCACCGAGACGGCTGCCGACTGTCGCCGCCATGCGCTCGGCGGCAGCCCGCGCGGCGATCCGCCGAGGTTCGAGCACCAGGACCTTTCCGCCCGCGCGCCATGGCTCATCAAGCAACGCGAGCGGGACGCGCGTGGTCTTACCTGCGCCGGGTGCGGCAACGAGCACGGCTGCGCCATGCGTGCGAAGCGCCGCGCGCACGTCACCGAGCGCGGCATCAATCGGCAGGGTTTCGGCGAAAGAGCGATCAGTCATAGGCGGTGGACATACGCCAGCGCGGCGACAAATCAAGCCGGTTAGCAGTCGCTAAACCGCCGACGCAGCAGCTTTTCGGATCACCTCGATGTTGGTGCGATAGCTGGCTTCGGTGCCGCCCTTGAACACAGCCGAGCCAGCGACGAGCACATTGGCACCGGCTTTGGCGACGAGCGGCGCGGTTTCCGGCGTAACGCCACCGTCAACCTCGATATCAATCGGACGATCGCCGATGAGGGCTTTCACCCGGCGGATCTTCTCGACAACGGCAGGAATGAACGACTGACCACCGAAGCCCGGATTGACACTCATCAGCAAAATCAGATCGAGGCGATCGAGGACGTATTCGATGACGCTTTCGGGCGTCGACGGATTAAGCGAAACACCGGCCTTCTTGCCGAGCGCGCGAATGGCCTGGAGAGACCGGTCGAGATGCGGACCGGCTTCGGCGTGAACGGTGATGATGTCGGCGCCAGCGGCTGCGAAATCAGCCAGATACGGATCGACCGGCGCGATCATCAGATGGACATCGAAAACCTTTTTCGATGTTCCGCGCACCGCTTTGATGACAGGCGCGCCGTACGTGATGTTCGGCACGAAATGACCGTCCATCACATCGCAGTGAATCCAATCGGCGCCGGCGGCATCAACCGTCCGAATCTCGTCGCCGAGCTTGCTGAAATCGGCCGACAGAATGGACGGGGCAATCAGGAGAGGGCGTGACACAAGCTACCTTTCGAAGGAGTTCGTTCAAATGACGCGACGGCGCCGCTCGACGAGCTGAAGAATGAGTGGCGTCAAGATCAACTGCATCGCGAGATCAAGCTTGCTGCCGGGGATCACGATGGAATTGGCGCGCGACATGAAGCTATCGTGGATCATGGACAGCAGGTACGCGAAATCGATACCACGCGGTTCCTTGAAACGAATAACGACCATCGATTCATCGTTGGTCGGAATCCAGCGCGCGACGAAGGGATTTGACGTATCGACGGTCGGTATGCGCTGGAAGTTGATATCCGTCTCTGCGAACTGGGGGCAAATGTACTGAACGTAGTCGGGCATCCGCCGCAAAATGGATTGCGTCACTTCTTCAGTCGTGTATCCGCGCTCAGTCCGATCGCGTCGAATTTTTTGAATCCATTCAAGGTTTATGACCGGGACAACACCAATCTTGAGATCCGCGTGTCGCGCAACATCATGTTCGGGCGTAACGACGGCACCATGTAGCCCTTCATACAAAAGGAGATCGGTGCCAGGCTCGATATCTTCCCACCGCGTGAACGAGCCAATCGGTGTCCCATACGTGTTCGCCTCGTCTTCGTCGTGGACGTAGTGGCGATAAAGCCCCTTTCCGCTTTCCGCATAAGTGCGAAACAACTTCTCGAGGTCTTCGATAAGGTTTGCCTCGATGCCGAAGTGGCTGAAATTATGATTGCCGCGCTTTGCTGCGGCCTTCATCGCTTTTTCCATGCCGCAACGGTCGTAGCGATGAAAGGCGTCCCCCTGGACGAACGCCGCCTTTACCTTCTCACGATGAAAAATGTAGTCGAAGGTTTGCTTAACCGATGTCGTCCCGGCCCCGGAGGAACCGGTGACGGATATGATCGGATGCTTAATGGACATGGATGGGACTCGATGCGCCTCTGTTCATGGAATTAGGGTGAAGCTCTGAACAGGCCTCGGCGGCCGAAGAGCGGCGAATGATCTCCCTTGAACTCCTGACCACTATAGATGCGCATCACTCGGTCTACCTCATCTCGTGAACCGCAGATCAGCGGCGTCTTTTGATGCAGAGCCACCGGAATAACGTCAAGGACGCGTTCTCGTCCCGTCGTCGCGCGCCCACCCGCCTGCTCCACGATCCATGCCAGCGGATTGGCTTCATACATCAGGCGAATGCGGCCCTGATGGAAGCC
Organism: Hyphomicrobium sp. 802; assembly: GCF_000526135.1. Taxonomy (NCBI): domain Bacteria; kingdom Pseudomonadati; phylum Pseudomonadota; class Alphaproteobacteria; order Hyphomicrobiales; family Hyphomicrobiaceae; genus Hyphomicrobium; species Hyphomicrobium sp. 802. The sequence goes on from NZ_JAFM01000001.1 coordinate 41,582, forward strand.
TTTTCGGCGATCTCCCGGATAGAGGTAAATGCCGCCGCGCGTCAGGATGCGGAAAACGTCCGCAACTGGCGAGCCCGTCCAGCGCATGTTGAAATCGCGGCCGCGCGGACCATTGGCGCCATTTTCACAGTCGTGGATGTAAATGCGGATTGGATCGTCCCAGTGGCGCGCGTTGGAAGCATTGATCGCATATTCCTGCGCCTCGGAAGGAATAGAAACGTTGCGCGTCGTCAGATGGTAAACCTGTGTCGCCCGATCGAGCGCGAAGATCTGCGTGCCGTGCCCGACCGTGAGCGCCAACACCGTCTGGGGACCATACACGAAGAACCCGGCGGCCAGCTGGTGCGAGCCGGGGCGCAAGAACGCCGCCTCACCCTCCGCCGACGGATGACGCGGCAGGATCGAGAAGATCGTACCGACCGAAACGTTGGCTTCGACGTTCGATGAGCCGTCGAGAGGATCGGTCGCGACGAGCAACGGCGCATTTCTTTGCAGCGTGATCGGAAGTTCTGCTTCTTCGGAGGCCAAAGCCGCGACAGGAACCGCGCCCAAGGCTTGAACCATCAGATCATTGGCGAGGATATCTATTTCTTTCTGCTCGTCGCGCTCGCCAGCGCGCGCGACGACCCGACCCAACCGATGATCGAGCGCGCCGCGGCCAATCAGTTCCGAAAGACGGATGCTGGCATCGGCGATGGCAAGCACGGTTTCCGAAACTTGGCCGCGCGTACGGCCTTCCAGCGTCCAGTTCGAAAGATATTCACTAAGCGTCGGGAGACCCATTATGCCCTTCCAGCGCCCGCCTGCCCTGATGACCCGCGCTTAATCTAACCGTAAGTGGCAGTGAGAATCGAGACAGCACTTTCTTCAAACCCGTGCATAGGCGCGCACTGCCGCACTTTTGCTGGGGTGCAGCATAGATTTCTCGGCGCGCAGAGTTGTAGGCGCGGAGGGCGCATTCAACTGTTAATCAAAAGCGCAAATTATCCGTTGGTTCAGACGTCGAACTCTTCGATCTTGGAAAAGGCTTGCCGCAACGCGTCCGACCAGGCGTTCGAGAGATTGCGGAAATATTCGTCGTCGGCGCTGATGCGTTTTTCGCGTGTCACGTCGAAGGTATCTCGTTCGTAGATGACAAGGTCGATCGGCATGCCGACCGACAAGTTGGAGCGTAAGGTCGAGTCAAACGACAGCAGCATCAGCTTGGCTGCCTCACCGAGGCGCATGTCGGAGCGCGCGACGCGGTCGAGGATTGGCTTGCCGTACTTATGCTCACCTATCTGGAAGAATGGCGTGTCATCGGTCGCCTCGATGAAGTTGCCTTCCGGATAAATCTGGAACAGGCGCGGGCGCTCGCCCTTGATCTGGCCGCCGAAAATGAAATTGGTGTTGAAGCCAAGCTTGCTGGCCTCAAGCGCAGCTCCGTCGATACTGCGCGCCTCGCGCACAGCGTCTCCGACCACGCGGGCGGCGCGGTACATGTTCGGCGCCGTGAAGAGAGTCGTCACCTCATCGTCGGTCTCTTGCGAGAGATGTTCGTTGATCAAGCTGACAACCGCCTGGGTCGCCGCGAGATTGCCGGCGCTCAGAAGCACGAACACGCGCTCGCCCGGCTGCCGCCAGAGCTGAAGCTTTTTGTACTGCGCGATGTTGTCGACGCCGGCGTTGGTCCGCGTGTCGGCTGCAAACACGAGGCCGCGCTCCAGGCGGAATGCTACGGCGTATGTCATGCAATCGTCTCCGAAGTCGGCAGGGCCGCTATTGTTGCTGGCTGCTCTGCTGCTGAACTTCGACGATGACGTCAAGCTCTTCGTTTGCAACCCCTCGGCGAGAACCACGAATTGGAGCCGCAAAAGTCGCATCAAGGCCGGTTGCCAGGCGTACATATTTTTCGGTCGGGCAGACGCCATTCGCCGGGTCGAAGCCGACCCAGCCTAAGCCCTCAAGCCAGACTTCCGCCCAGGCGTGGTTAGCATCGGCGGGTTCATCGCCCCCCGTCAGCAGGTAACCGCTGACATAGCGGGCCGGAATGCCGATTGACCGCGCCGCGGCGATGAAGACATGGGCGTGGTCCTGGCAAACGCCTTTGCCTTCCGCCAGCGCTTCGGCAGCGGTCGTATGCGCACCGGTGGAACCGATCTTGTAGTCGATGGCGTCGCGGACGCCATGCATCAGGTTGTGCATGCCGCGAATGTCGGCCTTGGCTCCGGCATCCTGCTGGAGCGCTATAATATCCTCGGTCGCCATCGTCTTGGGGGTGAAGCGGCGGTAGACGCGTAGCGGGGCCGGGTCCATCAGTCCGCGCACGATTCCGGCGCGATCTTCGGTATCCACGACGCCCTTGGCGATAATCAGCGACTCGGAATGCTCTTCGGTGCAACTCGCGAGATGCACCATATTGCCGAAGCCATCGCGGAACGGCTTCACCGCATCGACGCCGGGGGCGCTGATGCGCCATTCGATGACACGCTGGCCTTGAAACGACGGCGGCGTGAGACGGAGCGCGAGAATGGAATACTTCGTCGGCTCGCTGTAGACGTAACGCGAAACATGCCCAATCGAAATACGCATCGTCGGAGCCTCAATCGCTGAAGTGATAGGCGGCGGAGATCTCGTTACCGAGCTTATTGTTGCGGGCAATGAAGTCCTGCACGAACTCGTGCAGGCCCGATTGGAAGATATTGCGAATGTCGGCCTCCAGCAGAAGGTCGCGGGTGGATTCCGCCGTCGTCTGACAATCGTGACGAGCGCCATAGAACACCGCGAGATCGCGGAGCGCCAACGTCAACTCATCGTAGCACGAGCGCAACGACCGCGGCATCTGCCGATTGAGGATCATGAAATCGGCGATCTTGAGCGGCCGATAGTGATCCTTGAAAACCCAGCGATAGCTACGATGCGCCGAGACGGAGCGAAGAAGCGCCGCCCACTGATAGTTGTCCTTTTCGCTGCCGACCATCTCGCTCGACGGCAGGAGATGATAGTACTTCACGTCGAGAATGCGCGCGGTGCTGTCGGCGCGCTCGATGAAGGTGCCGACCTGACTGAAATAGAATGTGTCGTTGCGCAAAATCGTGTTCAACATGGCGCCGCGGTAGAGCGCCGAGCGTGAACGCACCCAATCGAGAAGTTCAGGAAGCGAATTCGATGTGATCGCCACCGGGCGAATGGCGGAAAACTCCAGCCACGCACTGTTCAGGCTTTCCCACATTTCCCGCGTCAGGGCAGTGCGTTGGGCACGGCCGTTGCGGCGCGCTGCAGCGAGACACGATGCAATGCTCGACGGATTCGACGTGTCGAAGAGCATGTAGTCAATGACGTTCTGCGAGATCAGCTCGCCGTGACGCTGCACATAGCCTTGCAGGCACCCGGCGCTCTCGAGCGTCGATCGCCATTCCTCGTGAAAGCCTTCGCCCTCGCGCGGTAGCAGCACAATGCGGTAGCCAACCTCAAGGAGGCGCGCCATGTTTTCTGCGCGCTCGATATAGCGCGACAGCCAATAAAGGTCGTTTGCGGTACGTCCAAGCATTCCGAAGCTATTCCTGCAGCACCCAAGTGTCCTTCGTGCCGCCACCCTGACTTGAATTGACGACGAGCGAGCCTTTCTTCATGGCTACGCGCGTCAGTCCTCCGGGCATCAAGCGCACCTGATCGCCGATGAGCACAAAGGGGCGCAGATCGAGATGCCGAGGCGCCACGCTGGTATCGGCGAGTGTCGGGCAAGTCGATAGCGAAAGCGTCGGCTGGGCGATATAGTTTTTGGGATTGGCAATCAGCTTGGCGCGAAATTCCTCGATCTGCTCGGTCGTCGATTTCGGACCGACGAGCATGCCGTATCCGCCAGAGCCGTGGACTTCTTTGACGACGAGTTCAGCGAGGTGATCCAGAACGTATTTCAGGCTGTCGGGCTCGCGGCAGCTATACGTCTCGACGTTGGGCAGGATCGGCGCCTTGCCCGTATAAAACTCGATGATCGCCGGAATGTAGCTGTAGATCGCCTTATCATCGGCAATACCGGCGCCCGGTGCGTTGACAATCGTCACCCGGCCCGACCGGTAGACATCGAAGATGCCCGGCACGCCCAGAAGCGACGTCGGTTCGAAAACGAGCGGATCGAGGAAGTCATCGTCGACACGGCGATAGAGCACGTCTACGCGCTTCAATCCCTCGGTCGTTTTCATGCGCAATAGGCCGTCAATCACAACGAGATCGGAGCTTTCGACCAGCTCGACGCCCATCTGATCGGCGAGGAACGAGTGCTCGAAATAGGCGCTGTTGTAGACGCCCGGCGTCAACAGAGCGATCGTCGGCTCGGCATCGAGATTGCCTGGCGCAACGCTTTCGAGCGTCTTCAAGAGTGCGTCGGCATAATTATCGACGGGGCGCACGCGGTTGCGGCTGAAGAGGTCGGGAAAGAGATGCATCATCGTCTCGCGGTTCTCGAGCATGTACGAGACGCCGGACGGGGTGCGCGTATTGTCTTCGAGAACCATGAACTCGTTTTCGCCGGTGCGGACGAGATCGACGCCGATGATGTGGCTATAGATTCCGCGCGGCGGGTCGACGCCGATCATCTCCGGCAGGAAGGCGGAATTCTGGACGACGAGTTCCTCGGGGATCTTACCGGCCTTCAGGATCTCCTGGCGGTGATAAATATCGTACAGGAAGGCGTTGAGCGCGCGAACGCGCTGTTCGATCCCAAGTTCGAGGCGCCGCCACTCGTCGGCGGAAATGATGCGCGGCAGAATATCGAAGGGGATCAGACGCTCGCCGGCTTCTTCTGCACCGTAGACCGCGAACGTAATACCCGAGCGTCGGAATAAAACCTCGGCTTCAGCAGATTTCTGTCGGAGCGTATCGAGGTGTTGGACACCGAGCCATTCAGCGAATGCTTTATACGGTGGCCGCACCTCGCCGCCAAAGCCGTTCATTTCGTCGAATGGCGCGCCCAAGTCCACCCTCCCGTTTAACGAGTCTTTTCGGATCGGCATCGCAAAGCCCAGGCCAATTTACGCGAAGCCCGGAATTGCTGCATCTGTCTATTCACATCAGCATCTATTTGCTTCCGAAATATGCACCTTCGGCCAAGTCCCGCATAAAATTGCGGCAGCGCAGTCCGGTGTAGGGCAATCAGGTTCCTGCCTGACCAGCGACCTCGGGAATGGTGACCGCCGAGCGGGCCTTCAATCCCCACGCGGTGGCGACGCCAAGAAGCCCCATCGATGCGCCAGCCATCAGCAAAACCCACGTTGATCCCAATCCCGCCAAGCCGATGCCATAGACGACCGGTCCGAAGGCTTGCCCCAAAAACATGAAGAATGCATGCATGGCGACGGCCGATCCCCTGTTATGGGGAGCTAGTTCCGTCGCCTGCGTCTGCAGCGAGTTATGGATCATGTAGAAGCCGACACCAACGATGAGGAACGTCGCCATCTCGCGTGGCCACGACGTTCCCAAAGACAGAAGCGCTAGACCAATCCCCGAGACGATGCCGCCCGCGAGGATAAGCTTGTAAAATCCAAGCCGGCCGAGCATCAGGCGGACGAGGGCGGTGTAGACGAAGCCGCCAAAACCGAAGCCAGCAAGCACGAAGCCGGCTTCTTTCAAGCCGCCTGCGCCGCGCTCTTCGAGAAGAATTGCGACGTAGGGAAACAGTCCGAAAATCACGATACCCTCGGCGAAGACTGCAGCGAAGCAGACAACCGAGCGTGGATTTGCAAAGACAGCGCGATAGCCGTCGATAAATTCCTTGAGGCTCGGGGCCTGGCGCTGAACGCCGGGAGCCGGGCGCAATTGCCAAAGCGTGACGACGAATGCAATCAGCGCCAGCGACGTCGCGCCGGCGGTGGCGACACGCCATCCAAACATCGAAGCGATGAGGCCCGAGCCGATCGAGCCCGTTAACTGTCCCGCTATGATCGCCGTCAGAACACGCGAGAGCGCAATTTGGCGTTCGGACATCGGAAAGCGATCGCCGACGATGGCAAACGCTAAAGGTATAATGCCGCCAGCAGCCGCGCCGCCGACGAGCCGGGCCACGGAAAGCGACGCGAATGTCGGAGCGAGCGCCGAGGCCGCAAGGCACAAGGCGAGCACGGCAAGCGCGATCTTAATAATGCGAGCCTTGCCAAAGGCATCCCCAAAAGCGCCGAGGACCGGCTGGGCTAGAGCATAGGGAAAGGCATAGAGAGACGCCAGCATCGCCACCGAGGCTGTGTCAATGGCGAGATCGCGGGCAATATCGGGCACGACGGGATCAACGATCCGCATCGACATCGAGCTGACGAAACAACTGGTGGCCAGGATGGCGAGAAGGCGCATTCGGGATCGATTGTATGGATCGAAAAGTGCGGACTTCCTAACAGAAGCGGGACAGATCGCGGTACGACCTGCCCCGTATGGCTGATATGTATCAGAATGGGCAACTCCGCTACGCGGAACCTGCCGAATTTCTTGGACTAGAACAGACCCTGGATCTGGCCCTTGTCGTCGAGGCGGATCGAGTCGGCCGCCGGCACCTTCGGCAGACCCGGCATTGTCATGATCTCGCCGGTGACGACGACGACGAATTCCGCGCCAGCCGAGAGGCGAAGCTCACGGACCGGGACAATGTGACCGGTCGGCGCGCCGCGCTTCGAGGGGTCGGTTGAGAAGGAGTACTGGGTCTTTGCCATACAGACCGGCAGATGGCCGAAGCCCGCGGCCTCCAGGTCCTTGAACTGGTTCTCGACGCTGGTGTCGCAGGAAATGTCGGCCGCGCGATAAATTTCGGTTGCGATCGTCTTGACCTTGTCGCGCAGCTTCATGTTGTCGGGATAAAGCGGCTTGAAGTTCGCCTTGCCCTCATCAATCACCTTAACGACGTGGTTGGCCAGCGCTTCGGTGCCCTTGCCGCCTTCGGCCCAATGGGTGCACAGGAATGCCTTCGTACCCATGCTCTCGGCGGCCTTCTGCACTTCAGCGATTTCCGCGTCGGTGTCGGTGATGAATTTATTGACCGCGACGACGGCCGGAACGCCGAACTTGTTGACGTTCTCGATGTGACGCTTGAGGTTTTCGCAGCCCTTGGCGACGGCAGCGGCATTTTCGGCCTTGAGGTCGTCCTTGGCGACGCCGCCGTGCATCTTCAGCGCCCGCACCGTTGCAACGATAACGACGACCGATGGCGCGATACCGGCTTTACGGCATTTGATGTCGAAGAACTTTTCGGCGCCGAGATCAGCGCCGAAACCGGCTTCGGTCACGACGTAATCAGCGAGCTTCATTGCGGTCTTTGTCGCAAGCACGGAGTTGCAGCCGTGGGCGATGTTGGCGAACGGGCCGCCGTGGATGAAGACCGGATTGTTTTCGAGCGTCTGCACGAGGTTCGGCTGTAGCGCGTCTTTCAGCAGCACCGTCATGGCGCCGTCAGCTTTCAAGTCGCGCGCGCGAATGGGCTTCTTGTCGCGGGTGTAGGCGACGATGATGTTACCGAGGCGTGTTTCGAGATCCTTGATGTCGCGCGACAGGCAGAGGATCGCCATGACTTCCGACGCCACCGTGATGTCGAAGCCATCTTCGCGCGGGAAACCATTCGAGACGCCACCCAGCGAATTGACGATCGAGCGCAACGCGCGGTCGTTCATGTCGAGGACGCGCTTCCAGCCGATACGGCGCTGGTCGATTCCGAGCGCGTTGCCCCAATAGATGTGGTTGTCGATCAGCGCCGACAGCAGGTTGTGCGCGCTGGTGATGGCGTGGAAGTCGCCCGTGAAGTGCAGGTTGATGTCTTCCATCGGCACGACCTGGGCGTAGCCGCCGCCCGCCGCGCCGCCCTTCACGCCGAAGCACGGTCCGAGCGAAGGCTCGCGCAGTGCAGCGATGGCCTTCTTGCCGATATAGTTAAGACCGTCGCTCAGGCCGACGGTCGTCGTCGTCTTGCCTTCGCCGGCAGGCGTCGGGCTGATGGCCGTCACGAGGATGACCTTGCCGTCCTTGTTGCCTTCGATCTGCTTGATGTACTCGGAAGAGACCTTGGCCTTGGTCCAGCCATAGGGAACCAACGCCTCGGCGGGCACACCGACCTTTGCCGCGACTTCGGCGATCGGTTTCAGCTTCGCTTCGCGCGCAATCTCTATGTCGGACTTCACGGTCACGGATTTTTCCTCCTAGAAATCTTTTTTTATTGGGTGAAAAACTTATGTGCTTGGAGCGGATGACGACGTTCAGTTGTGGTCGTGAAATTGCCAAGCGCCTATGCACGAATCTCGGATAGGTGATCAGCAATATCTATGCGCTGATGCCTCAGTTGGCGCGATGACGCAAGGTCTACTCAACGTCGCGGGGGTTGTGAATTCTTCGCAAGCGCGATGCCGGATCATGATGCACTGCGATGACGCGGAGCCTGGGGAAACGCTCTCTATACGTACGAAGAGGGGAATTCGTGTTGCAGGAACGAACAGACCGAATTGCGGACGCGTCCCATGCCGTGCGGCATAAGACTCTCCGGAAACGAATTTACGAAATTATCGAAACCGGACAGGGCGACGACAAGGCGAGCAAGCTCTTCGATAGCTTCATTGTCGTTCTTATTCTGCTGAACGTCGCCGCATTCGTCGCCGAAACGGTGCCATCGCTTGAGGCTGCTTGGCGGCCCTGGTTTCATTGGTTCGAAGTGTTTTCCGTAGCGATCTTTACTATCGAATACGGGCTCCGACTTTGGACTGCTACCGAAGTGCCGTATCTCAACCGAAAGCACCCGTGGAAGGCGCGGCTCAATTTGGCGTGTCATCCCGCGCTGATCATCGATCTGTTGGCATTCCTTCCATTCTATTTGAGCGCGATCGTGTTGATCGATCTGCGTATCCTCAGAACGCTGCGGCTGTTGCGGTTCTTGAAACTGTCGCGCTACTCGCCGGCGATGTACACGCTGATCCGCGTGCTTTCGAACGAGCGCAAGGCGCTAGCGGGCGCTGGCCTGCTTCTGGCAATGGCTCTGCTCTTCTCTGCGACGTTGATGTACTACATTGAAGGAAACGCTCAGCCGGATAAATTCGGGACCATTCCAGAAGCAGCCTGGTGGTCGATCGCTACGCTTACGACGGTTGGCTACGGCGACGTGACGCCCATTACTGCCCTGGGCAAACTCGTTGGTAGCGTCACAATGGTAATGGGTCTTTGTATCCTCGCATTGCCTGTCGCCATCATCTCGACCGGCTTTGCCCAAGAACTGCAAAGGCGGGACTTCGTGATTTCCTGGTCTTTGATGTCGCGTGTGCCTCTACTGGCGCGTCTCGACGCCAAAGAAGCTTCTGAAATTATGCCGTTGTTGGAAGCGCACAACCTGCCGCCGAACGTCGAAGTCGTGAAAAAGGGTTCTCCGGGCGACGCTATGTATTTCATCGCGTCGGGACGGCTTGAAAAGCTCGAGGACGGTCAACGCCACGTCTATTCCGTCGGCGATGTTTTCGGTGTGGAGACGATGTTTGAAAACAGCGCGCATGGAGAGGCTATCATAACGTCGTCACGGTGCCGCCTGCTGAAGTTGCAGCGCGAGGATTTTCATCGGTTGGCATCGAAGCAGCCGCGTGTTGCCTCGCACATCCGCAGGCTTGCGACCGGCGATCTCCGTGAGGCCTCCTAGACGGCGGGCGATCCAACGCGTCTCGACATAAAAAAACAGTGGGCTTGCGGCCCACTGTTTCCATGAAACTCGAAATGCTTCGAGACTTACTTCACGGTGCAGGACTTCGTCTTTTTGTCCCACGTGCCCTTCGCCTTTTTGCAGGCAGCCTTCGTCTTCGGGGCGTCGGCGGCGTTGGCCACAACCGGAGCCGCAACCGACAACAGAAGACCGGCCATCACAGCAGCGCTCAAAATCTTGGAAATCATAAAGTCTCTCCTTCGCATCTCAGCCGGCCATTGCGGCCGGTCAGCCAAGGCTGAATACGGAAGGTTCTTTGCCGGTTTCTGGCGGCCAGAATACATTTGCGTAAGGTTGCAACGCGCGCTGATCAAATTCGCGGAAACAGAATGAATTATTGCTTGTGCTCAAGCAGATAATTCTCGCCGAAATTTCAATGGGCGACGACAGCGCAGCAGGCTGAAATAATCAGCCCACGGCTCTTACGACCAGGACGGTCGCATTATCCTGATATGGCTCACGGATCGCTTCGATCGAGCGAATGATGGCCCTGGCGACCGCCGCCGCGCCGTCTTTCGCGTAACCCTGGATCAGGCGGGCGATCTCATTCGTTTCGAGAGTCGCTATGCCGTCGCTCGCCAGCACGACATAATCGCCGGGTTCGAGTTTCAACGGCTGGCGGGAAACGTCCAACAGGTCAATTTCCTCGCCCGTTACGGCTGAGCGCAGCATATGCCGCCGCGGGTCGTGACGTGCCTCTTCGGCCGTCAGCTTGCCTTCGGCAACCATGCGATCGAGTTCGGGCGCGAGCGAGTGATCCTCGTTCAGAAGCGCGACCTCGCCGCGGCGGAAGAGGAACAGCGGACTGTCCCCGACGCTCACCCATTCCACACCGAGCGGACTGAAGGCGGCGCCGATCAGCGTCGAGCCCATCCCGGCGAGCAGCGGGTTCTCTGCAATCTTCGTTGCGAGGGCGGCGTTGGCGGCCCCCAGCCCGGCAATGAGCCTCTCGCTCACCTCGCCTTTCGCAGCGGAGGCGGATTGCAGGAAATGATCGCACACCATCTGGCTTGCGAGCGCACCTCCGGTATGGCCACCCATGCCGTCGGCAAGAACGGCCAAACCGGCGCGGTCGTAGCCCGGCCCTTCGCTCGACAATACGACGGGCTCACCGCCGTCCGATAGAAACGCGGCTGTATCTTCCTGATAGTCGCGAGCTCCGCGCGTTGCGGCGACTGCATGCTCGAACGGCGGCATTCGATCCTTAAGCTTCGGAAATCTCTGACCAGTCAAAATCGCTCCCGCAGAACGGCAGGAAAGCGACTTGCGTGCGCCCGAGCGTTATGACGTCCATCGGCTGCAGCGGCACAGGGCCTGCCGGTCGCTTGTCGTTCACAGAAACGACATTCGTCTTAGCAAGATTTGGCACGAAGAGGAAAGTCCGATCCGTCGAATCATAGCGCAGGTAGGCTTGCGCCTCGTTCGAGATGGCATCATCGCCGAAATCCAGCGGAATCCGGTTGTCGCGCGAGCGGCCAAGCGTGTTGTTGCCCTCGAAAATCGGGCGAAAAGAGCCAAGGCCGGGGCCGCCGACAACGATCAGAAAGCCGACGACGGGGTCGCGCTCGAAAACGCCGTGCTCGATTTTCTGCTTGCCCCGCACCAAAACCGTGCGGGCCGGAGCCTCGGTATCAAGCTCCGCCTCGACTTTCCGGGGTTTCGAAGGTTCGGCACGGAGGACGCGCGTGGTCGGCGGCGAGTCGGCTTCTTTTTCTTTCGGCAGCCCGAAGCGTTCCGGAATTTTGGGTTCGGGACCGATCCGGGCAAGGCGGGCGGCCTCTTCGGCGCTCAGACTGTCAGATGCCGCTGCCACGGGAACGGGTTTTGACTCATCGCTCCGAGCGGCCGGAACCGGAGGCAGCGCAACCGGCTGAACCTGAGCGGGGGCCGCGACCGCCGCGGCTGGAGCTGTTTCGTCGCGACCGGCAGCCATCAGTGCATCCCTCAATGAGCCCAGAAATTTATGAGGCTTACCGCCCTTCGCTTCGTTGCCTGCGGTGGTCTCGCCCCGTTCGATTGCCATCGACACATCTCCCTCTGATTTCGACAGGCGCAGATTTCCGCCGAATCGCGCCGCAGCGTTGAGATACGCATGAACTGGAACCTGGACAGAACCTTGGCGACAACGCGAGTATTACCTGGCGCCGGCACGAAAACGCAGCTTTCCCGGGCCAAGCTGGATGAGGTCGCCATCGTGGAGGCGGGCTTCGCAGCAGCGGCGGCCGTTGACGATCAAGCCGTTGCTCTCGACGCCCGTTAAATCGGTGATGAGCCAATCATCGTGATCTTCGCGATGAATGGCAGCGTGATAGCGGTGCACATAGCGGCTCGGAATGCGAATGTCGTTATCATCCTCGCGGCCAATTCTCAGCATATCGCGCGGAATTGCGCATCGCATGCCGCGACCGTTCTCGATTTCGATAAACGGCATGCGGCGCGGAATGGCCGGCCCGTGCCCGACGTCGGCATCGAAAGCATCGGCGCGGCCGGGCTTTGGCTTGTAGATGCGCGTGGCGTCTTTTGAACGGGTGAGCGGTTTCGATAGCCGGAGCAAGCCAGCGACGATCGGCAGGGCGATGGCGAGCATCAGGCCAACGGTCAAAGCGGGCGCAACGCGATAGCTGTCATGAAAAAGAGCGTTGAGGCGCGTCGCGATCGGGCCGGATGAACCAAGCAAATCGTTTGCTGCGCCGTGCGACGACAGCAATGTCAAGACTGCCGCCGGAACGAGAATCGCCGTACCGGCTATAGCGACTCGTTTCAAACGTGACCGCGCGTGCATCATGATGATTCGGGTTCCCATCGCGCCAGGCAGATTTGGTGAGGAGATGTCGGCGGCAACATGGCTGGAAAGCGACACCGTGAGGATTTATTCATCAGTGGTTCATCACCCGTCGATACGCCACATTCTTGCGCAATGGGTTCAAAACAGAGACAACAGGGTGCTGGCTCGTTGAGAGGCCAGGACAAAACGCGCAGCTAGCTCCGTAGATCGTTCTGCAGCGAGGTGCAGAACACAGGACAGATCATCACCAGCGCGGACGGCCCGCGCACGAGGACAATGACGCAGCTTGTCGCTTTACCGGACGGCACAGAACTCGCGGGCGATTACAAAATCGTCCGGGTTCTCGGTGCGGGCGGTTTTGGCGTCACGTACCTCGCCGACGAACCGGAGCTGACGCGCAAAGTCAGCATCAAGGAATATTTCCCGAGCGATTTTGCGCTGCGCACCGAAAACCTCGAAGCGACGCCGCGGTCAGAAAGTTGCACCGGCGATTACAATTGGGGTCTCGACCGCTTCATCGAAGAAGCGCAGACGCTGGCGAAGTTCGATCACCACAACATCGTCAAGGTGCATCGCATCTTCCGCGCCAACAACACCGCCTATATGGTGCTGCGGTTCGAGGAAGGCAAAAGCCTTAAGAATTGGCTGAAGGATCTGGGCCGCGCGCCGCGCCAGAAGGAACTCGACCAGATCGTAGCGCCGCTACTCGATGCGCTTGAGGTCATTCACAAAGCGGACTTTCTGCACCGCGATATCGCGCCCGATAACATCATCATTCGCAACACCGGCGATCCGGTGCTGATCGACTTCGGCGCGGCGCGTAGCGACATTGCTGCGCATTCAAAGACGAAGACGGTGTCGGCGCTCGTGAAGCCCGGCTACAGCCCGTATGAGCAGTATGCCGAGACGAGCCGCCAACAAGGGCCGTGGTCGGATATCTATGCCTTCGCCGCGACGCTCTATCATGCGGTGACCGGTAAGCGGCCGCCCGACTCGCCGTCGCGCATGCTGAAGGACGAGATGGTGCCGGTGCGCGACGCGGCGCTGGCGAGCTATCGGCAATCATTCCTGACGGCCATCCAGCAGGCCCTGGCACTTTCCGTCGACGCGCGGCCGCGTTCGGTTGCCGAATGGCGTGGGGCATTGCTTTCGCCGGATCCGGAGAAGCCCGGGCTTTTCCAACGCCTGCGAGAGAAGACCGAAGTCCGCCGCAAGCAGGAAGACGAGAAGCGCGCAACCGAAGCCATCATCAATACCGCAGTTCCGCCGCCTCCCGATGCGCCCGGTCCGAAGGGCGGCATGCTCGATTTCGTCGAGTCGCTGAAAGAGCCTTCCGCCGCGAAGAACAAGGGCAAGAGCAAGGCTGCTCCGCCGCCCGCGCCGTCTGCTGCCGCGAAGAAGTCAGCTGCCGCCGAAAAGGCGAAGGCGCGAGCTGAGAAAGCCAAAGCGGACAGGGCCAAAGCCGCGGAGAAGCTGCCACCATTACCGCCGCCAGCGCGTCCGCAACCTGAGAAAGCCAAATCGAAGCCGAAGGTGCGCCCCAACCCGGACGTCGGGCGCAAGCCGTTCCTGCGCCGGCTGACGACGCGCGCCATCATTGCGGCAGCGCTCGCGGGCGTCGTGTTTGCATTCCACGATCGGATTCCGCAGCTTCTATCGACGCATGTAAGCGCCATCACGACGGGAACGATTTCGAAACCGGTTGCCGTCAATCCCGATCCCGCGCTGACAGAAACGGCCGAGATCAAGGCTTACGATGCGCCAGTCGAACGGCTGGCGCTGAGCGGCGATGGCCGTCTGATCGTGACAGCCGCGCACGAGGCGCAGCTTAAAGTCTGGTCCTACGATACGCGCTATCAGCTCGGCACGATCCAGCTGGAAGATGGTCCGGCCGTATCGCTTGCCGTGCGCAACAATCGCGTCGTGACCGGCCATGCCAACGGCGCCGTCGACATCTATGACCTCGACAGCAAGCGCCGTCTCTTCCGCTTCAAGCGCAACGACGCAACCATCTGGGCCGTCGATTTCATCGCTTCGGAGGATCGCATCGCAACCGCCAGTCACGACTGGATGGTGACGCTGTGGGAAACAGCCTTCCAGAACGCTCCTACTGCGGTGCTCGAAGGGCATGAGAATGCGGTGCAGGCGCTCGCGGTCGATCCATCGGGTCGTTGGATTGCATCGGGCGGCGCGGACCGGACCGTGAGGATCTGGAGCGTCGAGACGAAAGACTCGCGGCGGCTCTATCGCAACAATTCCGATTTCATTTCGGCGCTTGATTTCTCGCCGGATGGGTCGTTACTCGCGACCGGCAGCCTCGACGGTACTGTGAAGCTGCTCTCGATGAATTCCTATCGCATGCAGCGGACGCTCGGCGGGCACAATGCGCGCATCACCTCGCTCGCGTTTTCCGGTGTGGGCGATCTGCTGGCGTCCGCGTCCGAAGATGGTGTCGTGCGCGTCAGGAGCCTGAAGCGCCCCCGCAACTATCTGCCGTTGACGGGACTGGGATCCGGCGCAAAGACTGTCGTGTTCTCAAACGATGGGCGCACACTGCTGACCGGCGGACAAGACGGCGTCATCCGGCTCTGGTCATTGCCGGGAGCGCAACTCGCCCAGCGCAACTGAAGCGCACCTTTGCTTGCGGGTGTCAGACGGCTTCGCTAGATCACATGCAAATGCTTGTGGGCTGCACGATGGAGCCAAAGGGCTGCCATCATTCGTCCCAAAATGCTTAAATCGATTCATGCTCGGGGAGGTGCGCTCGATGTTCGGGTGGCGCAGGCGCAGTGAAGGCTTTGAATGGAAGGAATACGTGCGGACGACCATTCTCGTTCGCCGGGCCGACCGTCAGCGCCGGATTGAAGATGCGCGCGTTGCCGCCATCGAGAAGGTCAAGAACGTCGCCGACGCGGGTGTCGATGCCGGGCGAGCCGGGGCGTTCGCTGCCAAAAGCGGCGTCATGCGCGTGCTGGCGTTCATCGGACATGCCATCGCCGACGTCGCAATTGCGATCTTCTGGGGCATTGTTCGCTGGGTCTCATTCGGCTGGAGCGTTTTGAAGGATGCAACGCGCGCACTTTTGACGCCACTGCGTAGCGCGATCCGCATTCCTGCTGATGCAGCGCGCGACAAGCTCAAACTGATGCCGGACATCGCACGAAAATCGCCGATCAAGGCGCATCACCTCATCAGCGCGGGGCTGTTTCTTCTGCTCATCTATGTCGGCGGCCCGATGCTGAGAAGCGCCGACGGTATCGGCACGTCGGATCTCAATATCTCGACCGGCTCGATCGATGCTTCGCACCAAGTCACCATTTCGAATGAAATCTCAGGTTCGGCAGCCGCGCTGACGGGCGACACGATGCGGGTCGATGGGACCCTCGTGCGCCTCGCTGGCATTGAAGCGCCGGCGGCAGCGCAGCCCTGCCATCGGGCGAACGGCCGACGCTGGAATTGCGCTTCCGCCGCCCGTTTAGGCCTCAACAAGATCGTCCGCGGCCATAAGGTGACATGCACGTCGTCCGGCCAGGACGATAGCGGACGAACGCTTGCAAGCTGCGTGATCGACGGTTCGCAGGACGTCGCGAGGATGCTCGTACGGGACGGCTACGTTTTCGCGACGGATAAATCGTTCTTCGGCTCGCTCAGCAGCGACGAGGGCGGCGCACGCGAGGCCAAGCGCGGCATCTGGCAGGGTGAAGTTCTCAGACCGCAAGACTGGCGCAACCAGACCTGGGAGGCGGCTAAGCGCGACGCGCCCGACGGCTGCCCGATCAAGGGGGTCATTAGGGCATCGGCGAAGATGTACGCCCTGCCCTGGTCGGATGCCTATGCCAAGGCGCGGGTGCGGACCGCACGCGGCGAGCGGTGGTTCTGCAGCGAAGACGAGGCGAAAGCTGCGGGCTTCGCGCCATGGGATAAATCTTGAACTGCCGGTATTGGCGTTGAGTGCTGCCCGGCAAAAAAAATCCCGCAGCCGGGGGAGACTGCGGGGTGCAAACCGACCTTCACGCCATTGGGGTCGTGGGACGGCGCAAAAGATCTGCACAGATTATACAGCTAAAGGTGGCAAAAATTTCAAGCGCCGGAGACGCGTGATTCTTTTTTGTCATCAAGATGTGCCTGCTTTGCCGTCTCATCGATGCGCGAATGCAACGATTGCAAGCCCCGCAAAACAACAAAGTTTCTTTTATGGAATGTCGGCTGTGCTGTGGCAGCATCAAACTTGAGACGCTAATGAACTAGGAAAAGCGCGCGAGAGCGTCGTGTCTCTCCCAACCACCTCCGTACCACAGCTCGCGACCCTGCAACCGTAAGTTCTCAGAGCTGCCGAAAGACGCGAGCGATGAAACGGCGGATGTCTTTAAACCGCCGTCCGCTGCAGAAGCCCGGCTAATGGTCTTTACACTGGCAAAATAAATCGGTGTGCAAACGTTCATACAGCAACCGAATTCCGATTCTTCTTTAGCTCGCACAAGTCTCGGACAGGACAGTCAGAAGTCTGTGTTGCAGATTCACACCATCGTTTTTTCTGAACAGCCAAACGTTGGCTTGAGCGCTCCCGGTTTTGAAACGCTGCCGCTAAAGTGCCGCCGTTGCAGGGGCACGGGCGTTAGTAACCAGAGGGGTTCAAGTTTATGTTGCGCAGACTGGTACTGGGGCTGTGCGCCATCATGGCCACAGGCGCCGCAGGTGTAAGCGGCGTTGGAACAGTCACTGTCGTCGGAGCCGGGGCGGGTGTTGCCGGCCTCATCAGCACTTCGACAGTCGCCGAAGCTCAATCGTGGCGCCATCGGCACCATCGCCACCGGTATCATTATCGCCGCGGCGATCAGCTTATTCTCATTGCCGAAACCGACGTCGACCTGTCTCTCGACCGCTATACGATCGATGTGCGGCAAGCTAAAGGCGCCTACAAAGGCATTCGCATCAAGAATGCTATGGGCAAACTTTTCGACGTCCGGCGCGTCCAGATCGTCTACAGCGACGGTTCGGTGTGGAACGAAGACCGCCAGATCGACATGTATTGGGGCGAGCGCAGCCGTCCCATCAATCCGACCTACGAAAACAAGTTTATCGATCAGATCAAGATTGAGCAGGTACCCGGCTATGGCCGCGGGCGGCTCCAGATCATCGGCATTCAGGATCGCGAAGGCCGCGAAATGGATCGCGGCGGTCCTGACTACAGCAGCAGACAGCCCAGCCGGGTGATATCGAACAACGATATCTCTGTGCGCCCGACGGTCCCGGTCGCGTCACCGGCGACGCCGGGCCAGCCGACGGCGGGCGGCGACGTTCTATTCGGAGCCCAGTACGTCGGCTTCCTGACCGACCGCGACGTCATTCGTATCGGACCGGAAATCGGCAAGTTCTCGAAGATTCGGCTGCGCGTCCTCGATAACGACATTCACATCAAAGAGATGAAGATCGTCTACGCTAACGGCGAAGCCGACACACTGGCGATCAATGCCGACATTCCCAAAAACTCCAGGACGAATTGGATCGACCTCAGGGGCGACCGCTTCATTAAGGAAATCCAGCTCGTCTATCGCTCACGGCCAAACTTCAATGGGCAAGCCCGGATCGAAATCTTCGGCCGTTACGCGCCGGGTTGGCTTGGCCCGAACGGCGAAGGCCGCAAGTATAATCAGGGCTGGGTGCTGCTCGGCGCACAGACCGCGGGCTTCATTGGCTTCGACAAGGACATTATCCCGGTCGGCAGCAACGAAGGCGGCTTCCGGCGCCTGCGCGTAACGGTTCGCGACCGCGCAATCACGCTTAACGAGGTCAAAGTCGTCTACGCCGACGGCCAGGAAGAGACCATTCCGATCCGCACGCGTGTCGACGCAGGCGGCACGTTCGGACCGATCGACCTTAGAATGGGCCGGCGCCACCCGATCGACCATATCGAAGCCAAGTACCGGTCGCGATTCTTCGACTCGTCCGCGAAAGGCAAAGGCTCAGCTATCGTTGAAATCTGGGGCCAACATTACTAGGCTTCGGGCGAATAGCCGGTAGACGGAGAATCATGAGGGCCGGGCACAATCCGGCCCTCTTTTTTTCGCACCAATGCGCGCGGACCGGAGAATACTGAGGGTTTTGCGCAGGAATCGTATCGGATCGACCGATTATCCCGCCGCAAACTCCGTCAACAGCGTTTCGCGAAGTGCGACGAATATGCTACGCGACGCTACCTGTGGCCGGCCGTCGATTCCACTATTGGGGGACCAAGCTTTGAACGTGAGCCTCAAGCAGCCGCTGCAGGCCGACAGTCGTGCCGACGTCTTCACCCGCGATCCGAGACTAGCTCCATCATCCGCCGCAAAGACATTACCGGAGACGCAGAAACAGCGCGTCCGCCGCCTTGCTGCGCATTGCCAAAAGTATCGCGGCTCAGTGCCGAGGCTTGCGATCCAGCAGTTGCTGACGACCATCGTGCCGCTGGTGCTGATCATCGGCGTGATGTTCGCGACCGTCGAGCATGCCTATTGGGCGACGTTGCTGCTTGCCGTTCCTGCTGCCGGGCTTCTGGTCCGGGCCTTTATCATCCAGCACGATTGCGGCCACGGGTCATTCTTTGCGTCGCGGCCGCTCAACGATTTCGTCGGACGCGCCATGAGCGTGCTGACGCTCGCGCCTTACGGCCTGTGGCGCCGGGAGCACGCGCAGCATCACGCGACGTCCGGGAATCTCGATCGCCGCGGTGCCGGCGATATCAATACCATGACGGTGAAAGAATACGTGAAGCTCTCGAAGCTTCGGAAGCTGCACTACAAGCTTTATCGCCATCCGCTATTTTTGTTCGGGCTGGGGGTGCCAGCCTATTTCGTTATCATTCAGCGACTGCCGTGGTTCCATGCCTTGCCGCCGCGTGATGCCTGGAAAAGCGTTCTTGCGCTGAACGTGGGGCTCGTCGCGCTCTATGCGCCGCTCTGCTACTTCTTCGGCGTCGCCAACGTGCTCTGGGTGGGCCTACCGGTGCTGCATATCGCGGCCGCGACGGGCGGCTGGCTGTTCTTCATCCAGCACCAGTTCGAAGAGACGACGTGGGACACTGCCGAAGGCTGGGATTTTCAAGTCGCGGCGCTGCTTGGTTCGTCCTATTACGATCTCCCGAAAGTCCTGAACTGGTTCACAGGCAACATCGGGCTGCATCACATCCATCACCTCAACAGCATGATTCCGAACTACCGGCTTTTCGCTTGCCTTGATGCAAGCCCGGAGTTGAAATCGATCAATCGGATGACGCTACGTGAGAGCCTTCGGTGTACGCGATTGAAGCTCTGGGACGAAGACCAGCGCCGCCTCATCGGCTTCGACGAACTTCCAGCAACCGCTTAAAGATTATTGCGTTCGCGCATTGCCATGACGACAGATCCAGCGCGAGCGCCGATTGATGATCTCGTCACTATTCGTGACTGGCTGCGCTATGCCGTGACCCATATGAGCCGGGCGCATCTCGTCTATGGACACGGCACGTCCAATGCCGTCGACGAGGCTGCATTTCTTATTCTATCGCAGCTTGATCTGCCGATTGACGACGTCAATCCCTGGCTCGATTGCCGGCTGACGACGGATGAGCGCCAAAGCATCGCTTCGCTCGTTGCAGAGCGCATCGATACGCGTAAGCCAGCAGCTTATCTGACGCATGCGGCCTACATCCAGGGGCGAAAATTCTACGTCGATGAGCGCGTGATCGTGCCGAGGTCGTTCATCGGCGAACTGCTGGTCGAAGATCAATTGGCGGCGGTCGTTCCCGATCCGATGGCCGTGACGCGCGTGCTTGATCTTTGCACCGGATCGGGTTGTCTTGCCATTCTCGCAGCGGAAGCGTTTCCGAACGCCAAGATCGATGCCGCTGACATTTCAGAAGATGCCCTGGCAGTTGCGCAGCGCAATATTCGCGATTACGGGCTGGAGGAACGCGTCCACACGTTCAAGTCGGATTTGTTCGATGGCCTGCCGGCCGGAACGTACGACCTCATCATCTCTAACCCGCCGTATGTGACGGCCGATGCCGTCGCGGCGTTTCCGCCGGAGTATCAGGCCGAGCCGACGCTTGCGCATCTTGGCGGCGCCGACGGGATGGATCTCGTGCATCGCATCTTGCGCGACGCGCCGAAACGGCTGGCACCAAGCGGCGGCATCATCGTTGAAATCGGAGATGGGCAGGCGACGCTTGAAGCAGCGCGGCCGGATCTGCCGTTCCTGTGGCTCGATACCGAGACCAGCAAAGCCGAAGTGTTCGCGCTTTTTGCCGACGATCTGAAAGCAATGAAATAAAACGGCGAGCGGCCGTGGCAAAAGCCAGCGTCCGCCCGCGGATAGTCGCCGCCTCAGCCGAAGGCGCCGAAGTGGTGCGAGATGCCGGTGCCGATCTCGCGAATGAACTCGTACGAGATTTCCATCGGCGTCAGGATTTCCGTTTCCAAGCGCGCGTAGTCGTCGATGCCGCGCGGACGATAGCTCGCCTGCTCGTCGAAGGACTTCGCGGTCAGGTTCTTTTCGTCGTGCGGGAACGCTTTGCGCAGGATGCTCAGAACTTCCGGAATTTCCAAGCTCAGGGCCATCTCGAGCACCTGCGCATGCGAAAGTCCGTCCTGCGGGGCGAAGCGCGGAAGCTGCGCGGCCAGAATGAAAATGCGCATGATCAGCGCGAGGCGGATCGCCTGCAGGAGATCGAGTTCGAGCCGGTTCTCGTCAGGGACCATGCCATCTTCGATGTTCAAATCGGCGAGGATGGCGTGAAGGTCGATGGCGTCGAGACGCAGCAGATGGACGAGTTCGGAGACGTCGCCATAACGATCATCCGGCAGCAGATGCGTCGCGAGCGTACGGAAGGCGCTGTTCAGCGCTTCCTCACGGCCCCATGAGGCGCGCGACGCCCAAAGCCCAGCATTGAAGACTTGAGCGTTCGCCGCCATAGCGTTGAGGCTCGACATCGTCTTGCCGTGCGCAATCATTGCGAGCAGCGACTGCAATCGCTTCGACTTTTTCGCAAGTTTATAGAATCGGTCGCGATCGACGCCGACAGCGGCGCCAAGACCGGCGACGACGTTGGCGATATAGCCGAACTGCTGGAGAATGGCATTGTTCGGGATCGCGCGCATGCGGGCCGGGTTGCCGCGGTCGGATGCGTGATCGCCCTGGCGCTTTACCGGACGAGACCCTGTTTTGAACAACAGGTTCGGTCCGAAGGCGCCGAGGACAGCGCGATATCCATCGTGCGCGAACAGATCCTGCTGGAAGCCGCGAAGACGCAGGAAGAAGTCAAAGCTGAAATCCTGCGCCGAATAAAACGGATCCTTTTCAGCGGGCGGGATGTCGCCATCCATCACGATGGTTGCGAGCGCGCGGGTCGTTAAAGCGCGGTTGCCGAAGAAGACATAGCCGTCGCCGCCCTGGAAGCTCGTCTCGTGCTTCACGGGAATATTGGCGGCGCCGAAGCGGCGGCGTGCTTCATTCGTCATCACGTAGTGCAGACGACGGTAAAGCGTGCCGGGATGCGCACCGCGGCCCATCGACTCGCCGTGGGTCGAAAAGAGCAGCGTCTCGATGCCTTCGAGCTTGGCGGCGTCGACGATCGCGGCCAGCGCCTTGTAGTAGCGTTCGACGGCCAGCGTCGCCGAGATTTGTCCGATGAACCGGCCAGCGTCGGAGAAGCCAGTTTGAATGCTGATCCGCTTTCGGCCGATCACGTACTCGCGGTAGGCCTCTTCTTCGATGAGGCGCTCCATGATGCGTGCGCCATTCTCAAGACCCGTCGGAGTTTCGAAAAGCGGAGAGATATCGGTGATGTGATCGACGCCGAAGAGCTTGGCGAAGAACACCGCAATCAAAACCGTTGCAGGCGACTCGCATTCGGCGATGAGGAAGCGGATCGGCGTTTCCTTATCGACGTGCTTCATGATCTGCGCGGTAAGCGCAAACTGGCGGATCGCAGTCGCGGTTTCGAGATCGAGCGTCGCGAAGTTGACCGTCTCGCGCGGCGTGTTCTTGATCATCTCGACAATGCGCTTCAGCGACTGACTTTCGGTCAGGTCGCGCGTCCACGGTTCGTGCACGTAGGCGCGGAATGCGTTGTGGAGCTGCAGGGCGTTGATGCGCAGGTGGATATGCGACATGCCGAGACCGGTTGCCTCGACGAGGCCGGCGAGCGCGGCGGTGGCGCGCTTCATCTGCGGCGCCTGCACCGCATCGATCAGATTGTTGAAGAGAGCCTGTAGCGCCTCAACCGTCAGCAGGTTGTAGCCGTCCGTCTTTGTCATGACGTTGGCGGCCTTGGCGAGGCCTTCGGTGTTGTTGGCGAAGCTTTCGAGCGCCTTCAATTGCTCATCGACGGCAGCGATGCCGAGATCGAGCTTGCCGACAATCTGGCGGGCGACGCGCTGCGCAGCGTCACCGCTTTCGAGCTTGTGCTTCAGAACAACGAAGCGTTCGCGGATATCGGCCAAGGCGGCGCGCTTCTCGCGAAGGCGGGTTTCAAACGAGAACGTCCAGGTGATGTCGGTGCGGCCGTCGAGATCGTAGCCGACCCACGACGCAAACGTCGTGAGCCTCGGGCGCACTTTGAACGCCGCGTCACCGAACTTCTGCGACGCGACGCTATAGAAGCCGTGCAACAGTTCTTCGTACGCGTTGCGCAGGTTGCGGATCGCATCCTGGGCGCACTTGTGCTCGTGATGGAGCGTCAGCTTATCTTCCGGGCGATGCGGTAAGCCGATCGTGACGTCGGACGTTGGATCGGAAACCGCGATATCGACCATGCGCCGGTAGAGCGCGTCGGAAAGGCCGAACGTCGGATGCGCGGTCAGAACGATGCCGGTGCGGGCACGCGACCAACGCTCTTCAAACGCTTTGAGATTGTTGCCGGACTCGGTTGCCGTCTTTTCGACGTAGGCCGTGAAGTCCTTCAGCGTGGTCGCCTGATCGACATAGCCGACCTTCTCGCGCAGGCCACGGGCGCGGCGAACGAAGGCCCGATCCATCAGCCGGCCGGCAAGGCCCTTCATCTCGTCGAACGACACTTCGCCCGCCTCAAGACGCCGCGACATGTCGAACGCGACGTTCAAAATCGGGTTGAGCGAAGGGTTATCGGGAATTTGCGCTCTAAGACGCTTCAGCTGATTGATCAGCTCGATTTCGTCGAGCTTGTTCGAGCCAACAGCGGGCGTCGTATCCTGCATCACCAAAGGCTCCATGTCCCATCGTGCGGGACAGAATTCTCATGAAGATTCATAGTGTAGCGAAGTGGACGGCCGGAGGCAAAACACGCACGCTCCGGCCGAACCAAACTTAAGCTACCTTGCGGACCTGACCGAGGACCTGGGCAACGGTCGAGCCCATTTCCGACGGCGTCGGCGCAATCGTGACGCCGCAGCCCTTCAGGATCTCGACCTTTTCAGCGGCCGATTCACCGAATGCTGAGACGATGGCGCCAGCGTGGCCCATGCGACGGCCCTTCGGCGCCGACAAGCCAGCGATGTAGGCGATCACGGGCTTCTTCATGTGCTCTTTGGCGAACATGCCGGCTTCGGCTTCCTGCGGGCCGCCGATTTCGCCGATCATCAGAACGGCGTCGGTCTCCGGATCCGCCTCGAAAGCTTCAAGAACGTCACGGTGCGATGAACCGTTGATCGGATCGCCGCCGATGCCGACCGACGTCGAGACGCCGATGCCGAGCGCTTTCAGCTGTTCCGCCGCCTCGTAACCGAGCGTGCCCGAGCGGCCAACGATGCCGACGCGGCCCGGCAGGTAGATGTGACCCGGCATGATGCCGAGCATCGCCTTGCCCGGCGAGATCGTACCGGCGCAGTTCGGGCCGGTCAGAACCATGCGGCTTTCTTTCTTGTAGCGGCGCATGTAGCGCTTCACGCGGATCATGTCCTGAGCAGGAATGCCGTCCGTGATGCAGACGCAGTATTTGATGCCGGCGTCGGCTGCTTCCATGATCGCGTCGGCCGCAAACGGCGGCGGCACGAAGACGATAGAAGCTTCAGCGCCGGTCTCGTCGACCGCGCCCTTGACGGTGTTGAACACCGGGCGGCCGAGGTGAGACGTGCCGCCCTTGCCGGGCGTCACGCCGCCGACGACGTTGGAGCCGTAGTCGATCATTTCCTGAGCGTGAAAGGTGCCGATACGTCCGGTGAAGCCCTGGATCAGGATCGGCGTCTTTTCATTGATAAAGATTGCCATTGGTGCGTTTCTCCGGATTTAGGCCGCTTTTTTCGTTGCTTCGACAGCCTTTTTCGCCGCTTCCGCCAGCGTTTCTGCACTGATGACGGTGAGGCCGCTGGTGTCGATGATCTTACGGCCTTCCTCGACGTTCGTTCCGGCGAGGCGAACAACAATCGGCATTGTGATGTTCAATTCCTTCACGGCATCGACGACGCCCTTTGCAACCCAGTCGCAGCGGTTGATGCCGGCGAAGACGTTGACAAGGATGGCGCGAACGTTCTTGTCGCGAAGCACGGCACGGAACGATTTCGTTACGCGTTCGGGCGAGGCACCGCCGCCGATGTCGAGGAAGTTCGCCGGTTCGCCACCTGCGAGCTTGATCATATCGAGCGTTGCCATCGCGAGACCAGCGCCGTTGACGATGCAGCCGATGTCGCCGTCGAGACCGACGTAAGACAGGCCGCGGTCGGACGCGTACGTCTCGCGCGGATCTTCCTGGCTCTTGTCGCGCAGCTCGGCGATGTGCGGACGACGGAACAGCGCGTTCTCGTCAAACGACATCTTAGCGTCGAGGGCGAGGACCTGCTTTTCCTTGGTGATGACGAGGGGGTTGATCTCAACCATCATCGCGTCGAGGTCACGGAAAGCGCGGTAAGCGCCCATGATCGCGGGCACGATCTTGTTGACGATTTCGGGATCAACGCCGAGGCCAAACGCGATTTCGCGCGCCTGGAACTGCTGCATGCCGACGGCGGGATCGACCTGCACGCGGATAATGGTATCGGGCTGGGTTGCAGAGATCTCTTCGATATCCATGCCGCCCGCTGCCGACGCGACAACGACGATGCGCTCTGCCGCGCGGTCCATCACGAAGCCGAGGTAGATTTCGCGGTCGATGTTCGTCGCTTCTTCGATGTAGAGGCGCGAGACCAGCTTGCCGGCCGGTCCCGTCTGGGTGGTGACGAGCTTGCGACCGAGCATCGACTCGGCTGCTTCCTCGATCTCCCGTTCGTTGCGGCAGAGCTTGACCCCGCCCGCCTTGCCGCGGGCGCCAGAATGGATCTGGGCCTTGACGACAACGGGGTGACCAAGCTCGCTCGCGCGGTAGGTCGCCTGCTCAGGAGAATACGCCAATCCACCGCGGGGGATCGGCACGCCAAACTTCGTAAGAAGCTCTTTCGCCTGGTATTCGTGAATGTCCATTATTGGACCTCCTTAGGATTGTTCGACGTTTCCTGGCTGTTTTTTATTTCGCGCGCGCAGCTTCTGCGGCTTTGATCGCGGCAGCCGTGACGAGCAGGTTACGCGCCATCTTTTCCGAGGCTGCGTCGATCATCTTGCCGTCGAGAGAAGCGGCGCCCTTACCCTGGGCTTCGGCTTCCTTCAGAGCGACGAGAATGCGCTCAGCGCGCTCGACTTCCTTGGCGGTCGGCGAATAGATCTCGTTCGCGAGTTCAATCTGCGAGGGATGGATGGCCCACTTGCCTTCCATGCCGAGAGCCGCGCCACGGCGCGCTGCTGCCTTGTAGCCTTCCGGATCGTCGATGCCGCCGAACGGTCCGTCGATCGGACGAAGACCGTAAGCGCGACAGGCAACGGTCATGCGCGACAGCGGGAAGTGCCACTGATCGCCCGGATAATCGGGGTTCAGGCCGCCGATGACGACGGTGCGCGCCTTGTTGAAGGCGGAGTAATCGGCCACACCGAAGTGCATCGATTCCAGACGGCTTGGAGCAGAAGCGATGGCTTCGACGTTGGCCATGCCGAGCGGCGTTTCGATGAGCGCCTCGGTGCCGATCTGGTTCTTCAGGCCCTTGGCGACTTCGATCTGGCTGACGATGCATTCAACCGTGTAGACGTCGGCAGGAACGCCGACCTTCGGGATGAGGATCGTGTCGAGCTTGGCGCCAGCCTGCTCACAAATGTCGACGACGTCACGATACATGTAGTGGGTGTCGAGGCCGTTGATGCGAACCGAGACACTCTTGCCGGCGCCCTTCCAATCGAGATCGTTCAGCGCCTGGATGATGTTCTTACGGGCCTGCTCTTTTTCGGGCGGCGCAACAGCGTCTTCGCAATCGAGGAAGACATAGTCGGCGGCGCTCTTGATGGCGCGGTCGATCATGCTCGGGTTGGAGCCCGGAACCGCGAGGTATGAACGCTGCAATCTCTGTTTGCGGAGCGGGAACTGCGAAAAGCTCATTGGGAGGTTGCCTTCCTAGATTTGAGACGTGTTTTTGTTTCGATCGCGAAGCGAATGAGAAAGAGCGCCCGGCCTTCACTGAAGCCGGGCGCTTTTAATTTGTTAGGCAGCCTTGGCCTGAGCCGGCGTCACGCTCGTCGCTGACTTCGTCGCGGTCTTGGAGAAGTACTCCGCAGCAGCGCCCGTGCCTGAGCCGAGCTTGATGTTGATGCCCGAGTCTTTGAGCGCCATTTCGACTGCGAAGAGAACACCACCGACCATGAACTCATCGACGGCACCGAGGTGGCCGATGCGGAACACCTTGCCAGCGACCTTGTTGAGGCCGGTTCCGAGCGACGTGTTGTAGCGGTAGTAAGCCGTCTTCAGGACGGCGTTCGCATCGGCACCTTCCGGAACGAGGATCGCCGACACCGTGTCCGAATGCCACTTCGGCTCCTTGGCGCAGAGCTTCAGGCCCCATGCGTCAACGGCAGCGCGAACGCCAGACGCCATGCGGTGATGGCGAGCAACGACGTTATCGATGCCTTCAGCAAGGATCAGATCGAGCGAAGCACGCAGGCCGCGGATGAGCTGCGTAGCCGGCGTGTAGGGGAAGTAGCCAAGATCGTTGGTCTTGATCATGTCTTCCCAAGAGAAGAAGCAACGGTTCATGCGGCCGTTGACGCTCTTGTTGACGTCGAGTGCCTTCTGGCTGACGGCGAGGATGCCGAGGCCGGTCGGAAGCATGAAGCCCTTCTGCGAACCGGAGACGCAGCAGTCGACGCCCCATTCGCCCATGCGCATCTCAAGCGAGCCGACGGAAGAAACGCCGTCAACGAAGAGAAGTGCGGGGTGCTTTGCAGCGTCGAGCGCCTTGCGGACGCCGGCGATATCAGACGTCACGCCCGTCGCGGTTTCGTTGTGCGTGGCGAAGACGGCCTTGATCTCGTGGTTCTTATCCTTAGCGAGGATATCGGCGTACTTTTCGAGCGGCACGCCCGTGCCCCACTCTTCGTCGCACAGCTCGACCTTGAGGCCAAGGCGCTCAGCCATATCGACCCAGAGCAGCGAGAACTGACCGAAGCGGCTCATCAGAACTTTGTCGCCAGGGGCAAGCGTGTTCTCGATCGCCGATTCCCAAGCGCCGGTGCCCGACGACGGGAAAATGAAAACGCGGCCGTCCTTCATCTTGAAGACCTTCTTCAGGTCTTCGAAGATCGGAAGCGTGAACTTCGGGAATTCCGGAGAACGCATGTCCTCCATCGGAACGTTCATGGCCATACGCACGGCATCGGGAATCGTGGTCGGGCCGGGAATGAAGAGATGTGGCGTAATCAAATTCATATGAAGCGCTCCTCCACGCTGCGTTGAGCCAAGCCGACGACCCCCGACGCAGCAGGGGAGACGTTCCGGCATGCTTTTGCTGATCCTTCCGCCCGATCGCAGATACGGGCGTCAAGTCTTAACTAGCAGGCGGACAGTGACGGTGGGAATGGAAATCTATCAACACCCTGTTGGGCAGGACGAGCTACCCACCTCGTCGTGCTTTGGTGCTGCAATTCAGCGCCTTTTTGCGACAGCGTTATTGCTGCTCCGAACGGTTAACGGAGACATGCAGTGCAACAGCCATGGCGCGATTCGAAACGCCTAATTTGTCGTACAAATTTTTCAGATGGTATTTCACCGTGTTGCGCGAAATGCCTGTGCGCGCCGCGATCTGCAAGTTGGTCCAGCCGTTCGCAAGTGCAGCAAGCAACTCACGCTCGCGCGCCGTCAGACCTTCGAGCGGGTCGTGGTTCAAAAGATCAATATCGACATACGGCAGCGACAAGCGGCCACGCGCGACCGAAACGACAGCTTCGAGCAGAACCTGCGGATCTTCGGTCTTGGAGACGAAGCCCCAGGCACCGCCTTTGATGGCTTGCCGTAGCACCTCGTTGGAACGCTCACCCGTGTAGATGATGATTCGGGTCTGCCACTTCTCTTGCTTGACGCGCTGAAGCACGGCGCCGCCGGTCATGTCGGGCAATGTCCAGCCGACGACGGCGATCTCGACCGGCTTCGTCTTAAGAGCGTTGAGCAACGATTCACCCGTCGGGTGCACACCGCACACGGTAAAGCGCCCGTCGCGCTCAATCAGCGCTTCGAGACCTGCACGTACGACCGGATTTTGATCGGCGATCGTGACCTCGATCTTGGCCGCCATTCCCGCAATACTCTCCTCAATGCCTGGCGGCGGTTTCCAGGCGTCAACGAGCCCGCCTCGAAACTGGCGACCCCACCCGACAAAACTGCGAGCCTTTATGTTATTGTCGCAGTTATGGATTTCCAAGGCAAGGAGGGACCTCAACCCCTTGGGATTGCGCCAGATTATCGCAATCAAAAGTTGAGGGAAGGCCGTCGCAAAAAGCCGCTGCGCAGCGACCGGGTCGCGCCTCACGCCGTTTCTTTGAGATGTTGCACCATTGGCTTGTAGGGCTGGGCATCTGGAAATAGGCCTCGGCGCAAACCGTAGAGGCCGACTTGGGCAGTCCGCAGATCCCTGTCCTCGAACGATGCGATCAGGTCTAGCGTCTCGTCGATGGAGGCCAGCAGCTCTTGCGACGGGGTTTGACGCGTCGTCGAAAAATGCTGTGCGACGCCATCGAGGACCCTTCCCAGCGCGCGATGTATCGGCCGGGGTTGATCATGATCAATGCGACGCAGCTCGACGATGTTGATGCCGATGCGCACATCAGTCAGGAGCGCGGCTGTATCCTCCGAGTCCTCCGGAGGAAGCGCATCCAATCGCGTCGCGATAAGGCCGACGCGATCGAGCATCAAAGCGGCAAGCTTCAGGCTATCCTGTGCCTCCTTTTTTTGTGCCGCTCTGACAAGTTCGAGGCGGTTTATTCGGCGCAGGCGTCGCGCGCTCCATGCCGTTTCCACGGTCCGCGTCAGTCTCGTTACGATGACTGCAATCCAGATTCCGACGACAAACGAAATGGCGCCATTTGCGAAGGTGGCGAAATTGGCCTGATAGCTATTCTGAATGGCGATCGTGGACGCACCCACGACCGATCCGCCGATGCCCCACATCGCCCATTTCGGCTGCGTCATTGCGATGCCGCAAAGAATAAGACCGGGAGCGAGGGCAAGCGCCAACGTTTCGAAGCTCGTCGCGCGTGGCAGAAGTGCGAAAAGATAGATGGCCGCTCCGATGATGCCGACGATTCCGGCATTGGCGAAGGTGATCATGTGCGGGGCTGGATCGTCCTGGGTCGCGAAGAAGCACATCGCAACTGCCGCCATCATCGCAGCCGATGAGCCATCGGGCCAACTCACCGCAATCCAAAAAACATTCACGGCCACAATCGCAATAAAGGTGCTGACGGCCGAGAGGCCGGCCATGGTGTGGTCACGGTGGCGAACGGTTCGCGCTTGCGTCGAATACCGGAAGGCGAGTTCCTCAGCCGGCGGCTCGCCCGTCGCCACGGCACGCCGCAGCATCAGAAAATCCTGGCGTAGATCGACGTAATCAGACAGGCGTGCTGCCAGCGTCCTGCATGCCAGAACTTTTGCATCCGGGATTTTGACCCCGGCCGGATCGGCTTCGCTGATCGCCTTGTGCAGGGTGGCTACCGCATTTGGATCGTCATTATCCGAGTTGGTCCAATCTTTGATGTCCTGCAGAAGCTTGCGCATCGAGTCAGGCAAGGCGTGTGCGCGCTCAAGATTGGTGACGCGATCCGATATCGTCGACACGATCGGCAGGAACATGAGCATATGCTGGCGCAACAGCATAAGTGCGCGTCTTTGCTCTTTACCGGTCGTATCCTCATGTTCGAGCGGGGTTATCAGTGCATCAAGCGCCACCGCACGCGCCGCAAGCCGCAATCGATCAGCATGGCTCTCGGCAAAACTCAGCGTGTTGCCGAGGACGCCGACAATCCAGTTCCGTGCGTCGGTTGCCCACGCGCCGAGCCGTGCCGCAAGTACGGGACGCACGGACTGCGGAAAAATCACCGAAGAAAAAACGGCCGCGCAGAGAATCCCAATCGAGATTTCCTCGGTACGCGCCAACGCAGCGTCGAAAATTGAACCAGGCGCATCGACCTCGGGAAAGCCGACCAGCGCTGCGGTATATCCCGCCAGCATCGGCATATAAGATGTCGATGTTCGACTGAGCAAAGAGACATACAGGCAGACGGCGACCCAAAGCGCCATGGCACCGATCAACAGTTCGGGTGTGTTGACGAGATTGGGCACAATGGCGACGCTCGCCGCTGCTCCAAGCATCGTGCCAAGGACGCGAAAAAGCGCCTTCGAGAGTGTGGCGCCGACCAGAACCTGACTGGTGATATAGACGGTTGTCAGCGCCCAGTACGGGCGCGGCAGATCAAGCCACATAGCGATATAGAGCGCAGCGATCGCGGCGGCGAACGTCTTGAGCGCAAATATCCAGTCGCGCCAACCGAACATTACGGATTGGACCTGCGCTGGAGCTTGGCCGCGGGCCTCGTCTCTAAGATTTCGATGTAGTCTTGAATAGACTGGAAAACACGTAAGCAGGCTTCGAGATCAGCAGCAGGGACATCGGCAAAGACAACATCACGCAAATTCGCCAAGCTGGCCTCCAATTTGGAAAAGGCGGCTTGACCGGCCGGAGTCAGGCTCAATTGCTTGGCCCGGCGATCGTTCGGATCCACCTGGCGCTGAATGAGGCCCATTGCGCAGAGTTGATCGAGGTGGCGAACAAGAGTGGGTCCTTCGACGCCCATCGCATCGGCAAGTTCGGTCTGCGTTTGCACGCCAAACCGGCCGAGAAGGATCACTG
The DNA here is from genome assembly GCF_000526135.1 of Hyphomicrobium sp. 802. NCBI lineage: Bacteria > Pseudomonadati > Pseudomonadota > Alphaproteobacteria > Hyphomicrobiales > Hyphomicrobiaceae > Hyphomicrobium > Hyphomicrobium sp. 802. Next base: position 73,227 of record NZ_JAFM01000001.1, read on the forward strand.
GCAGCGTTACGGCATCCGATAGTCCGTGAACGCTCGCTACCCCGTCAGCCAAGCGGCGCCAAAGGCGACTTTTTACATAAAGCTCCTGCGTGAAGGCGCGGCGGAGATGACGCGCCTCTTTGCTTGCTGCCATGGAGACGATACCGACCAGGACATTGTTAGCTTGCTATCTATTAGCTTGCTAATCATATGGTCCGTCGACGTCTACAAAAATCTGCGGACGGCGAAATCGTCCCACAGAACCAGAGCCGCAGTTTGCCTGCGCGTCGGGTCCTGGGGACACTTACAAAACATGAGGGGTCAGATTGGCGGCCCGTCGCCCTCAAAGGCGCTGGCGACAGATATGACGAATGGCGACCCCGGCAGGATTTGAACCTGCGACCTACGGTTTAGGAAACCGTTGCTCTATCCAGCTGAGCTACGGGGCCGGCTCTGGCCTTGCGGCCGCGCTTCGTCAGTTCGATTTCCCGGCCCTGCGGCGGGTGCCAAGAGCTATGCGGTCAGCGTTGGCGGAGGTCAAGCGCGGCTCATTGGAGGAGACCTTTGGCGCGATCCTTTCGTGAATTAGATCGCTTCCCGAACGCCTTGCGTGCTCGAATTTAACGTCAGCCACTTCTGGTTGAACTGCGTTTGAGGCCATAGCGGGGCCTGCGAAGAGGGCCGCTCGCGGCTTCATTGCAAGGCAGGGGAACAACTAACTGCTTCAGCTGCGAATAGCTGCCCCTGTCGACAGCCAGAAATAGCCAGCGGTCATGGTGCCGCGAGGGGCTTAACGGCAACGCTTTGAAACAAGATACGAAATGTTTCAAATTGCCTACTTCTCAAAATGCTTAACGTGGCCGACAGTGCGACATGGAATGGCCGCGGACAGCACGCTGGCCGAAGGTGGGGAAGAAAACTCAACGTCATCTCTTTTATGGCGGGATATCCGAAGCATTCCGGTTGACGCACAACCTGGAAAATCGGACCTCCTGACTGACGTTGGGAAGTGGTCATGACGCGAGGGAATGCTCCGATGAAAAAGTCACTGTTCGCGCTGGCCTTGTCGACCATTCTGTTGCCCGCGGGCGGCGCGATGGCTCAGAGCCTTCCCGAAGAGGTGAAACCCATCGGCAGCATGGACTACCCCTATAACCTCGTCGTTCCCAACTATGCCGAGAAGCCGCTCGCCTCGTCGTGGGAGGGTTTCTACTGGAAACCGTCGATCGGCTATAACACCATGTCGTTTAATCGGCTCGGCAGCGCTGATGGCATCACGCTCGGCGCCTCTGGCGGTTACGATTTCCGTTTTGGCAACATCATTTTCGGGCCGACCGCGGATTTGAGCTACGATTTCCTCTACGGCGACAGCTCTCGGGTAGACGGGATCTCGGGCTTCAAAGCGCATACCGACTTCGACGGATCGGTCGGCGCGCGGGCCGGTTTTCTTCTGTTCGATCGCACTTTGATCTACGCCACTGGCGGTTATGCGTTTGCCAATTTGGAAGTGAGGAACGGCAGCCTCGGTGCGAGCGATACCAATATGCTGTCTGGATGGACCGCAGGCGGCGGCATCGAATATCTTTGGAGCGACAGCAACAGTCTGCGTTTCGAATACAAACGGGTCGAATTCTCTGACGAGGGCTTTGATTCTCTGCCGTCAGGTTACAACGACGTAAGCGCCACCATGGACAAATTCAGCTTCGGCTTTGTTCATCGCTTCTGAGTTTCGCGATCGCACGCATCTCAGACGGGCCGCTTGACCGGTTCCCATAAACTTATCTTGTCTCGTCGCGCGCAACGCCAATCCGCTCTTGGCGAACAAGGGCGCGTGTGATCTCTCTTTGTGCCATGGCGGGGAGATGGTGGGCAGGATTGATCGGCGCTGCGGGGCTTTTCGCTTCGCTTGGCGCCGTGGCCGAAGAGGCAAAGGCTCCGCCGCCGTGCACGCTTGAGCCAGGCCCCATCCGAACCGTCACCAGAGTGATCGACGGCGAGACGCTCATCCTTGATGACGGCAAGGCCGTGAGATTGATCGGGGCGCTGGCACCGAGAGCACGCGATGCGGACGCTGATCAAGGCGCGTGGCCGCCTGAGGCCGATGCGGCCAAAGCGTTATCCGACCTGGTGCTGGCAAGGCGTGTGAAGCTGGCGTTTGCAGGGCGCCGGCTCGATCGTTATGGCCGCGAGTTGGCACAAGTATTCGTCATCGACCACGGCCGGGAAGACTGGGTACAGGGCGCACTGTTGCGAGGCGGCTTTGCGCGCGCTTACGGATTGCCGGGAAGCTTTGCGTGCACGCACGAACTCATCGCTAATGAGGCCTATGCGCGGACGCGGCACCTGGGGCTTTGGCAAAACGGCATCTATCGCACGCTCGCCGCCGATCGGCCGGGCGAGATCATGAAGCGGCGCGGCAAATACGAGCGCGTTGGGGGAACGGTCGTTTCCATCGGGCGGACGAAGAGCGCGACGTACCTGAATTTCAGCAACGACTGGCGGAGCGACTTCACGGCGCGGATCGACAAGAAAGTTCTTGCGGCCAATCCGGACTTCGATCGCTCACTCGATGCGCTGACAAATACCACTGTCGTCGTGCGCGGCTGGATCGAACGGCGCAACGGCCCACTGATCGATATCGCCGATCCGTCTCAGCTTGAAGCGGCAGACGATGCGGCAGCTTCACAGACAGAAGCTCCAAAAGAAGCGCGCCCGGCCCCGCCGGAAGGTGCGGAACCGAGCGCTGTAAACTTGAAGTCTCTTTGACGCCGTTAAGCGGCTTCTTCCTCGACCGGCGCGTCAGCTTCCGCCAAGCGGCGGCCTTTGGCGCTCTTGGAGAGGATGTCCGTGATGCGCTGAACGGCGCCACGCTCGTCAAGCTTTTCGACGGCGGCGAGTTCACGGGCCATGCGGTCGAGCGCGTCTTCGTAGAGCTGACGCTCAGAGTATGACTGCTCGGGCTGCGCTTCGGAGCGATAGAGATCGCGAACAACCTCAGCGATCGCGATGAGATCGCCGGAATTGATCTTCGCAACGTATTCCTGCGCGCGGCGGCTCCACATCGTACGCTTGATGCGGGCGCGGCCCTTCAGCGTTTCCATCGCTTTCTTGACCTGGCCCTCGTCCGCCAGCTTGCGCATTCCGACGCTGGCCAGCTTGCCGGTCGGGACGCGCAGCGTCAGCTTCTCCTTGTCGAAGGTGATGACGAAGAGCTCAAGCGACATGCCGGCGATTTCCTGCTCCTCGATGCCGACGATGCGGCCGACGCCGTGAGCGGGATAGACAATGAATTCGTTGGCTTTGAAGCCGTGACGCTGACTGACCGGCTTCTTCTGCACCGCAAGGATCTGGCGCGCTGCGGCAGATTTCTCAGCGGCTTCCTTCGGTGCAGCAGGCTGCTGTGTGCCAGCGACCGGAGCCGAAATCTTCTGGCTGGCGGCCTTGTGCGCATTTGCAGGCACGGCAACAGTGCGCTGAGGCGCGGCTGCAGCGGCGACCTTGGCGTTCAATTGAGCGGCGGCGATGTGCGGCGCGACCGGCGTCGGCCCTGCGACAGGCTTCTTGGCGGCCGGAGCTGCCTCGACCTTTACGGGCTTCGCCGCGACGGGCGCTGCCTTCCTCGTCGTCGTTACGGGTTTCGAGCTGGAGGTCGGCGCGAGCTTGGATTTCGTTGGCGGTTCGGCTTTGGCTTTGGCAGACGGCTTCGCGACCTTATTGGCGCTTGCGCTAACCTTCAAAGGCATGGACTTACGGACGGCACTTTTAGCTGCGGACTTGGGGCTGACCGGAGCTTTCTTCTTTTGAGCCATATCGATCTCTCACTCTCGCATACTGGGCGTTGCCGGGGGGCCGGCTCTGCCGTCAGTCCGCCCTACCTTAAGGACGGAGCATCCGTGCCGCGGACGAGACGACGTCCGAACGGCACGCGCGCATTGATCCGTGCCTCGTCTTTACGAGAGGCCGTCCCCTGCGCGCTCATTTGTGGCCTAGCTTCGCAAATCCCGTCCGACTCTGAATTGGCCCGTTGACGCCCCATAACGTCTTATTGGTTGCTGCTCTTCAGAGTTGAGCAGCCCCCTTTTGTTCGCGGCCGTTCCGGATTTGTGCAGACTTAACGCCATCGCAACTGATACTAACACAGTCTTGACGGTAATTGAAGGGTCGGGTTCTGAGACAATCTGGACGAGCTTAAGGCCGCATTTAAATTAACGCGCTAAACCAACAGCTTATGTAAGAGATACCCTAACGGGTTGCAAGAGGCGCCATTTGGCGCAAAATCAATCCCCTGATCCCGGATTTGGTGAAAAATATTTTTCAAACTTGTTCGGCTCGTCTTTAACCGCATCGGCGTCGGGCAGCGCAGCCTTCTTGGCGGTGATGTTCGGCCAAGCGTCCGCATACTGGCGGTTGAGCTCCATCCACTTTTCCATGTCTGGTTCAGTGTCGGGCTTGATAGCGTCGGCAGGGCACTCCGGTTCGCAGACGCCACAGTCGATGCACTCGTCGGGGTGAATGACGAGCATGTTCTCGCCTTCATAGAAACAGTCGACCGGACAGACCTCTACGCAATCGGTGTATTTGCACTTGATGCACTTCTCGTTGACGACGTAGGTCATTCGAATTCCTAATTCTTGTAACGGCCGACGCTCCAGCGTGGCGTCGCGAAGCAATCTCTGGTTCGAGCGGCGCCCTTATTACCATAGGCACAACGGCTGCCTAGGTGGACCGGGCGTCACAGTTTCAGTCCCGTCCCCTGAATTTGTCGATCAGACGCCGTTCGCGCTTCGTCGGCCGGCCGCTACCTTCGGGACGGGATGGCACCTGCACGACAATATCGCTTCCGCTCGCCTCCGGCACTCCCCCCGGAGCTGGCGGCAACTGCCGGGGTGTTAGGTCACGATAAAGCGCCTGGGCCTCGGGAGCCGGACCACGCCTAGCGCCAATGCCGAGGATCTCGACACTGATGACGCGGGGGCCAAGCGAGAGGGTCAGGACGTCGCCCGGCCTCACGATTGTACTCGCCTTATCGATCTTCACACGGTTGACGCGCACCTTGCCACGTTCAATCAGCGCCTGCGCCAATGTCCGGGATTTCGCAATCCGGGCAAACCACAGCCACTGGTCGATCCGCTGCAGCGCGGCGCGATCCGCGTCCGGCATCTCGTCAGGTCGATCCGGAGCCTTCGCTCCGTTTCTCCATTTGAGCCTTGAGCGCCGCCAGCGCCGCGAACGGCGATGAGGCATCGCCACCAGCCGACTTTGGCGGCGCGGCCGTGATCACCTGCGGTGAACGCCGGTCTTCACGGCGGCGGCCATCGTCACGGCGTCCCTTACGATCATCGTCGCGACGAGGGCGGCCACCCTCATCCCTGCGATCATTGCGGCGGTCGTCGTTGTTGCGGCCTTCGAACCGCTGGCGATTATCGCGCCGGTCGGAGTGGCGGTTGCGATCATGCTGACGGTCGGAGCGTTGCTCGCCGCCCTGCGGCGCACCCGAGGCGTCTGCGGCGGGCGCGGCGGTTGCACCTTCGCCTGTGACGGTTGCCTGCGGCTGTTGATGACGGTTGCCGTGGCGATGTCGTCCGTGACCACCGTCGCGGCGCTGTTGTCCGTCGCGACGCTGTCCATCACGGCGTTCGGGACGCTGATGACGGCGTGGGCGCCAGATCTCTTCGAACTTGGGTTCTTCCGACGCCGGAGCCGACACCGCGGACGCATCGGGAGCAGTAGCAGCGGCTGCATCGGAACCCGCATCCGCGGAAGCGACTGCTTCCGCCACGGACGGAGCCTCCGCAGCTGCCGGCGGCGTTTCAACTAGCGCTTCGGCGCCGACCTCTGCCGGGGTCGCGGCGACTTCCCTCTCGGGTTCCGTCGAAGCTTCAGCTGCCGACGGAGCTGCTTCCGGCTCGGCGACTGAAGCCGCAGGCGCAGCTTCAACCGCGATCGGGCGGCGTTCGAGGCGGAAGCCGAGGGCTTTCAACACTTCACCAAGCTCTTCGGCCGAGCATCCGAGGATCGACATCATGTCGTCGGTGGCACGGAAACCGCCATCGCCCGTCGAGCCTTTGGGGGCGTCCGTCTTGCCGGGACCGGAGCGCCATGCGAGCAGCGGACGGATCAAATCGGCCAGACGCTCAAGAATATCGAGACGAATGGCGCGCGGGCCGCAGACGTGGAAGCCGTGCGCGCGATAGAGCGCTTCGGGCGTCGCAGGATCGACTACGACCGACGTCAGGCCGGGCCGGGGCAATTGCGGCACGACACCGTTTTCGGACGGATGCTTCAGAAGCCACAGCGTCGCCGCAAGGTCGGCTGGAGCAGGCTTCAACATGATCGGGAAGAAGATGTTGAAAGCGCCAAACCGCAAGCCGTACTTACGCAACTCGGCGCGCGCCGCCTGGTCGAGCGCGTTGATGTCGTCGGCGACCGTCTCGCGCTTCAGGGCACCGAGGCCTTCCTTCAACTGAAAAGCGATGCCGCGCGCCAAGCCTTGAAGCTCGGCGCTTTTCGACATTTCGACGAGCGGTTTCAGCTTATCGGCAATCGTGTCGTCGACCCAGGTCTTGATGCGGGCCTGAACCTTCTCACGATCGGACTCGCTCATCGTCTCGTCGGCAATGAGCGTAACGGACGGCTGCAGCGGATCTTCGGCGGGTTCGAGCTTGGCAATCTCGTCGTCGCGCCAGATGATCATGCCGTTGCGCGCGAGCTTGAACGCATCGTTCTGCGCCGCCGCAACGCGACGCGCCCGCATCCCCAGCTCACGCGTCACGACTTGCATCGCCGCCTGGCGCGTCGCCTTCTCGTGAATGCCGTCAGCGGCGGAATCGAGCGTGAAGCGGAAACCCTTCAGCTTGCCCACGAAGTGGTTTTCGACCGTGATGGCGCCGTCATCGGCGATGTCGGCCGTCAGTTCGTCTTTGTCCCGCATGCCTTTCATCAGAGCGCTGGTCCGGCGATCCACAAACCTCTGCGTCAGACGTTCGTGCAAGGCGTCGGAGAGACTATCTTCAATGGCGCGCGTCCGCTCTTGCCAATGCGCCGGATCCTTCAGCCAATCGGGACGATTTGCGACGAAGGTCCAGGTGCGAATGTGCGCGATGCGGGTCGCGAGCGTGTCGATATCACCATCCGTCCGATCCGCCAAAGCAACCTGCTTGGAGAACCAGTCTTCGGGGATGCGATTTTCGCCGGTCGCCAGATACCGGTAAAAGTTTGAGACGAGCTCGGCGTGGCTTTGACCGGAAATCTTGCGATAGTCGGGAAGCTGGCAGACTTCCCACAGTAGCTCGACGCGCGGGCGTGAAGAGGCGATGTCCGCGATTTCGCGATCCGAGGTCAAGGCTTCGAGTGCTGCCACATCGTCGGCGGTGCGGGCGCGTGTCAGACGCTGCTCGCGCGGCAGCTCGCGAAGCGACGCATGCAGCGCATCGAGCGTCGAGAAATCGAGATTGCGGTTGCGCCATTGCAACGTGCGGATGCTATCGAAGCTATGGGTTTCGAGACGTTCCACCATGTCGGCATCGAGCGCCTCGGCGCCGCCCGTGACGCCAAACGTGCCATCATTCATGTGGCGGCCGGCACGACCGGCGATCTGACCAATCTCGCCCGGCGTCAGATTGCGATGATTGTAGCCGTCGAACTTGCGAAGCGCAGAGAACGCCACGTGGTCTACATCAAGGTTGAGGCCCATGCCGATGGCGTCGGTCGCAACCAGGAATTCAACATCGCCTGATTGATAAAGCGCGACCTGGGCATTGCGCGTGCGCGGTGAGAGCGCACCAAGCACGACAGCCGCACCGCCGCGCTGGCGACGGATCAATTCGGCGAGCGCATAAACTTCCTGAGCCGAAAACGCGACGATTGCCGAGCGTGCAGGCAGGCGGGTGATTTTCTTTTCGCCGCTGTAGGTCAGCTTCGACAGGCGCGGGCGCGAGATGAAGTTGGCGCCGGGGATGAGATCCGAGATGGCGTCGCGCATCGTCTGGGCACCGAGCAGCAACGTCTCGGAGCGGCCGCGCGCATGCAGCAGCCGGTCGGTGAAGACGTGACCGCGCTCGGGATCGCCGCAAAGCTGGATTTCGTCAATCGCCAGGAAATCGACATCGATGTCGCGCGGCATCGCTTCAACGGTCGACACCCAATAACGGGCGCGCTCCGGCTTGATTTTTTCTTCACCGGTAATGAGGGCGACCTTGTCCGCGCCCACGCGCTGCTTGATGCGATCATAGACCTCGCGCGCGAGCAGGCGCAGCGGCAGGCCGATCATGCCACTTTCGTGGCCCAGCATCCGCTCGATGGCGAGGTGCGTCTTACCGGTATTGGTGGGTCCGAGCACCGCCGTCACGTTTCGGATGCGGGCTTCCAGATCACTTGCCATATGGTGCATTGACTCCGATCGAGCCCTGGCATTGCAGAGGAGGGCCTAGAGATCAAGGATTATTCGGTCGGCGGACAAAGAGCGTCACACCGCCTCGAATCCTCGAGCGCCACGCGTGTTACTGCGTCAGCGCGATCTGCTGGTTGTTTGCCGAGGTGATGTTAATTGTATTAGCGGTCATGACGGCGTTGCCGATGGGGGAAGGGATCGTGACCCGGTAGGGAACGTAGATTCCGGCCCTCGGCACGGCCCTGAGCGCAAATTCGATATTATTGTAGTCGATCCAGGGATCGGTGAAATCTTTCGGCTTATGGCCGGCAATAGGCACATATTTGACCCGGCACACGATAAGCTCCTTGGGCTGGCCGGACGGACGGCGCTCGGTGAGGGGCTCGCGACCTTTGAAAGTGAAGTGCAAATCATAGCGTGCCTTGCCGTCGAATACCGGAATTACCCGGTTGCAGGCGTCGGAGGGGTTGGCGTCGGATATCGAGATCATAGCCGCCATCGGATCGAATACATTCTTCAAATTTTCGGGCTTCAGCTTGATCGTATCCGGTGAGGGGGGCTTATTGGGAACCAGGGCGACGGCGGTCACCGCGCGCCCGGCGAAGCCAATTTTGACGGAGACAAATTTTTTCTTCTTTTTGTAACTCATTTCGAAGGCCGCGGGGCGAAGGCCCGAGGGCTCCAGCGCTCCTTTGCCGGAGAAATTGCCTGCCCATTTAAACGCGCCGAAAAATGCCGAAACTTTGGCGTGTGCTTGGGCGTCGTAGGTCCCGTTATTGAAATGGGCGTTGAATTGGTAGGCCCCGACGTCGAAGCCGGCGAAGGCAAGCTTATAGGTGGCAACCACCTCCGTCGGCCAATTGGGACCAATGGCCGAGGCGCTCTCGAGCGGAAAAGTGGCAGCGGCAACCGCGAAAAGGCTGCAGAAGGCGCCCCGCCTCCGCGCACCGGCTCCCGATATCGCCATCGTGTTTCCCTACTTGCCCTTGGGCGAAGGGGCCCTGATAGTCAGAATTTGCGACTATTCTTGGACTTTGGACGGGTTAGGGAGGGTGACTAGGCGAGCTAGTGCAATCGTCGTGGCCCGTCTTGACGGGCAGCGGTCCTGTCAATTATACAGCACCCGAAACCCCCGCAGGCTCGGCTTGCGGGGCGCTATTTTTTGCTGAGACGGCAAGTTTTCGATCGACCGCCCCGGTTTGAGGGTGCGGCATAGGAGAGTGTTATGACCAGGCGCTGCGAGCTGACGGGGACGCTGCCCCTCTCGGGCCAACTCAGGAGCCACGCCGAAAACAAGACGAAGCGCAAGTTTCGTCCGAACCTGTGCAATGTCACGCTGATGAGCGACCTGCTCGGCCGTAAGGTCCGTCTGCGCGTGTCGGCACGGGCGCTGAAGTCGGTCGAGCACCGCGGTGGCCTCGACGCCTTCCTGCTGAAGGCGAGCAACGATGAGCTGTCGCAGACCTGTCTGAAGCTCAAGCGCGAGATTCAGAAGGTGCAGGCAGCCGCCAAGGCCGCCTAATCTTTCAAGGCAATTTTGCTGATCGTTTTAGCCCGGTGGCCTAGTTCGGCAGCCGGGCTTTCGCTTGCCTGGATTCTTGCAACAGAAACTGCAGCAGCACTGTGCGCTGGATGACGTGATTGAAGTTGTCATCCGAGATCATGGTGAGCAGCACCTCTCCGGACTTCAGCCGTGTGGCTGCTAAACCTTCCATGTTGTCAATATTATCAGCCATGTCGGCGTCGATGAGGGTTTCGCCCTCGATCGTGCGTCCTGGAGCGAGAGCGTCGGGCGCGATGCGCACGAGGCGCATCTTGACGCCTTCTAGCCAGCGGAAGCGGCGCTCCAAAACGAAGATCGTGCCGTCATCGAGGCTGGCAACGTCGGTGATGTCGAAGTCGCCGACGTTTTTCAGATGGAAGGTCTGTGGTCCAGCTTTGGTCCAGACCCAGCCGGTATGATTGCGCGCCGGATCATAAAGCCGCTCCGAAAATGCAATCGGCCAGCCTTTGTACGGGCCGCCCTTCAAGATCGTGAGCGCTTCGAAGCCTTTGTTCTGGTCCATGTGCGTGGCCGCGGCAGGGATCTTGAGGGCGATGCCGGTCGCCTGAATATTTTTCGGGCCGAGCCTGAAGCGTTCGATGCGATGATGGCCCTCGAACCCAATGAGGACCGAGCCATTCTGAAAGGTGTCACCTTCGAGCGCGATCGATTCAGAATCGCGATCGCGGGCGCGCTGGATGGGGCGGCCGGATTTTTCCAACAGCGGCCCCAGTCGCGCGTCCACGATGCCGGAGGGGCGGATTCCTGCATAGGTCAGATTGCCCGTCATCCAGACGCCGGTATCGGACAGGGCGAGAAGAGATTTCGCATCGTCGCTCAGCAACAGGCCCGACCAGCCGCCGAAATAGGGTGACGGCGACGTCAGGACGAGGCCGCCCACGAACTTCAATTTGCCGAGCGAACGATCCTCCCCGGTGCGGGAAAACGTAGAAATCGGCTGAGCTTCGACAGTGATCGGTGCAGACTTCAGCGAGGAGATATCTGGCTTCTCGTCTGCCAGAACAAAACTCGCGCTAACGCTTAAAACGGCGATCGCGACTGCAAATCGTCGGAGAAAAATCGACGCCACCGATCCCCTCAATGAACGCGCGCGTGCTTGCGGCGTGTCGCGGCCGCCTTGTCGGCTTCGTGGTGCTCATCGAACAGCTCGACGAGTTTTTCCGTCATCGCGCCGGCCAGTTCCGACGCATCGGTAATGGTGACGGCGCGCTGATAATAGCGCGTCACGTCATGACCGATGCCGATGGCGATCAATTCGACCGGCGAATGATTTTCAATCTCGTGGATCACTTGGCGCAAGTGTTGTTCGAGGTAGCTGCCTGAGTTCACCGAGAGCGTCGAGTCGTCGACCGGCGCGCCGTCGGAGATCATCATCAGAATGCGGCGCTGCTCGGGCCGATTAACAAGGCGAGCATGCGCCCAGGCCAATGCTTCGCCGTCGATATTTTCCTTCAGAAGACCTTCACGCATCATCAAGGCGAGGGAGTTTTTGGCGCGTCGCCACGGGGCATCCGCCGTCTTGTAGATGATGTGGCGAAGATCGTTGAGGCGGCCCGGCGCGGGCGGCTTGCCTGCCGCCAGCCACTCCTCGCGCGATTGTCCGCCCTTCCAAGCTTTGGTGGTGAAACCCAGGATCTCAACCTTGACGCCGCAACGCTCCAGTGTGCGCGCAAGAATGTCGGCGCAGCAAGCTGCGACCATGATCGGCCGGCCGCGCATCGAGCCGGAATTGTCGAGCAGCAGCGTCACGACGGTATCGCGGAAATCAGTGTCGCGCTCACGCTTGAATGACAGCGCGCCGGTCGGATCGGTGATGATGCGCGTCAAGCGCGCAGCGTCGAGCTGGCCTTCTTCGAGATCGAAATCCCAGCCGCGATTTTGTTGCGCCAAGAGACGGCGCTGCAGCTTATTGGCAAGCTTGGCGACGGCAGCTGAAAGCGTTTTCAGCTCTTTGTCGAGAAAGGCACGCAGGCGCTCTAATTCTTCCGGCGTCGAAAGCTCTTCGGCGCTGACCTCTTCGTCATAGGCGCGCGTGAAGACCTTGTAGCCGAAGGCCTCGGGGTTATCGAGGACCGTCATGTTTGGACGCCACGGCGCAGGCGTTTCTTCGTCGTTCATCTCGCCGTCGTCGAGGTCTTGGGGTTCGGTCGACCCCTGTTCCATCGTTTCCTCGGTCTCGGAGAGATCACCTTCGGAAAGCTTCTCCTCGCTTTCCTGATCCTGACCGTCGGTCGCGTCCTCGCTTTGCTCGTCGGAATCTTCCGAGCCGCCTTCGGCCGAACCTTCGTCGTTTTCTTCCTCGTCGTCGTTCGGCTGCGGCTCGTCGCTCTGCTCGGCCATTTCGAGAATCTTCAGCAGATCGCGAATCTGGCGGCCGAACTGTTCCTGATTTTCCGACAGGCTTTCGAGCTTGTTCAGAAGCTTGCCACCGCGCGATTCAATCACCGAGCGCCAGACATCAACGAGGCCCTTTGTCGATGCGGGCGGAGCCTGCCCGGTGAGCCGCTCACGGATCAGCAACGCAAGCGCGTCTTCGAGCGGAGCCTCGGCGCGCGTCGCAACGGACCGGAAGCGGCCATGACTGTAGTGATCTTCGAGGCGGGCCGTGAGATTGGCTGCCATGCCGGGCATGCGGGCAGAACCCAAACCTTCGACGCGAGCGCGCTCGGCGGCTTCGAAGACGGCACGGGCGGGACCGGCAGGCGGCGCGATGCGGCGATGAACCTTGGCGTCATGACAGCCGATACGCAGCGCAAGACTATCGGCCCAGCCACGCGCCAACGCGACGTCTTTCGCGGATGGAGCACGCGGCAAGTCCGGCAGGTGCACGGCCTTGCCCGACACGTCGCCCTTGCCGGGGCCGAAATCGACTTCGACTTCGCCATCACCCGCGATGGCGCGCACGGCCGGCCCGAGGACGCGTTTCAGCGGCTCGGACGGCGCTTCCCGGCGTTTGGTTGGAGACGTCATGGACTTCGTGTCGCTCTTTTGCCCTCCCCGCGCGGGGGAGGAGAGATTAGCTCAGCGCGACGTTGGCCGTGCTTTCTGGAAGCTCTTCGCCGAAGCAGCGCTGATAGAATTCCGCAACGAGCGGCTTTTCGAGATCATCGCACTTGTTCAGGAAGGTGACGCGGAATGCAAAGCCGATGTCGCCGAAGATGTCGGCGTTCTCGGCCCAGGTGATGACCGTACGCGGGCTCATCACGGTGGACAGATCGCCGTTGATGAAGGCCGAACGCGTCAGGTCCGCGACGCGAACCATGTGCGAGACTTGTTTGCGCTTGGCATCCGTCTTCGCGAACGACTTGACCTTCGACAGCACGATCCGGGCTTCGTCATCGTGCGGAAGATAGTTCAACGTGGCGACGATCGACCAGCGATCCATCTGGCCCTGGTTGATCTGCTGTGTGCCGTGATAGAGGCCCGACGTGTCGCCCAGACCGATCGTGTTCGTCGTCGCGAACAGACGGAAAGCCGGATGCGGACGAATGACCTTCGACTGATCGAGCAATGTCAGCTTGCCGGAGACTTCGAGCACGCGCTGGATGACGAACATGACGTCGGGGCGGCCGGCATCATATTCGTCGAACACGAGCGCGATATTGTTCTGCAGCGCCCAGGGAAGGATGCCTTCCTTGAATTCCGTCACCTGCTTACCGTCTTTCAGGACAATGGCGTCCTTGCCGACGAGATCGATGCGCGAGACGTGGCTGTCGAGGTTGACGCGCACGCACGGCCAGTTGAGGCGCGCCGCGACCTGCTCAATGTGAGTTGATTTGCCGGTGCCGTGATAGCCTTGGATCATCACACGGCGGTTGTGCTTGAAGCCCGCCAGGATCGCGAGGGTGACATCACGATTGAACAAATAATCCGGATCGATTTCCGGGACATGGTCTTCCGGCTTTGAATAGGCCGGCACCTCAAGATCGCTATCGATCCCGAAAACTTGGCGAACGGACAGCTTCATGTCCGGTAGATTGGCGGCAGCCGCGCCGTTCGCGCTTGTAGACGTGCGCATTTCCATTGGCTTCCCGATCAAATCGCCCAGCTGCCGCTAAGGCCTCGAACAGGGGCGACCTCGGCGGGTGCACCTGCTTCAGAGGCTCGGAGGATTAGACCAGGCCAGATTGCTTTAAATAGTTATAGGCTTGGAGGATTTCACGCAACTTTTCCTCAGACCTGCTATCGCCGCCGTTCGCATCAGGATGGTGAATTTTCACCAGCTCCTTGAAGCGCGACTTGATATCTTCGCGGCTGGCATCTTCGCCGAGGTCCATGACTTTGAGTGACTTGCGCTCAAGCGGCTTCAACTGGCGTTGAAACGTCGGTGCCGTGGCTGTCCGAGACGAGCGAACCTTGCGGTTCATGCGCTGCGTGCCTGCCTTGACGCGGGCGGCGGCGTCGGCGTCTTGCGAGCCATCGCGCGTGCCGTGGGCCCAGGCATTGGCCCCGGTCTTCCAGGTCGGGCGATGGCCGGTCATGGCGTCTTTGCGGAAATTGCTGACCTCGGCGTCGCTCATGCCATCGAAATAGTTGTAGTCCTGATTGTACTGGCGGACATGATCCACGCAGAACTGGAAATATTCGCCGTCGCGGCCTCGGCCCTTTGGCGCCCTATGTACGCCGGGCTTGTCGCAACCTTTCCACTGACACACGGGCGCGTGCGTTTCCTTCTTGGCGCTCGTCTGGCGCTTCGAAGAGACGCGGATGCTATCGAAGTATTTTGATTCCAGTTTCATTGCATGAATTATGAGGGTTAGGCCGCGCCGAAACAAGGCGGCAAGAAAACTCTTGATTTCCGTCGTGACTGTGCAGTCAATCCATTAATAGGCCCTTTCGTCCGTGTGCCCCATCGCACCAAAGCAGCACGAAAGACACATGAGAGAAAAAGATGTCCGTTACAGGCCGACTTCGCGAAAAGCTTATGATCGCGCTCAAACCGACACGGCTTGACATCATCAACGAGTCCGAGTTGCACGCGAGCCATCGCAATTCTCCGGGCACGGACGAGAGCCATTTTAGAATTCTTGTCGTTTCCGAGGCGTTTTCCGGCAAGTCGCGCATCGAGCGGCATCGCCTTGTGAATGATCTGCTCAAAGACGAACTTGCCGGCGGCGTGCACGCGCTTGCACTTTCGACCATCGCGCCGGGCGAAGCGCTCCCCAAAACGGCTGCCTCACACGGTTGAATAAGCTTCAGCCACTCTGCCGTGTGGCCGCCGAGCCTGAATTCGGCGGGGTTGCCGATGCGATCGGCTTGATGCGCATCGCCATGATCCGGTTGCGGCTTTTACGCAAAATCTCGAACCTGTAACCGTGGAAGGTGAACACCTGTCCTGGCTCCGGGATCGTCTGAGCCTCGTGGATCACGAGACCCGCAACCGTCGTCGCTTCATCGTCGGGAAGATCCCAATCTAAATGGCGATTGAGATCGCGAATTGCAACGGTGCCGTCAACGTTGACGGTGCCGTCCGATTGCATGCGGATATGGCTATCGGGATTGTCGTGCTCGTCGGTGATCTGGCCGACGATCTCTTCCAGAATGTCTTCGAGCGTGATCAGGCCCTGCACTTCGCCGTATTCGTCGACAACGAGGGCCATCTGGATCTTCTTTTTCAGAAACTGGTTGAGCTGGTCTTTCAGCGTCGTGGTGTCCGGGACGAACCAAGGCTCGGACGCTGACTTCATGATATCGAGCTTGTCGGGATCCCATCCGTCGCGCGACAGGGCCAACAGAAGGTCCTTGGTGTGCAGAACGCCGACGATATTCTCCGGCTCGTCTTTCCACAGCGGCACACGCGTATATTGGGAACGCATCAACTGATCGAGAATTTTCGCTGGCGGCTCGTCAATGTCGATGGTTTCCATCTTGGTGCGGTGAACCATGATGTCGGCGACTTGCAGATCGCGCAAATCTAGAACGCCGCCGAGCATTTCGGCGTCACCCTTGGCGACGGTGCCTTCCTTCGCCTGCAGATCAATCGTGCCGCGAATTTCTTCGTGGGCTGCAAGGATATTGGCAGCATCGTCGGCCTTTCCTGGCGTCAGGATCAGGATGTGGCGAACGATGAATTCGATGGCTTTGGTGAAGGGCGTCAGGACGTAGATCAGGCCCTGCATGGGCGGCGCAACGACAAGCGCGACGCGATCGGCATATGCGAGCGCGTAGGTCTTCGGAAGCACGGCAGCAAAGATCACGATCAGGACCGTGATGATGGCTGTCGCGTAGGCGACGCCGACCTGGCCGTAAAGATGCACGGCGATGTTGGAGGCAAGGGCTGCAGCCAGCACGTCAACGAGCGTATTGCCGAGCAGGACTGTGCCGATCATCTTTTCGGGGCGCGACAGCACCTTATTGACGAGGGCGGCCGGAACGTTGCCGTCTTCTTCGAGCGCATGCATGCGTGCCCGCGACGCTGCCGTCAGTGCGGTCTCGCTGACGTTGAAAAACGCCGACAGAACAATCAGCAAAAGGATTGCGAGAAAGCTTATGATTACAGTCATCGGGGGTAATGGTGTCCGCTATTCCTGCCCAGGGGAGGCAGTAATCTAGCACAGATCCAGGGCAGAGACTTAATATGCTCTAGCGACTGATTTCCCGGCCGAGGAAGTCCAGGACGGTTTCCGGTGCGACGTCGCGAGTGACGAAAGCCTGACCGATGTCACGTACAAGAATGAATGTCAGCTTTCCGGCTTTAACTTTCTTGTCCTGACCCATCAGGCGCAGCAATTCGGCAGCATCGGCCTTGCCGCCGGGAATATCGGCGATCCGCGTCGGTAGGCCGACGGCTTTCAGATGGTTGGTGACGCGGGCGCTGGTGCCGGCAGGACAAAGGCCCAGCTCTTCCGATAGACGAAAAGCCATGCACATGCCGATGGCCACGCCTTCGCCGTGCAGCAGGCGGTCGGAGTAGCCGGTCCAGGCTTCCAATGCGTGACCGAACGTGTGGCCGAGGTTGAGGAGCGCGCGGTCGCCGGTCTCGGTTTCGTCGCGGGCGACGATTGCGGCCTTGGCGGCGACGCTCGTTTCGATGGCCGTCGTCAACGCCGGACCGTTGTTGCCGAAGACCGACTGCCAATGCGCCTCAAGCCAGGAGAAGAACTCGGCGTCACCGAGCAGGCCATACTTGGCGACCTCGGCGTATCCGGCTCGCATCTCGCGCGCGGGTAGTGTCGTCAGCACGGACGTATCGGCGATGACGAGGCTCGGCTGATGGAAAACGCCGATGAGGTTCTTGCCTTGCGGCGTGTTGATGCCGGTCTTGCCGCCAACGGAGCTATCGACTTGCGCGAGAAGCGACGTCGGAATCTGAACGAAGCGGACGCCACGGCGCAGGATGCCGGCGGCAAAGCCCGCGAGATCGCCGATCACACCGCCACCAAATGGCACAACAAGGTCACCGCGTTCGAGGCCAAGCTCCAGGAGACGCTCGGACAGGTCTGCGAGGTTGCGAAAGCTCTTCGTCGCCTCGCCCGGTTTCATGACGACCGAACCGGCGAACAGACCCTCGGCCTTGAGGCTATTTTCGAGCGTCGTAAGATGGTGGCGCGCCACGTTCTCGTCCGTCACGACGCCGCATTTGACGGAGCCGAAGCGCGCCTTGATGAGCGCGCCGGCGTCACGAAGAACGCCCCGCGTGATCAAAACATCGTAAGAGCGGTCGCCGAGCTCGACATGAACGGTCTTGGAGGGGTTAGCCTCAAGCGTCGTGGGCGGCGCGCCGTCTGCGCCGGTCGCGAGCCGGGTGATGATTTCGTTGACGATGATGTCGTGTGGTTCGTCGCGGCTTTCGACTGTCATATCGGCTTCTGCATAAATCGGGTAACGCGCTTCAATCAACTTCTGCATCGTGGCTTCCGGATTGCCACCGCGCAGCAGGGGCCGGGTGTCACGCTTCATGACACGGCGCATCAGTACGGGCAATTCGGCACGCAACCAGATGGAAAAAGCGGTGTCCTTAACGCGTTTGCGGGTTTCAGCGTGAATGAAGGCACCGCCGCCGGTTGCAAGCACCTGCGCGCCGTTGCCAAGCAGGCGAGCGATGACCTTGCGCTCGCCATCCCGGAAATGCTCTTCGCCGTGGTCGGTGAAAATATCGTTGATCGTCTTGGCGGCCGCGCGCTCGATTTCTTCGTCGGCGTCGACGAACGGCAGACTGAGCTTAAACGCCAAGCGCTTGCCGACCGACGACTTGCCGCAACCCATAAGGCCGACGAGCACAATTGGGCGCTTGCCGATGCGCTTCTTCGCAAGGTCTATGGCTTCCGCTTCCGTCATGGGGGTCTCGACGCCGATATCAACGGCGAATCGGTTAGCTTCGGGCAGACTGTCTCGTAGCGGAAAGGTCATTTCCGCGCCCTCATGCCATGAACCAAAATCGTTCGCAAATTGGAACCATACTTCAGGCCTGCCGTGGATCGGAAACCGACGCCGTTTCGACGCAAGGGGGGTTCCGTTAAAATGCCAATCCGAGTCATAATCACGCCATCAAGGGTGCTCACCTAAAAGGCCGGAACGGGGTAAAGAAATGCCGAGCCTTTTCCGGCTATTGTTCGTACTTTGCGCATTCGCGGCTGCGGTTTTCGGCGGTCTCTATGTGCTCGCGACACGCTTCGAGCCGGAGCAGCAGATGATCAGCAAGCCCGTGCCAGACGTGAAAATCCGGCGGTAGAGCCATGGTGCATACACACCGAAAGACGATAGCGGCGGCGCGCAGCGTTGTGCTCGCCGGTTGTTTGCCAATCGCTATTGCCGCCGCGGCGCTGCCGGCAAGCGCACAAGACGATTCCTATGCCGCGCCAGCGACGAGCAGCCGGAAAAAGCCGGCGCACGACGACGCTTATTCACCTCCACCCGATAAGCGCAGCTATCTGCAGCCGCTGGGCTCGCCCTCTGGCGGCGGGGACGACGATATGTGGTCGCGGTCCTCGGGTGGCGGGGGAAATTCCGGTTCCATGCCCGGCTTCCCGTCCAGCCCAAGCCGGTCGTCTGGCTCGGGTTCAGGCAATTCGGTGATGCGCGATGCTATTCCACCGGCCGTGGACAAGGGCAGTCTCGCTCCCGTGATGTCGAACGACGGCTCAGGACTGCCGTACGAGCTTTGGGGAGGCATGGACGTCGCCGCGTTGGAAAAGCTGATCGCGACGATTGAAATTCCGCCGCGCTCGCCCGTTCTGCACGATCTCTGGAAAAGGCTCATTACGTCGCCGTCGGGCGATGGCTCGAACTCTAACTTTATGGCGCTCCGGCTCGAAGCGCTTTACCGCTCGGGCTTGGCGCGCGCCGCCGCGGCCGAAATCGCCAAGCAACCGCCGGGAGACAATCCGCTGCTGGTGTCGCTCGAAGCCCGCAACGAGCTGGCGGCCGGGCATCCGGACAAGGCATGCCAACTGGTTGCGCAATCGGCCAAGTTAAAAGGTGCGATCCCGGCGCGCCTCAAAGGCCAAGTCATCCTGATGGCTGGGTATTGCTCCGAATCTCAAGGCGACAAGTCGGCGGCGGGACTGGCGGCCGACATGGCGCGTGAGGAAGGCGTCGAGACATCGCCCGGCCTCGAAGCGCTCGATGCATTCTCGATCGGGTCCAAGCCGCGCTACACGCAAGTCAAACAAATCACGCTGCTTGACTATCGGATTGCCGAAAAGGTCGGCGGCCTACCGCACAAACTCGTGTTGGAAAAGGGCGAGCCAGCTCTGCTCGTGGCGCTGGCTACCGATCATTCAACCCCCGTCGACCTCGGATTCCCGGCAACTGAAGCGGCGGCGCGTCTCAATGCGCTGACGCCGCAAATGCTGGCGGGGATCTATCGCGTCAACGCCCAAAGGGTGCCGCCCGACGACTTGCTATCCGGCCGAGGTCCGCAAGGCGTCGCCAGGCGTGCTGCACTGTTCAAGGCCGCCGAAGACGAGCGGACGCCCGCGCGCAAAGCGCGGCTCATCCGTGCTTTCCTGGATGACATGAAGCACGAAGGCCTCGGCATGATCGGCGCAAAAATGATTGCCCAAGCGACCGCAGATTTGCAACCGGCTCCGGAAGTGAGCTGGTTTGCCGAAACCGGCGTCGAAATCGGCTTGGCGTCTGGCCATTTCGACATGTCGCGCAACTGGATACAAATCGCGGATCAATCAGGAGGACCGGGCCTCGGCCATTGGCGTGCGCTGATCGACATTGCCGATCCGCACGATCCGAACCGGGGACAAAGCTTCTCCGCGCTGGAAAATTACGCAGCCAACGGACGGTTTCCACCCGCGGCGCTCTACCGGCTGACGACCGTCATGGAAGCGCTCGATTATCTCGTGCCCATTCCCCTCTGGCAGGCAGCAAATACGATTTCACAGCCGACGGGCGGCTATCTTCCCGAAACCGGCGTGCTGACCGAGTTGCAGATCGCTTCGAAGAAACAGGAATTCGGCCATACGGTGCTGCTCGTCATGAAGGCGCTCGGCCCGAACGGCGCGGCGGATGCCAACTTGATCGCGCTCGGCGACAGCATCCGGGCGTTGAAGTGCGCCGGACTTGAGGCCGACGCGCGCCGCCTCGGGCTCGAAGCCCTGCTGCCGACATGGCCGCGTACCGAGACGAATTGAGGGCGGCCATGACGTCTGCGACCGGGCGCGATACCGACGTCGCGGATTTTCTCGCGATGCTGTCGGCCGAGCGCGGCGCTTCACCCAACACGATTGAGGCTTATGCCGCCGATCTTGAAGGCTTCCTCAGTTTCTTGCCGGGCCGGGGTGTTATGCCGAGGCATGCGACCTCGGACGACGTTCAAGCCTATCTCGGCCATCTGGCCAGCGAAGGGCAAGCGCCGACGTCGCGGGCGCGGCGGCTTTCGGCCATCAAGCAATTCTATCGGTTTCTTCTGGCGGAAGACGCTATTGCACTCGATCCGACATCCGGACTGCAAGGCCCCAAGAAACAGCGCGCGCTGCCGAAGGTCCTGAGCATCGCCGAGGTCGACAGACTGCTGGAGACCTCGCAAAGGCAATGCGAGGGCTTGGAAGGGCATGCCTTATTTCGCGCACTGCGGTTTCACTGCCTGTTTGAGCTTCTTTACGCGACCGGAATGCGCGTCTCGGAGCTTGTTGGCCTGCCGCGAAGCGTGCTTCGCGGCGATACGCGCGTTCTGACCATCAAGGGTAAAGGCGGACGAGAACGGATGGTGCCCTTGAACGCCACCGCGCGCGAAGCGCTGGACGCCTTCCTCGGCGTATCCGGCCGGTTCGATAATTCGGAATGGCTGTTTCCTTCGAAGGCGGCGCTTGGACATGTGACGCGGCAAGGTTTCGCACAGGACCTGAAAGATGTGGCCATCGCGGCGGATATCGCGCCCGAACGCGTTTCGCCTCATGTCCTGCGCCACGCGTTCGCCAGCCATCTGCTCGACCGCGGCGCGGATCTGCGCGCGGTTCAGCAACTGCTCGGCCATGCTGACATTTCGACCACGGAGATCTATACGCATGTGTTGCAAGAGCGACTGAAGGCGCTCGTCAATGCGCATCACCCGCTCGCCAAGAACAAGACGTAGCGCGCCAGGGCTCTAATGCCTTAAAGCGCCGACCGCATGGGAGACGCTAGTGAGCCGCCTCGACCGGACCTGCCATCGTGCCGCTGCGTCAGCGTCGAAACCCGCGACACGTTTTTCGCCACTGGTATCAACCGTAGCGATCGCGCGCAGATCTTCTATAAACGCTGATCGCGTCCTGCCGCGGCGTTTCCAGACGTCGGCGCGCGCGAACGTGCTTGACGCCGCCATAACGGGATCGCGGCGCCACGCACGGGGGGCACGAGCAAAGCGAGGGTGCTATTTTGCGAACGGGAGCGGACCGATGGACATCAGAAAATTCCGTCCGGCCATTCGAAGACCGATGCCGACCTTGGTCGCCGCGGCGCCCCCTGAGCGAACCGGCACAATGACGAGCGTTGCGAAAGGCGCTTGATGTCGTCGCATAACAACCAGGGCGCTCCCGCCGGATTTCTGGCATCAATCCTACCGGCCGCGCGCGGCTCGTGGCTTGGACTTAGTTCACATCCACAGGGGCTCTCAACCCTCTATTTTACTGAGTTGTGGGAGCGTTTTTCCTATTACGGCATGCGCGCCCTGCTCGTGCTGTTCATGGTCGCGCCGGTTTCGCAAGGCGGCCTCGGCTTCCCGACGCCATCAGCCGGAAGCATCTACGGCACGTACGGCATGGCGGTCTATCTGCTGGCTTTGCCCGGCGGCTTTATCGCCGACCGCATCATCGGGGCGAAGCGTTCCGTGCTGATCGGGGGGACGACGATCGCAGCCGGGCATTACGCGCTGGCGTGGCCATCGCTGACGACGTTCTATATCGGCCTGGCGCTTATCGCGATCGGAACGGGGCTTTTCAAGCCGAACATCTCGGCCCTCGTCGGCGCGCTCTACAGCCGCGACGATGACCGCCGCGATGCGGGGTTCTCGCTGTTCTATATGGGCATCAACGTCGGCGCGTTCCTGGCTCCGCTCGTCACCGGCTTTCTGGCCCAGAGCAGCGTCTTCAAGGACTGGCTTTCGGCGATGGGTTTCGACCCGACGCAAAGCTGGCATTGGGGCTTTGGTGCTGCCGGCGTCGGCATGACCATCTCGATGGTTCTGTTTGCGCGGAACATGCGCCATCTCAAAGACCCCGGCGTGGTCGCCAGTGAAACATCATCCTCTTTCCGCCAGCAGGCGGGTTATATGGCGGCTGTAACCCTCGGCTTGCTAGCACTGGCGTTTCTTTCCGATGTGAATGGCTTCCGCTGGCTCCGCTGGTTCTTCATCATCATTCCGCTGGTCGGCATTGCTTACGGTGCGACACGTCAGAACGCCGATGCGCATCGCATGGCCGCAGTCGGCGTCTACTTTCTCGCCGCCATGATTTTCTGGGCAATTTTCGAGCAGGCCGGGACGACGCTCTCGCTTTTTGCCGATACGCTGACGCGCAACGAATTCATCGGCATGCCCTTCCCGTCGTCCTGGTTTCAATCCGCTAACCCGATCTTCGTCATTATGCTGACACCGTTCGTCGCGGCGCTCTGGATGCGGCTTGGCGCGCATCAGCCGTCGTCGCCCGTCAAATTCGGGCTTGGACTAACGTTTCTTGCCGCGTCTTTCCTGCTGATGGTTCCGGCCGCCAACTATGCCGCCGACGGGCGCGTGTCGCCGATGTGGCTGCTCGGTCTCTATTTCCTATTTACGGTCGGCGAGCTGATGCTGAGCCCGGTCGGACTTTCGACGATGACGCGGATTGCGCCGCAGAAAATGTCCGGACAGGTGCTCGGGCTCTGGTTCCTTGCGACGGCATTCGGCGATAAAATCGCGGGCGACATCGGTGGCGCCTTCACGACCAGCGACCCGGATGCGCTCGCGCTTTCGTTCCTGGCGCAGGCCGGCTTGGTTGCAGCAGCGGCGGCCCTTATGTTCGCCGTTGCGCCTATTGTCAGGCGGCTCTCGGAAGGCGAAAGTTAAGCATTCACAACGCTGGTTACGCCTAGACAGCGGTCGGGAAGGTCTGTCGCCTTGACACCCGAAGCCAGCCATGGCGAATGTCGCGCGTGAAGCGGCTAGGCCGCACGCTTCAGTTGCACAGTCAGGAAAGCTTTCAGTGAACGCCACCACCGCATTGCGTACCTATCTCGATTTCGAGAAGCCCATTCTTGAGCTCGAAAACAAGGTTGCCGAACTGAAGGCCTTGCAGACGGACGGCAAGGGTCCGCAGATCACGGACGAGATCACGAAGCTCGAGCAAAAAGCGAAAGCAGCGCTCGCTGATACCTATGCGAAGCTGACGCCGTGGCAGAAGACGCTCGTTGCGCGCCATCCGGAACGGCCGCACGCGCTCGATTTCATCGGCGGCCTCATCGAAGATTTCACACCGCTCGCAGGTGATCGCTATTTCGCCGAGGACGAAGCCATCGTCGGCGGCATCGGCAAATTCCGCAACCGTTCGGTTGTAGTGCTTGGACACGAGAAGGGCGCCGATACCGAACAGCGTATCAAGCACAACTTCGGCATGGCGCGGCCTGAGGGCTATCGCAAGGCCGTGCGGTTAATGGAACTCGCAGACCGATTCAACCTGCCGATCATCACGTTCGTCGATACGCCAGGCGCCTATCCCGGTATCGGCGCCGAAGAGCGCGGCCAAGCGGAAGCCATCGCGCGTTCGACAGAATGCTGCCTGCG
Source organism: Hyphomicrobium sp. 802 (assembly GCF_000526135.1). Classification (NCBI taxonomy): domain Bacteria; kingdom Pseudomonadati; phylum Pseudomonadota; class Alphaproteobacteria; order Hyphomicrobiales; family Hyphomicrobiaceae; genus Hyphomicrobium; species Hyphomicrobium sp. 802. The sequence continues at coordinate 97,344 of NZ_JAFM01000001.1, forward strand.
GCTCGGCGTGCCGATCGTCGCCGTCATCGTCGGCGAGGGCGGTTCGGGCGGCGCGATTGCCATTGCGACGGCGAACCGGATCCTGATGCTGGAGCACGCGATCTATTCCGTCATCTCGCCGGAAGGCGCGGCATCGATCATCTGGCGCGACAGCAACAAAAAAGAAGAAGCCGCGACCAATATGAAGATCACGGCGCAGGACCTCGACCAATTGGGCGTCATCGATGCCATCGTGAAAGAACCGACCGGCGGGGCGCATCGCGACCGCGAATCGGTGATCATCTCGACCGGCAATGCCATTGCGCGGATGCTCTCGGAGTTCGACGGAAAGTCGTCCGACGATATTCGCGCCCAGCGCCACGACCGCTTTCTGTCGATCGGCCGCTAGTTTGTGAGGCTATTGGGCAACGCCGGTGCGGCGCCCCCAGCACGCCGCATTTCGACACGATACTTGAGTTGACTGACCATCGTTCAAATCTCACTAAGGCGTTCGAGTTCTTTGTGCGCATAGTCCGCCCGGCTGCAACGGCGGGGACGTCAATCGGAACGGGAACGGGGCATTGGTGGGGACCAGCATCGGTTCGGCGCTACGGATGGTTGTGCGGCTGGCGATTGTCATCGCCACCGTGACGCTTAGCGCGTGCTCGAATACACCAACGATCCCGCCGCCCGCCGACGTGCCGCTATCCAAGGAGACGCTGGCGCTTCTCGCGAAAAAAGGAATGCAGCCGGGCTCGCCGGTTTTCATCCGGGTTTTCAAGGAAGAGTCAGAGCTTGAGGTCTGGAAGCAGCGCGACGACGGGCGCTTTTACCATTTCAAGACCTATCCGATCTGCAATTGGTCGGGCGCGATCGGGCCGAAGGAGCGTTATGCCGACCGGCAAGCGCCGGAGGGCTTCTATACCATCACACCGGCCCTGATGAATCCGAACTCTAAGTATTATCTGTCGTTCAACCTTGGCTATCCGAACGCCTACGACAAGTCGTGGGGCCGGACGGGTGATTCCGTCATGGTGCATGGCAATTGCCGGTCGGCGGGCTGCTACGCCATGACCGACGCGTTGATGGAAGAGATTTACGGACTGACGCGCGAAGCCTTGAAAGCCGGGCAGCCAAGCTTCCAGCTCCATGCTTATCCGTTCCGGATGACGGACGCGCGGATGGCGAAAGAAAAGCACAACAAGTGGTACGGCTTCTGGAAGACCATGAAGCAGGGCTACGACTATTTCGAGAAGTACCGGATTCCGCCCGCCATCACAGTTTGCGAACGGCGCTATGTCGTCGATGCGGTGTCGCGAAACCGTCCCGATCCGGCCGGCCCTTGCCCGCCGCTCGCACGGCCAATCGTGACGGCGTTCAAGCCGCTGCCGGAACCTGGCGGGGTTGACGTTGCGCATGGTAACAAGTTGAAAGGGATTACCGATCCCGACAACGAGCCGACGCTGGCCGATATCAACAAGGCGAAAGCGCGTCAGAGCACACAGGCAGCCGCCGTTACGGCGCCGGTCGCCAACGCAAACTGAGCCTCAGCGAGGCATTCGATAACGGTCCCAAACGTTAAGCGAGCCAACGTTGCAGAAGCCCCGCAAAAGACGTGCCTTGAAAATCTTTCTGTTCGTCGCGGCGTTGTTCGCGGCAGGGATCGCTGCATTCGCGACGATGCCGTCGTGGCTGCCGAAACTGCCGGACGGCGACCGAGCGCTAATCGCCTATGAACGCAGCCTGCGGTTGACGCGGTGGAGCCTTGGCCTGCCGCTGCCTGGCGAGCCCGATCTTCCGCAATTACCGGAACGGCTGGCGAAGGCCGGCGTCAAAGAAGGCGCGCCGATCCTAATCCGGATCTTCAAGAGCGAATTCGAGCTGGAACTTTGGATGCAGCGCGACGGCGCTTTCCGTCGCTTTGCGACCTATCCGATCTGCCGGTGGTCGGGGCGGATCGGACCGAAACATCGCGAAGGCGACGTACAGGCGCCGGAAGGATTTTATACCGTCGACCAGACGGCTCTCAATCCGAACAGCCGTTGGTATCGCTCGTTCAATCTCGGCTATCCGAACGCCTTCGATCGGTCGCACGGACGCACGGGTTCGTTCATCATGGTGCACGGCGGCTGCGCGTCCATCGGCTGCTTTGCGATGACGAACGCGCAGATGCAGGAAATCTGGCAACTCGTCACTGCGGCGCTGCAGAACGGGCAAAAACGCTTTCAGGTACAGGTTTATCCATTCCGGATGTCTGATGAGGCGATGGCGCGGTATGCGGGCAATCCGAACATCGCGTTTTGGAAAAACCTGAAAGAAGGAAATGACCTATTCCAAGCAGACGGGCAGCCGCCGAAGGTGAGTGTCTGCAACGGCGCCTATCGGTTCGCGCCCGGCGATGCCGGCTCGACTGGGGATGATTCGATTGATGACAAGTGCACAGCCGAGCAGGCTAAAAGCTAGCTGTATATAGCCTCACTTCTCGGGCCGAGTGTTGCACAAAGTCACTTAGAATCGCGCTTGACCGGCGATAGTGTGCGGCTCGCGCAGGAGTCAGCCGGTCGCAAATTCTATGGTGTCGTTCGATTTATCGCGTCTCAGGCTTGTCGCGGCGATGGTGCTCTGCCTCGCCGGCGTTCAGCACGCTTACGCGCTGACAATCGAGCTTAAGGACGTTGCCCCCGACCGGGTCGAGCGCCAGCGTGCTGCGGCGACCGGTGCGTTGCCGTTGCCCGGAACGCCCAACGTCGCGGTGCTGCAGGAACGCCTGCGCGACAAAGGCGTGACGCTTGCGTCTTCCATCATGATCCGCATCTTCAAGGCCGAGTCCGAACTGGAGATCTGGAAGCAGACGGGCAAGGATGGCCCCTTCATCCTGTTTGCGACCTATCCCATCTGCCACTGGTCGGGAACGCTCGGGCCGAAATTGAGCGATGGCGACCGGCAGGCGCCGGAAGGGTTCTACACCGTCTCGCGCTCACAAGCTCGTCATGTCGGCCGCTGGCCGATTTCCATCGACATCGGATATCCGAACATCCTCGACCAATCGCAGGCGCGCACGGGCTCGGACATCCTCATTCACGGCGGATGCTCGTCGGTTGGCTGCTTTGCGATGACGAATCCGGTGTCGGAAGAAATTCATCAGCTGACGCTCGCGGCAATCGACGCGGGAGAGACGCTCGTGCCGGTGCATGTGCTGCCGTTCCGCATGACGAACGAGAACATGATCGCGCAAAGCGGCTCGCCGTGGAAAGCGTTCTGGAACAACCTCAAGGACGGCTACGACCTGTTCGAACGGACCCATCGGCCGCCGTCGGTCGGTGTGTGTAGCGGGCGCTACATTTTCAGTGAGACGCCTCCTGGCGCCCTTCCCGGTCCGCTCGACGTCTGCGAGCCGACGCTGGCGTCCATCCGAGAACAGGACCAATGGCTCAACGGTGTTCCGCCGCCGACGGCCGCGCTGCCGAAACTCGTGACGCCAGCGGCCGCGTCAAAGTCGGCGCCTATCCCGCAAATCCAGACGAGCCTCGAAAGCGACACCCCGCCACCGATGTTCTCGTGGCCTCTCGTCCGATAGTCGGCTTCGAAGGCCAGCGCTTGCGCCCGTTATCCTGAAGCCTTACTTGGCCTTTATAACCATTGCATAATGGGTGCGATGAGCATTTGCCGCACACGTTGTGCACCGGATGACACAGGAGCGAGGACTATACGCATGGCTGAAAAGAGCGTCGCGAAGCGCGTCGAGATATTTATGGAGAACATGCTATTCAGCGCGCGCTGGCTGCTTGCACCGTTCTATTTCGGCTTAGCCATTTCGCTGTTCGTGCTGCTCATCAAATTTTTGATGGAGCTGCTGCACCTCGCCGAGAGTGCGTTCACGTCAACAGAATCCGACGTCATTCTTGGACTGCTGACGCTCGTCGATCTGACGCTGACGGGGTCGCTGCTGATTATCGTGATCTTTTCCGGCTACGAGAACTTTGTCTCACGGATGGATCACTCCAACCACGACGATCGCCCGGAATGGATGGGCACCATCGACTTCTCAGCATTGAAGCTCAAGATGCTGTCGTCGATCGTGGCGATTTCTGCTGTCCAGCTTCTGCGTCAGTTCATGTCGCTCGGCACGGTCACGCCCGAGCGCGAAAAAGAGCTGATGTGGCTGGTCATCATCCACTTGGTGTTCGTCGTCTCGAGCGTTCTGCTCGCCCTTTCCGACCGCATCGCTGGCGGACACCATGGCGAGGCCAGCGAGGCTCCCGAGAAGGCCGCCGCGAAGACGAATGGCCACTGATCTTCGGGACCTAAACAGCAAATGGGCTAGCTGAAAAAGGCTAGCCCACTTTCCCTTCAAAACTCCTCGGCTTCACTAGGAGCCAATTAATTTAGCCCTGGTAATTCAGTCTTGGGCGGATTCCTGCGCGTTGTTTGTCCACAGCCATTCGTGTCCCTCTCCGGAACACGGTGCCTCGCCCGCCGTTTGTTTGACACAAACGGAGAGACGCCGATGAACTTGCTCCCCTTGCAGATCGTTCTGGGCTTCCAGGTTGCCGCCGCCGTCGTGATCTTTATCCAGCTCATGAAGGGCGAAGACGGCGACGGACCGCTGCGCGCAGAAAAAGCGGATCGCCTCCGCAAACATCGGGCGATCCTTCGATCACCCGGTGACGACGCGCGCTAAACTCTCATATCGCATCGCCGCCCTAGGCGAGCTATCTCGCAAAAAGAGATTGCTCGTCAGTCCATCTTGCCGTGGCAGTGCTTGTATTTCTTGCCTGAGCCGCACGGGCAGAGCGCATTGCGCGAGACGCGGCCCCAGGTGGCGGGATCGTTCGGATCGACTGCGCCATCGCTGCGGCGGCTCTGGAGCGGGGCGCGCTTCTCAGGCTCAGGCAGCGTATCGCGACGGGCACGGGCGCCTGCAATCGCGGCGTCGGCCATCGCCAGCTCAGGATCGCGCTCGACGAAATCGTCATAACCCGACGATGCATCCATGTGGTGCGCTTCCATCGGCGGCAGTTCGTATGGCTGCAGCATCGGCTGGTCTTCGGGCGGCGCCAACTCGACGTGCATGAGCTGACCCGTCACGTTTTCGCGCAGGTGGCCAAGCATGTTCTCGAAGAGGATGAACGCTTCAGATTTGTACTCGTTCAGCGGATCGCGCTGGCCGTAAGCGCGGAAGCCAATTACTTGGCGCAAATGCTCAAGCGTAACGAGATGCTCGCGCCAGAGATGATCGAGCGTCTGCAGCAGAACCATCTTTTCGATTTGACGATAAAGCTCCGGCCCCATCTCCTGGGTCTTGGCCTCAACCTTGGCGTCAACCGCGGCCTTGATGCGCTCGCGGATTTCTTCGTCGGCAATGCCTTCCTCGGCGGCCCAGGCTTCGATCGGAAGCTCAATGCCGTAGATGGCGTTGACCTGCTCGATGAGGCCCTTCACGTCCCACTGCTCGGCGTAGGCGGCCGGCGGGATGAAGCGCGTAACAAGCACGTCGATCAGCTCGTTGCGCATTTCGTGTACGGTTTCTGAAACGTCCTCTTGGCCCATGATGTCGAGACGTTGCTCGAAGATGACCTTGCGCTGGTCATTCATCACGTCGTCATATTTCAGGATCTGCTTGCGGATGTCGAAGTTGCGCTGCTCAACCTTTTTCTGCGCGGTTTCGAGCGACTTGTTCATCCAAGGGTGCGTGATCGCCTCGCCTTCTTTGAGGCCGAGCGTCTGCAGCACCTTGTCCATGCGCTGGGAGCCGAAGATGCGCATCAGATCGTCATCGAGCGCAAGATAGAACTTCGAACGTCCAGGGTCGCCCTGACGGCCCGAGCGGCCGCGCAACTGATTATCGATGCGGCGGCTTTCATGGCGCTCGGTCGCAAGGACGTAGAGGCCGCCCGCTTCAAGTGCTTTTTTCTTCTTGTCGGCAACGTCGGCGACAAGCTCATCGCGCTTCGCCGAGATCGCCGATTCATCCGGCGGCGTGCCTTTCGCCATTTCCTCGGCGATCCAATCGCGAAGCCGGAATTCGGCATTGCCGCCGAGCTGAATGTCGGTGCCGCGACCGGCCATGTTGGTGGCGATCGTGACGGCGCCGGGCTGGCCGGCTTGCGCAACGATGTTAGCTTCCTGCTCGTGATAGCGAGCATTCAACACCTGATGCGGAATGGGATACTCGTTGCCCTTGGCGTCGTTGACGAGCCTCGTCAGCAGCGCCGCCATATCGGTGAAGTGCTTGCGCAGCTCTTCTTCCTTGCCCGGCTTCAGGCTGGCGGCCTGCTCCTCCAGCTGCTTGGCGAGACCCTTGATGTACTTCTTGTCTTTCAGAAGCTCTGAAAGCTGCTCGGAGCGCTCGATCGACGTCGTACCGACGAGAATCGGCTGGCCGCGGCTCATGGCTTCGGCGATGGATTGGACGATCGCTGCGAGCTTCTCGCGCTGCGTGCGATAGATCTCGTCGTCCTCGTCGAGACGGCTGACCGGAAGGTTGGTCGGGATCTCGATGACTTCGAGGCCGTAGATGTCGAGGAATTCGGAGGCTTCCGTCATCGCCGTGCCGGTCATGCCGGCGAGCTTCTTGTAGAGGCGGAAGTAGTTCTGGAAGGTGATCGACGCCAGCGTCTGGTTCTCGGGCTGGACCTCGACGTGCTCCTTGGCTTCGAGCGCCTGATGCAGACCTTCCGAGTAACGGCGGCCCGGCATCATGCGGCCGGTGAATTCGTCGATGATGACGACCTGGCCGCCTTTGACGATGTAATCCTTGTCGCGCTGGAACAGCTTGTGGGCTTTGAGCGCCTGCGTGAGATGGTGGACGAGCGTGACGTTGTCGATGTCGTAGAGCGAGCCTTTGAGCAGGCCCGCGTCTTCGAGCGCACGCTCCATCTTTTCGTTACCGGCTTCCGTAAAGGAAACCTGGCGCTGCTTTTCATCGAGCTCGAAGTCTTCGGGCACTAGGAGCTTCATCAGCTCGTCGATCGACTGATAAAGATCGGCGCGGTCTTCGAGCGGGCCGGAGATGATCAGCGGCGTGCGGGCTTCGTCGATCAGGATCGAGTCGACTTCGTCGACAATGGCGTAGCCATGGCCGCGCTGAACCATCTCGGAATAGTTCATCTTCATGTTGTCACGAAGATAATCGAAGCCGAGTTCGTTGTTGGTGGCGTACGTCACATCGCAGGCGTAAGCGGCCTTGCGATCCTCGTCCGACATGTCATGGATGATGACACCGACAGTAAGCCCGAGGAAGCGATAGACCTGCCCCATCCAGTCAGCGTCGCGCTTGGCGAGGTAATCGTTGACAGTGACGACGTGCACGCCCTTTCCGGCCAAGGCATTGAGATAAACCGGGGCAGTCGCGACGAGCGTCTTACCTTCACCGGTCTTCATCTCAGCGATGTCGCCCTGGTGAAGCACCATGCCGCCGATCAGCTGAACGTCGAAGTGGCGCTGACCGAGCGTTCGTTTGGCAGCTTCGCGAACCGTTGCAAACGCGGGGACCAGAAGATCGTCGAGTGATGCGCCTTCGGCAAGCTGCTTACGGAACATTTCGGTGCGGGCGCGAAGCTCCTCGTCCGAAAGATTTTGCAGCTCCGGTTCGAGGGCGTTGATCGCCGCGACTCGCGAGCGAAAGCCTTTGACCCTCCGCTCGTTGGAAGAGCCAAAAATTTTCGAAGCGAGACCACCGAACGAGAGCATCTTTAAGTTCCGTCCCTACAAAATTCGTGTTGGCCACGCAGGCGCGCGACCAGGCTCAGTTTCAAGCGCCGGGCAGCATTCAGCAAAAAATGCGCGGCAAGGGGTGCCCCGCCACGCCTGCGTCAACATTCCCTCGGCGCTGCTAAACGCGCGGTCGTGATGGGCTCAAGACCCGATCCGATTAGCGGGAGACATAAGAACTCGCCCCCCTGACTGTCAATGTTCTGTGCGCGACGGCAGAGGATGGCGATTTCCGGGCACCCTCCCAACTTTTAACTTGGTTTTCGGCCTCCGGGCCGCTATCGAGGCGCGCTTATTGGCCGCCCGCGTGCGGTTACGCCGTCGTGCCTGAATGAGCTTAAGAGACGGCCCATTATTTCGACTTCAAACCCACAGCGGAGCCCAACGCCGATGAAGCGCATTGCCCTGGCTATTTTCACATTCGCGCTCGCAGGCGCAGCTTTGCCGCTGGCAGCCGCGGCCGACGACAAATCGCCGGCATCGCCAGATAAAGTCATTGCAACGATTGACGGAAAACCGATCACGGAAGGCGATCTGGCGGTCGCGGAAAGCGAAATCGGCTCCGATATGGGCACGATGCCAGGGCCGCAAAAGCGGGCATCTCTGCTCGAATTCCTTATCGACAACCAGCTCTTTGCCGAGGCTGCCGAGAAGGACAAGCTCGACCAGTCGGCCGATTTCCAGACGCGCCTCACCTACCTGAAGCGCCGGGCGTTGCGTGAGCTTTATTTCGAAAAAGTCATCAAGACGGGCGTGACCGATGCCGATGCACGCAAGATTTACGATGAGCAAGTGAAGCTTTTGAAGCCGGAAGAGGAAGTATCGGCACGGCATATTCTTGTCGATACCGAAGCAGAAGCCAAAGCTTTGAAGGAAAAAATCGACAAGGGCGCCGACTTTGCCCAGCTCGCCAAAGAAAACTCGAAAGATCCGGGCTCGAAAGACGATGGCGGCAACCTCGGTTACTTTGGCCACGGGCAGATGGTGCCGCAGTTCGAAGAAGTCGTCTTCAAGCTCAAGAAGGGCGAGGTTTCGGACCCGGTGAAGACCCAGTTCGGCTGGCATCTCGTCAAGCTAGAGGATCGCCGCGTAAAGCAGCCGCCCGCATTTGAGATCGTCAAGGATCGCATCATCCAGTCGCTGCTGCTCCGCAAAGCGCAGCAAACAGCCGTCTCGCTGCGGTCGGGCGCGAAAGTCGATGTCGTCGATCCGGAAATCAAGAAGGCGATCGACGAGCGGCAAGCCATGATCCAAAAGCAGTCGCAACCGAAGGCGGTCGATACGCCGGCGCAGGACGCGCCGAAGCCTTAACCGCTTCGATCACCGAAAAGAATTCAGACGGGCTGCTTGATTATGGCAGCCCGATCTGTTTCAGGGAGCCTCTTACTCAGCTGGAGGTTCCCTCATGGGCAAAGTCACGAGCGTTTCCCCGTTCGCGCCCGCAAGTCTTGCAAAACTGCCTGTCATCGAGGGCGTCGCGTTTGCGACCGCCGAAGCCGGCATTCGCTATAAAAATCGCACCGACCTCCTGCTCACGGTGCTCGCTGAGGGGACCTCGGTCGCGGGCGTTCTGACGCAATCGAAAACGGCGTCAGCGCCGGTCCTAGCCTGCCGCAAACACCTGAAGAAAGGCACAGCGCGGGCGCTGGTCGTCAACTCTGGCAATGCCAACGCCTTCACCGGCAAGAAGGGCGCCGAGGCGGTAGATATCACCGTCACGCATGCCGCCGACGCGGTCGTATGCAAGCCGCACGAGGTTTTCGTTGCGTCGACAGGCGTCATCGGCGAACCGCTGGATGCGGAAAAATTCGCGCATCTTCTCGCCGATCTTGCAAAGCGCGCCGAGCCTGACGCTTTCGAGGCGGCGGCGCGCGCGATCATGACGACGGACACCTTTCCGAAACTCGCGATGCGGACCGCGCTCATCGGCGACGTCGAGGTGACGATCAACGGCTTCTGCAAGGGTGCCGGCATGATCGCGCCCGACATGGCGACGATGCTGTGCTTCATTTTCACGGATGCCGCCATTTCTTCCGATGCATTGCAGGAACTCCTGGCCGAGCATGTCCAGACGACGTTCAACTGCATGACGGTCGATGGCGATACGTCGACCAGCGACACCTGCCTGATGTTTGCGACGGGCGCCGCAGAGACACGCGGGCAGAAGCCCGTGACGAAGGCGAACTCGAAAAAGCTGCAGGCGTTTTCGGAAGCGCTTCACGATTTGATGCGCGATCTCGCGATCCAGGTGGCGAAGGACGGCGAGGGCGTCTCGAAGTTCGTGACGTTCGAGATTACCGGCGCGAAGTCGTGGCATGCGGCGCGGACCATTGCACTGGCTTGTGCCAACTCGCCTATCCTCAAGACCGCGATTGCGGGCGAGGACCCGAACTGGGGCCGGGTCGTGATGGCGGTCGGCAAATCGGGTGAGGCAGCCGACCGCGATAAACTGACCATTTGGTTTGGTCCGCATTGCGTCGCACGCGACGGCGAACGCGCCGAAGAGTATGACGAAAAGACGGTTGCGGCCTACATGAAGAACGCCGAGATCGTCATTCGCGCCGACGTCGGCGTCGGCAAGGCAGCGGCCCGCGTTTGGACGTGCGATCTGACGCACGAATACGTGTCGATCAACGCCGACTACCGCAGCTAGGGGAATCACGGAGCAGGGCAAGCCTGACCGTGACATGGGATGAAAGGACCGATCACGCGATGGAACACAGCTTCTGGGAAGAGCGCTGGCAGCGCGGCGAGATCGGGTTTCACCAACCCCATATTCATGCCCAGCTGCAGCAGTTCTGGCCGGGGCTGTCGTTGCCGAAGGGGAGCATCGTGTTCGTGCCGCTTTCCGGCAAGACGCGCGACATGGTTTGGCTTGCCGAGCAGGGTCACAAAGTCATTGGTGCGGAGCTTTCCGAACTTGCGGTCCGCGACTTTTTCAAAGAGTGCGGACTGACACCCGCGGTCACGGCCAGCGGACCGTTTCATGTTTTCGAGGCAGGCCCTTACACGATCTATCAGGGTGATTTCTTCGCTCTGCCCGCGGATGCCCTTCGCGGCGTTGCCGTTTGCTATGACCGCGCCGCGATGATTGCACTGCCGCCCGAGATGCGGCCGCAGTACGCAGAAAAGCTCACGAGCGTGCTGCCGCCAGAGGCTGCAATTTTCGTGATCTCCATCGAATATCCTGAAGGCGAGATCAAAGGTCCGCCGTTTGCCGTAGCTCAGGACGAGGTGCGTGCGCTTTACGGCAAGCTGTACGACATCGACGTTCTCGAAGTGCGCGATGGGCTCGCAGCCAGCGACAACCTCAAGAAGCGCGGCGTGACACGGCTCGAAGAGGTCGCCTATCTGCTCAGGCAGCAGGCATGATGAATCCCCTGTTGCTCGTTGCGGCCGTCGCGCTCATCGACGACGATAATCGCGTGCTGCTCGCCCAGCGCCCCGAGGGCAAGTCAATGGCCGGACTGTGGGAGTTTCCCGGCGGCAAGGTCGAGGCAGGAGAAACGCCCGAGGATGCGCTCTGCCGCGAACTCAAAGAAGAACTTGATATTGAGCTGTGCCGGCCGTGCCTTGCGCCGTTCAACTTCGCGAGCCACGCCTACGAGAAATTTCACCTGTTGATGCCGCTTTATCTCTGCCGCACATGGGACGGTGAGATCTGCCCGCGCGAAGGTCAAACGATCAAATGGGTTCGCGGCATCGAACTGAGCCGCTATCCGATGCCGCCCGCAGATGAGCCCCTTATTCCGTGGCTCCGGGATCTTTTGGCCGAGATTTCAGGACATCGGCTAGGCTGACTTTGGCTGAGCCAGGTTGCAGCGGCTTCTGCTGGCTTTCGTGCGGCACCCAGCCCGTGAGCGTGACAATCTCGAAGGTCGCCGAGACACGGCCATTCGGCAGGCCGAAGCGGTCCTGATAAATCTCGGCTGCGCGCAAGAGCAGGCTTCGCGTTACGGGGGCGCGACGACGTTCGGCCAACGGATTGCTGGCGGCCATGGTTTTGAGTTCCTGCATCAGCGCTAGCGGCGACGCGTACGTCACCTCGATGATGTCGTTGTCGGCGACAGGCAACGCGAACCCCGCGCGTTGAAGCAGGCCGCCCAGGTCACGGACATCGGCAAACGGCGCGACCCGGGGAGAAGCGCCGCCGAGCACCTCGTCTTCCGCCAAAATCCAGGCTTCACGCAGCTCCTTCAGCGTTTCGCCACCGAGCAGCGCACCGAGAAACAGGCCATCCGGCTTCAGGGCGCGATTGATCTGGACAAGCACGCCCGGCAGATCGTTGACGAATTGCAGTGACAGCCCGGAGACGACGAGATCGAGAGCGGCTGGAGCGAACGGCAATGCTTCCTCGTCAGCGACGACCTTCCAGTCTTTCCCGCGCGAAAGAGCATCGTTGGCCGGTTCGACATCGACGATCCGGCCGATCGTTGGAAGCTGCCGGAGCCGCGCCGCCAACAGTCCATGATAGGCCCCTAGGCTGGCGGCCACAGGGAACTCCCGGCGCACGAAGACGAGGCGTTCGGCAAAGTCGTCGGCGACGCGTTCCAGCAGAAAATCGGGAAGCGGCTGGTCGGCGCGCATCCTGGCGATTCGATCGCGGCGGGCGCGGAGCAAAGTCCGGTCGAAAATGCGGGGCGCTACAGCCATTTTGTCTCTTTCCGCGGCGTCACGAGAACGGCGGCCGGGTTCCTCTCGCCCGCGTTAGCGCGTTGGGCTAGAGTTGTGCAATGTCGAATAGTCAGCCGGTTGCATATGAGGACTCCTCGGAGACATCGCGCCACGCCGGTCACTGGGCGTTCGCACGTGGTCTGAAGCACCTCGGACGCTCCGCTCTCGATGTTCTGCTGCCGCCACTGTGCCTTGGCTGCCAGACGCGCATTATGGACCACGATGCCCTGTGTCCATCATGCTGGCGGCAGGTCGCGTTCATCCGGCCGCCGCTGTGCGACAGGCTCGGAGTACCACTGGCAATAGACACCGGCGGACCGATGCTTTCGGCGGCTGCCATCGCCGATCCGCCAGACTACGACAGGGCGCGGGCCGTTGCCCGCTTCGACGGGCTGATGCGGCTGTTGATTCATGGTTTCAAATTCCACGACAGCCATAACGCGCGGCGGCTGTTCGGACGCTGGCTGGCGGTGGCGGGCGAAGAGTTGCTGGCGGACGCCGACGTGTTGATACCCGTGCCACTCGCGCGCTGGCGGCTGCTGTCGCGGCGGTTCAACCAGGCGCAAATTCTGGCCGCGGAAACAGGCCGGCGCGCGGGCAAGCCGGTTAATCCTTTCGCACTCGTCCGCCGCCGCTCGACGGGACACCAGGTTGGACTAACCCGGGCGCAACGCCTTAAAAATGTGTCAGGTGTTTTCCGTGTTCCCGCCAACGAATTGCCGAACGTGTCCGGAAAAGCCATAGTTCTGATCGACGATGTGATCACGAGCGGCGCGACGGCTTCAGCCGCCGCAATTGCCCTCAGACGTGCCGGTGCACGGCGCGTGGATGTCCTCGCACTTGCTATTGTTTCAGAATGATATTCCTGAAACTGCAAAGGGCGTGACATAGGCGCGGCACAGCGGCGCAAAACTGCAAAGCAAGGTTGCATGACCTCGCGAACGCGCTACTTTTGATTCGAATGATTTCTAATGGCGTAGTGAGAGGCGCCGAGCAATGCCGAAGGTGACGGTCTACACGGCTGGAAATTGCTGTTTTTGCCATATGGCGAAGGATTTGTTGCGTCGCAAAGGCGCGGCCTTCGAAGAGGTCGACCTGACTGGACGGAGCGATCTACGCGCGGAGCTGACCTCGCGCTCGGGTGGCCGGCGGACAGTCCCTCAAATCTGGATCGGCGACGTGCACGTCGGCGGCTGCGACGACCTTTACGATCTCGATAGATCGGGCCGGCTTGATACGCTGCTGACGGCGTCCTGAGATGGCATCCGGGTCCAAGACGGCTTTTCGCGCGGCGCTCGTCCAGATGCGGGCGGGCCGTGACGTCGGACGCAACGTCACTGACGCCGTCTCGCTCATCAAAGAAGCGGCCAGCAAAGGCGCGGTCTACATCCAGACGCCGGAATGCACGACGCTGATGGAACTCGACCAGCCGCGCCTGATGGCCGAGACGAAGCCAGAGCAGAGCAACCCTTCCCTTCAGGCTTTCACCGACGCTGCCCGTAAGCAGAAGATCTGGCTGCACATCGGCTCGATGGCGGTCAAGGTTGCCGAGGGACGATTGGCGAACCGGTCCTATCTTATTGCGCCGGACGGCAACGTCGCGGCGCGCTACGACAAGATCCATATGTTCGACGTCGACCTCGGCGGCGGCGAGATCTATAGCGAAAGCGCGAACTATCAAGCGGGTCCGAGCGCCATGCTGGCGGATCTGCCGTGGGGCCGCCTCGGCCTGACGATTTGCTACGATTTACGCTTTCCGGCGCTGCATCGGGCTCTCGCCAAGGCCGGGGCTAAGTTCATCGCCGGACCAGCCGCCTTCACGCGGACCACCGGCGAAGCTCACTGGCACACCCTTTTGCAAGCGCGCGCTATAGAGACGGGCACGTTCGTTCTGGCGGCGGGCCAGGGCGGCTTGCATGAGAATGGCCGGGAGACGTTCGGCCATAGCCTTATCATCTCACCGTGGGGCGAAATCCTTGCGGAAGCGGGCGTCGATCCCCAGGTCATTACTGCGGATATCGACGCCGCCTACGCGGATCAGATCCGGCGGAAAATTCCGTCGTTGATGCATGACCGCGATTTCGATGTCGTCGTCGCGACACCTTCGAAATCGCCGCACCTGGTACACGAGCAGTGATCAAATATCTTCTAGGATGTGCCTCCGGGCACGAGTTCGAGAGCTGGTTTCGCGCCAGCGCTGACTTCGACGCGCAGTCTCGCTCGGGTGAAATCGCGTGTCCGCACTGCGGTTCGATCGAAGTCAGCAAGCTGCCGATGGCGCCTTCGGTCGTCACCAAGCGTGCGGCGCTCCCAGCACAATCGACGCAAGACGCCAGTCCAGCGGCTGCCGGGGGTGGCGGCAACGGCGCTGCGGTGCGCGAGGCGCTCAGGGCCTTCGCTCAGAAGATTATTGCCAATACTGAGGACGTCGGGCCGCGGTTCGCCGAAGAAGCCCGTAAAATGCACTTCGGAGAGACAGAAGAGCGCCAAATCCGCGGCAGCTCGACGCTCGAAGAGGCCCAGGAGCTTGCAGAAGATGGCGTGCCGTTCGGCATTCTGCCCACGCCTCCGGACGAGCTAAATTAACCACCGAACCGATGCTTGCCCTTTTCCGGCGCAGTTCGCCGATCAGAGAGGCATTTTGACGGTTGCGAGACAGGCCGGAAGCGGTGCAAACATCTTCCGATAGGGCAGTACGCCCTACGGAGATCACGCCTGAATGACCTCGACCGTTGCCCGACTCGATCCGTCCGTGCGCGCTGCCAACCGCGCCGGTCCCGCAATCCGTCACGATTGGACGAGTGAAGAAGCGCTGGCGCTCTACGAGCTGCCATTCATGGATTTGCTCTTCCGCGCCCAAAGTGTCCACCGGACATCGTTCGATCCCAATAAAGTCCAGATGAGCCGCCTGCTGTCGATCAAGACCGGTGGCTGCGCGGAAGACTGCGGGTACTGCAGCCAGTCGGCCCATCACAAGACCGGCCTCAAGGCCTCAAAGCTGATGGAAGTCGAGCGGGTTATTTCGGAAGCGAAGAAAGCCAAGGCCGCGGGCGCGACGCGCTATTGCATGGGCGCGGCATGGCGCAGCCCCAAGAGCCGCGACATGGACGTCGTCGTGGCGATGGTCGAAGGCGTCAAAGCGCTCGGCATGGAAACATGCATGACGCTCGGCATGCTGACGGATGACGACATCGTCAAGCTACGCGACGCGGGCCTCGACTACTACAATCACAACGTCGATACGTCGGAAGCCTATTACAGCAAGGTGATTACGACGCGCACTTACGCCGACCGGCTAGACACACTCGCGCGCGTTCGTGATGCGGGCATGAAGGTTTGCTCGGGCGGCATCGTCGGCATGGGCGAAGAGCGCCAGGACCGCGTCGACATGCTGGTGACGCTCGCCAATCTCGACGAACATCCCGAGAGCGTGCCGATCAACATGCTGATCGCCATTCCGGGAACGCCGCTCGAAGATACCAAGCAGATCGATCCGATCGATTTCGTGCGCACCATCGCGGTCGCCCGCATCATGATGCCGAAGTCGTTCGTCCGTCTCTCGGCCGGGCGCACCGACATGAGCGATGAGATGCAGGCGTTATGTTTTTTTGCGGGTGCAAACTCGATCTTCGTCGGCGAAACGCTGCTGACCGCCGACAATCCCGGCGAAGACAAAGACGGCAAACTTTTCGCCAAGCTCGGGCTTTCGGCGCTTGAACTCGATATCGACACGTCTCCGGAGCACGAGCCCGCGACGTGCGCGGGACATCAGGATGCCAGGCAATCATGAGCGTGCGCTCGACGCGCTCTCCCGCCGTGGGCGTCTGAGAACGCTCGAACCGGCGCACGGACTGGATTTCACGTCGAACGATTATCTCGGCTTGGCGCAATCGCGCGCGCTTGCCGACGCCATCGAAGGGGCGATTGCGCGTGGCGTTCCGGTCGGCTCGGGCGGATCGCGTCTGTTGCGCGGCAATCATGCTGAGCACGAGCTTTTAGAGCAGGAAGCGGCGCACTTCTTCGGCGGCGAGACCGCGCTTTATTTCGGTGGCGGCTTCATTGCCAATACCGCGCTTTTTTCGACGTTGCCTGCACGCGGCGATCTCATCGTCTACGATGAGTTGATCCACGCCAGCGCGCATGAAGGCATGCGGCTGTCGAAGGCTGAGGCAAAGGCCGTGCGCCATAACGATGCGCAAGGTGTTGACGACGCGATCACGGCATGGCGCGCGACCGGCGGCACCGGGCAGCCGTGGATTGCGATCGAGAGCCTCTACAGCATGGACGGTGATCGCGCGCCGATAGCGGAACTCGCGACAATCGCGGATCGTCATGAGGCGATGCTGATCGTCGACGAAGCACATGCCACGGGCGTGCTCGGTCCGGATGGGCGCGGCCTCGCCGCCGATCTCGAAGGCCGCGAAAACGTCGTCACGGTGCATACATGCGGAAAGGCGTTGGGCGCGATGGGCGCGCTTGTGATTGCGCCGCGCACTATCCGCGATTTTCTGGTCAATCGCGGTAGAGCCTTTGTTTACGCGACGGCACCGTCGCCGCTGATGGCTGCCGCCGTGCGCGCGGCGCTCAACATTTGCCGCAACGATCCGCTGCGGCGCCAGCGCTTGCACGATCTCGTCGCGTTTGCCGCGCGGGAACTGACGACGAAAACGCGCTTTGCGGCTTCCGGCTCGCAGATCCAGCCACTTATCATCGGCAGCGACGGCACGGCGATGGCGCTTGCGACAGCGATGAAGACCAGGGGTTACGACATCCGCGCGATCCGTCCGCCGACCGTGCCGGAAGGCACGTCACGGCTTCGACTCACGATTACGCTCAATGTTTCCGAGCTTGAAATTACGCGCCTCATCGACGATCTCGCGGCGGCTGAAGCGGAGAATGCAGCATGACCATCCGCATCGTCGTCGCCGGCACCGACACGGATGTCGGCAAGACCGTTTTTTCCGCGGCGCTGACGAGCGCGCTCGACGGCTATTACTGGAAGCCGGTGCAGTCGGGCCTTCAAGGTGAGACGGATTCCGATGTCGTCAGCCGCGTGACCGATCTCGCGCAGTCGCACATCCTGCCGGAAGTCTATCGGCTGAACACGCCCGCATCGCCGCATTTCGCCGCCGAAATCGATGGCGTCGAGATTGATGCCCGGCAGCTATCGCCATTTGGGCTGCCGACTCCGCTCGTCGTCGAGACAGCGGGCGGATTGATGGTGCCGCTGACGCGCCGACTTCTGCAGGTCGATCTTTTGGCGCAGTGGCGTCTTCCGGTGATCCTGTGCGCATCGACAAAACTCGGCACGATCAACCATTCGTTGTTGTCGATCGAAGCGTTGAAGCGCCGAGCGATTCCTATTCTAGGCGTCGCATTCATCGGCGATGCGAATAGCAATAGCGAACAAGCGATCACTTCATTCGGAGGCGTTCGGCGCCTGGGCCGCCTCCCGCGGCTTGCCAAGCTCGATGCCCACAGCCTGCAACGCGCATTCGCCGAGAATTTCTCCGTTGCCGACGTCCTCGACATCGGGGCGGTCGGCCCATGACTACGTCACCGATCTGGCATCCGTTTACGCAACATGCGCTCGAACCCGATATGCGCCGCATTCGGGCCGCTGAAGGCGCGTGGCTCGAAGCCGACGATGGGCAACGGATCTTCGACGGCGTGTCGTCGTGGTGGGTCATCACGCACGGGCACCGGCATCAGAAAATCATCGCGGCAATGCGAGAGCAGGCGGAGGTGCTGGATCAGGTAATTTTCGCGGGCTTCACGCACGCGCCCGCGGAGGCCGTCGCGGCGGGATTGTTGAAAATCGTGCCGCCGGGGCTGTCGCACGTTTTCTTTTCCGACAGCGGCTCAACGTCGGTTGAGGTGGCGCTGAAAATGGCGCTCGGCTACTGGAAAAATATCGGCGCCAAGCGCACGCGTATTCTGGCGCTTGAGCACGGCTATCACGGCGATACCATCGGCACGATGTCGGCGGGGGCGCGCGGAGTGTTCAACGCTGCCTACGAGCCACTTTTATTCGAGGTCGGCCGCATTCCCTATCCGAAACCGCATCACGCGCAGCCGACGTTCGATGCGCTCGAGATTGCATGCCGCAAAGGCGACGTGGCGGCCTTTATCTGTGAGCCTCTGGTGCTCGGCGCGGGCGGGATGTTGTTCTATGACGCCGACACTCTGAACGAGATGCATTGCATCTGCAAAGCACACGACGTGCTGTTCATTGCCGACGAAGTCATGACGTGCTTCGGGCGCACCGGCACCGTTTTCGCGTGCGAACAGGCCGGCATCGCGCCGGACATCCTGTGCGTCGCAAAGGGGCTGACAGGCGGCTCAATCCCGCTTGCCGTGACGCTCTCAACTGATGCGATTTATGACGCGCATCTTTCGAAAGATCGGTCGCGGACGTTTTTTCATTCTAGTTCATACACGGCCAATCCGATCGCCTGCGCCGCGGCGGCGGCCAATCTCGATATCTGGCGGACCGAGCCCGTGCTGGAGCGCATCCTTGCACTCTCTCAAAAACAGGCTTTGTGTCTCAACGAACTGCAAACCGATCCGCGCTTTGCGAACTTGCGGCAACTCGGGACGATTTCGGCGTTTGAGCTTGCTGACCTTCAACCCGGCTATCTGGCTGACGTTGCCTTGAAGCTCAGAGCGCGATTACTGGAGCGCGGCGTTCTGCTTCGGCCGCTTGGCTCTACGGTCTATATCATGCCTCCCTATTGCACGACGAAGGATGATCTTCGGTTCGTCTACAACGTCCTTAGCGACGCCGTTGACGAGGTGCTGGCATGAGCGGAGTCGCCATCGTCGGGCACGGGCATTATGCGCCGGAGCGCGTCGTGCCGAACCGCCAGATCGAAGCGAGGCTCGGTCTCGAAGCGGGCTGGATCAAGCGGCGCACCGGAATCGACGCGCGGCGATACGCAGCCGAGGGCGAAGCGCTCTCTGATATTGCGGTCAAAGCTGGCGAGATGGCCCTGGCGCGGTCCGGCATGTCGCGCGACGACGTCGGGCTGCTGCTGCTTGCGACGTCAACACCCGATCATTTGCTGCCGCCGTCAGCGCCGCTTGTCGCGCATCGCCTCAGGCTTTCGAATGCGGGTGCAATCGACATGGCGGGCGCATGTGCGGGTTTTCTCTACGCGTTGACGCTTGCCGATAGTTTCGTGCGCACGCAGGGTATTCCGGTGCTCGTCATCGCGGCGAATATTCTTTCCCGCCGCATCAATGAAAGCGATCGGGGCAGTAGCGTGCTGTTCGCGGATGCGGCCGGCGCGGTCTTGCTGGCGCCGACCGAGCGTCGCGATGCTGGAATTATCGGCGCGCATCTCGCGTCGAAAGGTCAGCACTACGATCTGATCAAGATTCCGGGCGGCGGCAGCAGGATGCCGTTTTCCCAGATTACGGATCCGAAAGACGTCCTAATGGTGATGGAGGACGGCAAAGCCGTCTATCAGGGCGCCGTCGCGATCATGACGGACTGCGCCGAACGTTCGCTTGCAAAAGCGGGGCTCGCGCCG
Organism: Hyphomicrobium sp. 802; assembly: GCF_000526135.1. Lineage (NCBI taxonomy): Bacteria > Pseudomonadati > Pseudomonadota > Alphaproteobacteria > Hyphomicrobiales > Hyphomicrobiaceae > Hyphomicrobium > Hyphomicrobium sp. 802. The sequence continues at coordinate 117,245 of NZ_JAFM01000001.1, forward strand.
TCGGCGGTGACGGACCTTATTCCGCATCAAGCCAACGCGCGGATGATGACCACCATTGCGCACCAACTCGACATTCCGCCGGACCGTCTGCGTTCGACAATCGAGAACTTCGGCAACAGCTCGGCCGCGACGATACCGTTTACGCTGTCGGCGACGGCCGAAGCGCGGCCCTACAAGCAGGGCGACGTCGTGTTGATGACGGCGGCGGGCGCGGGATTGACCGGCGGCGCCGCCGTCTTCCATTGGTAGATTTCGCCGTTACTGACGAATGCCTTCAATGTTGAGGATCAACTCGACGTCCTTCGTTGCGGGGCCGAGATTGCGCAGGATACCGAAGTCGGCAAGCGTGATTTTCGTCGTGCCAGTGAAACCATCGCGATAGCCACCCCAGGGATCCTTGCCGCCGCCGACGTGCTCGGCATCGATCACGACTTCCTTGCTGGTGCCGTGCAGCGTGAGATTGCCGGTGACGGTTGCCTTGTTCGGGCCTGTCGATTTGATGCTTGTGCTTTCAAACGTGGCAGTCGGATATTTGTCGGTGTCGAGAAGGTCGGCGCCACGCAGATGCTTGTCACGCAGAGCAAGGTTTGTATCGACACTGGTGGTGTCGATATCGACTTTCACTTTCGAGGCGTCGGGGTTCTTGTCGTCGAACGCGAACGTACCGGAGAATTTGTCGAAGCGGCCGATGATCCAGCTGAAGCCCAGATGGTTGACCTTGAACGTGATCGATGCGTGAGCATTGTCGGTGTCGATCTTGTAGTCGGCAGCCATCGCCGGGGTAGACATCACAACCGCCGCCAACGATACGGCGAACGCTGCGTATTTGACCTTCATTGCTAATTTCCCTTTTCTAAGGTGCGTGATGAACTCTTTGGGCCGGACCACATGCGGGTCAGGATCTCGCTTCTGTCGATGATGTGATGCTTCAATGCCGCGATCGCATGAATGACGGCGAGCACAATGACGGCATACGCGAGAATGCGATGTATATTGCCGGCGGGCGTTTCGAGGCCGGGCAGCTTCGTAATTGCGGGCACGTCGAACCAGCCGAAGACGCTGACGGGCGCGCCATCCGCCGTCGAGATCAGGTAACCGCTGATCAGCAACGCGAACAACAGCAGGTAGAAGCCCCAATGGACCGCGAACGACGCTTTTCGCTCAAGCGGCGAAAGCTCGGCGTCGGAGGGCTTCGAATTGACCATGCGCCAGATCAGACGAACGATCAGCGCAAATAATAGAACCATTCCAAGGCTGCGATGAATGTCGGGCGCAGAATTGTAATAGGGGCTGTAGTAGTCGAGTCCGACCATCCAGAGGCCGAGGGCGAACATGGCGACGATCGCAACGGCCATAAGCCAATGAAACAGGCGCGAAATAAGCCCGTAACCGTCCAATGTGTCGCGAATGTACATATTGCTCCCGCCTTGCGCGATGTGCGCGCATCGCCCCTTTGGCGACACATGCAAGCACAGGCGAGAGCTTTCAAGAGGGCACAAAAAAGGAACCGGGCGGGACTGCTGTTCAGTCTGCTGTTGCGCCGGCGACCACGTTCACATCGACGCTGACACTGACGGCATGTTCGCCGCCGCCGCGCAGGACCCCGCTGATCGGACTGACGTCATCGTAGTCGCGGCCGAATGCGACCGTTATGTGCTCGTCGCGGACGATGATGCCATTGGTCGGATCGAGATCAACCCAGCCATATTCCGGTGACCAGACTGAGATCCACGCGTGCGACGCATCGGCGCCTTGCAGCTTTGGACGTCCCGCGGGCGGATGGGTGTGGAGATAGCCGCTGACGTAGCGCGCCGGAATGCGAAGCGCGCGCAAACCCGCGAGTGCCAGATGCGCGAAATCCTGACAGACGCCGCGACGCATGGCGAAGACCTGCGTGACCGGCGTTGACACATCGGTGGCATGCGGATCGAATTTGAAATCGTTGTAAATCCGCATGACGAAATCCATCGCGCCTTCGAGGACCGGCCGCATCGGCGTGAACGAGAAAGCTGCATAGTCGGCGATTTCCAATGTCGGCGTCGTCAAGCGCGAGGCGCAGCGGTACATCAAAATATCGACATCGCGCTGCTGTGCCGCTTCGTGCAGACACGGATCGAGCGCGTCCCACGGCGTCGTCGCGGTCAGATCAACGGGCGGCGGCAGTGATTTCTCGACGGTGCTGCGTGCGAGCAGCACCAGCTCCTGATGCGGTTCCTCGATATCAAGAACGACTTCGACGTTGCCGAATGTGTCGATGCGCTCCTGTCGCGATGCCGGCGCAGGCTCGACGAGCAGACTGTGATTGCGAACGATCTGCCCAGGCATTGCGCGCGGCGACATATGCACGAGGTGCAATGATTGCACCACGGTCGACCGGTAACGGTAGTGCGTCTTATGGACGATATCGAAGATCATATCGAGGGACCAACCCTCGTGTGTGTCCGATGGGGCGCTTCATCGAGAACGTTGAAGTAGCGGCGCGAGATGGCATTGGACAGCTCAGGCAACATGTCGAGCTGATCCATCAGCAGGCCTTCAAGCGTCTTGGCGGTCTCTTCTTTCGCCATGGCTTCGACATCGGCCAGACGGATCGACGTCAGAAGCGCAATGATAAGACGGCGGTCGTCGGGCAATCCCGCACCTTGTGATGAATCCGGCAGGCTTTCGAGATGGCGCGCGATGGCTGAGAGCTGATAGGCAAGGCTTCGCGGATTTGTCTCGTCAAGCAACAGCAAATCCAAGACCAACGGCAGCATCGGATCGAGTCGATAGCGCGAGCGATAGGTGATAAAGCTGTCCGCGAGTTCGAGCAGCAGCAGCAGGCTGCTCGACGTCTCTTCCGGATCGGACACCGGGATGAAGAGCGTCAGAATAGCTTCGCTGAGATTTTGCGCGCGTTCGATGCGCCGTCCCATGTCGAGGAACGACCAGCCGAAGTTGCGCGTCATGTTCTCGTGCATAAAGCCGTTGAATGCCGCGACGGCGGTGATGCCCTCATCCAGTAGATCGAGAATTTCGACGGGGTGGGCCGAGTTAAGAGCTTTGCGCCAAGGCTCACCGCCGCGGAATTTGCTCAAAGTCTGCCAGGCTTCGAGCGAGAGGCGGTCACGGACAAGGTGTGCAACCCGATAGAGCCCGTCGAGCGTGCGTTCGAGCGTGCGCGAACCGAGCCCTGTCGTGATGAGGCGGCGGCACAGACGCTCGATTTCATCGTCGGGCGGCGTTTCGCGACTGCCTATAACGGAACTCAGGTCTTTGCCGAGTAGCACCTCAAGGCATTTGCGTGCGGCACGCTGGCCAGTATCTGGCCCACTGTCTTCTTCGACGCGACGTAGCGCGCCGCGCAGCACGCGCATCGTCCAGTCGGCGCGTTCGCTGTATCGGCCGAGCCAAAAGAGGTCATCGGCGACGCGGCTTTGAATAACGCGTTGCGATCTCTCGACCCGCGCGGTCGCGAGGGTTGGGCGCCAGAGACTGATGTGCGGCGCCTGCTCGCCTTCGCCGATCACCCAAACGTCTCGTGTCTGCCCGTCAGGGGCGCTTAGTGCAACGGCACGGCCCGGAGCGACGCACATCGCAAGGCCACCGGGCATCACCTGATATTCGCCTGACGAAGTGCGGGAGATGTAAACGCGTATTGCGAACGGCTTCGGGACAAGGCCGCCGTCGGCGTAGACTGGGGACGAACTGAACCCGATCTTTTCTTCGGCGACGAGCGTCGCGCCATGCAGCGCAATTTCGTGCCGCATCTTTTCGCGTTCCGATGTCGACAGCGCCCGCGCTTCCCAACCCAGCGCGGCCTGCCCTGGTCTACCGGTTCCTTCCTGCGCCTTGCGAATGGTGAAGCGTTCAGGGTTCGCAAACAGCTCTTGACGGGCATCGGCATTGCCGAGCCAGCGGCGATGCGCATCCTGGAGCTGAAGGTCTTCACCGAGAATATGCTGCGCGAGTTGCGGCAGATAGGGGCCGAGACCACGGTTTTGCGCCAGCGCGGTCCCGATGGCGTTGACGACGAGATGCGGCGATTTCCGGCAAACCCTGAGCAAACCGGATGGACCGATGAAACCCGTCGGATCAAGCTCCAGCGGATCGCTCGATTTGCCGCTGATGCAGCGTACGATCAGATCGAGTTCCTTCAGTCCTTCGAGCGTCTTGAGATAGACCTGGGAATTTCTGGTTTTGAGATCGTGGCCTTCGACGATCAGATAACCGAGGTAACGAGCGAGATAGGCGTGCGAGAAATAGTCTTCGTGATGCGGTCCTGGCGTCAGCAGCGCGATGCGCGCGTTTTCGCGACCGCTGTGCAGCGTCAGCGTCGATTGCAGTTCTTGAAAATAGGGCGCCAAGCGACGGGCGTTGCAGTCCTTGAAGATATCGCCCGCAACGTGGGTATGAACGACGCGATTGGCGAGCGTGAAGCCAATGCCGGCCAGCGTCTCGGTGTGATTGTCGATGACGTGCCACTGGCCGTCCTCGCCCCGCGCGAGATCGGCGGCATAGAACATCAGCCCACCCGCATTCGGCAGCACGCCTTTGCAAGGGACGAGATAGGCCGGATCGGAGAACAGCAGTTCGGCGGGAATGAGACCCTGGCGGACCAAATTCTGGTCGCCGTAGACATCATTCAGAATGGCGTCAAACAACCGTGCACGCTGAATGAGGGCGCGTTCGAGGCCCCGCCATTCGGCCGCCGAAATGACGACAGGGAGAAGATCAAGAGACCAGCGCTGTGCCGACGTGTTTGGGTCGGCGAAAATATCGTAGGCGATGCCCGTTTCGCGGACCCGGCGGGCGAGGCGCGCTGAGCGCAACTCGCGTTCGGCGTCGGTCAGCTGCACCAAACCATCGAGCAGCGGACGCCAGTGCTCGCGGATCGCGCCGCCGTCTTCCAGCAGCTCGTCAAATCCTGAAACCTCCTGGCGCCGGTAGGCGCTCAAAAGGTTGAACAATGGCTCCGCTTTCATTGCCGCTGCTGTCGTCATTCCGACTGGTCCACGCCGCGACGGTCCCCCAAATCACCGATTGAACGACACACACTATCATGTGCCGAATCGCCGTCCGCAAGCGAGGCTCTGCGGCAAATGCGGAGGGAACCGCTGTGGAAACGTTTCCGTTGGCGATTTTCAGCCCGGATTGCGCCGAAGATCGAGGGTCGCCGGGTAATCCGGGTTAACGCTCTCGGACCTGACGTGCATCGGACCTGCCGTATGACCTTCCGCGTCGAAACGGGCGAGGCGGCGGCCTTCGGCTTCGTAGGCGTTGATAGGAAACACCTCGAAGTTGCGGCCGCCGGGGTGGGCGACATGGTAGCGGCAGCCCGCAATAGAGCGGCCGGACCAAGTATCGACGACGTCGAACGTCAGCGGCACGTGCGGCGGAATGGTCGGATGAAGCGCGGACGGCGGCCACCATGCGCGGTAGCGAACGCCTGCGACGGCTTCGCCCCAATTTCCCGTGCCGGTAAGCGGCAGAGGCCGGCCGTTACAGGTCACGACGTAGCGGTCGCCGGTCTGCCCCTTAACCTTTACCTCGACACGCTCGAGCGAAGAATCGACGTATCGGGCTGTGCCGCCCGCAGTGCTTTCCTCGCCGAGGACGTGCCATGGCTCCAAAGCCTGACGCAGCTCAAGGGTCAGGTTGTCAGCGGTGATGGTGCCGAAAAGCGGGAAGCGGAATTCGAAATGCGGGCGGAACCATTCGAGTTCGATCGGTAGTCCTGCCTCTTTGAGGTCGGCGATGACGGCTGAAAGATCGGCCCAGATGTAGTGCGGCAGCATGAAACGATCGTGCAGCGCGGTACCCCAACGAACGAGCTTCTGGCGGTAGGGTTTCTCCCAGAACATCACGATCAAGGCGCGGAGCAGAAGCTGCTGCGCCAAACTCATGCGGGCGTGCGGGGGCATTTCAAACGAGCGGAACTCGACGAGGCCCAGGCGGCCCGTCGGCCCATCCGGCGAGTAGAGCTTGTCGATGCAGATCTCGGCGCGGTGGGTGTTGCCGGTGACGTCGATCAGCAGGTTGCGGAACAGGCGGTCCACCAGCCACGGTGGGATGTGGCCCAATCCCGGATTCGGCACCTGCGAAAGCGCAATCTCAAGCTCGTAGAGCGACTCGTGGCGTGCTTCGTCGGTGCGCGGCGCCTGGCTCGTCGGGCCGATGAACATGCCGGAGAAGAAATACGACAGCGCCGGATGGTTCTGCCAGTAGGTGACGACCGATGCCAACAGATCGGGGCGGCGGAGGAACGGACTGTCGGCGGGCGTGATGCCCCCAAGCACGATATGATTGCCGCCACCGGTTCCGGTGTGGCGGCCGTCGAGCATGAACTTTTCGGCGCTGAGACGAGCGTTGTGCGCTTCCTCGTAAAGGGCCGTCGTGATCGCGACCGAGCTTTCCCAACTCGTCGAAGGATGAATGTTGACTTCGATGACACCTGGGTCCGGCGTCACCTTGATCACATTGAGGCGTGCGTCCGGCGGCGGATTGTAGCCTTCGATCTGCACCGGCACGCCGGTCTGCTTGGCGGCCTCTTCGATAGCCGCGACCAGCGCGGCATAGTCTTCGGCATCGTAAAGCGGCGGCATGAACACGCAGACGGCGTTGCCGCGCGGCTCGATCGCCAGGGCTGTGCGGACCGATCCCGATATTTCCGGCGCGACGCTCGCTTGCTGGCTTACGGGCGGTGCTTCGAGCGTGACGACGCGGCGCTGCTGCAAAAGGATCGTGCGTTCAGGAAGCGGTCGGTTCGGGCCCATCGGATCGCGCTCGATCACATGCGGATAGTCGAGCGGAGAGACGATCGGAAACGACTGCAGGGGAAGGCGGAACCCTGCCGGTGAATCGCCTGGAATGAGGAAAAGGTGATCGCGCCGGAGCGCCCAGCGCTCGGTGACCCAGCGGCGGCCTCTATCGGCTGTTTGCCACGCCTGGATCGGCAGCACATAACTCGCGACCGCGCCAAGACCGCGATCGAATACGCGGGCGATGCGGGCACGCTCAGCCGGGTCTTCGAGTTTATTGTCTTCAGCCGTGACATTGATCGGCAGTTTTCGTTCCACCAGAAGAAAGTGTGCCGGGTCTTCGTAAGCCGGCATGGCGCTGTCTTCGGGCAGGCCGAGTTGCCTACACACGCCGCGCATCAGCTTGTCAGCGTCTTCCGGCATCGCCGGGCGGGCGACGCTTTCGCTGACGATCAGATCCTGATTTTCCCAGAGTGGCTGGCCGTCGCCCCGCCAGTAGAGCGCAAAAGCCCAGCGCGGCAGTTGCTCGCCGGGATACCATTTGCCCTGGCCATAATGCAGCATCGCGCCGGGTGCGAACCGTTGCTGCAAACGGCGAACGAGTTCGTCGGCATAGCGGCGCTTGGTCGGCCCAACCGCAGCCGTGTTCCACTCTGCGCCTTCCATGTCGTCCGCCGAAACGAACGTTGGCTCGCCGCCCATGCTGAGGCGAACGTCGCCTTTCGTCAGGCGCTCGTCGACGGCTTTTCCGGTTTCGACGATCGTCTTCCAGGTTTCGTCGTCGTAGGGCTTCGTGACGCGCGGGGTTTCGCGAATGCGCGTCACTGCCATCACGAAGTCGAATTCGACCTCGGCCTTGGTGTGACTGCCGGTGATCGGCGCAGCGCTGATGGGATGCGGCGTGGCAGCCAACGGGATATGGCCTTCGCCTGCGAGAAGGCCTGAGGTCGCGTCGAGGCCGATCCAACCAGCGCCGGGGATGTAGACCTCACACCAGGCATGCAGATCGGTGAAATCGGTATCGGTGCCGGCAGGGCCGTCGAGCGGCTTCACGTCGGGCTTCAGCTGGATCAGGTAGCCGGAGACGAAACGCGCAGCGAGGCCGACGTTGCGCATGATCTGCGTCAGCAGCCAGGCGCTGTCACGACAGGAGCCTGAAGCATTTGACAGCGTCTGCTCGGGCGTCTGGACGCCGGGCTCCATGCGGATCAGGTAGCCGACGTCACCCTGGACCATCCGATTGAGATCGCAGATGAAATCAATCGTCGTCTGCGGTTTGGTACTGACCTTTTCGAGATAGCGCTTCAGGTTCGGACCAACGGCGTCCGGCACGAGATAGGGCGCAAGCTCCTGCTTCAGGTGGTCGTCATAGGTGAACGGCCAGTCCTTGGCGGCTTCCTCGATGAAGAAATCGAATGGATTGATCACCGCCATATCGGCGACGAGGTCGACGGTCACGGAGAATTCCGTCGTCTCCTCCGGCATCACAACGCGCGCCAGGAAATTGCCGAACGGGTCCTGCTGCCAATTGAGAAAATGCGTCTTGGGCGTGATGGTCAGCGAATAGCTGAGAATGGGGGTTCGGCAGTGCGGTGCCGGGCGGAGCCTGACGACTTGCGGCCCCATGTTGACACGTCGATCGTAGCGGTAGCTCGTTTTATGGGTCAGCGCGACGTGGAGGACCATGGATGAGGCATTATCCCTGTTTGATCTCGCGATGGACGCCCGTCAGACGAGCGCTTGGCAACGAAATACGTCTACCTGCGTTAGCGGTCCGATAGATGTGGTACAAGCGTGGTGCAGCCTAAAAACTGCGCAGCCTAAAATTCTGCTGGACGTTTGGGCAGAATGCTGAAGAATTGGCGGCCCCCTGCGTTTTATGAAGGCAACTGCGTGACTTATCCGCAAAATCGCTTGAACGGAAGCCGTGACGTCGCCGCCGAGTGCTTTGGTACCATGCCAGAAAGGCAAACATTCCCCTTCAGGAGTTGGCGGTCGCCAGAATGAAGAATTTTGCCTGCGCGAACTGCGGAAACACCGTTTATTTCGAGAACGTGACGTGCGTGAAATGCGGTAGCACGCTTGGCTTCGATAGTGCCGAGCAGGCGATCGTGGCGATCGCAGATGCAGGCTTAAGCGAAACCACACCCGACGTTCCGATCTTCCGCAAGCTCAATGCCGGTCCAGACGACGTTGCGCTGCGCTACTGTGCCAATGCCGAATTCGGCGTTTGCAATTGGCTGACGCCCGACAGCGAAAGCCACATCTTCTGCAAGGCCTGCGACCTCAATCGCATCATTCCCAATCTCTCCGAACCCGGCAGCCTGCTCGCTTGGCGTGCGATCGAGCACGCCAAGAAGCGGCTGGTCTATTCGCTGTTGCGGTTTGGTCTGCCGTTTGACGGGTCAGCTTCGACAAAAGGCCCGCTGACATTCGACTTCGTCCGCAATGCACTGACGGGCCATCTCGATGGTGTCGTCACCATTGACGTCAGCGAAGCCGATGCGGTCGAACGGGAACGGCAGCGCCAGCAGTTCGATGAGCCTTATCGCTCGCTGCTTGGCCATCTTCGGCACGAAAGCGGCCATTACTATTGGATGGTGCTCGTCGAAGAAGCGGGACGACTTGAAGAGTTTCGCGAAATCTTTGGCGACGAACGTGACGATTACGATGCGGCGCTGGCCCGCCACCACGCCAACGGTCCGGCGCCCGACTGGCAAGAGCAATACGTGTCAGCCTATGCCAGCGCGCACCCCTGGGAAGATTGGGCTGAAACGTGGGCGCATTATCTCCACATGGTCGATGCGCTCGATACCGCTGCTGCGGAAGGAATGGAAGGACATGGCCTTCGCCTCGATTTTCGTGATGACATTTATTCCAGCGTGACGTTCGGGGCGCTGATGGCGCGATGGATTCCGCTCACCATCGCCATGAACAGTCTCAGCCGAAGCATGGGGCATGACGATTTCTATCCATTCGTCATTCCCGAGCCTGCCTACGACAAGCTGGCGTTCGTTCATCGCATGATCCACGAGCGCATCGAGCAACAGCCGCAAGAGCCGGCAGCATTAGAGAATGCTCAAACATTAAACTTGACTCCATAAGTATACATTAGCTTAATGGCGCATCTGCCATTTGCGGGGCCTTGAACCCCGATACTTTGGAGAGAAGCCACATGAAGCGCTCACAGCTCGCCGGTGAGCGGCTTGACGTATGCGATACGTCCAACGCCGCACTCGCCGCTTCGATGTTTTCAGCCTCCGTCGGAATGATATGGGATTTCGCGACGGGGCACGTCTCTGCTTTCGACCGCATGTTGTCAGATCTATCGGAAGATACGTCCGACGAGACGACATCATAGCCGCCAGCGACGTTCGCCGGTCGCGGCGCCTCGCTGAGTAGTTCGACGCGACCATTCAAGCCCTCCTCTCCCTTCCTAACCCGCGGATGAACAGCAATGCGGAATAAGACCTCCAAACCCAACACCCATGCCCAAGAGGGCGAAGATGTGTGCGCCGGACATGCGCTCGGATTTCCCCTTCGCAGCGAACTCGGATTTTCTCCGGTCGAGAACGTTACGCTCGATGTCTTTCGCGCGGTTTGCGAAGTCTACACCAGCGGCTCGGCACAGCCCTGGGAGATCGCCATCAAGATCTCGGAAGAAAATCTTGGATTGGGCGATGGGCCGCTTCTGGTCGCACGCGTGACGTCATTGCTTCGGGCGCTTCGCGCTGAACGTAAGATCGGTTTTTCCTACCTCAGCGTCGGCTGTCAGCATGTGTCGCCCGATGAGCTTGCCGTCGCAGGTCTTCTCAAGGCCGTGCGCACGCGCGATGAGCATGGCGTTCAACGCGGATTGATGCTGGCGCTCGACAAGCCTCAGACATCGACGCGGACACAATCCGCTGCTCGCTCTCTCGCCGCCCTTCAAATGCAGCTTGCGAGCACGCGGGTCGATAGCGAATCGGACGCTCCGGAATTGCAAGCGCAGACCGTTCAGGCTGTCTATCTGCACTAAAACCTAGATCGTCATGGTTGTTTTAAACCTTGTCCCGTTGAATGAGAGAATGCCGTCCAAAAAGCCGTTTGCCGGATCTGTTCTGCAACAAGGCGAACCCGGCACTGAGACTTGCACGCCAGCGCCCGAGGACCATCATCGGGATGTAAGCGAGCCCCCTATCCGCTATCGTGTGGATGAACTTCTCAAGGGCGGCCGCGAAGCGGTGCTCATTCATCGCGAACAAGCGTACCGCCTGCGGATCACATCAACTGGCAAGCTCATTCTGACGAAGTAAATCTGTTCAACGGCCCATCAACAGGACTTGTTCACATGCGCGTGGCAACACGACTTTTCATCATGGCTAGCGTGGCACTCGCAGCGGCGGCCACGCAGTCGTTTTTTTATCGCGCGATGGCAGGTGATGCACCGGCTGTAACGCCACGCATTTTATCGATTGGCGGCGACATAACCGAAATTCTCTATGACCTTGGCCAGCAGGACAAGATTGTCGCCGTGGACGTGACGAGCCAATTTCCGCCCGAGGCTCTGAAAGAGAAGAAATCTGTCGGATACATGCGCGCGCTTTCGGCGGAAGGCACTCTGTCCGTCAATCCGACGTTGATCATCGCCTCCGATGGCGCCGGGCCGCCGGAAGTCGTCAACGCGCTGAAGAGCAGCGGCGTCCGTTACGTCGACATCGCCGACAAGCCGTCGGCGGAGGGCGTCCCCGCCAAGATCCGCCATATCGGAAACGTTGTTGGCGCCGATGATGCAGCGAAGGCGCTGGCGTCGAAGGTCGAGGCCGAGTTCGCAGCGCTCGAGAATGATAGAAAGCAAATCAAAACTCGCAAGAAAGCGCTGTTCATTCTCGCCATTCAGAACGGCCGCGCAACAGTGGCCGGTGCCGGCACATCTGCTGATTCCATTTTGCAGCTCGCGGGCGTCGACAACGCGGCGGCCAGAGTGAACGGTTTCAAACCGGTCGCCGACGAGCAATTGACGGAATTTGCTCCGGACGTTGTCGTGATGATGCGTCGAGGCACGACCGACGATCACAATGCGAGCCAAGCGTTGTCACTCCCAGGCCTGAGCCAATCACCTGCCGCCAAAACAAAGAGCCTCATCGCAATGGATGGGCTATACCTGCTTGGCTTCGGACCGCGTGCCCCTTCGGCCGCGCGCGACCTGATGAAGGCGATTTACGCAGAGGGCGGTCACGCGGCCGCAACGCCGTGACGACATTCGATACCAAGCTTGCCTGGGTAGGAGCGACCGTCAGACCATCACGCGGTAAAGTTTTTTTGGCGCTCGCGGCTGTACTCCTAGTGGTCGCAGTACTTTCACTCGCCATCGGACCAACCGGAATTTCGCTTCAGGCGTTGCCGCGTGCATTCGAAGCCTCGCTTGGCTTAACGACGGATGCTGCCGCGGCACGCGATCGTCTCGTGCTCATTGATCTGCGGTTGCCGCGAACGTTGCTCGCCGCATTCGTCGGCGCGGCGCTGTCGACATCAGGCGCCATGATGCAGGGCCTGTTCCGCAATCCCCTCGCCGATCCGGGCCTGATCGGCGTGTCGTCGGGAGCCGCGCTATTTGCGATCTCGGCGATCGTACTCGGGCACGGCATCGCAGCGCCCATCGTGGCACCCCTAGGAATTTATGCATTGCCGATTGCAGCTTTTTTCGGAGGCTTGCTCACGACCATCATTCTCGTCGTCATTGCGTCGCGTCACGGGGAGCTTGCGGTCGGGACACTGCTTCTAGCTGGCATCGCTGTCGGTGCGTTTGCGGCGTCGATCAGCGGCGTTATCGTCTATGTCAGCGACGATCGCGAGTTGCGCGATCTGACACTTTGGCAGATGGGATCGTTTTCGGGCGCGAGCTGGCAAAAGGTTCTTGCCGTCACGCCGTTCGCCGTCGTGCTCGCGCTCTTGGTGCCGCGGCTGACGCGCGGTCTTAACGGATTTTTGCTCGGCGAAGCGGAAGCCATGCATCTCGGCATCGACACCGAGCGCACCAAGCGGCTCGTGATTGCCGCAACAGCGGCGGCGGTCGGCGCATCGGTTGCGGTTGCAGGCGTGATCGGCTTTGTTGGCCTTGTGGTTCCCCACGTCATGAGATTGATTTCGGGGCCCGACCATCGTGCCGTGCTTCCCGGCAGCGCGGTGCTCGGCGCTGCGCTTGTGATCGCTGCCGACATCGTTGCGCGGATGATCGTAAGACCCGCGGAACTACCAATCGGAATCGTTTTGGCATTCATCGGCGCGCCCGTCTTCCTTCATCTCGTTCTGCGGCGCGGCGTGCGAGGATTGGAGTGACGTCATGCTCGAAGCCCGCAACATCACGGTCAAACGTGGCCCTAAGGCGCTTCTTGCCGATGCTTCTCTAGCCATCGCGCCCGGCCGCCTGACGGCGATTATCGGTCCGAATGGCGCAGGAAAATCGACACTGTTGCGCGTCATGGCTGGCGAACTGCGCCCGACGGCCGGTGCGGTTCTACTTGATGGCGATGACATCCGTCATATTTCCGTCGCACGTCTTGCAACGCGGCGTTCGGTCGTAGCGCAATCGACCAGCCTGTCGTTTCCTTTCACCGTTCTTGAAGTCGTGATGCTGGGTGCAACGGTGCCCGGCTTTGGCGTTCGCGACACGGAAGCTGCGACGGCCGCGCGCCAAGCTCTTCGCGCCGTTGGGCTTGCTGCTTTCGAAGCCCGTATGCTGCATGAGCTTTCCGGTGGAGAGAAGCAGCGCGTGCATATCGCGCGCGCCTTGTGCCAGTTGGGCACGGCACCTCGCGAACCGGGCGAAACTGCCGCACTTCTTCTCGATGAACCGACAGCGAGCCTCGATCTCAAGCATCAAGGCGACGTTCTGAGCCTTATAAAAAAACAAGCGCAAAGCGGACGTGCCGTTTTGCTTGTCATTCACGATCTCAATCTTGCCGCAGCGTTCGCAGATGACGTCGTGCTGATGGCCGACGGCCGAATTGTTGGGCGCGGTACACCGGACGACATCTTGAATGAAGAGCTTCTCAGTCACACGTTCGGGTGTCGACTGCAGATCGAGGCATCGCGAGACGGTAGGCGGTTGGTTCTGCCAGCAGCGATCGCCCGCAGACTGGGAACCGGAGCCGCAACACAATGATGACATTGCCGGACGAACTTCACCACGTTGGCGTAGCCGTACCGTTGGCAATTCCTGTTCTCATTTCGACAGACATCGCGCGCGCTTCGGAGACGTACGCCAGCAAGGGCTTCAGCGTTGTGAACGCTGCACACAATTACCTCATTCTGCGCCGGCGCACAGTTGAGCTTCATATGTCCAGCGTGACACACATTCCCGAGCCCCACTGTGTTTCGGCATACATTCGCGTGAGTGACGTAGACGATTGGCATGCCGCCTTCAAAAACGGGCGCGCGAAACGCCTTTCGACCGTCGAAGACAAGCCGTGGGGCATGCGCGAATTTCACTTCATCGACGATGACGGTAATCTTCTCAATATCGGGCAAATGCTACCAAGTCACATCGCGTTCGACGCTTAAATCGCATGCGGATAATGTTGACTCTTTGTGTATATAATTTTAGCGTTCACCCGTGGTGGGCGCTTGCCTCTCGCATCACACGAATTTCGATCTAATATGCGTCTTAGAGCTTTTGACTTCCCGTCTCGCCGCTCTGAGATCATAAGCAGCGGGCCGGTTCGCCAACAAACCCCAGCTCCCGGCCCGCTGTTCACATGTCAATGAAGGTGATCACATGTACATCGCAATGAACCGCTTCAAAGTCGAACACGGAGCAGAAAAGGATTTCGAGGAAGTTTGGCTGTCGCGCGAGGTTAACCTGCACAAAGAACCGGGCTTCATCACGTTTCATCTGCTTCGCGGCCCGACCAAGGATGATCATGTCCTTTATTCCTCGCACACGATGTGGCGGTCGTTCGCCGACTTCGATGCCTGGACGAAATCGGAATCGTTCCGGAAATCGCACTCGGGCGCCGGAACGGCCAAGAAGCTTTATCTCGGACACCCCGAATTCGAAGGCTTCGAGGTCATCCAGGAAGTTACCTCCGACGGTACGAAATCCGTTCTCGCGGCGGCTGAATAGGCATTATGGGCGAAGCTCTGACATCGGATGCCCCGGCGCGCCAGCCGCTACGGGAGCGGCTCGCCAAGAATGCGGACGGCATCCTCGAACAGATTGCGCGCGAGTATGGCGTGAGCACATTCAATGTGGTGGAAGCGCTGCCCGCTGAGCATCGCGCCATCGTTCCCGGAAGTGCATTCGAGAAAATCCTTGGTGCCCTCACATCGTGGGGTCCGATGGTCTTCATCGTGCACACGCCGGATATCGTGCTCGAATGCGAAGGACCCATTCCACCCGGCTCCGTCGGGCGGGGGTACTTCAATATACACGGCGACAGCCCGATCGGCGGCCATATCAAGCTTGAGAACTGCACGTCGATCGCTTTCGTGATGCGGCCATTCATGGGGCGCGAATCCCGCTCGATCCAATTCTTCAATGCGGCGGGAGAGGCGATGTTCAAGATCTTCGTTCGTCGCGACGAGAAGCGCGAACTGGTCGCAGAGCAGGTGAAGCTTTTTGATGCGCTGAAGACTGAACTCACCAGCTGACGACGATCGACAACTGGATGAACCGGGGGGATGTCGGACGGCGCATGGGGAGATGCGCCGTCCGATTTTATTTTAGCGTTCGCTCTCAGCACTCAGGACGCTACAGGAAATCGCACTTCGGCCCGAAGCCCTGGCGCATTGTCCAACAGATCGATTTTTGCGCCGTGCAGTTCCACGATCGCGGCGACGAGGCTGAGCCCTAACCCGCTGCCATCCGTCGATCGCGCCCGCTCAAGGCGATAGAGACGGCGGAAGACATTTTCGCGCTCGTGCTCCGGAATGCCAGGACCCGTGTCGGAGACGTTCACGACAAACGCGCCAGGTTCCGACGTCAGATGGATCGCGATCTCTGTGCCCGGCGGGCAATGACGGATGGAATTCTCGATGAGATTGGCAAAGAGCTGCACGAGAAGCTCGCGATCACCACGAACATGCGCCGGACCAGAGCACGCCGACGTATATGCGAGCCGATCTCCGGCATCTTCGGCCACGATGTCGTAGACATCGCGGACGTCGGCCAGCACCTGCGCCAGATCGAGCGTGACGAAACGGGATTTGCGAGCGCCAGCCTCGATCTGTGTGATGCGTAAAAGCGCGTCGAACGTTTCGGAAATCGAGTCGATATCGTCGAGCGCGCTGTCGATTGCGCCCTGGAATTCCGCTTTATCGCCCGCGCCGCGACTGGCGTCCTCAAGGCGCTGGCGCAATCGCCCGAGCGGCTTTTTCAAATCGTGGGCAATGTCGGACGACGATTGATTCACATTTTCAATCAGCCGCTGCAGATTTCCGAGCATTCCGTTTACCTGCATCGCGACCTGATCGATATCATCCTGCTGGCCGGATGTCGGAACGCGGGCCGTGACCTCGCCCTTCGATACGCGCGCCAGCGGACGCGCGAAAGCGTCGATGCGATGCTGCGTTTCGCGCGCGAAATAAGTCGCACACAGCGCAATTGCCAGGAAAGCTGCAAGCAGACCGTAACCCAGCAGCTTCTGCAGAAACGATTTCATCTGCTTGACTTCACTGTTGTCGCTTCCGACCAGCAATTTACCTTTGACCAGCGGCCGCCAGATCGCCAGGAACTCGTCGTCCGGTTCGCCGCGATCTAAAGTCAGAAAAAGGTCGGAGCGCTTGAGCGTCATCCATTGGTTCGAATCTTTGACGCCGCGGACGTTGCCGGCCAGAAAATTCCCCTTCTTGTCGACAAGCTCCATGATGAAATCGGGATCGCGCACCGATTCACTTTCGCTCGCGACGAGACCGACGAGATCGTCGAATGTCCGCTCGCCATCAAGAGCTGCGAGAGAATCGAGTGTGGTCTCGACGCGATCGCGAATGTCGGCGACGAGGCGCGCGCTTGCAACGAGATAGACGACGGTGAAAAGCGCCAGGATCGTCGTGATGAAAAACAGCGAAAATGTTGCCGCCAAGCGAAACGGCGTACGCTTCAGAAGATCACGAACCGTCATGGACCGTGTAGCCGCTCCCGCGGATGGTATGGATCAATTCTTTGCCGTAGGGCTTATCGATCTTCGCTCTGAGGCGCGAAATATGCGTTTCGACGACGCTCGTTTTCGGATCGAAGTGGAAGCTCCAGACGCGTTCAAGCAGCATGGTGCGCGTCACGACACGCCCGCGATTGCGCATCAGAACCTCAAGGAGGCGAAATTCGCGTGGCTGCAAATCGATGAGGTCGCCACCGCGCGTCACCTTTCGGCTGACGAGATCGATTTCAAGATCGCCGACCTTGAGCCGCGTTTCTTCGCCCTTCGTATGCGGGCGACGGGCCAGCGCGTTGACGCGCGCGAGAAGCTCGGAGAAGGCGAAGGGCTTCACCAGATAATCGTCGGCGCCGGCGTCCAGGCCTTCGACGCGATCATCGACGCCGCCGAGGGCCGTCAAAAACAGAACCGGCACGCCGCGGCCGGCGCTGCGGATGGTCTTGATGATCGCCAAGCCATCAAGGCTCGGAAGCATGCGATCCAGGATGATGACGTCGTAATTTTCCGAGACGGCCTGAGCGACGGCGTCGCGACCATCCCCCAGATGATCGACGGTGTGACCTTCTTCCTCGAGGCCTTTCAAAATGTACGCTGCGGTATTCTGATCGTCTTCAAGCAGCAGAATTCTCATGCTCGTCTTGCCTCGCAGCTCGCGAATTTGGCCAACAGCATAAACCTCATTCGCGCCAGCATGTAGTACAGGACGGCATACGAGGCCAAGCCCGCAGACACATTCTGGCGTGCGTTACAGAAATTTTAGGCTTACGCCCTCACGCCGTCCGGTTGCGACCGAACATGCCGGAGAACCCTTCGACGCTCAGAACGAGCACACCCGCGATGAGACTGCAGATGGCGAATCCGGCGGAGATCGGGAAGATCGAACCGTCGAAGGATCTTGCAACCAGACCGCCAGCCAGCGCACCGATTGCCGTACCGAGCGCCCCAATAACGGACGAGGCCATTCCGGCATTATGCCCTTGAGGCTCCATGGCGATCGCGTTGAAGTTCGGCGCGATCAGGCCAAAGAGAAAAAAGCTCAATCCGACGGCGAGAGCGAACGTCGCGAAACCTGCCGTGCCGAACGCCGATGCGGCAACGAGCAACAAGGACACGGCGATGAATCCGACCAGCGCTGTATGCGAGACGCGGCGCATGCCGAGGCGCCCGACCAACCGTGCGTTGACGAACGACGCAACGGCAATCGCGGACGCGATAGCGCCGAAGACGATGGGGAACTCATCGCCGATGCCGAATACATCAACGAATACCTGCTGAGCGCTCGCCACATAGGCAAGCAGACACCCGAACATGAAGCCGCCAGCCGCGCCGTAGCCAGCCGTCAGAGGGTTCAAAAGCGCGGTCAGTAGCGCTTGGACCAACGTCAATGGCCGTTCGACGCCCCGCGCGGGACGCGCCGTTTCGGGCAGCCGCAAGCCTGACCAGATTGCAGCACCGACCGCCATCACGAAAAGCACGATGAAGATCCAATGCCAATTGCCGACATGGACGAGCGCCTGCCCGACCGACGGTGCGAGGACTGGAATGGTGATGAACACCATCATCGCGAACGACATCACGCGAGCCATCTGCCGGCCGGCGTAGAGATCGCGAATCACAGCGATAGCAATGATGCGGGGCGAAGCTGCGCCGACGCCCTGAATGAGGCGTGCCGCCAACAGCATCTCGAATGACTCGGCCCACAGAGCCGCGATCGTGCCGAGGATGAAAACGGCAAGTCCAAGAAGCAACATCGGCTTGCGGCCATAATGATCCGAAAGCGGACCGAAGAAAATCTGCCCTACGGCGAAGCCAGCCATATAAAGAACTACGATCAGTTGCCGGTCATTTTCGCTTGCGACGCCGAATGATGAGGCGATCTCGGGAAGGGCCGGTAGCATGATGTCGATGGCGAGCGCCGTCATGGCCATGAGGCACGCGCAGAGACAGACGAATTCGAAGAAAGAGATCGATAGCGGCTCGGACGGTTCGTCCTGGCGCGACGCCAGCGTCTGCGTTCCGCGCTCTGATGTGGACATCGCTTATTCCCTGAATTGATTTTCCCGGCCAAGCCCCCACGGACGCCTGACGTGGTGCCAAAATGCGACGGGAAGTCGACTTAATGCCGGGTTGCGGGCGGTGGGTAGCACGCCGATTCCGCTCAGTCATCCTGATGTTTGAACATGAGAGGGACGCGGCGCAGTCTCTTGAGGCGCGGCGCCTGCATTCAAGGCGCGGCGCGGTCAGCACCTTGATTGCAGTGCACGCGCGGGCTTCTGAGCCGAAATAAGCGATCAGGCGCTCCGGCCAATGCGGAGTCTACTTCCAATCGCAGATGGCCCCTTTGTTTAGCATCGGAAATTTCGTTCGTTCATCTGCGATTAATAATGACGCGTACTGATCATATGCAACGGCGCTCTGTTCGAGAGTATCAGACACAGGTCGCGTGAATTAGGCTATAATAGCGTCGGTAGAGAGATCAGATGGATTGACATTCTGGTCTGCTACTCAAATATCTGGCGCTCGATCCTGACCGCATTTTTATCTGGAAGGCGCGAATGAATTTCTATCCGACTGAGCGGGTAGCTTTATTTATTGATGGCGCCAATCTCTACGCGACAGCAAAATCGCTGGGCTTCGATATTGATTACAAAAGATTGCTCCGGCTTTTCCGCGGCAAGGTTCTCTTGGTGAGGGCGCTGTATTACACGGCGCTGGCCGACGACCAGGAATATTCCTCTATCCGCCCACTGGTCGATTGGCTTGATTACAACGGGTTTTCGATGGTCACGAAGCCGTCGAAAGAGTTTGTGGACGGCTCGGGCCGGCGCAAAGTCAAAGGCAATATGGATATCGAGTTGGCCGTCGATGCCATGCGGCTTGCGGAGAATCTCGATCATATCGTCATTTTTTCCGGCGACGGAGATTTCCGGAGTCTCGTCGCAGCTCTCCAACAGATGGGCAAACGGGTGAGCGTTGTCTCCACATTGCAGACGCAGCCTCCCATGATTGCCGACGAGCTGCGCCGTCAGGCGGATCAGTTCCTGGATCTCGCCGATCTCGAAAAAGAGATTGCGCGAACGCACAACGAAGCGCCCGACCTTCATTGACGCGATTGCCCCGCCGCGAGGATACGGTCGGTATGCCAAATTCTGCGTCCGGAGCTTTCTATCGGTATCGGCGAGCAGCTCCCCAAACCTGCCGTCTCGGATCGTCACCGCGCGGATAATTCACAAAGCGAGTGAAAGTGGTCACGGGTTCGAGGCCCCGCCTTATTGCTATGACATATCGCCACGCTCGCTCGCGGCGGCGATCCGGCTCTTTTCCGGACGCCGATTCGAAGCCACGGAGATTGTTGAGAAATCCGGAGCCATCCTCCGTAATTTCGATAAACTCATAGTTCGCTTGGGAAACTTGCCCCACAATCGGGCGAATGCGCGCTTGAGATAATGGTCACTTCGGTTTTTAAAAGCGTCTCGGGCTTTGGGGGAGAAGAGCCGGACCAATAGCGATTGATTGCTCCCGCGCTTCAGCACGGACGACGCATGGTCAACTTCTTTATACACCGACCGATCTTTGCTTCGGCGATCGCCGTCATCATGGTTCTGGCGGGCGCGATTTGCTATTTCCTGCTGCCGGTCTCGCAGCTTCCGGATGTTACGCCGCCCCAGGTGGTCGTGAGCGCGATCTATCCGGGCGCCAGCGCGCAAGTCGTCGCCGATACCGTTACGACGCCCCTCGAACAGCAGATCAATGGCGTCGAAGGCATGACCTACATGTCGTCGTCGAGTTCGAACGACGGCTCATCGACGATCACGATTACCTTTGACGTCGGCTATCCACTCAGCATCGCTGCGGTTGACGTGCAGAACCGCGTTTCGGAAGCCGCATCGCAGTTGCCGCCGATCGTCAATCAGGCCGGCATCACCATCCGCAAGCAAAATCCGAACTTCGTGCTGATCGTCAATCTGACGTCGCCCGACCACTCGGTCGACCCCGTCACGCTCAGCAACTATGCCTATCTCCAGATCGTCGACCCGCTGAAGCGGTTGCCGGGCGTCGGCGACGTGCAGATCTTCGGCGAGCGCCGCTATTCGATGCGCGTGTGGCTCGACCCCGACAAGCTCTCGCAGCTCAACATTACCGCGGTCGATGTTCAGAATGCGGTCGCTGAACAGAACATCCAGGTCGCCGCCGGTAAGATCGGACAATCGCCTGCGCCGCCCGGCACGCCATTCGAGATGCAGATCAACGCCACCGGGCGCCTCAGCAATCCGGAAGAGTTCGGCAATATCGTATTGCGCGCCAATCCGACGACCGGCGCAATCGTTCGGCTTCGAGATGTGGCGCGGATTGAGCTAGGCGCGCTGCAATATTCCTCGACGGCATTTTTCGGCAAAGACCCCTCCGTGGTGCTGGCCGTATTTCAGATGCCGGGGTCTAACGCGCTCGAATTGCAAGAGCGCGTGCTCGCCAAAATGAAGGAGCTGTCGAAACGGTTTCCGAAGGGCATCTCCTACGCGATGCACTACGATACGACGCGCTTCGTCTCGGCCGCCATGCATGACGTGGTATTCACGCTGCTCGAGGCACTGTTCCTCGTCGTGCTCGTCGTCTACGTCTTCCTGCAAAGCTGGCGCACGACGATCATTCCGACAATCGCGATCCCGGTATCGTTGATCGCGACTCTCGTCATCATGGAGGCGCTCGGCTTTTCGCTGAACATGCTGAGTCTGCTCGGCATGGTGCTCGCAATCGGCCTCGTCGTCGACGACGCCATCGTCGTGGTCGAGAACGTCGAGCGCCAGCTTGAGAACGGTTTGAAGCCGATGGACGCCGCTCTGAAGGCGATGTCTGAGGTGACAGGCCCCATCATCGCGACAACCGGCGTGCTGATGGCCGTCTTCATTCCGGTGGCGTTCATTCCGGGCGTCTCGGGCCGGCTCTATAACCAGTTCGCATTGACGGTTGCGATCTCGGTCGGTTTGTCGGCGTTCAACTCGCTGACGCTCAGTCCGGCGCTGGCGGCAGCTTTTCTGCGGCATAAGCCTGCGTCGACGTTCATTCTGTTCCGGTGGTTCAACGCCGGTTTCGACCGCATGTCGCACGGCTACGCCCGTCTCGTGCACTTCCTTATACGTATTCGCTGGGTGATGCTGATGCTGTTCGCCGGCATCCTGGCCGCAACGTATTTTATCGCCCAGCGCGTTCCCTCGACGTTCCTACCAGTCGAAGACCAGGGCTATTTCTTCGTCGTCGTCCAGTTGCCGGATGGAGCTTCGCTCGAACGCACCGACGAGGTTGCGAAAAAAGTCCGAGACATTCTGGAGGCAACGCCGGGCGTCGATATCGTCGGTTCGATTAGTGGTCTCAACTTTTTGACCAACGCCGCACAGTCGAACTCAGCGGTCGAGTTCGCTATCTTGAAGCCCTGGGACGAGCGGCCACCGTCGCAGAGCGCATCCAATCTCGTGGCTGCGGTGCGCACCAAGTTGCTGATGATTCCGGAGGCGATTGCGCTGAGCTTTGATCCGCCGTCGATCCCAGGTCTTGGCACGACGGGCGGTTTTGAGTTCCAGGTGGAAGATTTGACTGGCCGCGGCAGCCAGGCGCTCAACGATGCGACACAGGCTTTGATTGCAGAAGCCCGCAAGCAGCCGGAGCTTGATGCGCAGCAGTTGTTCTCGTCTTTCTCGACGTCAACGCCGCAATTCAAGTACGACCTCGACCGTTCGAAGGCGAAGCTTCTGGGGCTCAGCCTGCCGGACGTGTTCAACACGCTACAGATCTATCTCGGCTCACTCTACGTGAACGACTTCAATCTGTTCGGGCGAACATTCCGGGTCACACTGCAAGCGGACAAGTCTTCACGGGCGAATGCATCTGACTTGTCGAAACTCTACGTGCGCAATGATACCGGCGGCATGGTGCCCCTCAGCACGCTCGGAACCTTGAAGCCGATCGTCGGACCGGAAACGGTTCCACATTACAACAACTATGCGTCGGCACTCATCAATGGTGGACCGGCGCCAGGCTACAGTACGGGCCAAGCAATCGCTGCCATGGAGCGGGCGGCGGCAACGGCGCTGCCGCGAGACTTTAGCTACGAATGGACCGGGATCACGTTCCAGGAGCTCAAAGCCGGTTCGATCGCGATTATGGTGTTTGCGCTCGCGAGCGTATTCGTTTTCCTGATCCTCGCCGCGCAGTATGAGAGCTGGTCGATGCCATTCATGGTGCTGCTAGCCGTGCCACTCGCTCTGTTCGGCGCTTTGCTCGCGATCTGGGTGCGCCATATGCAGATCGACGTCTATTCGCAGATCGGCTTCGTGATGCTGATCGGGCTATCGGCAAAGAACGCCATTTTGATCGTTGAATTCGCCAAGCGGCGACGGCTCGAAGGTCTGTCGATCGTCGAGGCGGCGATGGAAGCGGGTCGCCTTCGCCTCCGGCCGATCCTGATGACCGCCTTCGCCTTCATCCTCGGCGTCGTACCGCTGATGATTGCCTCTGGCGCGGGGGCCGCGAGCCGGCAGTCCATTGGTACGACCGTATTCGGCGGCATGCTGGCGGCAACACTGCTGACACTGCTGTTCGTGCCGGTCTTCTATGCCACCATCGAAAAATGGCGCGAGGGCCGCGATGCGGATGCGTCCGGCGAGACCCATACGCCACATGGTCCTTCAGCCCCCGTTGCTGCCGAATAGATAAGGGATTCGCGATGCGCGTTTGGAAAGCAGCTCTTCTCGGATTGATCGCCATCGGTGGCGTAGCGGCCTATGCCTATCGGGCGGAGATCCCAAAGCTCCTTGCCGAGGTTGAAAGCACCGGCGCCCCGCCGCATCAGGGTGCGTTCGTCATGCCGGTTCCGGTCGCGTCGGTCGTGAAGCGTCCGGTCAGTATCTATCTCGATTATCCGGCGCGGACCGAGTCGATCAATAACATCACGCTGCAAGCGCGCGTCTCCGGTTACCTTCAAGTGCAGCACGTGCCTGACGGTTCTGATGTCAAGGAAGGCACGCTGCTTTATACGATCGACCCACGCGACTATCAGGCTGCGCTCGACCGGGCGAAGGCCGAAAAGCAGAGGGATATTGCCGCGCGCGATTACGCCCAATCGAATCTGCAGCGCGGAACCGAGCTGACGAAAAGCGGCTGGCTCGCCAAAGATACATTTGACCAGCGGTCGAGTTCGTTGCGCCAGAGCGAGGCTGCAATCAACATCGACGATGCAGCCATCCGCACCGCCGAACTCAATCTCGAGTACACGCAAATCCGCGCGCCGTTCTCAGGCCGGCTCGGCAAGAACCAAGCGCCAATCGGGACGCTGATCAGCGTCGCGGGTGCGCCGCTCAACACGCTCGTTCAACTCGATCCGATTTACGTCACGTTCAACCCGTCGGAAACGGATCTCGATACGATTGAGAAGGTGCGCAAGAGCGGAGCTATTGCGGCAGAGGTCTTCGTGCCGGGCGACAGCAAGCCGCCGCATAAGGGTAAGATCACGTTCGTCGACAATGCGGTCGACCATCTGACGGGCACCCTGACCGCCAGGGCGACGATTGCGAACGCCGACTATGGGCTGCTGCCGGGTCAATACGTTCGTATTCATGTGCACGCCGGTGAAAACCCAAATGCTCTGATGGTTCCGCAAACAGCGATCGGTTCAAGCCAGCTTGGCAAATACGTCTATGTTGTCGGGCCAAAGAATATTGCCGAGCAAAAGCTGGTAACGCTCGGGCCGACTGAAGGCGATCTCGTCAGCGTGGTTGGACTGGAAGAGAAGGATCTCGTGATTACAGGCAATCTGCAGAAGATCGGTCCAGGATCGCCGGTGCAGCCACTCACGGCGCCGCCGCCGCAAGCCAACAAAGCTGCGCTTCAGACCGGCAGCACGACGGTCAATTAAGCTCAGCCAAGCTCGGCACAAGCGTTGCTAGACACTTGGCTCTGCTGCGAAGCTTAGCGCTGCTTTGTTGCGTCGGCTTGGTCGGGAAGCGGGCTTAGAATACTGTAGTGCTTGTGGCCCGGAAATTCCGCGGACGTGTCGGTTGTCGACGGCGGCATGATCGGTTTTTGGATGACGGGCAGTGGCTTCGTATCGCTCGCGCGGTCGCGAACGATCAGGTACCAGCCGCAGAATGCGGCGATCACCAGCAGTCCGAGAACCAGCACACCGGTGTTGTCGGTGCCGGGCGGCGGATGCGGGGCGCCCTCATGGTGCTCGGAGGGATCAGACGCATTCATCGTCGAACTCCAACCGTTCGCATCTCCAACGATTGGTCACTGGATTTCGCCTGGAACCGCTGATGTTTCATATCCTCGCGTACGACACAGCGTGCAAACAAGATCGTCTTCGTGACGTTGGACCACGCTCAAATAGCAACGTCATGACGTGATTGGCAGATGTCACTCTGAAGCAAGTGGCGAGGCAAGGCGATGCAAGATCATGCACGTTTCAGCCATGCGGCGAGCGCCACTCCGATCAACATCGCCGGCGCGAAAACAAAGATGGCCGGAGACGCGAGCGCGATCGATACGAGCGCCGGGCCAGGACAAAGGCCAACCAGTCCCCAGCCAATCCCAAAGACGGCCGCACCGAGGACAAGCTTACCATCGATCTGCCGGGCGGTCGGAAGATGAAAGCTCTCATCGAGCACAGGCTTTGCGCGGCGGAAGATCAGGCGATAGCCAATGGCGGTGACGATCACGGCGCCACCCATGACAAATGCCAAGCTCGGATCCCAATGACCGGCGATGTCGAGGAAGTTCAGGACCTTTGCCGGGTTGGCCATGCCAGACAGGATGAGACCGAAACCGAACACAAGACCGGCGAGCAGATTGACCAGCACAATCATTGGCCGGCTCCGATCATATGGCGCACAATGAAAACGACAGCGAACGCCGTCGTCATGAAAACGATGGTTGCCACGATGGAGCGAGGCGAAAGCCTTGACAGGCCGCAGACGCCGTGGCCGCTCGTACATCCGCCGCCGTACACCGCGCCGAAGCCAACGAGCAAACCAGCAATCGCCGCAAGCGGCAGGTTATCGGTGATGGTTTGAGAAATCGCGCTACCGGATACTGCCATCCAAACGATCGGCGCTGAAATCAATCCGACCACAAACGCCAATGCCTGAAGCGGCTTGCTTTCACGCCCCGGTACGAGCACGCGGCTCAACATTCCGCTGATGCCGGCGATGCGGCCACCCATCAACATGAGAAGAACGGCAGCACAGCCGATCAATGCTCCGCCTACCGCCGATGCGATCGGCGTGAACTCCGTCTCGATTGGCAATGCTCAATCCTTTTTTCGATCGTGATTCCCGTGCGGAAGATAGGCATGATTTGGCGCAATGCGATGTGTCTTCCGGCCCACGTGTGATAGCCGTCAGACTTTGCATTGCGCTTGTGACGATGGGAGACTCTGCTTCGCACCCGCAGCGGCATCGGGCCCAAACCTTCGCGGTCGCGTCGCAAGCGTTCATCTCCATGACAGTTCATTGATGAAATGGCCGGGTAAGGCCTTATTTTTCTTACATTTTTGTATTGATCCCAATCGCGGTCCCTGGGACTGAACGTCATTAAAGCGTAGGGTTAAGAATGTTTTAACGCCGACGTGGAGGGGATCGGCTGCAGACGGACCTGCTCCGTATTTTGAGTAGTTACGGGGAACGTCATCTATGAACAAAGTGGCAGCACTGGCGCTCGTTCTGGCGAGCGCTTCGTCGGCCTATGCCGCCGACAACGAATCCTTCATCGACCAGATCGGCTCTTCGAACGCATCGACGGTTGCGCAGGAAAACGGCAACAACACTCAAGCCGCCCAGCAGGTCGGCACGGGTAACTCGGCCATCACGGCGCAGACCAACGGTTATGCCAACGGCAGCAATGCCTCTGGCGTCGCTCAGTTCGGCAAGAACAACGTCGCAACGACGGTCCAGAGCACGAACGCTCCGAACAGCCAGGCGATGGCGATTGCCGTCGGCAATGCCTCGCTCACGACCCAGGTCGGCGAAGGCAATAGCGCACTTGCCGGTCAGACCGGTGGCAAGAACAACCAGGCTACTTTGGAAGTCGGCAAAGGCAACACCGCCATTACGGCGCAGACCGACAACTCGGTCGTCACCGCAAGCACCAACGGTTCGTTCACCAGCCAGTTCGGCTCGAACAACCAGTCGCTGACCTCACAGACGACGCAGGACCACACCGACAGCCTGACGGGCGTATTCAGCACAGGCGGGCAGAACTCGGCCGCGACCTTCCAGACCGGCGATGCCAACTCGGCGATCACCAGCCAGGATGCAAGTGGCGGTTCGCTTCGCGGCGTTGGCAACCAGGCGCTCACGGTTCAGGCCGGTTCCAAGAATGAAGCGGTTACGGCGCAGAGCGGCACCGTGTTCAACGGCGCAAGCAACAGCCAGACGAATGCGTCGTTCACGGGCCAGTTCGGCTCAGCGAACTCAGCTATCGTCGCTCAGGCCAATGCTGCGAACACGCAGAGTACGCTTCAGTACGGCAGCCAGAACTCGGCGATCACCTCGCAGCAGAACGCGCCGACTTCTACCATCGGAGTCAACAATGCCTTCACCTTTCAGTCGGGCGTGAAGAACGTCGCTTTGACCAACCAGATGATGGCGAATCCGCTAGCAGGCAATACCAACGCGTCGTTCATCGCGCAGACAGGCGCCGGCAACCAAGCCGTTGTGGCCCAAACGACGGCTGATGCTCCGACCGTTGCGGGCGCCGCGAACACGCAGGCAACGTTCCAGGTCGGCAACGGCAACTACGCGCTGACGTCGCAGGCCTATAGCGGCTCGGCCGGCGTGGTGAACGCTTCGCTCGTTACCCAGTACGGCGCCCACAACGCTGCGATCGTCTCCCAGAAGTAGTCTTAGGATCGGCAAGACAGCGGACATTCGTCCGCCGTCTTCTCTTTGCTGCGCAAATGGCAGCCAAGCCGGATCGACAAACGAACCCTATGCTATCAGTTTAGTTGTTGGCTTCATGTTCCGTTTTCGAAAAGACCAGACTTCCGAATCCGCCGTACGCGGAATGCCGTCACAATATGGCGGCCTGAAGTGTCTTGCGGCCTTGCTCATGATCGGTGGCATCGTTCATGCGAGCGCGACGACATCTGCGGCAGATAACGCGGTGACATGCGAGATCCGCAGCGAAAGCAAAAACGGAATGCTTTGGCTCACTGCCATCGCGCATTCGCACCATCCGGTCAGTGGGCAGTATCACCTGATCGTCAGCAAACGCGGCGAGAGCGGCAGCAGCGACAATGCGCAGAGCGGCGAATTCACCCTCAATCAGGGTCACGACAGCGTTCTGACGACGACAGTCCTGGATGGCGGGGCCATCGGGCACTACAGCGCCCGGCTTTCAATCGAAACGAATGCAGGGAGAGTATCGTGCCATTCACCATGACGACCAAACCTTCGGGCATGCTTCGCGCCGCATCCGTTCTTGTCGCCGTGTCTCTGGCGCTTTGTGGCCCACAGTCGTCGGCCCGCG
This sequence comes from Hyphomicrobium sp. 802, assembly GCF_000526135.1. NCBI lineage: Bacteria > Pseudomonadati > Pseudomonadota > Alphaproteobacteria > Hyphomicrobiales > Hyphomicrobiaceae > Hyphomicrobium > Hyphomicrobium sp. 802. Next base: position 145,635 of record NZ_JAFM01000001.1, read on the forward strand.
CTGACGGCGCCTATATCCGTCAAGCAGCGACAGAGACAGCAGAGCGTATGGCATTGCAGCCGATTCAGGTCGCGCCTGCTTCTCCTTATACGCGAGGTTCGGTGGCGTATGTCCCGACGCCCGAAATGGCCACATCCGGCAAAAGCTTCAACCTCGCCCAGACGCTCGAGGCCGGAGCCAATAACGCGGTCGCGCAGTTCCAGGCCGGGCAAAACGACTTTTCGAATGTCGGCGTGCTCGGCGGTTCGCGCAATGCAGTCGGCGTACTGCAGGCGGGCAACGACGTCTCGAACCTTTATCTGGTCAACACACAAGGCCTTTCGGTCGGCGTTTTGCAGCCGAAGGGCGCAGCGCCGTCCAATGTGCTCATCGCGCGTCTGCCGAACGGTGCACTCCTCATCAAAAAATAGAGGACCTTTCTCAGAAACGGATTCAATGATGCTGAAGATTGTTATGCGTACCGTCGGCATGGTGTTGAGCTTGGTTTGTCTCGCTGGAGACAGCGGTGCCACTCAATTGGTTTATCATCCCGCCAATCCCACCTTTGGCGGTAATCCGCTCAACGGTAGCTATCTGCTCTCACAGGCCCAGGCGCAGGGACTGGGCACAAAATCGGGCGCCGCTGGCCCCGACCTCTCCGGCCTGGAAAACTCGCTGAACAACATCGGCGCGGGCGGCGGGGGCGGCTCCGTCATTGTGGTCGGCGGAAGCGGCAGCAGCCAAAGCGGGAGCGGAAGTAACGGGGCGACAGGCAGCACGCAGCAGCAGACTCTCCGGACGAACAGCCACAACATTCCGTAACGCGTATCGGCCGGGGGCATTTGTGACTTATCGTAAAGCGTGTTTCGCAGCGGCAGGCTTGCTTGCCTTGGGTCTCTGCGGCTGCACCACTATTTCGCCGATTACGGGCAGCGTTGACGATCGCTTGGACCAAGCACCAAGGCTCGTTCCCGATACCAAATCCGGCATCGCACTCGATGCGCTTCCGTCGCCGGTGCGAAGGCTCGACGTTTCCGTCTACGACTTTCCCGACCTGACGGGGCAAAACAAGTCGAACGATAACTTCGCCGAATTTTCACGAGCGCTCACGCAGGGCGGCGGTGCGGTGTTGATCGACGTCCTGACGAAAGCTGGTGGCGGCAGATGGTTCAACGTCGTCGAGCGCAACGATTTACAGCCGCTACTACAGGAACGGCAGATCATACAGAATACTCGTGCGGCGCTTGACGGCGATAAGGCCAAAGCCCTGTCACCACTGCGCTTTGCCGGGATCATCCTGGAAGGTGGCGTCATCGGCTACGATACCGATGAGACGAACGGCGGCATAGGCGCGACTTATCTCGGCATTGGCGGGGACATGCAGTATCGCCGCGATGTCATTACCGTTGCGCTGCGCGCCGTCAGCGTCCAGTCGGGTCGCGTTCTCGCCTCAGTCACGACGACCAAAACGCTTTATTCCGTGCTCGTCCACGGCTCGGCGTTCCAATATGCGGCCGTCGATCAGCTTCTGCAGGCCGAGCTGGGATTCACCAAGAACGCGCCCGCTACGCTGGCGGTACGCGATGGCATTCAGCTTGCTGTCTACGCCCTTATATTTGAAGGCGTGAAGAAGCACCTTTGGGAATTCAGGGATCGTGCCGCGGGCGCCGCTTTTATGCGCGAACTCGACCGCCAGCAGCAGGCCGTTGCCATTGCGCCGGGCGTGAGGCCCTCTCCAAAAAGTTGAGGCTGGTTTTACGCTATCTCGGGATCGGGCGAGCTTGCTGTGTCGCGGCGTAGCACGCCTGCGAGGGCGTGTTTTCGCGATCGCATCCCTCGGGCTGTCTGGCAGATGGCTGCTCTGGACCTTCTGCGGGCTTCAGGTCGCCGTCTCCCGTACCGTCCCTGGCGCCTTTGCGAAGGGTCGGATCACTCTTTTCAAATGCGTTCTTCGGAGGCTGCTCGATGTAAACTTCCGATCCCGCTCGTTGAAGACGCGCGCCGGGTGGTTCTGCTTGAATACCGGACGTCGGCCGGGCAACCATCGCAGTTGCAACGAGCGCTCCTGCCACAAACTGTTTCCAATATCTCATCGGATTCGCTCTCAAGCCTCATCCGAACTGAGTAGGCCAATGACGTGACGGTTTGATAGCAGTAGCCTGGGCACGCATCAAAGCGATCACGCCACACGGCTAGAGCCTGCCACACGTCTCGGCTTTTAATTTGATCGTTGCGTGATCGGGGCGCGGCGCCTTTCGTCAACGTGTCATTCCGCTATCCGTGCCCTTCGGCAGCGCCGAATTAATTCGAGATACGTTCTTCCATCGAAGAATTCAAAAGCGCTCGCTCAACCGCAACTTTCAATCCGCTCAACGCCTTATGAAGGACGATCAAAAGCTCACGATCGGCCTCAGAAAGGTCAGTGTGCGCACCTTCTTCCACGGCGCGGCAGAGGGCGAGAAAGTCGAGTCGGTCATCTGACATAATATCTCCTTCAAATGGTACAGAAGGCACGACGCTGGCACGTATCAAGCAATGAGAAAAACTGAAAAAATTAGGTGGAATCGCCATTTATGGAATTAACAATCACGCTTCAAGATATGTTCAATCGTTGCTTCGCATAGGTCGGGCGCTCCGGATGGAAGCCGTCCGATCTTTCTTTCTCGTGCCCTTCGATAAAATTATCTCACTTCAATCGAAATTCGGAACCCTATACTTTTAGCGTAATTAATTTGTCGCCTTTATGAATTTCGTTGCAGAAGCCAGGCGACGAGCGCCGCCTGCCTATTCGTTCCGGTCTTCGCAAACAATGCTGCGAGCTGTTTACGTGCTGTGTTGATCGATACACCGACATGTTCGCTAAACTCTGCGAGGGATTGACCGTTCAACAGAGCGTCAGCCAATCGCGCTTCGGCAGTCGTGAATTGTTCTGGAAAACGAGATGCTCCGTTACCTGGCTGCGCAATAACGAGAACCAGGGCCATTTGCGCAGCAATCATCGGCAATTTCAAAACAATCAGCGACACTCGATCTCCCGTCGTGAGCGACCGGCAGTGGACGGGACCGCCGAATGGATCGCGACGAACAAACACGGCGTCGATTGCAGCGACAAGCGCGGACTGGATATCGCTGTCTCTTCCTCGCAATTTTCCCAGCGGATCGACCGTTAAAAATAATCCCTCCCGCAGTAGGTTTTCCGCGGGCGGATTTGCGGCCTTAACGGCGCGAGTTTGCGAAATTAGCATGGCGGCGCACGAGAATTGTGCGGGCAGACCACCCGGGACCGGATCCACACGGCTGACTTTCGAAAGGGTGACGGCGCGTTTTATATGCGGCGCCAGAATTTCAAACTGTTTGACGTAGCGATCGTTGTTCCGCTCCAGCTGTTTTTCTTTGGGGGCGATCGCGAGGATCACCATTTGCTGGGTGTCCTTATGGACCATACACCCGAGGTGATCCGGACTAATACCCTGCGGTTTCATCCAGTCATTATAGAATTCGGTGCGCAGCGCTTCTTCTCTACTCAGGACCGTCGTTGCCGGAACGACGTGGAGAAAAGGTAGTTTGGCGAACGACTGAATAGGATAGGGATTGCAGCTCGCGAAGTGCTCCTGATAGCCGATAAGATACTCGGCCTCGAGCCCAAAGGGATGCGCCAGCGGCGTTGTCTGCGTTTCGATATCGAAGAAATGCAGAATGCCATTCGCTCCATCAAAGGGCTTCATCAGCCCCTGGAGAAATAGCGGCCACTGATCTCCGTCCAAGGCTGCGCCGTAGAGGAGATCCAGCAACGCCGGCAGCTCCTCTGCAACGAAGGCGCTTATCGTCATGGCTAGCGTGACTTTAGATAGAATAAAAAAGCCGCTCAGTCTGAGCCCGAATATGAATATTAGAGAGATTGACCGTCCAATTCTCAGTTGGCAATAGTCTTCGCGTCACTCTTTAAATATGAAAAACTATGTAACTGAGACAGCTCACCGAAATTGCGTCGTGAAAGCGCATTTCGGGGACTTTCCGAACGCTGCTCCGGCGCAAGCGCTATTTTGAACTCTGCAAGAGTTCTTGATCCAGGTTGAAGGCTTGGCATCCGCCAGCCGCAAGCAGGGCGTTGACGCCGTCTGCCTCATAGCGAAGGTTCGATATCTCCACGGACTTTTGAGGGTCGACGTCTTTTTTGCCGCCGAACAAATCGAACAGGTTGCTATTCGTAACCGGCACCGCAGCCTGAAGAGCTTTGATCTTATTGATCCGTTGGCGCACATAGTCCTGCGGCGCCGCGCAAGGATCGTCATTTGTGGCGGAGGCAGCTTTCGGCCCATGTCTGGCCATACTCGGTTGCGCGATGCACACCATGGCAGTTGCCAGCAAAAATACGGAAATCAAATCCCGGCTGCGCATTCGCCCTGTTCCCCCGGCATCGCCGTCGAAGCACGTGACCGACAACGATAAAGATACGTCCATGCGCTGCACGATCTCAATAGATCGAACGCAAGAGGGGGATATATGTCCAAGCGCTGAACGCTCAAGCGGAGCGGCCAAAATATTCGAACCGTTGGGCCGAAGCGCAACGACAAACCCGCGGTTTGCTGCAAGGCTGTCGTCTTCTGTTGATTATCGTATCGAATCACCGTGGCCGCTGGCAGGGACCTCCGCGATTAGAGCGTCTATTAATCGACAGTCGGCGGATGGGCCGGGAACGCAGAGTGAGACGATGGCGTCGGGAAAATGGTATGTCTGCGGATTATGTTCCTGGAGCGTCGCAGCGGATGCGAGCGCCCCCGGGCGTCCTTTTCGGAAGGGGGAATAAAATTCCTGAGCGGAAGAGTTTGTACCTTCGTTCTAGCTGAGCCCGCCCGGCTGCCTGATTGCCGATGCGCTAAACGTGCGGCCTTTTAGCTTTGCACGTCCGCCGTCGGCCGGCCTGTGGAGATTGGCGATAACGTAAGAAGAGCGTTTCTTTCAAGATTACCAATGCCTAACTTTTCCGGCTCCGAGCCCCGCGCTAGCACCGGTGCGGATCAATCTTCCCTTTCAGATGGTACACTTTACAATGGCTGAGACGCAGAATGAGGCTCCACAGCCGACGGCGCCCAGCCCAAGACTTCTCGAACGCATCGATTGGTCCGTTGTCGGCGCCATCGTCGCGCTCGCGGCGTTCTCTTATGCGGCGACGGTCCTTTATCGGAACCTCGAAGAGATCTCGTGGCCGCAGGTCCGGCACACGATAGCAACGTTCCCGCTTTCGCATCTGGCGCTCTCCGGGCTGTTTACGGTCCTCTCCTATGCGGCGCTGGTAGGCTATGACCTCATCGCGCTCAGGGTTGTCGGCGCTAGGCAGGTCCCGCTACGCATTGCGACGATCACGTCTTTCATCAGCCATGCCGTCACCTTTACGTTCGGCTTCGGCGTCCTCACAGGCGGGGCAGTCCGGCTGCGGCTCTATCGCGTCTGGGGCGTCGATACCGACCGCGTCCTCGGCATCGTAATGCTTTGTGCGCTAAGTTTCTGGGCAGGTCTTGCGACAATTGCCGGGATCTGCCTCGCGGTCGATCCGCAGCTCGTCTCCGCACTGGTGCATCTGAGCGTCCCCACGTGCCGGCTGGCGGGAACGATGATCCTGGCCGTCATTGCTGTCTGGCTCGTCTACGTGTCGATCCATCCAATCCGGATCGAAATCGGGAATTGGAGGCTGCCGCTCCCCGGCACGCGCGCAACGATCGGGGCAATCTTCGTCGGCATGCTCGACGTTGCGGCGGCGGCATCGGCGCTTTGGGTGCTGTTGCCCCAAGAGCTGCACATTACGATGCCGGGCTTTTTCGTTGTTTTTGCCCTCGCGACTGTGCTCGGCGTGGTCAGTCACGTACCGGGCGGCCTCGGCGTATTCGACGCCGTCATCCTACTTGGCGTGACGCAACATCCGAGCGGCGAACTCGTCGGTTCGCTCCTGCTTTTCCGGCTGATTTATTACATCGCGCCAGTCATTGTCGCGCTGACGATGCTGATGGTGCACGAGATGCGCGGCCGAAGGGGTTTAGCGCATGAGGACGACAGCACGTCCGCCACGATCATCGAACCGATCATTCCGCCGCTCGCGGCTGTCGTGACCTTTTCCGGCGGGCTGATCCTGGTGATTTCTGGAACGCTGCCCGCCCACCGCCTGTGGCTCATTCGCGATTTTCTGCCGTTGCCATTCGTCGAGGCATCGCATTTCATTGCGAGCCTCGTCGGAACCGTTCTTCTGCTGATCGCAAACGGCCTCGCGCACCGGCTACGTTCAGCGTGGCAACTGGCAATCGTCCTGCTGCTCAGCGGCGCTGTTTTTTCCATCACAAAGGGTTTCGATTTCATCGAAGCGCTCGCTTGTCTCGCGGCGGCATTGATCCTGATTGCGGGACGGCGGGAGTTCTACCGCAAGGGCGGCGTACTTGCAGGCCGGCTCTCGGCATCAGCAATTCTTGCGGTGTTGATCGCCATCGGCGCGTCGATCCTAATCGGACTGGCCATCTATCGCGGCGTGCCCTACGACAATTCGCTGTGGTGGGAATTCGCCTACCATCAGGATGCCTCGCGCTTTCTGCGCGCTACGCTCGGCGCCGCGATCATCGTGATGATCATCGCCTCTTACCAGCTGCTCCACAAGGCGCCGAACATCAGCCGCAAGGCCTCAGCCGCAGAACTTCGGCGTGCGAAGGAAATCGCACATCATTCCTCGCAAGTCACAGCCGAGCTCGCATTCACCGGGGACAAGCGCTTTCTGTTTTCGCAAAGCGGCAACGGTTTCATGATGTATGGCGTTCGCGGATCGACGTGGGTCGCGATGGGCGACCCGATTGCGAACAACAGCGCCGATCTCATCGATCTCGTTTGGCGGTTCAAGGAAGGCGCCGACGAGCAGAAAGGGGCTCCGGTTTTCTATCAGATCACTGCCGATCATCTACCTGTCTATCTCGATGCCGGTTTTTCCTTGATCAAGCTCGGAGAGGAAGCGTGGGTCAATCTCGAAACGTTCACGCTGGATGGCAAGGCTGGAAAACGGCTTCGTCAAACTAAGACGCGTGCCGAAAAGGCCAATATCGAATTCGAAATCTTGCCCGCTACGATCGTGCCGAAATTCTTTCCGGCGTTAAAGCGCGTATCGGACGCGTGGCTCGCACAGCGTGGACATCGCGAGAAGGGCTTTTCACTCGGCTTTTGGAATCCCGAGTATGTCGAACGCCACGACATTGCGGTGCTTCGTCATGAAAATCGCATCGTGGCATTCGCGAACCTCTGGCGGAACGCTCCGGCTTCTGCGTGCACGCTGGATTTGATGCGCCAGGTTCCCGGCGCTCCGGAGGGGGCGATGGAATATCTTGTGCTCAAGCTTTTGGAGCAGGCGAAGGCCGAAGGCTATAAATGGTTCAATCTCGGAATGGCACCGCTCTCGGGCCTTCCCGATCACAGACTGGCATCGCGGTGGGCTCGTCTCGCCGGTTTATTTTTCCGATACGGCGACCGGCTCTATCACTTCGAGGGGGTCCGTATTTTCAAAAGCAAGTTCAAGCCGGAGTGGCGCACAAAATACCTCGCCTATGAGCACGGGTTGCGCCTGCCGCAAACGCTTTTCGACATCACCTCCCTCATCAGTGCCAGCGCACGGCGCTCAACATCCGACGGGAATAAAGAATGGTCCAAAGATCGCGCTATCTAGACATCGCTCGCGTGTTGGCCGCAGCCTTCGGCATTTTTTGTGTGATTATCTCTATCGGAACGCCTGCGTCCGCCGACACGAAAACTATCGCGCAGAAGCGATTTGGCAATGTCCCGGTCCTGTGGTCCGGCAATGCACCTTCCGCCTTTGTCGTTCTGATGGCTGATCCCGATGCAGCGTCGCCTTCCTACAAGCCCATAGCCGCCGCGCTCGAGAGCCAAGGCGCGGCGGTCGCAATTCTCGACGCCGGCGTGATGCGTGACATTCTCAATACGACCGTCCCGGCGGGCCAATGCAATCAACTCTTCGGCGACATCGAAGATCTCGTGCGCCTGTCCGAACGTGCGCTCGGCATGCAAGCGTGGGAGTCGCCGGTTTTCTTCGGCCTCGGGCGATCCGGCACGATCGCGTATCTCACTCTGGCGCAAGCACCGCCGAACAGTGTGTCTGGGGCGCTGAGTTCCGGATTTTCGCCTTCGCTCACATCAAAGGATGCTTTTTGCAGCGGCGCGCCGGTTCTTGGGAACAAGGATGGCGCGTTCGAATATGGGCCGATCAAGCTCAACGGCAAATGGACACTCTTTACGGAGGATCCGGCTAGTCCCGCTCTCAAACCCTTCGTCGCGGTCAATCCCGGTACTTCAATCGAACATGGTGAGGCGACCAATGATTCAACCCTATCGTTGGCGATCAAAGCCGTGTTCGACATGACCCTCGTGCCGAAAGCCTCCATTAGCGATCTGCCGCTGACCGAACTTCCCGCGAAGAGCCCTACGGGGCTTGCGATCTTTCTTTCGGGAGATGGCGGATGGCGGGACATCGACAAGCAAATCGGCGAGACACTGTCGAAAAACGGCATCTCCGTTATCGGCCTCGATACTCTGCGGTACTTCTGGAGCGAGAAGGACCCGCAGACGATCGCCGGCGATCTCGATCGCATCGCGCGTTATTATAGAACGGCGTGGCATATCCAGGATGTTTCATTGATTGGCTACTCATTCGGAGCTGCAACCATTCCAATGGTCTGGACGAAGCTCGATCCCGATCTGCAAAAGCAGGTCAAGCTGATCGTGCTGATGGCGCCGGAGCCAGTTGGGCGTCTCGAAATGTCAATGGCAGGTTGGCTCGGCATTCCATCATCCGCCGACATCAGCCTGCGTCCGTTCATGGCCGAGTTACCCAAGGATAAGGTGACGTGCATCTTCAGCGTTGAAGAGAAAACGGATGGCGATACCGGATGTACGTTGTCGGAACTCAAAGGCGCGACGCTTATTGAAAGAACCGGCGGCCATCATTTCGGCGGCGCGTACTTAGAGATCGCGAAGCTTATTTTGGACCGCTGGGCGGCCGCCGAAAGACAGCATTGACCCAGACGTTTGCTTATACCCGCTTTCCGAAGCCGGCTGACCGGCGCGCAGCCGGCACGTCGACGGCGGCATCGACGTATTGAACCCCGGCGCGATTTGGGGACGTCCACTTGACGCGCACACGACGGCGACTGCCAGAGAACGTATCGTGGATGACGAATGATTTCGGCAACCACTCGCTGTTTTCAACCAGCAGCAACGCTCCGCCGCGCGAGGTATCGGCGATGCGGCACGTCAAGACCTGACCCTCGCCGAGTTCGATTTTCGCCGGACGACTTACTGGTTTTCGTTCTTCTTTGCGCATGGCGAATGTTCAAAAAATCAGAAATTTAATGGAACATTTACCGATCTCAGGGGCACGCCGACGAGCACAATCACTGTTGATGGTAACTGCTCGAGACGGAGCAGTTCGATTGCAGGCCTGAAAAACCAGTGCTGTCATTGCCCTACGGAGCCGTTGGCGCAAAAACGAATGACGTTCATTTTGCGTGCTATAGCCCCCGCCCGCAATGCGTCAGATGAGCCAAACGGGTCTCGTTGCGATATTCGAAGGAGCAACACGTGCGGCAATTATCAGGAAATTAATGCCCTGGTTTTCTCGCTTGCGATTTGGCCGCTCCATCCGATCACGCATTGCCCCCAAGGTCGGCTCGCAGCGTCTCCATGGAAATTGAGCGTCGCGACGGGCTCAGCCATTCGCCGCATTCCGGTTGATAAAAAGACGGAATTCACGTTTGCAAGCGGCAACCTTTTTGCCTGGAAGACAATCGCGAGATCGATCGATGCATTTCAGGCGAATAGAGCCTGCGGACGTAATTCGCCACGTGCGAGCAAGACAGACCGCTAGAATCCCCTCTCTAAGACGCGCACACTGAATCGTACCAATGGTTTAATTGCAATGTCTCGATCGCGCTTGCGTCGAATGCTGATCGCTTGCATTCCATCGCGCTAATCGTCTTTCAAAAAGCGCCTCAGCCATTTTCAAAAAAACGTGGTAATTGTTGACTTAGTGCGCCTCGAAACAGCTTTATGCCGATTTTATTATTCAAAAGTCCTAGTGATATTTTAAAATTCCGGTTCTCAAGTGCCATTTCGAAATGTGGCAAATTAAACGATCTTTCACTCCTGTGGCGTACTATTGAACTACGTGCAAGCAGTGACGTGTCGTGCCGCAGCATTGCGTTCGTACGTGAGAATTTGCGTCATGGTGGGGAAAGTTATGCCGACACTGCTCGCGATCGATGATTCGCCAAGCGTCCGGCAGATGATCCGGGTAACATTCGCAAGCGCCGGCTTCAATATCATAGAAGCATCCGACGGGCTCGAGGGCCTGCAAAAGGCGACGTCCAATCTCGTCGACATCGTCGTGACGGATCTCAACATGCCACGAATGAACGGCCTCGCGTTCATTCGGCATTTGCGCGCGCGACCATCCTATCACGGTCTGCCCATTATCGTATTGACAACCGAGTCCGATCAGGCCGCGCGTAAAGAAGCCAGTGCCGCGGGCGCGTCGGCGTGGATCACTAAGCCGTTCAGCGCACAGGGGCTTCTCGATATCGCGAGCGGATTTTTGAAATGATCGAATTCTCCGGCTCAGAATCTGAGCATGAACTCATCGTGCGTCTCAGTCAGCTGGCGATTTGTGATCCGTTGACTGGCCTACACAATCGCGGAACGCTCAAAGAATTATTCGCAAGAATTCTCGAGCAAGCGACGATCGACCGGCAAACCGTCGGAATTCTCTATATCGACCTCGACGATTTTCGTGCCGTTAACAAGTTGCATGGCCAGGCGGTCGGAGATGTCATCATCAGCCGCATCGCCAACCGTCTGCGTTCGATCTCTAGCGACACCGACACGATCGTGCGCACCGGCGGCGACGAATTTTTGCTGATCTCCCCCAGCGATAAACCGGACTGCGAGTTTAGCGCGAAGGCGCATCACATCGTTGACACGCTGCGCGAGCCCCACGTCCTCGAAAACGGCAAGACGATCCGCGTCACGGCTTGTGTCGGCACCGCGCTCTTTCCCATCCACGGGGCCGATCATGAGGAGTTAATCGCCGCGGCCGAATTGGCGCTCCACCACGCCAAGAAAATCGGCGATGAGGTCATGGCGTTTTCCCCTGAGATGCTGAATACAGAGCACCGGCGTCTGATCTTCGAACATGACGTCAGCCTCTCGCTGGAACGGGGCGAGCTTTCCCTCGCCTTCCAACCTCAGGCAGAAGCCTCGACGTCCGCCATCAGTGGATTTGAAGCGCTTGCGCGTTGGCAGCATCCCGATTTTGGTCCAGTTTCTCCCGCCGATTTTATCCCCGCGGCCGAGGCATCCGGAGCCATCGGCGCCATCGGCGCTTATGTCCTGCGTGAGGCTTGCCGCGAAGCCTCCTCGTGGAAAAACGGTCTTCGCATTGCTGTCAACGTATCGCCCGTGCAAATCGAACGCGGCGATTTCGTACAGGTCGTCAGAAACGCGCTCATCGAAACCGGTTTGGTGCCGGAACGCCTTGAGATCGAAGTGACTGAGAGCCTGTTCATCCAGAACCTCGCTTACGCGTCGAAGGTTCTCACCGGGGTTAAGGACCTCGGCGTCAGCGTTGCGCTCGATGACTTCGGCACCGGCTATTCGTCGCTCGGCACGCTCCGCGCTTTCCCGTTCGACCGCATCAAGATCGATCGGAGTTTCGTCTTCGATATGGTTCGCAATTCCAACGCGGCTGCAATTGTCGATTCCGTGCTTGGGCTTGGACGCGCGATGGGTTTGACGGTCGTTGCTGAAGGCGTCGAAACAGAAGAACAACTGAAACTTCTACGAACGCTCGGATGCCAGCAGATCCAGGGCTATCTTATCGGCAAGCCGATGCCGGCGGGACATTACGCCGCCGTCACCGGTAAAGTCTCCAATCATACATCGCCAGTTATGGTCTGACCCGTGCGCAACAGTGCTTGTGCCGAACACGCAAACTTTCGGCCGTCATACCAAATTGGACACCCGCATTTCGATGATTGAGGCAATCTTAGGCCATCTGGAAACTTCGCGAAGCCAGATCGAGGGGAAATTCTCGCGCGCCGGAACGATACTCGAATCCGCCGTCTCTTTGATCAGTCAGCAGCTCCAATACCTTCAGCAGTTGAGTAACCTTCTTGACGGCGAAGCCGTTGGAGAAGCGACGCGGGAACTCTCCGCCGCCGCCGAAGAGCTGCGGTCTCTGCCGAATATGCTCAGTGAGCGCGGGCAAGAGCTGCGCGATCTGGAATGCCGAAGCGCTGAATTGCTGCGCGATATCGAAGATATGCGAAGCCTTCTGCGCTACCTTCTGGTCTTCGCCCTCAACTTGAAGATCACTGCCGCCGACGATCAGCAAGACGCCCAACAGTTTCACGCCTTTTCTCAGGAAATGCGGACCAGAATCGAGGTCGGCGGCACCGAACTCAATGACATCGATATGCGGCTCAACGGTCTGCTTGACCAGGTCCGCGCGGCGCTGAAGCTTGAATCTGGCCTCGCCGAAGAAGTCTCCGCGATGGTTCCGGCCGTTCCCAATCATTTGGCGGACGATGCGACCGCGATCCGGGTGCATCAAAAGCAGATCGCCGACATGACCGGTGAAGCCTCTGCGCTTGCGCAAAATATCCAGCTCAAGGTCGTCGATGCGCTATCGTCGCTTCAAATTGGAGATATATCGCGGCAGCGCATCGAGCACATTCAGAATGGGCTCAATCTCCTGACCGAAGCCGATTCTCGCTTGGCGCAAGACGGGCTCTCGGACGACACGAGAGAGCGATTTACCAAATTCATCTGCCGTCTGCTCGCCACGCAACTCGCGGATACGGCCCAGGACTTCGAGCGCGATTCCCGCGTGATGCTCGCCAACATGGCTGGAATGGCAGCCGATGCGCAATCTCTTTTGCGCCTCCAGCAAACGCAAAGCTCATCAGATAGCCATAACAATCTTCGATCTCTCGAGCGAAGCGTTGCTGACGCCGAAATCCTCGTCACAGATATGGAGCAAGCAGTCGCGGCGGCCAATGATGTCCGATCCGCGACGGCTCTCACGGTCGACGAGTTGCTGCGGCGGATCGATACGATTAAAAGCGTTCGCGAAGACGTGCAATTCATGGCGCTCAACACGACGGTCAGCTGCTCGCGGATGGGCGACGCGGGAAAGCCGCTCCAGGTCATTGCCATCGAGCTGCGCCTCTACGCCAAAAAGCTCGATTCCATTGCCGATGTGACGCTCGCGGCACTTCGTTCCCTCGGCGAGGATATGGCGCATTTGAATGCGGACCGCGCAGAGACTAGCCCGAAATCCAAGCTCGAATGCGCAGCCGCACGCTTGCGCGACGCTGCCGATCTTGCAGAGTCTCGGCTCGCGACAATCATGGGACAAGGAAAGGACGTTGTCGATTCGCTCTCGAAAGCCGAGACCGAGTTGAATTTCGATGCCGAACTCGGAAACGTTTTGTCGACTTCCGCGGCGTCACTTCAATCGCTTGCCGGTAAAGACGATATTGACGTCGCGGATATTCTTGATCCGCTGAAAAGCCTTCTCGATGCTATCGCTGCAACCTATACGATGGCGAGAGAGCGAGACGTACACGCACATTGTTTGCCCGACGCGGCCGTCTCGGCGCGTGCCGCTTAGCTGCGGCTTGCAGCTCGCAACACTTCGCTTGCGATCGCGTTCAGGGGCACCACCTTAGTGGCTGCCCCTCTTGCGATGGCCTCTTTTGGCATGCCGAAGACCACCGACGTCGCTTCGTCTTGGGCAATCGTGAAAGCGTTTGCGGCTTTCATTTCCTTAAGCCCGCGCGCACCATCGTCGCCCATGCCCGTCATGATGACGCCGACGGCATTGGAACCAGCCGATTGCGCGGCCGACCGAAACAGCACGTCGACCGACGGGCGATGGCGAGAGACCAGCGGGCCGCTCTTGACGGACACGAAATACCTCGCGCCCTGCCGTTCCAGCATCATATGTCTGTCGCCTGGCGCAATAAGGACGTGGCCGCGCAGCACGGCATCGCCGTCGACCGCTTCCTTCACTTCGACGGCGCAGAGTGAATTCAGGCGTTTGGCAAAGGCCGCAGTAAATTTCTCCGGCATGTGCTGCACAATGACGATGCCCGGCGCATTCGCGGGCATAGCCTCCAGGACGACGCGTAGCGATTCCGTTCCGCCGGTAGAGGCGCCCATACACACGACCATTTCGGTTGTTTTCGCCATAGCGCGGCCGGACGGTGGCGGAAGCATCGCGTCCGCCGTCAGCTTCTTTTCCGGTCCTCCCATGCTGACTTCCATCGCATCGCGCGGCCGTCGTCCGCCGACCCGAGCCAAAGCCGCGCTTTTGACCACTTCGCAAATTCTAAGCGAGCTTTCGGCGAGATGATCGGCAACGCCGATCCGCGGCTTCAAGATGATGTCGACGGCGCCTGCCTCCAACGCCTGCATCAGCGTTTCCGATCCTGCCTCCGTCAGCGAAGAGCACATGACGACCGGAACCGGCCGCTGCGCCATCAGCTTTCTGAGAAACGTAATGCCGTCCATACGCGGCATCTCGACATCAAGCGTGATGACGTCCGGGACCTCATCCTGGATACGACGTGCAGCGGCGATCGGGTCGGAGGCTGCGCCCATGACTTCGATGTCCGGGTCCGAGCTCAACACCGCCGTCAGGGTTTGGCGCACGCTTGCCGAGTCGTCGATAATCAGAACGCGTATCTTTTTATGAGGCATCTATCGCGTCTTCTGGAAAATGGTATTTGCGACCTGTTTGACCGGAAGTGAAAATCCGCCAATGGATTCGGAATGACCAATGAACAGATAGCCATTCGGCGCGAGACAATCGCAAAGCCGCGATAGAACGGCTTCCTGCACCTTTTTCTCGAAATAGATGAGCACATTTCGGCAGAAGATAACGTCGACCGGTGCGCCAATTGCGTAGCTATCGTCCATAAGGTTCAGCCGGGCGAAACCGATCTTCGATCGAAGCGAATGGTGGATGCGAACCTGCCGGTCGCCACGGACCGAACGCAGCACGTATTTCCGCGCCATGTCGGGGGGGACCGGATCCATCATCTCTTCGGGATAGATGCCACGAACCGCGGTCGACAGAACCTCGGTGCTTAGATCTGTCGCGAGGATCGAATATCCAAGCCGATAGCTCTGCCTGAAGTCTTCAAGGATCATCGCCAACGTGTAGGGTTCGGCGCCGGTCGAGCATGCCGCGCTCCAAACGCGAACCTCACCTTTGTCTCGGTGCATCATCGCGGGCAGAACATTTTCGACTAGGTAAGCGAAGTGGTTTGGTTCCCGAAAGAAATCGGTCTTGTTCGTCGTCGCGACGTCGATCAGATGAACGGCTTCGGACTCGATGCCATCTTCATCAAAAAGGAAGTGACAATAACTGTCGAGCGAGGCGTGGCCGGTGACGCGCAAGCGCCGCCGGAGCCGTCCCTCAAGCATCGTCACTTTGGTCGGCGGCATGCGGATGCCGCTATACCCATTGATGAAACGTGCCAAGCGATCGAAGTTGCGCTTGCTCAGGTTATCGCTGCGCAGCCGCGTATCTTGCCCGCGGTCGACGCTGAGGCCTTGAGAAGTCATACCAAAAGCTCCGTAGACCGGTTACGCAGCGGCCGCAGTTTGCGAAAGCACCGCCGACTCGGACGACGAGAACAGTTTTGGCAGGTCGACCAGCACGACGAAACCTTCGGGCCGCTGGACCACACCGGCGATGTAGTCCGAGCGCCAGCGAACGCCGATGTCCGGCGCCGCTTCGATCTGATTGCTGTGGAAGGGCGTTACTTCGAAGACCCGATCCGCCACAAGACCCAGGCACAGGACTCGCCCCGCAAGCGCCACATCCAAAACGAGGATGCGCGTGTGTGGCGTCGGCTCCGTCGGCGCCAGCCCGAGACGCTGGCGCAGATCTATAGTCGGTACGCCTTGGCCCCGAACGTCGGTGAGGCCAAGGAGATAGTCGGGACCGTGCGGAATCCTGAATGCCTTTCGGTAATCCAGGATCTCGCGCACTTCCCTAACGGGGACCGCGAAGACTTCGTCGGCCAAGCTAAACGTCACATATTGAGCTTCGGACCCAGCGCTGGTCATCACGCCGACTCCCGGAAATTTGCATCGTCGGCATCAGGGCCACCCGTGCTCAAGTCCAGGGCAAAGCCCTTCACACGCGACTGAAGTTCGGCAACGGTATTGCGGTGCGCGGACGAGGTCGCTTTCTTCTCAGCGGAAGCCCTGGCAAGCGCTTTCTGAGCGGCCGACGGCTTTGCCGATGTGATCCGCTTGACGGACGCCGAGCGGACGTTCGCAGACTCGGACGAGCGGTTCGAGTCGTCGGTCCGGAAGAACGCGATGCTCTGCTGAAGCTCCTCGGCCTGCGCCGCCAATTCTTCAGAGGTCGCCGACATTTCTTCCGAGGCACCGGCGTTCTGCTGCGTGACCTTATCGAGCTGCTGGATCGCCTCATTGATCTGCGAAGCACCGATATCCTGTTCACGGCACGCGGCGCTGATCTCAGCAACGAGTTCCGCCGTCTTACGGATATCCGGAACCAAGCGCGTCAGCATTTCGCCGGCTTCCTGCGCCGCTTTCACGGTGTCGCCGGACACCGCGCCGATCTCTGCGGCCGCAGTCTGGCTGCGTTCCGCGAGCTTGCGCACTTCGGATGCAACGACCGCGAAGCCCTTGCCGTGCTCGCCAGCGCGCGCGGCTTCGACCGCGGCGTTGAGAGCCAGAAGATCCGTCTGGCGGGCGATCTCCTGAACGATACCGATTTTTTCTGCAATCGTGCGCATCGCGTTGACTGCGCGGCTCACTGCGTCGCCGCTTGCTTCAGCATCTTTCGACGATTGACGCGCGATCTTCTCTGTCTGCGCAGCGTTATCAGCGTTCTGCTTAATGTTCGCCGCCATTTCTTCCATCGACGCCGATGCTTCTTCGGCGGCCGAAGCCTGTTCGGTTGCGCCCTGCGATACCTGCTCGGAGGCCGAAGATAGCTGCTGGCTGCCAGCCGATACGTTTCTCGAAGCCGCGACCGCATCCGATACGACGCCCCGCAGGCGCTCGACCATGCTTTCCAGGGCGTGACCCAGCGTGTCCTTGTCCGAAAGCGGCTTCGGCTGCACCGTGAGATCGCCACCTGCAATCTGATTGGCGATGTCGGCAGTCTCGCGAAGGTTCGAGGTCATGCGATTCATTGCATCGATGAGGTCTTTGATCTCGTCGTTGCTCTTTGCTTCAATTTGCTGGCCGAGATCGCCGATGGCGACGGCTTGAGCCAACGATACACCTTTCGAAAGGCCACGAGAAATATTGAGCGAAATCCAGATGGCCGCTGCGATTGAAACAACGATCAGAAGAATTGCGGCACTGATCAGAATGTTTCGCGACATCGCGTATTCGGCACTCGTCTCCTCATCGGTCGCTTTCATATTGGCGTCTGCCGCGTCTCGCACCCGGTCCGCTAAGGCGAGAAGTTCATTCTGCTTTTTTCGGGCATCCCCGATCGACAGGGCGCCAGCCTGCGCATTGGACTCGTTGGTGTTCAGCGTCGCAAGACGTATGACCTCGCGATTCTCTACAAGGTATTCATTATAGGATCGTCCCAAATCCGCCAGGATCGATTTCATCTCGTCGTTTGCGATCGACGTGATTTTCGGGAGCAGTACACTAACCTTATCTGCCGCATCTTCCGATTTTTTCTTGAACTCGGTTGTCAATGCGGGGTCATTGGTCATCGCAGCGTTCTTCTCGTTGCGAGACATCGTATTCAACGCGTTCTGGAGGTCGCCGATAAGCTGCGTCTCCTTCACGGGACCCGCAAGCATATCTGTGATCGCCGAGTTGAGAGAACTTAGATTGGCGATCGAAAGTCCCGCCATCACACAGGAGAGAATCGTCAGAACCGCGAACGTAGCGGCCAGCTTGGCCTTGATCGTGAATCGCATTGCGTTTGCCCTAAAATTTGGAAACCTTGTGGTTTCCAGCGCACTTCATGAACTGTTTGCGATAGCTTCGCCGCTGCTATCGAACGGAACTCGTCATGAGTCTCGCCGGCGCATCCATGCGCAGGGCCTTCAAAAAAACGCTCAAGCGACTGCTTTGAGCGATCCTCCTGTCGTTTCCGAATGGATCGAGAAAATATTCTGAAGATCAGGAAGCACGATAAACTCGCCTCCCTGCTTGACGACGCATTTCACATATTCGGATCGCCACCGCATGCCCACGCTCGGCGGCGGCTCGCTGCGGCAAAGATCAAGTGTCGTGACTTCGTTCACGCGGTCGGTCCGAAGTCCGATGAAGCTCGCGACTCCATCGATATCGAGTTCGATCACGACAGTACGACTGTCGATCGTCAGCGGTCCGGCTTCCATTCCGAATGCGACATGCAGATTCGCGAGGGGGATGACTTTGCCGCGGAAATTTATGACGCCGCCGACCAGCTTTGAAGCCGTCGGCACGATCGTCACGATCGGCATGTCCATGATCTCGCGGACAATGCTCGCCTCCAAGGCAAACGTCTCGTCTTGGAGATCGAACGTCAGTACTTCAATTTCTTGCGTCATAGCCGAATGCCTTCGTCGTTATGGTCGGACGTGCTCAACCGGCCTTGCGCAGCTGCGCCTCGGCCATTTGCCCAGTCGCCACCAGATGCGCGATATCGAGAATGAGCGCGACCGAGCCGTCGCCGAGGATCGTCGCGCCAGAAAACATCGCGACGTCTTCGTGCAGCTTCGACATGGCCTTGATCACGGTCTGATGGTCACCGATGATCTGGTCGACGACCAATCCGACGCGCTCGGCCCCAGTCGAAACGACCACGATTTTCTGGAATTGATCCGGCTGTGTTCCTGTCTGGAAAATTTCGCGAAGCCTGAGGAACGGAACGAGCGTATCGCGCAGCGAGATAAAGCTTCTGCCGCGCGAGCGCAAATCCTGCTCGACCGGCAATTCGAGACATTCCTCGACCGCGGATAGCGGAATGACATAGCGTCCCGTGCCGACTCGAACCAAAAGGCCGTCGATGATGGCAAGCGTCAACGGGATACGAAGCGAGATACGCGAGCCTACGCCCGGCTCGCTGCTGAGATCGATCGATCCGCGCAGCGCTTCCACCGTCCGCTTGACGACGTCCATACCAACTCCGCGGCCGGAGAGATTGGTGACAGCTTGCGCGGTCGAGAAGCCGGGTTGGAAGATCATTTGCAGCAGATCGTGATCACCAATGTGGGCACCCGGCATAATCAAGCCTTGCGCTTCCGCCTTGGCTCGAACACGCGCCCGGTCGATGCCGGCACCGTCGTCCGTGATGGAAATAATGACTTCGCCGCCTGCATGGCGCGCCGAGAGATTGATTTTACCTGCTTCCGGTTTTCCGGCCGCCTTGCGTTTTTCCGGCGTTTCGAGACCGTGATCGACGGAGTTTCTGACGAGATGCACGAGCGGGTCCGCCAGCCGCTCGATAACGGTCTTGTCTACTTCCGTTCCTTCGCCTTCGGTCGTCAGGTCGATCGTCTTGCCCGTCTCGCGTGCGAGATCATGCACGAGGCGACGGAAGCGGCCGAATAGGGTTCCGACGGGAACCATGCGAAGCACCATCATCGTATCGCGCAGCTCGTTGGAGAGCCGCTCGATGTCTTCGGAGACGGCGCGCAGATTAAGGTCCGGGCTGGCGGCGGCAATCTGGCTAAGACGCGATTGCGCGATGACGAGTTCACCGACACGATCCATGAGCTCGTCCAGCCGTTCAGCAGGAACGCGAACGCTTTCAGAGCTTTTGGCTGCCTGGCGCGTGTCGGCACCGGCCGACGGCCGCCGCTTATCCGTCTGCGACGCATCGGACGATGGTGCGGCATCGCTGGAAATTTCCAGCTGGACTGGTTCGCTGTCTTTCTCGGCTTCGACCTGACGAATATCGAGCTTCATGTCATCGATAATGAACATGAAGACGTCTTCTATATCCGTCCGCGGCTTATCGGTGAGAAGTTTGACGTTCCACGTGATGTAGCACTCGTTCGCAACCAGCGCGTCGAGAGCCGGGATTTCCGAAATATCAGCCGCAACGCTACACTCGCCGAGATCGCGCATTTCGGCCAGAAGCGCCAGCGGGTTGCAACCGTTGACCAACGCATTCGGCGGCAGCGAGAAATTAATCTCCCAAGACGTTTTCTCGGGTTCTTCCGGCGGCGGAGCATGTCCTGCCATCTTCACTTCCTGCTCCAGGCGGATGAGCAGTTCCTGGCCTGTCGCCTCGCTGGCTGTTTCGGCTCCTTCGAGCAAAGACCGCATGTGATCTTGCGCAGCCAGAACAACCGAGACGAGGTTCGCCGTTGCCGTGACCTCACCCTTGCGAACCTGATCGAAGGCCGATTCACAATGGTGCGTGAACGATGCAAGCACATCGAACCCGAACATGGCGCCGGAGCCCTTCAGAGTGTGAAGGCTACGAAAAACATCATCGACGAGCGCGCGATCACCGGGCTTCCTCGACAAATCGAGCAAGCCAAGCTCAATGCGATCCAAAAGCTCGTCCGCCTCGGCGCGAAATGTTGCAATTGCATCCGTATTCGAAGTCATTGCCCGAGAACCTTCTTGACGATCTTCAGAAGATTGTCGGCTTGAAAGGGCTTCGTCAGCCAGCCAGTGGCACCCGCGGACTTAGCCCGTTGTTTGAGCGCTGCGTCGGATTCCGTCGTGAGAAAGATGATCGGAACACCGCTGTGCGCCGGGATTTTGCGCAGCTCTTCGATCATCGTCAGCCCATCCATGACGGGCATGTTCAAGTCGGTGATGATGAGGTCGAACTTTCCAGCGTTGGCTTTCTTAATGCCGTCTGCCCCGTCGACCGCCTCGCTGACCTGATAACCGGCCCCTGTCAGCGCCACCTTGATCGCGACCCGGATACTTGATGAATCGTCTACCGTAAGAATTGACGCGGACATTTCAGGCTCCCTCGTGCAACCAGAACCGGCGATTTTCAGCCGACATTTCAGCGAGCAGTCCCGCTCGATCCATAAGGCTCAAAGCACGCCCGGATATCGGAGCGGCGAGCGATAATTGCTTGGAGGCGCCCTGCGCATAGAGCCGCGCGGCGACGATGAGTTGGATGCCGGCGATGTCGACGTCGGACTCTTCGGAGATAAGGAGGTCGAGTGATTCGCTATCGTTTATGGAGCTCAGAATTGCGTTTTTCGCATCGCCGATCGTCCGAATTGTCAACAGACCAGAAATATCCAGCGTCGAATTGCAATTTTCGCTCATTTCCCCTCGGAATGTTGCCGCCGCAAAACTCCGCCCCACTTTCATGACTTACTGAACGACAATAAGTCTGGGCCATTATATGTAGGCGAGGTGTTAATGATGGCCTAACACCAAAAATATCGGATTGTAACTAAAGACCAATATCGCGTCCCAAAAAAGCCGTCGGCGGATTCGATGGCCAATTATCATCAATATTCCAAATTCGGCTGGCCTGTTTTCATGGCAATAATGGAAATATTTTTTCCTTGCGAGGTCGGTCCGGATTCGGTCCCGCTCAGCCGTCGCAATTTAGAGCAATACGGTTACTCAGTATACGTATCACACAGCCCTATTGTCCGTAAATCGCGATAAATTGGCCTTTCCCCCTTACATCTCTGTGCTTATGAGGTGGTCAACGGAAGAAGGCCCAGGGACTGCCCATCTTATAGAGATGGGGATTCCAGCGATCTCTGTTGGATTCAGTGGACGCAATCAACAACGAACAATCGGGCAGACAGTATTTCCCATCAATGGCCGCGGCCCTGTGCGGAATAGGCGATCCGCGGTTGGCTGAATGCGGTGCTTGGCATTGCCGCGATACTGAATTTTCGAAATCGCCATAGTGCTCAATTGTGAGCGCTATAACGTCGTAAGTTCGCATAATTCTTGTCGCCGATTCCGGTCGCACTCGGATCAGATGGCAGTCGAGCGGCGTCGAATAAATCTCATTAGCTCAGGTGCGCGAATGAAGTCGAGCTGCTGCGCTCAGGCGACGCTGCAGGCCCAGACGACAAGTTCAGACGCGACCTTGTCGAACGCTTGATTGAGTGCAGCCGATATTCCAGCCTGATCGGTGATCGTTGCAGGCACGCTCGCTTTAAATATGCGTGCGCCGAGAATCTGTCCGTTTTTGCCGACGATCTTTGCTGAGAATGCTATCTCGGCAGACGGCGTGTCCGAGGCCACGATCTCGAAATTACGCAAATCCAAGATGAGTTGATAATCGACATCAAGCGTGTCCGGCTGGCGTCCAAGGACTTTCAGGTACCCGGCATTTTCAAAGCTTTGAACGATGCGCGATTGCACAACCCGGCTTAGCGTATCCGGCCACTTGGCGGCGATGGCGTTCGAACGCTCGCCCGCAGGCGTCATGATCGCGACCTGATCGTTGAAGACACTGCCGACGATATCGGGTTCCGGCACCACGAGCTGGCCCTCAGGAATCTTGCCGAGGCCTGGAAATTTCTTGGGAGCTTCGAGATCGACAATAGGAGCGTCCGCTTTCTTGCCGCCGCCCGTCATCCGCTCCAATCCAGCAAGGATACCATCGACCTTGTCGGAATTCTTCGCGAGCGCTGCTGAGAACGTGTTGATGTTCGCGACCAGGGATTTGAAGGGTTCGCGATTTTCATCAATGACGGCGCCGATCTGGTGCAGGATATCGCGCGCTGATTCCGTGAGACTTTGCGTGTCCTTCGGATCTACGGCAAGGAGCGGCGGCTGACTTCCGGTCGATGTGACGGGGGGTGCATCGGGTGCGCCGCCGCGCAATGCCAGGACGGGCGAGCTGGTGAGGCCTTGAAATTCTATACCAACCTTCGTGTCGGAACGAACGGGCGTCGTACTCTCAACGGAGATCAGAGCCGTGACCTGCTTGGGATGGTCGGCTGCCAACTCGAGCGCGACGACTTCGCCGACGCGGATACCATTGAAGAGAACCGCCGAACCTCTGAGAAGTCCGGAGACCGGCGTCTCGAAACGTGCGCGGTAAAGCGCCTGCTGGGCCAAGCCGCCTGCGTGGTTGAGCCAATAGACAAATACAAACGCCGCCGCGACAGTCGCGAGGGTGAAGAGTCCGATCAGCGTGTATCGCGCGCGAATTTCCATAACGGCGTCTCAACCAGATGACTGTTGGCGTGAAGATTCCAGCATGCGTCCGCGTTGGCCACGGAAGTACGATTTAACCCAAGGGTGCTCACTCGCGAGCATTGCCGAGAGTGGACCGTCGGCGACGATCTTGCCATCCGCCAATACGGCGATGCGATCGCACACAGTGTGTAAGCTGTTGAGGTCATGCGTGATCATGAACACGGTCAGGCCAAGGGTCTGCTGCAGCGTTCGGATCAACGAGTCGAAATCACCTGCCGATATGGGGTCGAGACCTGACGTCGGTTCGTCGAGAAAAACGACCTCGGGATCGAGTGCAAGCGCGCGAGCCATGGCGACGCGTTTCGTCATGCCGCCCGAGAGCTCCGACGGCAGCTTGTTGGCGTCGAGCCGGGACAGTCCGACCATCGCGAGCTTGGTTGCCGCGATCTCGTCGAGTAAATGCTCTGGCAAGTGCAGGAACTCGCGCATCGGAAACTGCACGTTTTGTATTACGGTGAGCGACGAATACAGCGCGCCGTTTTGAAAGAGGATGCCGCATCGCCGCTGCAGCGCACGGTGGGTCTCATCGTCGACGCGGTCAACATCATGTCCGAAAACTTCGATTGATCCCGACTGTTTCGGCAACAGGCCGATAATGGTGCGCAATAGGACGGATTTGCCGCTGCCTGAGCCGCCGACGAGGCCGAGAATTTCCCCGGGACGGACGTCGAGAGACAGATGATCCAGGACCATTCGGTCGCGGAACCCGACGGCCAGGTCACGAACGCTGATGACAGGTGCTTTGCTCGGAGAGGCCATTCTCGTCACATTCCGATCGATGCAAAAAAGACAGCGAACAGACCGTCGAGGACGATGACGAGAAAGATCGAGGTCACAACCGATGCCGTCGTCCGAAGCCCAAGGGATTCGGCGCTCCCTCCAACCTTCAGGCCTTCCGTACACGCAACGATGCCGATCACGAACGCCATGAACGGCGCTTTGATCATGCCGACCTTGAAGTGCGTCATCGAGATCGCTTCCTTCAAGCGGGCGACATAAATTTCGGGGCTCATTCCGCCATAGAGCCACGCGACAAGCTCGCCACCGTAAAGGGCCGACATCGAACCGATGAAGGTCAGCAGCGGGAGCGCGATGACGAGCGCGACAATGCGAGGAAGAATGAGCACGTCGACCGGATCGAAGCCCATGGTTCGGAGCGCGTCGATTTCCTCGCGCATCTTCATCGAGCCGAGTTCGGCAGTGTAAGAGCTGCCAGATCTCCCCGCCACCATGATAGCGACGATGAGAACGCCGATTTCGCGAAGAACAAGAATGCCGACCATATCGACGACATAGTCGTCGGCGCCAAACTTTCTGAAATGAAAGAAGCCCTGCTGGGCAATGATGCTGCCGATCAAAAAGGTAATCAGAAAAATGATCGGGATCGCCTGCCAGCCGACGCGATCGAGCTGATGGACCGTCGATGTGAAGCGAAACGTTGAAGGCTTCAGGATCGCCCGAAAGGCCGCAGCGCAGACTGCACCGATCATGTTGAGCAGAAGAACGAAGCCCCGGCCATAGTTGGCCATCCCTTGGCCGATGGCAGCGAGGCCCGTAAATTCCTTGCGCGGCTGTGAGGGAACCTTATCGGCAAGTTCGGCCGCCTGCTCCACGGCCCGGAACAGTCCAGCATATTGTTCCGGCAGCGCCGAGATCTTGAGTTTGCCGCCACGCGCGCTGAGTTCACGCTGAAGGCGCGAAATTTCCCATGCGCCGTAGGTATCGATCCGCTCGATACCGCTCATATCCAGCGTCACGTTCCCCAGAGAGGGGCGGGCGAGAACCGCGCTGATTGAGCCATCCAGGCTGGCCGCATTCGGCGCCGTCCATTGGTCGGATGCCGCGAGTATGGTGATCTGGTCCGCGGTGCTTACAGTCAACAGATGCACGGAAGATGCGCCGTCGACCACTCCCTCGTCCGCTTTTTCATCAACCATGCGAAGCTATCTGTAGTCCGGGTTTTTCGAATGCGTTCGGCGATTGCCATTTTGGTGGCAGCCTTGGCGTATCGAAGGCAACATAAAAATCTCATCGCCGAGCCCGTTGATACGGGTCAATTCGTAGGATTCGCGTGGCGCTTGAATTGTGCAGAGACCTGCGCGCCTTTTTCGCGAACGGCGAAAACAAAGCGCAAGTTCTTAATATGGCTGCCGCGATGGCCGGGCGAGGGGGAGTGCAACGCTGATGTCGAGGACGATAAAGTGCTAAATAGTTCAGCGGTTCCAAAGCATTTGGTGGAGCCGAGGGGAATCGAACCCCTGACCTCTGCAGTGCGATTGCAGCGCTCTCCCATCTGAGCTACGGCCCCGGATGCGCGGCATTTAGGGTTCGCCCTGAGTAGTTGTCAAGAAATCCGCTCCGCTTGTCAGCACCTAGGGCGCGGGGCGGCGGACGGTCGTTTGCGCGGAGGCTGCGACAATCGCGCTAGACTTGGGGTGCCCTGATAACCCCATTTGCGGTTCGGGCGCGAAAGTCTGGACACAAGTCGGGCCAAAGGCTTGCAGGGGGCAGGGTGTCGGGGCTACATGGCGCAACGATACCAAATTGCGGGACGGCGAATGCTCGAGCTTCTGGGCTTTATCAACTATCTCATCACGCTTTATACCTACGTCGTTATCGCCGTGGTGATCGTCAGCTGGCTCATGGCATTCGGGGTGGTTAACCCCTACAATCCGATCGTGCGGTCGATCTGGCAGGCGCTCAACGCCGTGACGGAGCCACTGCTCGCCCCCATTCGCAATGCGATGCCGAACATGGGCGGGCTCGATATCTCGCCGGTGATCTTGCTGCTCGCCTGTTATTTCATCCAGACCGTCGTGCTGCCGAACATCGCCAAGGCCGTGGTGTGACGGCGGCGTCCGGCGGCGCGCAGTCGGCTGAGGGGGCTTGGCGGCACGATACCGCGTGCGTCATTGCGCGCTTCCGCTTAACGCCAAAATCCAGCAAAGAGGCGGTTGACGGGATTGTCGAAACCCCCGACGGTCCGGCCTTTCAGGCGCGCGTGCGCGCAATTCCCGAGGATGGAGCAGCGAACCGGGCTCTTGAAGAGCTCGTGGCCCGATGGCTGGGCGTGGCGAAGCAGTCTGTTTCGCTCGCCAAGGGCGGGAAATCGCGGCTCAAATCCTTGCGGATATCCGGCGATCCGGACGAACTCGACAGACGATTGCAGGACCGGATAGGCGAATTCAAAAAATAGGAAAACGAGGAGGAACGAGAGGAATGTCAGCCCAGGTCATCGATGGAAAAGAGATTGCGGCGAAGGTCCGCGCCGAGGTGGCGGCGGAAGTCGCGCGGCTTCAGAAAGAACATGGGCTGAAACCTGGCCTCGCGGTCGTGCTCGTTGGCGAAGACCCGGCGAGTAAGGTCTATGTCGCCAACAAGGCGAAGCAGACCGTCGAAGTCGGCATGAACTCGTGGGAGCACCGGCTCCCCGCCGAAACGAGCGAAGCGGACGTGCTGGCGATGGTCGAGAAGCTGAACAACGACCCGGCCTGCCACGGCATTCTGGTGCAGCTGCCGCTGCCCAAGCACATCAACGCCGAAAAGGTTCTGAACCTCATCAACCCGGACAAGGACGTTGATGGCTTCCATCCGGTCAACGTCGGCCGTCTTTGGGTCGGCGAGCGGGCGCTGGTCCCGTGCACGCCGACGGGTTCGGTGATCCTGGCCAAGACGGTGCATCAGAGCCTGTCAGGCATGAATGCCGTCGTAATCGGGCGTTCCAACATCGTTGGTAAGCCGGTAGCGGCGCTGCTGCTACGCGAGAATTGCACCGTGACGATCGCGCATTCACGAACGAAGGATATCGAGAGCGTCGTCAGAGGTGCCGACCTTGTGATTGCTGCCGTCGGCATTCCCGAGATGGTCAAGGGAAGCTGGATCAAGCCCGGCGCGACGATCATCGACGTCGGCATCAATCGCGTGCCCTCGGAAGGCGGCAAGACCAAGATAGTCGGCGACGTGGCCTACGCAGAATGTGCGCAGGTTGCGGGCGCGATCACGCCGGTGCCGGGCGGCGTCGGACCGATGACCATTGCGTGTCTGCTCCGCAATGCGGCGCAGGCGGCAGCAATGCAAGCGGGCGTCAAGTCGGTGTTCGGCTGAGATCAGCGAAACGGCGAGCTGTGAATGTTTTGTTCGTCCGGGGCCTTCGGGTCCCGGATTTTTTTGGACCTAATGGCGTTCGCTTTCGTAGTGGTCGCGGATATGGGTGTTGAAATATTCGCCCGCTGACGATGCCGTGACGAGAGCATCGAAAACGTGGTCCGGGACGCCGAAATAGGTGTAGCGCCGGTCCGTCCGGAAGGTGACATCGAGTGTTCGTGCCTCCGGATCGTAATCGGCGGACTTGATGACCGAGGAGCGCGGAAATTCCATATGCTGCTCCCACTTCGCCTATGCGGCGCGGGCCTGGCGCAGGGTTTCGCCACGGTAGCTTAAGGCCTCCGCGACGTGAGCGCGGGCGACATGTTCTGAACCTTCGAGATCGGCGATGGTTCGCGCGACTTTCAACGTGCGGTGGAAGCCCCGCGCGGAGAGGCCGAGCGTTTCAGCGGCGCGCCGGAGAAGGGCGACGCCGGCCTCATCGGGCATCGCGGTTTGTTCGAGCAGCGCGGCGGAGCAATCGGCATTGGTGCGGACGCCTCTGGCACCCAGCGCCGCAAAACGTGTGAGCTGACGGCCGCGCGCGGCGGCAACGCGGGCGCGAACTTCTGTGCTGCCTTCAGAGGGCGCGGGCAAGACCAGATCAGCCGCGGAGATTGCCGGTACTTCGATTTGCAGATCGATGCGATCGAGCAGCGGGCCGGAGACGCGGGCTTGATAATCGGCAGCGCAGCGGGGTCCGCGCCGGCATGGCTCGCCGGGATTGCCACCTCCACATTTACACGGGTTCATCGCGGCGATGAGCTGGATTCGCGAGGGATATGAAATCCGGTGGTTTGCTCGGGCAATGACGGTTTCGCCGGCTTCCAACGGCTGGCGCAATGCGTCGAGCACGTTGGGCTGGAATTCCGGCAGCTCGTCGAGAAACAGCACACCGTGGTGCGCGAGCGAGACTTCTCCGGGGCGTGGGCGCGAGCCGCCGCCGACCAGCGACGCCATGCTGGCGGAATGATGCGGCGCGCGGAATGGACGCTCGACTGTCAACTTGCCGCCCATCAGTTCACCGGCGAGCGAATGCACCATCGAGACCTCAAGGATCTCTTCAGGTTGTAGCGGCGGCAATATTGACGGCAGGCGCGACGCCAACATCGATTTGCCGGAGCCCGGCGGGCCGATCAGAAGGAGATTGTGATT
Organism: Hyphomicrobium sp. 802; assembly: GCF_000526135.1. Classification (NCBI taxonomy): domain Bacteria; kingdom Pseudomonadati; phylum Pseudomonadota; class Alphaproteobacteria; order Hyphomicrobiales; family Hyphomicrobiaceae; genus Hyphomicrobium; species Hyphomicrobium sp. 802. The sequence continues at coordinate 174,162 of NZ_JAFM01000001.1, forward strand.
TCCGGCCGCCGCAATTTCGAGAGCCCTTTTGGCGGTCTCCTGGCCTTTGATATCGCGAAGGTCGGCGGCGTAATTCTGGACAGGGAGAACGTTCGGCTTTGGCCGCGACAGGGTCTGCATGCCTTTGAAGTGATTGACGAGCGATAGCAAATGCGGGGCTGCTAGAATGTCGATCTCTTCGCTGGCCCAAGCGGCTTCCGGCCCGGTGGCGGCCGGACAGATCAGACCCTTGCCGAGCGCATTGGCGCCAATGGCAGCCGGTAGAGTGCCCGGCACGGCGCGGATGGAGCCGTCCAGCGCCAGCTCGCCGATGGCGGCATAGTTCGCTATGGCGTCGGGCGCGATCGCCTCCATGGCCGACATCATCGCGAGTACGATCGGCAGGTCGAAGTGACTGCCCTCCTTCGGCAGGTCGGCAGGCGCGAGATTGACGGTGATGTGCTTGAAAGGGAGGCCGAGGCCTACAGCGTGAAGGGCGTTCCTGACCCGCTCCCGGCTTTCGGCCACGGCTTTGTCGGGGAGCCCGACGATCGCGAAGGCCGCTGCGCCGGGCGTGACCCGAACTTGCACCTCAACCGGGCGTGCCTCGATGCCAATGAACGCGAGTGTTGAGATCTGGCCGTACATGCCTGCCCCCGAAAACCCCTCGTTTCCAGGTAATCACGGCGGCGAGCCAAAGGCAAGAACAAACATGGAACAATTTGTTGAGGAGAGGCTGTGTTCACTCCGGCGCGATCTCTCTGACACCCAGGGGAGATAGTCCGTGGCCGCCATCGGGGCCCTCGACAATCCATCTTTTCTGGCGCGCGAAAGCGAGAATGGCGGGCAAATTTTGAACGGCGAGGATGTCGGCGGAAGACTTTCCCAGGCCATACAAAGCCTTGAGGTACTCACGAGCTTGTTTCTCGATCTCTTCCATGCGTGCCTCGCTTCATCCGGCGGACAGTACGGAGATCGTCAGCAGGCTAACGGGCCTCAATCTCCAGACCCTCTTAAATTGATATAACCCGAGGGTTGTTCCGCCGATCGGTATTATCACCACGCTCGCGGTCGACATGAGCAGCCCGACAACGCCGATGAGGCTGATGCGCTCGGCCGTCTTTCGGCTCAGCCCTTCGTCATCGCAAGCGTCAGTCCGAGCAGCGACTGCGAATTGACGAATTGGATTTCGACGGCCTGGCGACTGCCCATCACCATGATGTCCATGTTGGCCGTCACGTCGGCGCTTTTCACGATCACGCGGAAGCCCCGTGGAGTGACGTCACCTGTCAAGTCGCCTTCGAAATTGTGAATCGTCTCTTTCCAGTGGCCCGAGAGCTTGCCGCCGGTCTCCTTAACATTGCTGATGATCTCAACGTTGCCGCCCGAAGTCGCGCAGCGGATCGTTTGCTTGATTTCGTTTTCCGAGCCTGCCGTGAGGTAGGTGGCGCGGCATTTGATTTTTTCGGGTGGGCTCGATTTGTAGCCGATCATGCCAGAGCCGCTCCAACGGCCGATCAGCGACGCGAAGGGCGATGCCGTTACGGCATTGGCTTCCTCGATAGGAAGTGCGGCTGCAAAACTGAAGGCAGTGGCTGCGGCACCTGCGATCATGATTGATTTCATCGTGATGTCCCTTGCTGCCCCGTGCGCCTCAAATCCGCGCTTCACACTTTCGCTTGTCGTTTTGCTTCGATGACGTCCCAAATCATCGCCGCGATGTCGTTGCCGCCAAAGGCCTTCACCTGCCGGATACCCGTTGGCGATGTCACGTTGATCTCGGTGATGTAGGGCCCGATGACGTCGATGCCTGTAAAAATAAGTCCGCGGCGTTTCAGTTCCGGCCCGAGGCGCGCGCAGATTTCGCGGTCGCGCGCGGTGAGCTCGACCGGTGCAGCGGTGCCGCCGACGTGCAGGTTCGAGCGCGTCTCACCGGCTTGCGGAACACGATTGATAGCGCCTGCGACTTCGCCGTCGACGAGAATGATGCGCTTGTCGCCGTCTTTCACTTCGGGGCGATATTCCTGGACCATGAAGGGCTCGCGGAAAACGGTTTGAAACAGTTCGACGAGAGAGCCGAGGTTGCCGTCTTCGGGCTTGATGCGAAATACTGCAGCGCCACCGTTGCCATAGAGCGGCTTGATGATGATGTCTTTGTATTCGGCGCGGAATGACTGCACGTCGGCAAGCGAACGTGTGACGAGCGTCGGTGGCATCAGATCGAGGAAATCAAGGACGAAAAGCTTCTCCGGCGCGTTGCGAACGTGCGCAGGGTCATTCACCACCAGCGTCTTGGGATGGATGCGTTCCAACAGATGCGTCGTCGTGATGTAGGCCATATCGAACGGCGGGTCCTGGCGCAGCAGGACAACATCGCGCTCACTGAGATCGACGACACGCGGGTCCGACAGAGCGTAATGTGCCCCGTGCTTATCCTCGACCTTCAGCGTTTGACCGCGCGCGAGTAGCTTGCCTTGGCGAAGCGCCAAATCGGGCGGGGTGTAATAGAAAATGTCGTGCCCGCGTTTTTGCGCTTCGAGCAAAATGGCGAAGGTCGAATCGCCGCGAATATCGATGCGGTCGATCGGGTCCATCTGAACGGCTATGCGGAGCGGCATGTCAGGCTTTCAAGGACGTTGCATTTCGGGCGCGCCTGAGTGGCGCGCAGCCCCACGTCGTTTATACGATTTGACGCCGTCGCGGAATGACATGAACGACGCGTCTCACGATGCCGTCGCGCTTATGGCAAACATGCCGCAGAACCTGCGGATGCGCACGATTTGCGGCCTCAAAGGAAATTGTAGGGGTCGATATCGACAGTGATGCGGACATCGGATTTCAGTTTTGGAATCGTTCCAGCCCAGGCGCGGAGGTAGCCTTGCAAATCGACGTCGCGTGGGGCTTTGACGAGCAGGCGCCAGCGATAACGACCACGCACGACCGAGATCGGCGCCTCCGATGGGCCCAAAACTGAGATCGCGTCGCTTTGCGGCGCACGGCGGGCGATGTCGCGCGCGACGGTTTCCGTCAGCGCCTTGTCGCGCGATGAAATGATGATCGCAGCCAAGCGGCCGTAGGGCGGCAACAGGCCGGCCTGCCGCGTACGCACTTCGTAATTCAGGAAGGCGTCGCGGTCACCGGCAACGATCGCCTGCATGACGGGATGTTCGGGTGCATAGGTTTGCACCAAGCCACGACCGACGAAGCTCGTGCGCCCAGCGCGGCCCGTCACCTGATGCAAAAGCTGGAACGTGCGTTCTGCTGCGCGCGGATCGGCGCCATGCGCGAGACCCAAGTCGCCATCGACGACACCGACCAACGCGAGACCCGGAAAGTTGTGGCCCTTGGCAACGATTTGCGTACCGATGATGATGTCGAATTCGCGGGCTTCGATGCTGCGGATGATCTCGCGCATCTCGGTCAGGCCGGGGATCAAATCCGACGAGAGCAGCGCGACGCGTGCATCGGGAAAGCGCTCGGCGACTTCCTCTTGCACGCGCTCCACGCCGGGACCGCAGGCGACGAGCGAACCGGGTGTCGCGCACTTCGGGCACTTCTCGGGCAGCGCGAGCGAGAAGCCGCAATGGTGGCACGTCAGTTTTTTCTTGAAGCGATGCTCGACGAGCCAAGCTGTACATTGCGGACATTCGAGGCGATGACCGCAGGACCGGCAAAGCGTCAACGGCGCGTAGCCGCGACGATTGAGAAAGAGCAGCGATTGCTGGCCTTTCTCAATCGTCTCGGTGATGCCTTGGACAAGGCGCTGCGACAGCCACTTGCCCGGTTCCAGTTTTTCCGATCGCAAATCAATTGCCGAGACATCCGGCATTTCGACGCCGGAAAAGCGCCCCGGCAGCACGGCGTGGCGATAGCGCCCGATCAGAGCGTTGACGTGGCTTTCGATCGATGGCGTAGCGGAGGCGAGCACAACGGGGAACTTTCCAAGGCTGCCACGTACGACGGCCATGTCGCGGCCCTGGTAGTGCACGCGATCATCTTGCTTGAAGCCCTGGTCATGCTCCTCGTCGACGACGATCAGGCCGAGCTGGCAAAACGGCAGGAAGAGCGCGGAACGAGCGCCGACGACGCAACGCACGTCACCGCGCGCGACGCCCTTCCAGATGCGGCCGCGTTCGGCGGGGCGCAAAGCCGAATGCCATTCGACAGGCCGGACGCCGAAGCGGCGCTCAAACCGGTCGAGAAACTGGCTTGTCAGCGCAATTTCAGGGAGTAGGATCAGCGTTTGCTGTCCAGCTTCAAGCACACGGGCCACGGCTTCGAAATAGACTTCCGTCTTGCCCGATCCCGTCACGCCATCGAGCAGCGTGACCGAGAAATTCTGCGCATCGACAGCGCTTTTGAGGGAGTCGACGGCGCGGGTCTGGTCCGCGGTGAAGGTTGCCGTCGCATGCGCTGGATTGGGGCGCGGGAAGACGCGCTCGGGGATGGCGACTTCAACGAGCATGCCGGCCGCCGCGAGGCCGTCGATCACGCCGGTCGAACAGCCCGCGAGTTCGGCGAGATCGGATTTGGCGCGCACGAGGCCGTCGGCGGCCACATCCAGCACGCGGGTTCGGGCCGGCGTTATTTTGGGGGGCGGCGCAGCGCCTTCGACTATCGCGACGCCAAAGCGATGCTTGGGCGGCTCGAATGCGGTATCGGCACTCATCATCATGCGAACGACCATACCGAGCGGCGCCAGCGTGTACCGGGCCACCCATTCCGCGAACCGCATGGAAATTTCGGGGAGGGGAGGGGCATCAATGCCGCTGGTCAGGGCTTTCATCTTCTTGGGATCGACCGGCTTGCCATCGCCGCGCGGGCCATCCCAGACGATGCCGATGCGGGTCTGCGGCCCAAACGGCACGAGCACGAAGGATCCGGGGCCTGCTTCCATGCCTTCCGGCACCAGATAGTCGTAAGTCTGGTCGAGCGCGACCGGCATCAATACCGGCACGCTGCGGGCGCCGGGTGTCGCGCCGTTATCCAGGATTTCAAGCAGGCTATCCAAAGGGGCGTTCAACGGACTAGAAGCTTCCTCCGAGAATCGGTCGTGCTAGGTTTGCCTCTAACTTGGGGCGCACCAAAGGCAGATTCCCAAGACTTAAGGGACGAGGTGAGGAGATTGAAATGAAATTCTTCGTCGATACCGCCGACGTGGCCGAGATCAAGGAGTTGGCGGCGACGGGCCTGCTTGACGGCGTCACGACGAACCCGACCCTCGTTGCAAAAGCGGGCCGCGACTTCAAGGACATCATTCGTGAGATCTGCGCCGTCGTGCCGGGTCCGGTTTCGGCGGAAGTGGCTGCGACCGATTATGCGGGCATGATGCGGGAAGCGGAAGTGCTGCGGAAGATCGCCAAGAACGTGACGATCAAAGTGCCGCTGACGATGGACGGGCTCAAAGCCTGCAAGGCGCTGACGAGCGAGGGCACGATGGTCAACGTGACGCTGTGCTTCTCGGCGAACCAGGCGCTACTGGCGGCGAAGGCCGGTGCGACATTCGTTTCGCCATTTATCGGCCGTCTTGATGATATTGGATTGAACGGCATGGACGTCATTCGCGAGATCCGCACGATCTACGACAACTATCCGGATCTTTCGACGGACATTCTGGCGGCCTCGATCCGCACTGTGAACCACGTCAAAGAAGCAGCCATGATCGGCGCCGATGTCGCCACCATTCCTCCGGCCATTCTGAAGTCGCTCGTGAAGCATCCGCTGACGGATGCTGGCCTTACGGCCTTTGTCAACGACTGGAAGAAGACCGGCCAGACCATCGTGTGAGGCAGGCACGAGCACGTGCACGTAAAAACCTTGTCCGAAAGCTTGATCACGCGTTTCGCGAAAATCGTCGGCGAAACAAACGCACTGACGCGCGCGGAAGATCAAGGCGCATATCTGCACGAATGGCGCGACCGTTATACCGGTTCGACGCCGGTCGTTCTGCGACCGGGCTCGACGGATGAGGTTTCGCGCATTCTGACGCTCGCGCATGCCGAGGATGTCGCGGTCGTGCCGCAAGGCGGTAACACGGGACTCGTCGGCGGACAGATTCCATCAGGCGACGGCAGCGAGATCGTGCTGTCGCTCGCGCGGCTTAAGGGCATTCGCAATGTGGATGCCATTGGCGGGACGATGATCGTCGAAGCCGGCGTGACGCTCACCGAAGCGCAAAATGCTGCCAAAGCCGCGGGCCGGCTCTTTCCTTTAAGTCTCGCGTCCGAAGGCAGCGCACAGATCGGCGGCGTGCTGGCGACCAACGCGGGTGGCACCGCTGTTCTCGCCTATGGCAATGCGCGCAGTCTGGCGCTCGGTCTCGAAGCGGTGCTGGCGGACGGACGCATCTGGCACGGCCTCCGGCGACTTAAAAAAGATAATACCGGTTACGATCTGCGCGATCTCCTGATCGGCTCGGAAGGAACGCTCGGCATCATTACCGCGGCGAGCCTCAAACTATTCCCGATGCCTGCCGAGCGTGAGACAGCCATCGTCGCCTTCGACACACCGGACGCCGCGATGAAACTTTTCCGCCGCGCCGAGTCCGAAGCGGGATCGTCACTGACGGCGTTTGAACTCTGGGCGCATCGGGCCCAGGAGTTCGCGCTTAAATACATGCCGAACGTGCGCGATCCGTTCACCGACGATTATCCGTGGTACGCGCTGATCGAGCTGTCGAATGGCGGCAAGGGCACGCGAATTGCGAACACCATCGAGCCGCTGCTGACGTCGGCGCATGGACAGGGACTCATTCGCGATGCCACCATCGCGCGTTCGCTTCGGCAAGCGGAAGATTTTTGGCGGCTGCGCGAGGCGTTTTCGGAAGCGCAAAAGAGTGCAGGCGGCAGCATCAAGCACGACATCTCGGTGCCTGTGGCGCTCATTCCCGAATTCCTTCAGCGCGCCGCAAAAGTGGTCGATGGCGTTTGTCCGGGAGCGCTCCCTGTCCCGTTCGGACATTTCGGCGACGGCAACCTGCATTACAACGTCACGCAGCCCGAGCACATGGATAAGGCGCAATATCTGGCGCTGTGGGATACCATGTCGGACGCGATCTTCGAACTCGTTACCGAGCTTGGCGGCTCGATCTCGGCGGAGCATGGTATCGGGCAAATGAAGCGCGACGTGCTGAAGCGCTATAAGTCCGAGGTCGAGCTCGACATGATGCGGGCGATCAAAAAGGCCCTCGATCCCAAGGGAATTTTGAACCCCGGCAAGGTGCTCTAAGTAGCTGTTAACGGCTTGTTAACCGAACCTGCGAAGGGTCGTGAGGCTTCTCAAGGTGGGCCGGTGGCACAATCGCTCGACGACATTCTGGCAGGCGACGCGGAGCTGCCGCTCGGTGGCGACCTCAAGCGCGTGGTCGAGGGATGGCTCGATCATATCGTCATCGAGCGGGGGCAGAGCGCGGCGACGCGCGAGGCCTATGCGCGCGACGCCCGGCAGTTTCTTGCCTTCCTCAAATCGTATCTCGGGCATCCGCCGTGTCTCGCCGATCTCGAACGGCTCGACGCGCGAACGCTTCGTGCCTTTCTGGCAAACCGGCGCAAGGCCGGTTTGACATCGCGATCCCTCGCGCGATCGCTGTCGGCGCTGAGGACATTCTTTCGCTGGCTGGAACGCGAAGATACGCTGCAAAACCAGGCTGTTTTGCAAGTCGCAGCGCCAAAAATTCCGCATTCGATTCCGAAGCCGCTGACGGTCGAGGGTGCAGCGTCGCTGATCGAACGGGATGCGAGCGATGAAGAAAAAGAATGGATCGCGGCGCGCGATACGGCTGTGCTGCTGCTGCTCTACGGTGCCGGTTTGCGCATCAGCGAAGCCTTGAGTCTCACGCCGAAGACCGCCCCGATCAATGGCCGCGATATCATGCACATCCGCGGCAAAGGCGGCAAAGAACGGCTCGTCCCAGCACTGGCCGTCGTGTCGGACGCGATCACCACGTACATGGGGCTTTGTCCCTATCCGCTGGAGGCTGATGGCCCGCTGTTTCGGGGGACCAGGGGCGGCCCGTTGTCGCCCCGGCTCATCCAGCTTGCGATGGAAAAACTGCGGCGGACGCTTGGCTTACCGGATACTGCGACGCCGCATGCGCTGCGCCATTCGTTCGCCACGCATTTACTTTCGGCGGGGGCCGATTTACGCCAAATTCAGGAGCTTTTAGGTCACGCCTCACTGTCGACGACGCAAGTCTATACTGAGGTCAATCGAGACCGGCTGCTGGCCGTTTACGACCAAGCCCATCCACGGGCGGCGCGGCGCTGACATCCATCTGCTGTTTCGTTTGCGAGTACCCATGACGTTTTCACGTAACCTGCGTTTCATTGGCCATATCGTCAGTGTGCTGGCATTTCTTTCGCTCGGCCCGCGGATTGCTCTCGCCGACGACGCTCCAGCGCGATGCCAAGGCGCTGACATGCTGGCTGAGATGCAGACCAAGGCTCCCGACATCTACAAAAAAGTGATGGCTGAGAGCGACGCGCTGCCCAACACGCAAGCGATGCTCTGGAAAATAGATAAGCCGGACGTGCCGACCTCCTATCTGTTCGGCACGATGCATCTCAGCGATCCGCGCGTTGCGACGCTGTCGCCAACGGTCAAAGACGACATTGCGCAATCGAAATCGGTTGCGCTCGAAGTGGCCGATCTCTCGGACAAAGCGGTCGCTGCAGCGATGAGCAAGATGGCGGCGCTCATCGTTTATACGAATGGCGCGTCGCTGAAAAAGGATCTCACCGACCAGGAATATAAGGACGTTCAGCAGACCGTGGCGAAAGCCGGCATGCCGGGAGAGCTGGCGGCGTCGATGAAGCCCTGGCTCGTCAGCATGCTGCTTGCCACGTCTGACTGCGAGAGGAAGCAGCTCGCTGCGGGCAAGACCGTGCTCGACCTGCAAGTAGCGGCCGAAGCGCAAAAGCACGGCATCGCCATCACGGGACTTGAGACGATCGAGGATCAGCTCAGCGCGCTTGCCTCCGTTCCCGACGATCAGCAAATCGCGATGCTCAAAGTCGGTTTGAAATATCTCGATCGCGCCGACGACATGACGGAAACGCTGGTGCAGATGTACGTCAAGCGGCAGATCGGTGCCGCAATGCCGTTCCAGTTGGCGCTGGCGGCGCAGAGCGGAATTTCGCCGTCGGTGTTTGACGGCTTCAAGAAATCTCTGCTCGTCGACCGCAACGCGCGGATGCGCGATGCTGCGCTGCCGCTGCTCGATAAGGGTAACGCCTTCATTGCGGTCGGCGCGCTGCATCTGCCGGGGCCGACAGGACTCGTCGCGTTGCTGCGCGAGTCGGGCTACACGGTGACGCCTGTGGAGTGAAATATGTTTCAGTACCTCTTCAGATGGCGACAGCGACGCTTTTTGAGGCCCATTGTCAGTATTTTGCCTGACTTGCTGACGAAGGCGTATGGGCCAGCGGATCACTACTCCCCACAACAGATCAGGAGAGCACTGGAAAAAATTCGAGCGCATCCAGAGCTTCGGCCTTATGCGTTTTCCGCCTATTGCAAAACTGCCGATATTATACCTGATCTCAAGCTGGTCGAACAACAGCGGCTTGCCCACCGCGCTGAAATTGCAGATCTATTCGATATCGCGCGGCACGACTACACAGCCGAAGACATTCGCAAACTCAATAAGCCCTTGAACTGGACGTCAGCCAAGTGGTGGCACAGCGATTGGTCGTATTACCAAGATCACGGAAATGGGCCGGGCCATTCGCCGTTCTAATTTTTGACCTCCGCTAAAAATGAATCGCCCACCTACCAACGTTGCCGATGGCGGGACCCTTCGGGGACGCAGCCTATCGCGCCAGTGCGAACGGACGCATTTTCTACGGAACGAAGCATCGTCGATAAAGTTGCTTGGCTGCCAGCTCGTTAGAGGAGACGCTGCCATGCGCCGGGAACTACTCGCCCTAGGCATTTTCATGCTCACCGCAGCAACAGCAGTTGCTGACACCGTGCCCCAAGCCACGCAAGACTTTATCGACAAGGTCGCGGTGGCCAATAAATTCGAGATCGACACGAGCCAACTTGAGCTCAAATACGGCAAAGCGGCCGACGTCAAAAGCTTTGCCCAGCAGATGATCGACGACCACACGAAGGCCGGACAGGACTTCAAGGCAAGCCTTGCCGAGGCGAAGATCGAAGCGCCGAAAGACGCCCTCGATATTGCGCACACGGCCAAATACGCGAAACTTCGCGTGTTCACGACCGAAAACGGATTTGATGCGGCGTATGTCGACGAACAGCTCTCGGCGCACAAAGATGCGGTTGGCTTGTTCAAAGATTACTCTGCCAACGGTCCGGCCGGTCCGGTGAAGAGCTTTGCCGAAAAGACGCTGCCGACGCTCGAACATCATTTGGCGATGGTCAAGGAGTTACAGGGCAAGATGTCGGGTTCGTCCTCTGCGACCGGCGCATCGCCAGGGACATCGGGCAACGCTAAGTAGAACGCTCCTCCCCGGAAACATACACGCCGTCGGCGGCCGGCTCCGCGTAGCAGAGTCGCCGATGGCCAAAGATAAAGCGAAGGGGCAGATCGGCGACGCCTCGCGTTTTTGTTTGTCTGTTCGGGATGCAGCCTTCGCCGATCCGCGACGTGCAACGAGGGTGGGCCCCCATTTCGAACCGTCGACACCGCCATCCGCCCGCGCATTCCGAGATTTCGAACGGGCGTTGAACCACGGCGCCTCTCAAGGCTACCGCAGCCGGCAGACGACCCCGGTTCCAGCTGATGGGCCCCGGCAGTCCGGCACGCTCCCACCGCCCTCAGGATCCCAGCTCGAGCCTAGAGCCCTTCGCACGCGGCAAGATGAGGCGAGTATGCGGGCAGTTGCGAGAGCGGGGATAAGTTTTTTTGACGGCGATGAAATCGTGCGAATCCGTCGGAAGCTAGCGCGTGACTTTCACGATGCTACGCTGTGTCGGCAATACATCATGGGAATAGAAAGGCCCTCTTTATGCGCACAATTCGCACTGTATGACGACATCTCCTCATAAAGTTCTGACGGGAGTAAACTTAGAGGAGATGAGACCATGACACGAGCTTTTGCCATTACATTTGCAATGATCGCGACCTCGATTGCTGTGGGCACGCCGGCTTTCGCCAGAGCTCACGGCCAAATGTGTAAGGCGACAGGTCTGACCGGTAAGCAGTCGACCTGGCGTTGTAGCGCAAGCCAGAAGTGTTGCTACGTGTTTGTCACGGGCAAGGGGTACTGCGTACCTGCCTCCAAATCATGCCTTCTCACCATGAGCGCTAAATAAGCCAGTGAGTGCATGGCAGCCGCCGACGCACTGCTTCGACGGCTGTTAAATGCGCGCGGCGTTATGATGACGATCGTCGTAATCCTGCCTGGACCGCGTTTTCGAGGGCCTGCAGAAACTGAGAGCGGTCGCGCGGCGTGAAAGATGCGTTGTAGCCGCGGCTTTCGCCGGTTTCGCGCAGGTGGCGCTGCATGTCTCGCATCGCGAGTGCCATGCCGATGTTGGCGTCGCTGAAGGGCTTTCCTGTCGGACCGATACATTGGGCACCGGCTTTCAGGGCACGTGCCGCGAGCGGGATATCCGCCGTCACGACGATGTCGGCGGGCGTGACATGCTCCGCAATCCAATCATCGGCGGCGTCCGCGCCGTCACCGACGATGACGCGCTTGATGAGGGGACTTTCCTCCAGCCGCATCCAGCTGTTCGAGACCATGTGGACGACAAGATCGTGCCGGATGGCGACGCGGAGAACTTCCGCCTTCACCGGACACGCATCCGCGTCGACATAGATTTCCATGGGTCGCATCACTTCCGGGCAAATCAAGCGCTTTTATAACGCTTCGTCATGTCGACGAAGGTCGGCACCCAGTCAATTATCACCATTTCGCATGCCGAGGTTCGACTGGATCCCGGCCTTCGCCGGGATGACGGGGGTGTGGCGGTAGCGGCGTCAGAAATGAATCGCGCGCTTGGCGACGGCAAGGGCGGCTTCTTTCATCGCTTCGGAGAAAGTCGGATGCGCGTGGCAAGTGCGCGCCAGATCTTCGGCCGAGCCTGAGAATTCCATTAGCACGCATGCTTCGGCGATCAATTCGCCTGCGACGGCGCCGATGATGTGGACGCCGAGCACGCGATCGGTCGTCGCATCCGCCAGGATTTTCACGAAGCCCGCCGTCTGATTGATCGCCTTGGCGCGGCCGTTGGCGGTGAACGGAAACTTGCCAACGTTGTAGGCGATGCCCGCGGCCTTCAGTTCTTCTTCCGTCTTGCCGACGCTCGCGACCTCCGGACTTGTATAGATGACGCTCGGGATCACGTCGTAGTTCACGTGCCCCGCCTGACCGGCAATGATCTCGGCGACGGCGACGCCTTCGTCCTCCGCCTTGTGAGCGAGCATCGGTCCGGCGATCACGTCACCGATGGCAAAAACGCCGGTGACGTTGGTCTGATAGTGGCCATCGACGAGCACGCGTTTTTTGGCGTCCAGCGCGATGCCGGCTTCGGCGAGGCCCAGCCCCTCGGTGTAGGGCACGCGGCCAACGGCAACGAGAACGGCGTCGGCATCGACCGTTTCGGCAACGCCGCCCGCCGCCGGTTCGACCTTGGCGACAACGCCGGTGTCGGATGTTTCGACGCCCGCAACCTTGCTCGACAGGCGGAATGCGATGCCCTGCTTTTCGAGAATACGCTGGAACGACTTTGCGACCTCGGCGTCCATGCCGGGCAGAATGCGCGGCAGATATTCGATGACCAGGACTTCCGAGCCGAGACGACGCCAGACAGAGCCCAGCTCAAGTCCGATGACGCCCGCGCCGACGACGAGCAGCTTTTTCGGCACGGTCTCGAAGTCGAGCGCTCCGGTTGACGAGACGACGCGCTTCTCGTCGATCTCGATGCCCGGCAGGCGGGTCACGTCGGAGCCCGTCGCGATGACGATCGATTTTGTTTCAAGCGTCTGCGTGTCACCGCCGGGTGAGGTAACTGCGACCTGACCGGACTTCACGATGCGGCCGGTGCCGAAGTGATGATCGATCTTGTTCTTTTTCAAAAGGTAGGCGACGCCGTCTGTGTTGCCTTTGACGCCTTCGCGCTTGAACGCCTGCATCTTGGCGAGATCGAGCGCGGGATCGGTGCCGATGCCCATCGACGCGAATTCGTGCTTGGCCTCGTCATAGCAATGTGACGCGTGAAGCATCGACTTCGACGGGATGCAGCCGATGTTGAGGCAGGTGCCGCCAAAGGTTGCGCGCTTCTCGACGACGGCGACTTTCATTCCGAGCTGGGCGGCGCGGATGGCGCACACGTAACCGCCGGGGCCAGTGCCGATAACAATCAGATCATATGCGGCCATTTCAGTCGCCTTTGGTTTCCGGCGACGAAGCGCCTATGTTTGATGTTGCCAATCTGAGGCGGGATGAAGTCTTGGCGAAGTCGATGCTGTCACGGACGGGCGTCCGGGCAAAGTTCAATCATCGGCGTGATTGCTTCGCCTCAGACCTATTCCCTCCCCTAGCGGGAAGGGAACAAATTAAAGCTCCAGGATGAAGCGCTGCGGATCTTCCAGGCATTCCTTGACGCGGACGAGGAAGGTGACGGCCTCCTTGCCGTCGACGATGCGGTGATCGTAGGAGAGCGCGAGGTACATCATCGGACGGGCGACGATCTGGCCTTTCTTGACAACGGGGCGTTCCTCGATGCGGTGCATGCCGAGGATGCCGGACTGCGGCGCATTCAGAATCGGCGTCGACATCAGAGAGCCGTAGACGCCGCCGTTCGAGATCGTGAATGTGCCGCCCTGCATGTCTTCGATCGAGAGGCGGCCATCGCGGGCGCGTTTGCCGAACTCGTTGATCTGCTGCTCGATGCCCGCGAGGCTGAGGCGGTCGGCGTCGCGCACGACCGGGACGACGAGGCCCTTCTCGGTGCCGACGGCGACGCCGATGTGATAGTAATTCTTGTAGATCAGTTCATCGCCGTCGATTTCGGCATTGACGGCTGGCACATCGCGCAGCGCCTGGATGCAGGCCTTCACGAACAGGCCCATGAAACCGAGCTTCACGCCGTAGCGCTTCTCGAAAATATCTTTGTATTGCGAGCGGAGCGCCATCACCGCGCTCATATCGACGTCGTTGAACGTCGTCAGCATGGCGGCGGTGTTCTGCGCGTCCTTCAGGCGCCGCGCGATGGTCTGGCGCAGTCTCGTCATCTTCACGCGCTCTTCGCGGGCGACGTCGTTGCCCGGCGAGGGCAGGCGCGTTTCCTGCGGGACGGCTTTCAAGGCGGGAGCGGTCGGGATCGCGACGACGTTCGTTGCCGGAGCGGATTCATGCACCGGCGGCGGGGCGGCGGGACGCGCCGATGACGCGACCGCTGCCAAGACGTCTTCCTTCAGCACCTGGCCGCGGCGGCCGGAGCCTTGAATGTCGGATGCTTCGAGACCTGCTTCGGTCAGGGCCTTCTGGGCTGCAGGCGGTGGCGGCGGAGGGGCTTGAGCCGCGGCAGGAGCCGGCGCTGGTTGAGGCGGCGGAGGCGGAGCGGCTTTGGCTTCGCTCTTGGCTGGTGCCGCCGCGGCGCCGCCTTCGTTTAAGGCGGCGAGCAGGGCGCCGACTTCAACGGTCGAACCCGATTGCACCAGAATTTCGCCGAGAACGCCGCTGGCGGGTGCCGGAACTTCGACGGTTACCTTGTCGGTTTCCAGCTCGACAAGCGGCTCGTCCGCGTTGACTGCATCGCCGGAGTTCTTGAACCACTTGCCTACAGTCGCTTCCGTGACGCTCTCACCGAGCGTGGGAACGCGGATCTCGATCGACATTCTTAGCCTCTTCTTGTTTGCGCCTGGCGACTCTCCTTCGTCGAGCCGGCCGCCATGCGCGGTGTACTTTTTGTTGCGATCGGCGACTCCGCTTCGCGGAGCCGGCCGCCGATCGCGTGTGCTCGTCAAATGCCCAGCGCGTCGGCGACGAGCGCTGTCTGCTCCTTGATGTGCTGCGAAAGCAATCCGGTTGCGGTGGCGGCCGACGCCGGCCGTCCGGCGTAACGCGGGCGGCGGTGGATGTAGCCGAGATGGTTCAAAACCCACTCGATATTGGCGTCCATGAAGTACCACGCGCCCATGTTCTTGGGCTCTTCCTGGCACCAGACGATCTCTGCGAACTTGAAGCGGCCAAGCTCGTTGATGAGGGCGCGCGCTGGGAATGGGTAGAGCTGCTCGACGCGCAGGATATAGACGTCGTCGAGGCCCTTCGCGTCGCGCGCTTCGAGAAGATCGTAATAGACTTTGCCGGTGCATATCACGACACGCTTGATCTCGGCGTCGGGCTTCAGCGTGATCGACGACGAGCCGCGCTCGGCATCGTCCCACAGCAGCCGGTGGAAGCTGGTGGTCGGACCGAAATCCTCGATCTTCGAGACGACACGCTTGTGACGAAGCAACGACTTCGGCGTCATCAGGATCAGCGGCTTGCGAAAATTCCGGTGCAACTGACGCCGCAGGATATGGAAATAGTTCGCAGGCGTCGAACAGTTGGCGACCTGCCAATTGTCTTCCGCGGAAAGCTGCAGATAGCGTTCGAGGCGAGCCGACGAATGCTCCGGACCTTGACCTTCGTAGCCGTGCGGTAGCAGGCAGACGAGGCCCGACATGCGCAGCCACTTGCGTTCGCCCGACGACAGGAACTGATCGAAGATCACCTGCGCGCCGTTGGCGAAGTCGCCGAACTGGGCTTCCCACAGTGTCAGTGCGTTGGGCTCAGCGAGCGAGTAGCCGTATTCGAAACCGAGAACGGCTTCTTCCGACAGCATCGAGTTGACGATCTCGAAGCGCGCCTGGTTCGGCGACAAGTGCTTGAGCGGCGAGAAACGGCGTTCGCTTTCCTGGTCGATGAACACGGCGTGGCGTTGCGAGAAGGTGCCGCGCTCGCAATCCTGGCCGGACAGCCGAACACGGAAGCCTTCCATCAAGAGCGAGGCGAAGGCCATGTGCTCGGCCATGGCCCAGTCGATGCCCTGGCCGGTGTCGATCATCTCGCGGCGGCGCTCGATCAGCTTGCCGACGGTCTTGTGAATCTGGAAGTCGTTCGGGATCGTCGTGACGCGATGGCCGATGTCTTTGAGCGTTTCGATCTCGACGCCGGTATTGCCGCGCCAGTCGTCGCTGTCTGGCCGAGTGATGCCCGACCAGCGGCCATCGAGCCAGTCGGCCTTGTTCGGCTTGTAGCCGTCGGAGAACGAGAATTCGTTGTCGAGGTTGCCGCGCACCTCGTCTTTCATGGCGGCGAATTCGGCCTGCGTGATGATGCCTTCGTCGATCAGGTCTTTCGAATAGATGTCGACGACCGTCGGATGCGACTTGATCCGCTTGTACATCGCCGGCTGCGTGAACAGCGGCTCATCGGCTTCGTTGTGGCCGTGGCGGCGATAGCAGAACATATCGATGACGACAGGCTTCTGGAAGCGCTGACGGAACTCGGTCGCGATCTTGGCGACGTGGACGACAGCTTCAGGGCTGTCGCCGTTGACGTGGAAGATCGGCGCTTCGATCATCAGGGCGACGTCGGAGCAATAGGGCGACGAGCGCGAGTGATGCGGCGCGGTCGTGAAGCCGATCTGGTTGTTGATGATGAAGTGGATCGAGCCGCCGGTGCGGTGGCCGCGCAAGCCTGAAAGGCCGAAGCATTCCGCGACGACGCCCTGGCCCGCGAACGCGGCGTCGCCGTGAATGAGAAGCGGCATCACGGCGGTGCGATCGTTACTCGGACAGTTGCGCTGATCCTGCTTGGCGCGCACCTTGCCGAGGACGACGGGATCGACGATTTCGAGATGCGACGGGTTCGCGGTCAGCGAAAGATGCACGCTGTTGCCGTCGAACATGCGGTCAGACGAGGCGCCGAGGTGGTATTTCACGTCGCCCGAGCCTTCGACGTCGTCGGGCTTGAAGGAACCGCCTTTGAATTCCTTGAAGATCGCGCGCAGCGGCTTCGACATGACATTGGCGAGCACGTTGAGGCGGCCGCGATGGGCCATGCCCATGGCGATTTCCTGCACGCCCAAATGACCGCCGCGCTTGATGATCTGCTCGAGCGCCGGAATAATCGACTCCGCGCCGTCGAGGCCGAAGCGCTTGGTGCCGGTATATTTGATATCGCAGAACTTCTCGAACGTTTCCGTTTCGATGAGCTTCTTCAGAATGGCTTTCTGGCCTTCCGGCGTGAAGCGGACATCTTTTTCCGGGCCTTCGATGCGTTCTTGAATCCAGCCCTTTTGCGTCGGGTCGGTGATGTGGGTGAACTGGACGCCGATCTTGCGGCAGTAGGTCCGGCGCAGGATGGTCAGGATCTGACGCATCGTTGCGGTTTCGAGGCCCATGACGCGATCAATGAAGATCGGACGGTCGAGGTCGGCCTCGGTGAAGCCGTAGGTCTCCGGCAGCAATTCGCGATGGACGCGGCGGTCGGCGAGGCCGAGCGGATCGAGGTCAGCCGCCAAGTGACCGATGACGCGATAGGCGCGGATCAACATCAGTGCGCGGATCGAATCCTGCGTCGCCCGGAGCGAGGCCGCGGGCGTCATTTCGAAGCCTGAGATCTGCGCGCGGCGTTCGATCTTGTCGCGGATGGTCCGCTCGGTCTCGCCGTAATCGCCGGTCAGCGCGCCGACGAGATCTTTATCGGTACCGCTTTCCTCGAGAAGCGCGGACAGCGGCGGCGCCCAGGCGGGTCCGCCCGCGTAGCCCGTCAGTTGTGTGGGCGCTTCCTTGATGCTTTCGAAAAATCGCCGCCACTCGTCGCTGACGGCGCCGGGATTGCGCTCATACTCAGCCTGCATGTCTTCGATATAGGGGGCGTTGGCCGCGCTCAGAAAAGAGGTGCGCAGGAACGCTTCATTCTGGCCGTTTCGTGCCATGTCGTTCGTCCTTATTCATTCTCCACGAGCGTTGCCTCGATGCTCTGGATGACGCGGACAGCGACCGGACACATAACGCCGCCAGTCTTACGGCTCGGTTATTTTCGGCGCCCCTTAAGCCTTCAAGACTTCGACAAGAGTACGGCCGAGCGCGGCGGGGCTCGGCGCAATGGCAATGCCTGCAGCTTTCATCGCCGCAAGCTTGTCTTCCGCCTTGCCCTTACCGCCGGAGATGATCGCGCCCGCGTGGCCCATGCGGCGGCCCGGAGGCGCCGTCACGCCGGCAATGAAGCCTGCCATCGGCTTTTTGCGGCCCTTTTTTGCTTCCTGGATGAGAAAGTCAGCCGCGTCCTCTTCGGCGGAGCCGCCGATTTCGCCGATCATGATGATCGACTGCGTTTCGTCGTCGGAGAGGAACATGTCGAGGACGTCGATGAATTCCGTACCTTTGACGGGGTCGCCGCCAATGCCGACGGCCGTCGTCTGCCCGAGGCCAACGTCCGTCGTCTGCTTTACGGCTTCATATGTGAGCGTTCCCGAGCGCGATACAATGCCGACCGAGCCATTCTTGAAAATGTTTCCGGGCATGATGCCGATCTTGCATTGATCGGGTGTGAGAAGTCCGGGGCAGTTGGGTCCGACAAGGCGCGATTTGGAACCGTCGAGCGCACGCTTCACGCGGACCATGTCCATCACCGGAATACCTTCCGTGATGCAGACGATCAGCGGCACGCCGGCGTCGATGGCTTCGAGAATGGCGTCGGCCGCGAAGGGCGGGGGAACGTAGATCGAGGTTGCGGTGGCACCCGTCTTGGCAACCGCTTCGCCAACGCTATCGAACAACGGAATGTCGGCGAGTTCGGCGTCGGGGTGCTTGGAGCCGCCCTTGCCGGGCGTTACGCCGCCGACGATTTCGGTGCCGTAGGCACGCGCCTGCTTGGTGTGAAAGGTTCCCTGACTACCAGTAATGCCTTGGCAAATGACCTTCGTATTCTTGTCGACAAGAATAGACATTCCATCCCCGCGTTGTTCTCGGCTTCTTGGGCCTAAATGTCGCGCATTTTTTGCGGTGCAGCAAGTAGAACTGACGTACCAGGAACATCGAAATTGCTGCTCCTAGCGCGTTCGCCCCCGGTTTAAGCGGGCTGCTTGAGCTGATCGGTGATTTTCTTGGCCGCGTCGGCGAGATCGTCGGCCGGAATGATCTTAAGGCCCGACTCCTTCAGGATTTTTTTGCCCAGATCGACGTTCGTGCCCTCCAGGCGGACGACGAGCGGAACGTTGATCGCCATCTCGCGGGCCGCGGCGACGACGCCTTCAGCGATGATATCGCAACGCATGATGCCGCCGAAGATATTGACCAGGATGCCTTTGACGGCTGGATCTTCCAGAATGAGCTTGAAGGCTGCCTGGACTTTTTCCTTCGAAGCGCCGCCGCCGACGTCGAGGAAGTTCGCAGGCTCGGCGCCATAGAGCTTGATGATGTCCATGGTCGCCATGGCAAGGCCAGCGCCGTTCACGAGGCAGCCGATGTTGCCGTCGAGCTTGACGAAGGCGAGATCGTATTTCGAGGCTTCGATTTCGGTCGGGTCTTCTTCGCCGAGGTCGCGCATGGCGACGATTTCGGGATGGCGATAGAGCGCATTTGAATCGAAATCCATCTTGCCGTCGAGGCAGATGAGCTTGCCATCCTTAGTGACGACGAGCGGGTTGATTTCGAGCAGGCTCATGTCCTTCTCGACGACCATCCTGAACAGGTTCTCAACAAGCTTTCCACAGGTTTTCACCTGATCGCCCGTGAGGCCCAGCGCGAAGGCAACCTTGCGCCCGTGGAATGGCTGGTATCCCGTGGCGGGATCGATCGTCAGCGTGTGGATCTTTTCCGGCGTATCGTGCGCGACGTCCTCAATGTTCATGCCGCCCGCCTGGCTGACGATGAACGCGACGCGGGAGGATGCACGATCGACGAGGGCCGAGAGATAGAGTTCACGCTCGATGGCGGAACCGTCTTCTATATAGAGGCGATTGACGACGCGGCCCGCCGGTCCGGTCTGGACCGTGACGAGCGTGTTTCCGAGCATTTCCTTAGCGAAGGTTTCGACTTCCTCCAGCGACTTGGCGAGACGGACGCCGCCTTTGTCTCCGGCTGAGGCTTCCTTGAACTTGCCTTTGCCGCGACCGCCCGCGTGAATCTGAGCTTTGACGACCCAGACCGGACCGGGAAGTTTCTTTGCTGCGGCAATGGCTTCTTCGACCGAGAAAGCGGGAAAACCATTCGGTGTCGGAACCGCGTACTGACGATAAAGCTCTTTCGCCTGGTACTCGTGAATGTTCATGCTCTCGCCTTGCTCCACAAAAGATTGTCATAGCCTGCACTGGAACATGTCGCGCCGCTTTTACGCCCTAATTTAAGGGGGTAAAGGTGCCCTTCACGGGCAATTGTCGACAGGCGGCGAGGCCGCCTCTTGAGTCGACACTGGCGCCGCCGTAAATCGTTTTTCAATACGGGTTCAGTCAACAACGGGGAACGTCCATGACTTTTGCCTGCATCAACATTGATGGCTTGAAGGCCGCGCGCACCGGTCGCGATCCCTTCAATTATCTGGTCGGCGAAAACTTCATTCAGTCGCCGGCGGTCGAGCCGCTGAAGGCAGACTTTCCGGATCTGAAAGAGCCGGGCTTTCTGACGGAGACCGACATCGGCACGGGCATCCACGGCGCGTTCGAGAAGCTTCTGGCCGATCTCAAGAGCCCGGAAGTTTCGAAGATCGTTTCCGAGAAGCTCGACATCGATCTCGTCGGCAAGCCGAAGATGATCACCATCCGCAAGCTCTCGGCTGCGAAGGACGGGCGCATTCACACGGACGGCGAAGCCAAGATCGCCACCATGCTCACCTACTTGAACGACAAGTGGGACGGCACGGGCGCGGGTTGCCTGCGCGTGCTGAAGAACGACCACGACTTCGAGGATTACACCGAGCAGGTCAGCCCGCTGACCGGCACTGTCTTCGCATTCCGCCGGTCGGACTGGTCGTGGCATGGCCACACGCCGTTCGTCGGCGAGCGGCGCGTCGTGCAGATGACGTGGCTGCGCAGCGAAGCCGACGTGGCGCGGAAAGAGAAGCGCGGCGCGCTCTCGCACAGCCTCAAAAAGATGTTCAAGTTCGGCTGAGGCCGAACTTTCGATCGTCAATGAGGAGTGGCGTGACTGCACGGTTGCGCCGCTCCTTTTTTATTTTGCAAGCGCCGGGCTGATCGTCTTGCACGCCTCGATGAGGCCCTGCACGGAGGCAACCGATTTGGCGAACATCGCCTTTTCGCCTTCGTCCATGGCAAGTTCGACGACTTTCTCAACGCCGCCCGCACCGATAATGACGGGCACGCCGACGTAGGTGTCTTTCAAGCCGTATTCGCCATTCAGGTGGGCGGCGCAGGGCAGCATCCGCTTCTTGTCCTTGAGGTAGCTTTCCGCCATCGAGATTGCGGAAGCTGCGGGCGCATAGAACGCCGAACCGGTGCCAAGCAGCCCAACGATCTCACCGCCACCGCCGCGCGTGCGCTTGATCATGGCGTCGAGGCTTTCCTGGCTGAAGAAGCCGAGCTTCACGCAATCCGGCAGCGGCACGCCGCCGATCGTCGAATAGCGGACCATCGGCACCATATCGTCGCCGTGGCCGCCGAGCGTCATAGCGCGAACGTCTTCAATAGAGACACCGGCCGCTTCAGCGAGGAAGCAGGAGAAACGCGCGCTGTCGAGCACGCCCGCCATGCCGACGACCTTGTTCGCCGGAAGGCCTGAAAACTTCTGAAGCGCCCAGACCATGGCGTCGAGCGGGTTGGTGATACAGATGACGAAAGCATTCGGCGCATGCGTTTTGATCGCCGCGCCGACCTGCTCCATCACCTTGAGGTTGGTGCCGATGAGATCGTCGCGGCTCATCCCGGGCTTGCGCGGAACGCCCGCGGTGACGATGCAAACGTCGGCGCCAGCGATGGCTTCGTATTCGTCGGTGCCGGCTCCCGAAAGCTTGGCGTTGTAGCCCTCGACTGCCGCCGTCTGCGCCAGATCGAGCGCTTTGCCCTTTGCGACGCCCGCCAACATGTCGGTCATGACGATGTCGCCGAGCTCCTTGAGCCCGGCCAAGAGGGCAAGCGTTCCACCGATCTGTCCGGATCCGATCAGTGCGATTTTGGTGCGCGCCATGCTGCTTCCCCCAGGATCAATTCATTAATGACTATGTCTGCGACAAACGATTACAGCGTTGCTGCCTAATCAAAATCCTCAGGGCGTCAAGCGCAAGCCGCAAGTTTCATCCGAAAGTCTCATCGCACGGTGAGAAAACGAGCGCCACTGCCCGATTGGATCAGAATTGCCTGTCCGTTCGCCATTAATGACGGCTGCGACCGCCGGAGTGCCCAGCAAGGTAGGCCTCGGAGCGCATTTCGGTGAGGCGGGATGCCGTTCGCTCGAACAACTCGGCGCCGTCGCCCTTCGGATAAAGAGACGAAGGTTCGGCCGCCGCCGAGGCGATGAGACAAATGCGATTATCATAAAGAGCATCGACCAGAGTGATGAAGCGGCGGGCAACGTCGCGGCGGTCGGGTGCCAACAGCGGGATGTCGTCGATCAGAACGGTATGAAAGGCGTGCGCGATGTGCAGGTAATCGTTGGCGCCGAGCGGCACATCGCAGAGATCGCGGAAATTGAAGCGGGCGACACCCATCGACGCGAGCGGCACCGGCACCTTCCGGCCCAGCACTTCGATGATCTGCGGCTTGCCCGGATGATTGCCGGTCAGGCGTGACCAGTGCGTATCGAGCGC
Organism: Hyphomicrobium sp. 802; assembly: GCF_000526135.1. Taxonomy (NCBI): domain Bacteria; kingdom Pseudomonadati; phylum Pseudomonadota; class Alphaproteobacteria; order Hyphomicrobiales; family Hyphomicrobiaceae; genus Hyphomicrobium; species Hyphomicrobium sp. 802. The sequence continues at coordinate 196,862 of NZ_JAFM01000001.1, forward strand.
GGCCTTCGCGGCGGTGTCAGAGGGGTAAAAATAGAGCTGAAGACCCGACAGCTTATCGAGGCGGAAGTCTTTCTTGGCGCCAAGCTCGATGACATCCAGTTTCTTTTCCAGATGCGCGATGAAGGGCAGGAAAAGCTGGCGGTTGAGACCGTTCTTATAGAGGTTGGCGGGAACGGCATTCGACGTCGTGACGATGATTGTGCCGGCAGCGAACAACGCTTCGAACAGACGCCCCAGGATCATCGCATCGGCGATGTCCGTGACGTGCATTTCGTCGAAGCAGAGAAGGCGCGCCTCTTTCGCAATCTCTTCGGCGACGTGCGGGATCGGATCGCCTGGCAGATCGTGGCGCGCTCTGGCAATGCGATCGTGAACGTCGGCCATGAATTCGTGGAAGTGGGCGCGGCGCTTGGGTGCGAAGGATGTCTCTTCGAAAAAGAGATCCATCAGCATCGTCTTGCCACGACCGACCGAGCCCCAGATATAGAGTCCGCGCGGCGGCTCCGGCGGCTTGCCGAACAGTTTCGACAGCACGCCGTTCTTGGGCTTGTAGGACGCGAGCTGCGTTTCGAGCGCATCAAGACGAGCGGCGACCTCGGCTTGTGCGGGGTCTGACTCGATTTCGTTTTCCGCCAGCCGCCGCTGATATCCCTCGAGGATTGTCGCCATCGTGCCCTCAACCACCTGCTGGTGACTTCGGTAATCGTGCGAATGCGGAAGACGCAACAGGCAGGAGCCGCGACGAATTGAAGTGGCGGATTGCCACCGCTCCGCTGGCGACTGCCGCCGAACGCCGTCCGTTCAGGCGCGCTTCATCTCCGTCGGTTAAAAGTGCATTGCTGCCTTGCAGCATTTTCTATCGCTCCGCACAAAATCATCGCCATTTTAGCGGACGAATTAAGCGGTTAACGGCTGGCGGGCCGCCCGCATCGAGGAGTTGGTTACAATGTTGAATGAGGCCCCGGAGGCAAGCGCCGAACATATCGGATTGATCCGCCGTTTGCTGACGAGCGAAACCTATCTGCTGCGCGAACATCTGCAGCGTCTTGATCATGAGGCGCGCCATCGCCGGTTCGGGCACGATGTGTCGGATGACTTCATCAACCGTTATGCAGCGCACGCCGGCGACTTCGGCAACGTCACGTTCGGATATTTCGTCGATGGCGAAGTGCGCGCAGTTGCCGAGTTGCGTCCTGACATTCTGATGCATCGCGACGGCGCTGAAGTTGCGTTCTCGGTCGAGAGGCCGTTCGCCAATCGCGGAATTGCAACGCAGCTGATGGGTCGCATCATTCGCACCGCGCGCAATCGCGGATTTCGGCACCTCATTCTTGTTTGCTTACCCGACAACGCGAAGATGCAAGCCATCGCGCGTCACTATGGAGCCGAACTCAAAGTCGAAGATGGATCGATCATCGCCGACATCGTGCCGAAGGATCCAGATTACCAATCGTGGTTCTCCGAGATCCTCGATGAGCGGATGACATATCTTCAGTCGGCGCTCGATTTGCAAAAGCGCGTGCGCGGATCAATTGTGTTGTGATGCTCTTCGCGCTCGCTGCGAAGATGTGAAATTGCGATTTTTTGAGTTCGGAACGGCGCTGCAGCAGGCTCGGCGCGCTGCGAAATTTGCCGGTGGGAGTCTAGCCAGGTACCCCCAAAAGTCGAAAAATAAGAAAAAATGCGACTTTAATGTCACAGATGACCGTTAATAAACTCCTTTTTGCCCGCAATATCAAACTTCTTCGTCTACAAACTTCTGGAATTTGCTCATGTTTGCAGAGTTCGAGCTGATTCGAACATCCTAGAGGGAGATTTAAAACTATGGCTAAGGCAGTTAAAGCAGCGAAGAAGACGGCGGCTAAGAAGACCTCGGCTCGCAAGAAGCCGGTCGCGAAGAAGGCCCCCGCTAAGAAGACGGTCAAGAAGGCTGTCAAGAAGACCGCGAAGAAGAAGGCCGCCTAATCCATTCGCGTTTCGGGGCCATGGACTGGGCATTCTGGCTTCGATCGCAAATGCTTATTGGCGAACGGGCGCCCCTACTAGCGCCCCTTCCTTTCCGAGAAATGGCCGGGCGACAGCGATAGCGTCACCGGCCATATTCTTTGCGACCAACCGAATTCCTGCCCAGCTGCTTAAGTTGCAGCATCATCTCTTTTTTTGATTCATATGAAACGCTCATCGGGCAGGTCGAAATCTCGACCTGCCCGATTTTATTGCGTTGTCGCGGACGTTATCAGCCCGAAGTGCGGAACACAGCGCCGGCAACCGACATCGGCCGCTCGCGGACCCTGTTTCCGTCGTTACCCGACTTGACGATCCACTGGCCATTCGCAGAACGGCCGGTGATCATGCCGACGTGATGCGGCCAGACGACTACGGCGCCGACCCTCGGGCCGCTCGCGCGTCCGTAATGGCGCCAGTTGGCAGCAAGATTGTATTCCGGACCGCCGCCAAGTTGCGTGCGCATCCACCAGCCGCACCACGCGCGCGGACGGCCACCGACGCCACCTGCCGATGCATATCGGCGGCCGCTCGAATAGTGGCGCTGCGCATAGCGACGCTGGCCGTAGTACTGGCGGTGTACGCGACCGCTGTAGGCATAACGGCGACGCTCGCTCGAGCGATACGCGTAGCGGGATGCCGATTTGCGGTATGCGTACTGACGGCGGGTATAGCGGCGGTCAGCGCGTTCGGTGTAGCGTCCGCTGTAGGCCCGCCTGCTATTCCAATGCGCGTGAGAACGTTCGTAACGATCCCCCTTATGGCCGCGATACTCGCGGGCCTCCGCCGACGACACCCCAGCCACCCAGGCCAGAGCCATCGCCACTGCGATTAAACCCAATCGCATTTTCCACTCCTTCACTTGTCTTCACAAACGGGGCGCATCCACCGTCTCAATGGGGCGAAAACAAGAGAGGATTCGACGCGCGGCATATCGTCAGAGGACGGTACAACTGACGCGCGTAGGCCGATTCAAGCCGATTTATGAGAAGTTTAGCTTAAATGCTCCGTGATCGGATTTTGTTAATCGCTACTGTTAGGCGAAAAAATTGTGAAGTTTGCGTACGGAACGCCGCCATATGTGAACACTTTTATTGCGCTGCAATGGCGCTTATTTGAGCTTTGGCTGCGGCGACTGTCCGCAGTTTGACGCCATAAATTCGCACATTCAAATTCAAAGGACGCATTTCATGGACTATCGACGGCTCGGCGCGTCCGGGCTTTCCGTGCCTCTATTGAGCTTCGGTGCAGCGACATTCGGCGGATCGGGGGAATTCTTCGGCGCGTGGGGTTCTAGTGACGTTGCGGAAGCGCGGCGCATGATTGATCTCTGTCTTGACGCTGGAGTTACGCTTTTCGATACGGCCGATGTTTATTCCAAGGGCAATTCGGAAACCGTTCTTGGCGAGGCCCTGAAAGGGCGCAGAGATAAAGCTCTGATTTCGACGAAAGCGACGTTCCGTTTCGGTGATGATCCGAATGATGTCGGCTCGTCGCGATTTCACATTCTGAAAACCTGCGAAGCGCAACTCAAGCGTTTGCAGACGGACCATATCGATATCTTCCAATTGCACGGCTTCGACGCGATGACGCCCCCGGAAGAAGTTCTGTCCACGCTTGATCAATTGGTTCGCGACGGCAAAATTCGCTACGTCGGCGTTTCGAATTTTTCGGGCTGGCATTTGATGAAGTCGCTCGCTGTTGCGGACCGCTACGGATACCCGCGCTACGTCGCCAACCAGACCTATTATTCGCTGATCGGACGCGATTACGAATGGGAGCTGATGCCGCTGGGATTGGACCAGGGACTCGGCGCGCTCGTTTGGAGCCCGCTCGGATGGGGCCGTCTCACAGGCAAGATCCGCCGCGGTCAGCCGCTTCCGGAAGTTAGCCGCCTGCACAAGACCGCCGACATGGGGCCGCCGGTATCTGATGAGTACGTCTACACCGTCGTCGATGCGCTCGATGAGGTCGCGAAGGAGACTGGAAAGAGCATCCCGCAGATCGCACTCAACTGGCTGTTGCACCGGCCGACCGTTTCGAGCGTCATCATCGGCGCGCGGAATGAGCAGCAATTGAAGGACAATCTCGGCGCCATCGGCTGGAGCCTGACGGCGGAACAGATTGCCAAGCTCGACGCCGCGAGCGAAACGCCGAAGGCCTATCCCTACTGGCATCAGTCGGGCTTTGCGGAACGCAATCCGCCGCCAGTATAATTTGCCTTCAGGGCAGCGCCGTTCAACAAGCTTGGCCAATGGCCAAGCTTGTCACAGCGATGTCACACGGCTCGTCTGTCTATCGGCCTTGCGGGCTGAAGCGAGCCACTAAGAAAGAGGTTATCGAGCGATGATGGATGAGCAGGACAAAAGCGACCGCGCGATGATGGCACGCGTCGAAGCCGAGATCGCCGACAGCTTCGATGAAGAGCTTGAAATGGAGCTCGACGACAATCGGCTCGCCCGCCTGCTCGACGGCAAGGATCACGACGAAGATGCCGGTCTTCTCGACCGGCAGTTCTATTTCAAGGAATTGTTCCGTCTGCAGCATGAGTTGATCAAGCTGCAGGACTGGGTTGTCAACGCAAAGGCGAAAGTCGTCGTCGTGTTCGAAGGGCGTGACGCGGCCGGCAAGGGCGGCGTCATCAAGCGCATCACGCAGCGCCTCAATCCGCGTGTCGTACGCGTCGTCGCGTTGTCGGCACCGACCGAACGCGAGCGATCGCAATGGTATTTCCAGCGCTATGTTCCGCACCTGCCAGCAGGCGGCGAGGTCGTGCTGTTCGACCGCTCCTGGTACAATCGCGCGGGCGTCGAGCGCGTCATGGGTTTCTGCACGGACAACGATGTCGAAGAGTTTTTCCGTGACGTTCCTGAGTTCGAGAAAATGCTCGCACGCTCGGGCATTACACTGATCAAATATTGGTTCTCGATCTCCGACGATGAACAGCATCTGCGGTTTCAGATGCGTATTCACGATCCGATCAAGCAGTGGAAGCTGTCGCCGATGGATCTGGAATCGCGCCGCCGTTGGGAAGACTACACCAAGGCCAAGGAAGCGATGCTGGAGCGCACGCACATTCCGGAAGCGCCGTGGTGGATCGTCCATGCCGACGACAAGAAGCGCGCGCGGCTCAACTGCATCCATCACCTGCTGAGCCAGATTCCGTACAGCGAAGTGCCACGTGCGCCGGTGGTCCTGCCCGACCGCGTGCATCATCCCGACTACCACCGCATGCCGGTGCCGGACGACATGTACGTGCCGGCGATCTATTAGATCGTTGCGGCGACGGAACCTTTTTTGATGGCAGAACGTAAGGTGCGGGCTGGCTCACAGGACCGACTCGGGAGGCCATTATGCTGTTGCGCTCAATTTTCGCGATCTTAAGCGTGTGCTCGGTCTTTATGCTTTGGGCCATCGCCGTTTCGGCCGATGACGCAAGGCAGGCGAAGCTCGGGCCCGAGCATTTGCTTCGGCTGAACTCAGCGCCGATTGATCCCGGCGTTTAACGGATGCGGCGCGGATTCATATAGAGGTCGGCTTCCTGGCGCTGAATGGTGGGCTTCAGCCGACCGTCGCGGATGTCTCGCGCAATATGTTTGACGTGGCGGCGGGCCTGGCTGTTGAACGACACCATGCCGGTGAACAGCTTCATCACCTGCAACAGCCGCTGGTCGATATGGTCGCCGCGCAGTTTGCAGCGCCAGCGTCCGCCGATCGTGAGAATGGCGCCGTCGATGTGGCCAACGTGGTCGCCGTGCTGGTCGATCAGCGTGTAATCGCCACCGAGATTGATATAGTCGCGGCGGAACCGGTAAAACCGCGGCTCGCCGTCGTGGATGATGAAGAACGAGAAGTTCTCGGGCAGCAACGGCCATTTGTCGGCTGAGCGTTCGACGCAAATGAGGTTGTCGTCCTCGCTCGTGTTGATTGCGAAGCTCGTCACCGGAAAGCCGCCAGCCGCGAGCGTTTGCTGCACCGAACGGCCGAGCATCATGTCCATGCTGGCTTTCCAGTTCAGCGTATCCGAGAACAGCTTGAGCACGAGACGCTTGTCCATGCCCGTCGCGTCTTTCCAAATTTCCTTGCGATAGCCGAGCACGCCGGTGCGCTCGCCGTTTTCGGTGATCTCGGCGAAGACATCCATGTCGGTCGTGAACTGACGCGACTTGCCGCGGTTGCGGTCGCGTTTCCACGGTCCGAACTCGATGGAGTTGAAGGGCGTCAGCCAGACGTCAACGTTGAAGTCGTGCCAGGACTTCTTTGCGTCTTTGATCGCAGTTTTGCTGGTCTTTTCGAGCTTCGCGACGGCGTCCTTCGACGGATCGGCCTTTGGCGCCTGCTCCAAAACTTCGTCCCGCGCGACGGTGGCGGCTTCGGCTGCGGCGGCCTTTGCTTCGACCTCGACAGGATCTTTTTTCTGGGCAGATGCGGTCATGGCAGTCCTCGCGCGTGTCGATGCACACAGTCCAGGCGAATCACTTGGACGACCCTAGCACTGACGCCACGCGAGACTGAGGTGGGCCAAAAATTTGCGGTGGGAAAACGTGTTACCGCGATCCGAAGATAGCCGAGCCGACACGAACGTAGGTTGCGCCGAACGTAACGGCGGCTTCGAAGTCGCTGCTCATGCCCATGCTTAGGCCGGTCAGGCTCAGCTCGCGGGCAAGCTTTGCAAGAAATGCGAAATGCACGGCGGGTTCTTCGTCGACGGGCGGGATGCACATCAGGCCCGAGATCGGCAGTTTCAACTCGTCCTGGCAGAGTGCAACAAACGCCGCCGCCTCGCGGGGCATGACGCCGGCCTTCTGCGGCTCTTCTCCGGTGTTGACTTGCACAAACAGTTCGAGCGTCCGGCCCTGCTTTTCCATTTCGACGGCGATGGCGCGCGCGATCTTTTCGCGGTCGATGGTGTGGATCGCATCGAAGAAGGCGACAGCTTCCTTCGCCTTGTTGGACTGCAAGGGTCCGATGAGATGTAGCTTCACATCCGGAAACTCGCTGCGCAGCGGCGGCCACTTACGCTCCGCTTCCTGGACGCGGTTCTCGCCGAAAATTCGCTGCCCTGCAGCAATGACCGGGCGAATGGCGTCTGCATCGAAAGTCTTAGAGACGGCAATCAGCTCGACACTTTCAGCGTCGCGGCCGGCGGCCTTGGCGGCGGCAACAATTTCGTCCTTTATGTGCTTTAACCTGTCGACCGCGCTTTCGTGGTAACTGACGCTCGTCACACTTTCCTCACTCGCTGTTTTCCTTCCCCTAACTATCCCGGCACTCAGTGAATAAGTGTCGCAATTTTGTGGTCAAGCTCCAGCACTACATAACGTAACCATCCCACCCCCGCAGAGGAATTCCCCACATGCTGAAACTCGCCGACGCTCGCCGCATTATCGACGCTGCAGAAAAGAAGGCGAAGGAAATCGGCCAGCCGATGAACATCGCCGTCGTCGATGAAGGCGCGAACCTCATTTCGCACATCCGCATGGACGGCGCCTGGATCGGATCAATCGATATCGCGATCAACAAGGCGTTCACGTCGCGGGCCTTCAATATTTCAACCAAAGAGCTTGCAGAGAACAGCCAGCCGGGCGACCAGTTCTTCGGCATTCACGCCTCGAACCATGATCGCGTGATGATCTTTGCCGGCGGCATTCCGCTCAAGGACAAGGATGGCAATGTCGTCGGCGCCATCGGCGTCTCGGGCGGCAGCGGCGTCCAGGATCAGTCGGTTGCCGAAGCCGGTGCCGGCGCACATACGTGCTGAGATTGATTTTCAGTCGTGCCGAGACGTGAGCGCTCGGCACGACGGCACTGTTTCTAAGGGCACCCTTCCGATCGGCTGGGTGCCTTTTTATTTCAATGTGTTAAGTGTATTTGGCTAACTCCTTGTGCCGGCAACCGCCGGCACTGCGTCGATCAGGGACGCCCCGGCGCGAGCCCATCCCTTGACCCTTTTTACCATTCGGGCTCTTTACGGCGTTCCGACAAGCATTTGAATGAGATCCAGGCCCCATGGCCAACGAACGCTACAACGCGCCCGAGCGTGAAAAACACTGGCAGTCGATCTGGGAAGAGGCGGATATCTTCCGCGCCTCGGAGGATCAGAAGAAGCCTAAGTCGTATGTCCTTGAGATGTTTCCCTATCCGTCGGGGCGCATTCACATGGGCCACGTCCGCAACTACGCGATGGGCGACGTCGTCGCGCGCTACAAGCGGGCGAAGGGCTTCAACGTGCTGCATCCGATGGGCTGGGACGCCTTCGGCATGCCGGCGGAAAATGCCGCAATGGAGCGGAAGGTCCATCCAGGCGCCTGGACCTACGCCAATATCGACACAATGCGCGGACAGCTCAAGTCGATGGGCCTGTCGCTCGACTGGTCGCGCGAGATCGCGACGTGCTCACCCGCTTACTACAGGCACCAGCAGAAGCTCTTTCTCGATCTGCTGAAAAAAGGCCTCGCTTATCGTAAGTCGTCGAAGGTGAATTGGGACCCAGTCGATCACACGGTGCTTGCGAACGAGCAGGTCATCGACGGCCGCGGCTGGCGGTCCGGCGCGCTCGTTGAGCAGCGCGAGCTGACGCAATGGTTCTTCAAGATCACCGATTACGCCGAAGAGCTGCTCTCCGATCTCGACACGCTTGATAAGTGGCCGGAGAAGGTGCGCCTGATGCAGGCGAACTGGATCGGCCGCTCGGAAGGCATGCTCGTCCGCTGGGCGCTCAATCAGAAGACGGCGCCTAAAGGTTTCGACGAGCTTGAAGTCTACACGACGCGCCCGGACACGCTGTTCGGCGCATCGTTCCTGGCGGTCGCAGCAGACCATCCGCTGGCGAAAGCTGCGGCGGAAAAGAACCCGGAGCTCGCGGCATTCTGCGACGAAGTCCGGCGCATGGGCACGTCCGTCGCCGAAATCGAAGCTGCGGAAAAGCGCGGTTTCGACACCGGCATTCGCGCTGTGCACCCGTTCGATGAGACCTGGGAATTGCCCGTCTACGTCGCGAATTTTGTGCTTATGGAATACGGCACGGGCGCCATCTTCGGCTGCCCGTCCGGCGACCAGCGCGACATGGATTTCGCGCTGCGTTACGAGCTGCCCGTCGTGCCCGTCATCCTGCCGCCTGGCGAAAAGGCCGAGACGTTCGCGCTGACGAACAAGGCCTACGTCGATGACGGCACGATGATCAATTCGCGCTTTCTCGATGGGCTTTCGACGGATGCCGCATTCGAGGAAGCGGCGAAGCGGCTCGAAAAGCAGAAGCTCGGATCAAAGCCGCAGGGCGCGCGTAAAGTGAATTATCGCTTGCGCGATTGGGGCATTTCGCGTCAGCGCTATTGGGGCTGCCCGATCCCGATCATTCACTGCAAGACGCATGGCCCTGTGCCGGTGCCGGAAAAAGACCTGCCGATCGAACTGCCGGAAGACGCGACGTTCGATAAGCCCGGCAATCCGCTCGACCGGCATCCGACGTGGAAGCACACGACGTGCCCGATCTGCGGCGAGCCGGCTTTGCGCGAAACCGATACGATGGACACGTTCGTCGACTCGTCCTGGTACTTCGTGCGTTTCACGGCACCGGAAGCGCCGACACCAGTCGATAAAAGCGCGGCGCAATACTGGCTGCCGGTTGATCAATATATCGGCGGCATCGAGCATGCGATCTTGCATCTGCTCTATTCGCGCTTCTTCGTGCGGGCGATGTGCGACACCGGCCATCTGACGTTTTCGACGAACACGCGCGAGCCGTTTGCGGCGCTGTTCACACAGGGCATGGTCACGCACGAGACCTACAAATCCGAAGACGGGACTTGGTTGTTGCCGACCGACGTTCGGCTCGAAGGCGAAGGTGCGAGCCGCAAGGCAACCGAGATCGCGACGGGAAAACCGGCCGCGATCGGCTCTATCGAGAAGATGTCGAAGTCGAAGAAGAACCTCGTCGACCCCGATGACATCATCGCCCATTACGGTGCGGACTGCGCCCGCTGGTTTATGCTCTCCGACAGTCCTCCGGAGCGCGACGTCATCTGGACGGAAGCGGGTGTGGCGGGCGCCGGGCGCTTCATCCAGCGCGTCTGGCGAATCGTCGAAGAGGTTGCAGAGGCTTATCCGGGCGAAAAAGGTGCGAAGCCGGCCTCCTTCAGCGGCGAGGCGCTGGAGGTTCGAAAGGCCGCGCACCGAGCGCTGGACGGCGTCGGCAAAGCCATCGACGCCCTTCGTTTCAATGTCGCTGTGGCGAATGTCCACGAGTTTTCCAATGTTCTCCAATCCGCACTATCGAAGCGGAATCCTGAGACGGCGTGGGCACTTCGCGAAGCGACCGAACTTCTGGTTCTGATGATCGGCCCGATGATGCCGCATTTGGCGGAAGAATGCTGGGCGCGGCTCGGATACAACACGCTGGTCGCGAACGAACCATGGCCCGCCGCTGAGGCTGAGCTACTCGTTGACGATCAAGTGACCATTGCCGTACAGGTTAATGGTAAGCGACGGGACGAACTTGTGATTTCGCGCAGTGCGAAGTCCGAGGAAGTTGAGGCGGCGGCGTTGAAGCTTGAGACGGTGGCGCGTGCTCTTGAAGGGCGGTCGCCGAAGAAAGTGATCGTCGTTCCGCAGAGGATCGTGAATGTCGTTGGCTGAGGGGCGGTTTGGACTGGGGGGCAAGTACGGCCTTGCGGCTGTACGTGGCCTGTTTTTGACGTCCGCACTTCTGACCCTTCCTGTACTTGGCGGCTGCGGCAACGGCGGATTTCATCCGCTCTATGGCTCGGCGCTGATCAACGGCTCCGCGATCAACGAGCGGCTGGCGTCGGTAGATGTCGCGCCGATTCCGGGCCGCGTCGGACAGCGCATCCGCAACGAACTGATCTTCCAGACGACGGGCGGCGGGTCTCCCGCACCGCCGAAGTATCGCCTCGATATCGCAATCCGCGAATCCGTCACGTCGATGCTCGTCGCGGTCGACGGCAACGCGGGCAACCAGATTTACGGCATCGACGCCTCCTACAGCCTTGTGCGGCTGTCGGACAAGAAAGTCGTTGCCACGGGCTCCAGCTACGGCCGGGCGTCGTTCGATCGCGTGTCGTCGATCTTCGCCAACGTCGAGGCCCGGCAGGACGCTGAGAACCGGGCGGCCGAATCGGTCGGCGAAGAGCTTCGCACGCGACTGCTCGCCGTTCTCGCAAGCAATCAAGCCTAGCCGCTCTTCATTTCGGGGCGGCTGCCCTGTAAGAGCTTGGTCATGGCCGCCGTCAAACCACAACAAACCGCTGCCTTCATGAAGGCGCCACCAGCCGATCTGGCGGCTGTGCTGTTTCACGGCTCCGATCCGGGCCTTGTCAGCGAGCGCTCGGCGACGCTGGCGCGCGTTCTGGCGAGCCGCGAATATCCGCCGGGCGAAATCCTCAAGATCGACGAGACGGAACTCGACGACGATACTGGGCTATTGGAGACGGAGCTCCAGACACGTCCGATGTTTTCGGGGCGGCGGATCGTCAGGGCGATTGCGGGACGAAAGATCTCAGCGCAGTTGCTGAAACCCATTCTGGCGTCGGTGCCGCTCGAAGGTCTGCTGATCGTCGAAGCCGGAAATCTGAAAGCGGACGACACGCTGCGCGCGCTCTTTGAGAAGCAGGCGTCGTGTTATGCGATCGCCTGCTATCCGGATACCGCCGCCGATATCGACGAACTCATCTCTGATGTGCTCACGTCGTTCAAGCTCAAGATCGACGGCGATGCGCGCGATCTGCTGCAAAGCCGCCTCGGCGCCGACCGGGCGCTGTCGCGCTCGGAAATCGAGAAGCTGGCGCTTTATTGTCTCGGGCGACAGCAGATCACCTTCGAAGACGTCGATATGCTCGTCGGCGACGCGGCGGGCCTCGCGGTCGAGCGGATCGCCGAAGCTGTGGCCGACGGGCGCACCAAAAACGCCATCGGCGATTTCGGGCGCGCAATGGCGTCGGGTGAAAATGCGCAGATGATCATTGGCGTTCTGCAGCGCTATTTCCTGAAGCTGCATCGCGTGCGCAGCGATGTCGATGCCGGGCAAAGGCTCGACGATGCGCTGAAATCGCTGCGACCGCCGCTGTTCTTCAAGCAAAAAGATCTGTTTTCGCGGCAGGTTCGCAGTTGGTCGCGCGGCCAGCTCGACCAGGCGCTGCGGCGAATCGCGGAAGCGGCGAAAACGGCGCGCCTCTCATCAAATCTTGAAGACGTCATCGCCGAGCGCCTGATCCTGGCGCTGTCGTCAATGGCTGCGATATATGCCGCTGCGGCGAGCCGCCGCTAAGGCCTGCTTGCAGGTCGGCTGCGCCTCCCTATAGTGCCAGCGCTTTTCATCTGAGAATAAAGGGGACCTTCATGACTGATGCGCGTTACGACGTGATCGGGATCGGTAACGCGATCGTCGATATCATCGGGCGATGCGACGAAGCTTTTCTCGCCGACGTTGGCGTTGCGAAAGGCAGCATGCGGCTCGTCGATGCGGACGAGATCAAGAAGATCTATTCGGGCATGGGGCCTGCGATCGAAACATCGGGCGGATCGGCCGCAAATACCATTGCAGGCGTTGCGTCGTTCGGCGGAAGCGCAGCGTTCATCGGTACGATTGCCGACGATGAATTCGGCCGGATTTTCTCACACGACATTCGCTCTATCGGAGTTGAATTCGGCGCATCGCCGATTTCGAATGGAACGCCGACATCGCGTTCTCTCATTCTCGTCACGCCCGACGGCGAGCGCACGATGAATACCTATCTCGGCATCTCGACGAATATCGAAGAAACGCAACTCGATCTCGAATTGATCCGCGCTTCGTCCATTCTTTATCTCGAAGGTTATCTCTTCGATCAGCCGCAAGCGATGACCGCTTTTCGGTCGGCGCATAAAGCTGCAAAAGCAGCGGGGCGAAAAACGGCGCTGACGCTTTCAGACGGCTTTTGCGTTGATCGCCATCGCGATGAGTTTCTAAAACTCATTCGCTCCGGCATCGATATTCTTTTCGCAAATGAATCCGAGATCAAATCGCTCTACCAAACGGAATCCTTCGATTTTGCGGCGGAAAAAGCGCGTGCCGATGCGAAGCTGGCGGTTCTGACGCGAAGCGCAAAAGGCTCCGAAATTCACTTCGAAGGCGAAACAATTCGAATTGGTACTTTCCCCGTTGAAGAGGTCGTCGATACGACGGGCGCCGGCGATTTATATGCGGCGGGATTCCTTTTCGGGTATGCAAAAGGTTTGCATCTGGAAACCGCCGGGAGGCTCGCTAGTTTGGCGGCTTCGGAAATTATCAGCCATACGGGCGCCCGGCCGGCTGTTTCGCTCTCGGAATATGCCCGGCAACACGGCATTATTTCGTAAGGTCATTTTACGCCCCGGACCCCATTCCGGGGCGTATTGATATCTCTATTTTGAGTTGAACCTGTCGGGCGGGAGAATGTTTAGGGGGTATTTCGTGTCCAATTCGAACTCACAATTATTCTCCCTGGAATTACGATTTAACTTGCCGCAATCTCGAAATTACTGAATCGCTTTGTTTCGAGGTTCAAAAAAAATGCTTCACGCTCCCGTCCGACGCGGCCGCCCGAAAGGGACCGGCATTGATGATAGCGACCGGATCGCCCGATTGGACGAATTGTTGCGTGTTCACCCCGAAATGAAGCCGACCACCGCCATTCGCATGATGGGATATTCCGACCCGTCGGCCATTCGGCGACTTCGCGACAAATATAAGGTCTTTGCGATGAAGGCGCGCATCGAGCTTGCGAAGGAAATGAGAACCGCAGTGCCGGTGGCTGCGGAGCCTATTTTGGCGCTCATTCAGCACGGCCGCTAAAACCCCTTATTTCGAAGACACCAAACCCTTTTCAAATCGTCGACTATAGAGCGATCTTTCCTGTGATCACTCGCCAGGGCCGCGTCCCCAAGCGGCCCATTTTTTTTGCCCGAAATTTGGAGAAGATGTGCAAATCTACAGCTTGCGAAGGAATACGGATTCGACGCGGTGGCTCTCGCTTTTCTGCAGGATGAGCTGAGCGCGCCGCCGCGTCGGCAGAATATTCTCTTCGAGGTTTTGGAAGTTGATCTCGCGCCAAAGCTTCAACGCCACATGGCGGGCTTCATCAGCGGCGAGGGTTGCGTATTTATGGAAGTAAGCGCCAGGATCGCGAAATGCGGTCGAACGCAAACGCATGAAACGCGTCAAATACCAATTCTCGATCACGGCCGGATCGGCGTCGATATAAATCGAGAAATCGATGAAATCTGAAACGAACGGAATAGTGCCGCCGTCTTTGGGCATTTCGGCCGGCTGCAGAATATTCAAGCCTTCGATAATGAGAATATCGGGCTGCTCGATCAGGACTTCCTGACCGGGAAGAACGTCATATTGAAAGTGCGAATAGACGGGCGCTGCGACGCTCGTGAGGCCGGATTTGATATCGCCCAGAAAGCGCAAAAGCCGTTCGGTATCGAAGCTTTCGGGAAAGCCTTTCTTGGCCATCAGGCCGCGACGCTCCAGCTCGGCATTGGGAAAGAGAAAGCCGTCGGTCGTCAAAAGATCGACGCGCGGATGGTCCGGCCAGCGCGCCAGAAGCGCCCGCAGAACGCGGGCCGTCGTGCTCTTGCCGACCGCAACCGACCCGGCAACGCCGATGATGAAGGGGACCTTGGTATCCTTGCGCCCTAAGAACTCAGAGCTAACGGAATAAAGCTTCTGCGCAGCGGCGACGTAGAGGTTGAGAAGGCGCGAGAGCGGCAAATAGATCTGCTCGACCTCGTCGACCGACAGCTCCTCGATGATACCGGAGAGCTGTTCCAGCTCGTTTGGCTGCAGCGTCATCGGCGTGTCAGCGCGCAGCCTCGCCCATTCCTCGCGGGTGAAAACACGATAGGGAGAAAACGGCAAGCTTTCGAGCCGCGCGTCGTCACGCGTCTTCGTTCGTCTCTTCGGTGTGTACCGCGCGTTCACGTCGTGCCTTTGGTGCGAGAAGCTTTCTCTTCGAGACCTGAAGTGCCCATACGTCCGTCGAGAACCATCAGGATATCGGCGAAGGCGATCTGGCGGGATTCAAGCAGCACCAGCAGGTGGTAGAGCACATCGGCAGCTTCGGCGCGCACCGCCTTGTCGTCGGTGCCCATCGCGGCGATGACCAATTCGACCGCTTCCTCGCCGAACTTCTTGGCGCAGCGTTCGGTGCCGGCGGTCAGCAGTTGAGATGTATAGGACTTTCCCGAAGTGTCGGAACGCCGCGAGTGAATCAACGCGGCGAGCCGGTCCAGGGTATTCTCTTCGCTCATGTCATGCGTCTCGTGCGGTTCGGTTCGACGTTCGAACCCAAGCGAGCGCACACCATCAAGCCAGCGCCGGATAATCAAGCCATCCTCATCCGAAAAGGCGAGAAAAGCTTAAAATCGTCAGCCTCCGCCCAGCCGTTGGCGGATATAGTCAAGCTGATCGAAGTTGCCATATCGGATCATGAGCGTGCCGCTTTCGCCGGACGCCTTGCGGATCTCGACCTTGAGGCCCAGGAGATCCGTCAGCTCCTTCTCGAAGGCCTTGGTGTCGGCGTCCTTGTCGCGGGCGCGGCGGTTGCCGCCGCCGGTGTTGCCCGGTTCGCCGAACGTCTGCACCAGCGTTTCGACATCGCGAACGTTCAGGCCGTTGTCGATGATCTGCTTGGCGATGTTGCCGGCATCCTCGCGGCCGATCAAAGCGCGGGCGTGACCGGCGCTGATCTGGCCACTTTGGACAAGCGACTGCACGTCGGCGGGCAGCTTCAGAAGGCGCAGCGTGTTCGCCACATGGCTGCGGCTCTTGCCGATGATCTCGGAGACCTGCTCCTGGCTATAGTCGAACCGTTCGACCAGTTCGCGATAGCCGGTCGCTTCCTCGATGGCGTTCAAGTCCTGGCGCTGGACGTTTTCGATGATGGCGAGTTCCAAAACCTCGCGGTCGCTGAGTTCGCGGATGATGACGGGGATGGTGTGGATGCCCGCCTTCTGCGCGGCGCGCCAGCGGCGTTCGCCGGCGACGATCTCATAGCCGCCCGCCATGCCGTTCGGCCGAACGACGATGGGCTGGACGAGACCCTTGGTGCGGATCGATTCCGCCAGCTCGGCCAGTTCGTCGTCGCGGAAATCCTTGCGTGGGTTGAGCGGGCTCGACTTGACCTCGGAGATGGAGACCATGCGCTGCTCGCCTTCCGGCGGCAGGCGATGCCCCATCGGCGCCGGCTCTCCGATGAGAGAGGCAAGGCCACGGCCCAGGCGGCTCTTCGGCACCATCGAGTTCATCTGCTTTTCAGTCCCCTGCTGATCGGTTTGTTCTTTAAATCCGCTCGTTTCTTACATGTCTCAAGCGGCCTTGAAGCGCCGCTCGCGTTCCATGATTTCAGTCGCCAGGCGCATGTAGGCCTGGCTGCCGGCACAGTCGTAATCGTAGAGAAGGATCGGCTTGCCGTGTGAGGGGGCTTCGGCAATGCGCGTATTCCGCGGAATGACTGTGTCGTAGACTTTCGAGCCGAAAAAGGCCCGGACGTTGGCTGCGACTTCGCGAGAGAGCGAGACGCGCTGGTCGTGCATCGTCAGCACGACGCCTTGGATTTCAAGGCGCGGATTGAGTGTTGCGCGGATCTGTTCGATCGAGTCTTTGAGCTGCGAAATACCTTCGAGCGCGTAGAATTCGCACTGGACCGGAACGATGACCGCGTCCGCCGCCGACATGGCGTTGAGCGTCAGCAGGTTCAACGACGGCGGACAGTCGATCAGCACGTAGGTGAAGTGCGTTTCGGGATCGCGCGTGCGCTGGTGTCCGACCATCGCGGTGATGGCGTCGCGCAGCTTGAATGCCTTGTTTTGATCGGCGGCCAGCATCGGCTCGATGCCGACGAGATCGTTGTTTGCGGGCACGACGAAAAGGTTCGGAACGGCCGTTTTCAGGACCGTATCCAGGATCGCGACGCCGCTCGTCAGAATATCGAACGAGGTCTGGAAGCGTTTTTCGATATCGATGCCGAGACCGGTCGAAGCGTTGCCCTGGGGATCGAGGTCGAGCACGAGCACGCGCTCACCCACGGCAGCGAGTGCGGTGCCGAGGTTGATCGCCGTCGTGGTCTTGCCGACGCCACCCTTTTGGTTGGAAATGGCGACGACACGCGGACCCGCGTTTGCACTGCCCGCGCCTGATACGTAGCCGGCCACGGGTTATCCCTCCGTCTTGGGTTTCGACACCCGGGGTTTCAACGCTTTAAGCAACACAACGCGGCCGTCCTCTTCCGTCACGCTTGGAATCAGCTCAAAGGCAAACTGCCAATCCTGAGCTGCCTTTTCGACTTCGGCCGTGGCGTCACGGCCTTTCAGGAAAAACCCAAGCGTAGAAGGCCCGAAATACGGCGCTGCGATCTCAACCAGCTTGGACAGCGGTGCGAGCGCGCGCGCGGTGACGCAGTCGGCCACGCCTACTTTAGCGTGAGTCTCGGGATTTTCGATCCTCATGCACAGAATGTCCACAGCCACGCCGGTCTGGCGGGCCACCTCCCGCAGGAAGGCTGCTTTCCGGCTGTCGCTCTCAACCAGAGTGTGGTGGGTCTGGCCGGTCTCGGAGGCCAGGATCGCGAGCACGAGGCCCGGAAAACCGGCGCCGGAGCCCAGATCGAGCCAGGTTTTGGCCTCTGGGGGCCGGAGCGGCCAAAGCTGGGCGCTGTCGGCGAAATGGCGGTCCCAGATATCGTCCAGGGTGCTCGGGGCAACGAGGTTGATCGTCTTCTGCCACTTCTTCAGCAGGGTTTCGTAGGTCTCCAGCTTTTCGCGGACGGCATTCGAGATGCCGAACCGGGCCTGGAACGCGGCCGGCGTATCGATACGGGCTTCCGTGTGGGAGCGGGCCATCAGGCAGACTTACGGCCGGATTTTTCGCTCTTGGCGGCCTTGAGGCGGGCGAGCAGGGTCAAAAGCGCGGCGGGCGTCATGCCCTCGATGCGTCCAGCCTGGGCGATGGTCGCGGGGCGGTGGCGGACGAGCTTCTGGCGAATTTCGGCTGAAAGGCTGGGCAAGCTCGCGTAATCGAAGTCATCCGGGATGCGGACGGCTTCATCGCGCTTCAATTGAGCCACGTCCTCGTCCTGGCGGCGGAGGTAGGCGGCGTAGCGGGCGTCGACCTCGAGCTGAGCGGCGATCTTGGGTGCGATCCGGCTGATCTCTGGCCAGACGGCCTTTAGCCGCTCCAGCGAAATGTCCGGGAAGGCCAGGAGATCGAAAGCGCTGCGCCGGCGGCCGTCGCGATTGACGGTGAGGCCGTGGCGGGCGGCTTCGGTCGGGGTGAGAGAGAGTTGGTTCAACAAGTCAAGGCCGTCTGACAGGGCTTCCGCTTTCGCCTCGTAGGCCCGGGCGCGCTCCGGCCCGACGACGCCGAGGCGGATGCCCTCGGGCGTTAAGCGCTGGTCGGCATTGTCAGCACGGAGTTTCAGGCGGAATTCGGCCCGCGACGTAAACATGCGATAGGGCTCGGAAACGCCGCGGGTGACGAGGTCGTCGACCATGACGCCCAAATAACCGGATGTGCGCGAAATACTGAACGTTTCACGTGAATCCATTTCTGAATAAACGGTTTCACGTGAATCCGTTGTATATGAATCTATGGTTAATCGCCCGGCAGTTCGCGCGGCGTTGATGCCGGCCAGCAGGCCCTGGGCACCCGCTTCTTCATAACCGGTCGTGCCGTTGATCTGGCCCGCCAGGAACAGGCCCGGCAGGCGCTTCACTTCGAGACCCGGCGTCAGTTCGCGCGGATCGACGTAATCATACTCGATGGCGTAGCCCGGCCGCTTGATAACGACGTTTGCGAGCCCCGGCATGGTTTTCAGGAATGCTTCCTGAACGTCGGCGGGAAGCGAGGTCGAGACACCGTTCGGGTAGATCGTGTCGTCGTCCAGGCCTTCCGGCTCGAGGAAAATCTGGTGTGCCGAGCGGTCGGCGAAGCGCACGATCTTGTCCTCGATCGAGGGGCAATAGCGCGGGCCGACGCTCTCGATCTGGCCCGAATACATCGGCGAACGGGCGAGATTGGAGCGAATGATGTCGTGGGTTTCCGGCGTCGTATAGGTGATGCCGCAAGCGATTTGGGGCGTCGCGATTGTCTCGGTCAAAAACGAGAACGGCACCGGATCGTCGTCGGCCTTTTGCATTTCGAGGCCGGACCAATCGATGGACTTGCCGTCGAGGCGGGCCGGGGTGCCGGTCTTGAGGCGACCGAGGTTCAGGCCAAGGGCATAGAGCCGGTCCGACAGCTTCAGGGCCGGGGCTTCGCCTGCGCGACCCGCCGGGATTTTCTGCTCGCCCATGTGAATGAGGCCGTTCAAGAACGTGCCGGTCGTCAGAACGACGGCACCGGAGCGGAGCGGCACACCCGTGGCCAGGATCACGCCCTCGACCCGGCCGTTTTCGACGATCAAGTCCTCGACGCCGCCTTCGATGACATCGAGGTTTGGAATCGCTGAGATTTCGGCCTGCATGGCCTGACGATAGAGTTTGCGGTCGGCCTGGGTGCGCGGGCCGTGGACGGCAGGCCCTTTCGACCTGTTCAGGAGGCGGAACTGAATGCCGGCGGCGTCGGCGACACGGCCCATGAGGCCGTCGAGGGCGTCGATTTCCCGGACCAAATGGCCCTTGCCGAGGCCGCCGATGGCCGGATTGCACGACATTTCGCCGACAGTCGCAAAGGCGTGCGTGACGAGCGCCGTCCGCACGCCCATACGCGCCGCGGCCGCTGCGGCCTCGGTTCCGGCGTGTCCGCCACCCACGACAATGACGTCATATCGGTTCATTGGCGGGATTTAGCGCAAATCCTGAGGCACGGCAAAAGGCGAAACGCCCTCATTTTTTTGATCGCGGCTTCCGACTCTCCTTCGTCGAGCCGGCCGGAAGCCGCAGAATCGGCCGGAAGCGGCAGAATCGAGAGTTTGGGCGGGAGGGAGAAAAATCCAGGCTTGCGAATCCAAAGAATCATTTCACGTGAAACTTTTTGGACTCACTTGCCGATACAGAAACGGCTGAAGATTTGGTCAAGGACGTCCTCGACGTCGACGCGGCCGGTGATCCGGCCCAGAGCCTGGGCGGCGCGGCGGACATCTTCGGCCCGGAGTTCGATGGACTCGGGGCTTTCAGCCAGAAAAGCGGTCACGTCGGCCAAGGCCGTTTCGAGGGCCTGCCGATGGCGCGCCTGGGTGATGACGGGGTCCATTTGCGAGCCGACAGCCTGTTTCGCACGCTCTGAGATGACTGCGATCAGACGGTCGAGACCCGCGCCGGTCTTCGCCGAGATGGCCAAATCGCCAAAGTCCGGTTCCATCTGCGACTCATGTGGAAGATCGGCTTTGGAACGAATTACAAGACTTGTTTCACGTGAAAAGCCAAGCGGTGGAATCGACTCGGCTTTTTCCGTCAGCCACAGGATCAGATCGGCGTCTCGGGCGGCGGCAAGACTGCGGCGGATGCCTTCCTGTTCAACTTCGCTTGCGGCTTCGCGAATGCCGGCGGTGTCGGAGACGATGACCGGCAGGCCGCCGAGGTCGAGGCGAACTTCGATGACGTCGCGCGTGGTTCCGGCTTCGGCGGAGACGATGGCCGCATCACGACGCGCAAGCGCATTCAGCAGCGACGATTTTCCGGCGTTCGGTGCGCCCAGCAAAGCAACGCGGAAGCCGTCGCGCAGGATCTCGCCGCGATGACCGTCATCGAGATGCACCGCGATCTCTTTCGCCAAGATTTTCGCACGTTTTCGCGCTTCGGCGAATGATGATGCCGAGACGTCGCCCTCGTCGGAGAAGTCGATGGCGGCCTCGGTGAGGGCTGCAATTTCGATCAGGCGCGCGCGCCAGCCGTCATAGAGTTTCGACAATGCGCCGCCTGCCTGGGCGAGAGCCTGGCGGCGCTGGGCGTCGGTTTCGGCGTCGATGAGGTCGGCCAGACCTTCGACCTCGGCGAGATCGAGCTTGCCGTTTTCGAAGGCGCGCCGGGCAAATTCACCGGGCTCCGCCAAACGGCATCCGGGAATACTGGCCAGCGCCGAAAGAAGTGCCGCCACGACGGCGCGGCTGCCGTGGACTTGGAACTCGACGACGTCTTCGCCTGTTTCGGACAAAGGCGCCGCGAACCAAAGCACGACCGCACGGTCAAGCGCTTCGCCTGTCTCGGGATGACGAATGGTCCGAAAGACAGCGACGCGTGGCTTGGGTATCGGCGCCACCATTCTCTGCAGCACGCCCTGGGCAGCCGGTCCGGAAATGCGGATGACGGCGACGCCCGCGCGACCCGGCGCGCTCGAGAGCGCGAAGATGGTCGTCGCATCCGGTGTTGGGGGGCTTTGATTCATGGAATTTGAGTACGAGGGCGTTATCGACATAAGCTTCGCGTACGCGCGGATGCTTCGTGCCGCAACTTGATCTCGCAATTCCTCCTAACGCCCGTTGAATTCCTTACATGTCTGAAAATCGCCTGAAATACGAGACGAGCCCCTATCTGCTGCAGCACCAGGACAATCCGGTGCACTGGTGGGCGTGGGGGCCGGAGGCTTTGGCCGGGGCCAAGCGAACCGGAAAGCCGATCCTGCTCTCGGTCGGGTACGCGGCGTGCCATTGGTGCCATGTGATGGCGCACGAGAGTTTCGAAGACCCCGAGACGGCGCGGGTAATGAACGATCTCTTCGTCAATATCAAAGTCGATCGCGAGGAGCGGCCGGACATCGACGCGATCTACATGGGCGCGCTGCACCGGCTCGGCGAACAAGGCGGCTGGCCGCTGACGATGTTCCTCGACAGCGAGGCGAAACCGTTCTGGGGCGGCACCTACTTTCCACGTGAATCACGCTACGGCCGGCCATCGTTCGTGACGGTACTTCTGCGCATCGCCGAGGCCTATCAGAGCCAGCCGGAGAATGTCGCCAAGAACACCGAAGCGCTCGTTGCGGCGCTGAAAGAAGAAGCGTCCACCAAGGACCGCGTCGATGCCGGTCCCGACGTACGTGATCTCGTGGCGCGGATTGCGCGTGCCGTCGACCGCGAGCATGGCGGCCTCAATGGCGCGCCGAAATTTCCGCAATGGAACATCTTCTGGCTGCTCTGGCGCGGCGCGATGCGTTTTGGCGACGAGGATGCAAAGCAGGCCGTCATCACGACGCTGCGGAACATCTGCCAGGGCGGCATCTACGATCATCTCGGGGGCGGCTTCGCACGCTATTCGGTCGATCCGTTCTGGCTCGTGCCGCACTTCGAAAAGATGCTCTACGACAACGCGCTGTTGATCGACCTGATGACGGAGGTCTGGCGCGAGACGCAAGACCCGCTGTTCAAGATCCGCATTGCCGAGACGGTCGCCTGGCTGAAGCGCGAAATGATCGGCGAAGCGGGTGGTTTTGCGGCGTCTCTCGATGCCGACAGCGAGGGAGAGGAGGGCAAATTCTACGTCTGGCACGAGAAGGAGATCGTTGACGTGCTCGGGCCGGAGGACGCTGCGATCTTCGGCAAGGTCTATGGTGTCACGCGGGATGGAAACTTCAGCGATCATGCTGCGGTTACAGCGTCGGGCCGCATCGAAGGCCCCACCATCCTCAATCGGCTCGAATCGCAAAGCTTCTCTTCCGACGAAGCAGAGGCACGTCTTAGCGAAATGCGCGCGAAGCTTCTGACCCGCCGGGCCGGGCGTGTGCGTCCGGGCTGGGACGACAAGATCCTCGCGGATTGGAACGGGTTGATGATCGCGGCGATGTCGCGCGCCGCTATTGTTTTCGATCAGCCGGAATGGCTCGGAATGGCGGAAGCGGCTTTCACGTGTGTCGCGACGAAGCTTTCAGCCGGCGGCGACCGTCTCTATCACTCCTATCGCGGTGGTCTCGCGAAGGCTCCGGCGACAGCGTCTGACTACGCCAACATGATCTGGGCGGCGCTGCGCCTTTACGAGGCGACGTTATCGGACCGCTATCTCAGCCAGGCCCAGCGCTGGGCCGCAGTGCTCGATACGCATTATTGGGATGGCGATAGCGGCGGCTACTTCACGGCGGCCGACGATACCAGCGATGTCGTCGTGCGGCTGAAGTCGGCATCCGACGATGCGACACCCAGCGCGAATGCAATTCAGCTTTCGAACCTTATCGGGCTCGCCGCCGTGACGGGCGACCTCACATACGACGACAAGGCGGCGGAACTCGCGCGGGTGTTTTCGGGCGCCGTCGCCCGGGCGCCCACAGGTCACTGCGGTCTGATCGCCGCCGGGTTTGACCTCGGCCGCCTCGTTCAAGTTGCCGTGATCGGAGAAGGCAGGTCTGATCTGCAAAAGGCGCTCACGAACATTTCAGTGCCCGGCGCGGTGAGCTTCATTTCGGAGACCGGCTCTTTCACGGAAGGATCGGCGCTGGCGGGTAAGGCAAGCATTGGCGGAAAATCAACGGCTTACGTTTGCGTCGGGCCCGTGTGCGGAATGCCGGTTCAGGATGCTCAAGAATTACGTAAAGAACTTCTGATCGCACGCAGCTAAACTATTGATCGCTGTCAATTTTTACCGCGTTGAAAGGTCTCACAGAGCAAACGCTTGGCTGGAGTATCTTCCCAGCGATATACACAGGGTGTCGAGAAAGGCAGCCCAATGAAAATTCTCAGAACGGCCGTACGTTACGGCTATATCCCCTTCATGATGCTTGGCCTGACCGGCGCCGCCTATTGGGTGGTGAGCCAGTTGGTCATCGCGGAAGGGAAAACATGGGCGTATGCGTTGATTTTCCCGCTACTTATCGTAGCTTATGCAACTTCTTTGCTCGCCGAGCGGATTGCGCCGTTCTTCCCGGAGTGGAACGATAACGAATCCCACGGCGACATGCTGACCAACACTGGCCATATCGCTCTCTATGAGCTGGGAGCGATCAACGGCGTTCTGCTGATCCCGGTGATCTGCTGGCTGTTCCCGTTCCAGGGCCTTTGGCCGACACAGTGGCCGATGTGGGGTCAGGTCTTGATCGCATTCGTCGTCGCCGACTTCTCGTTCATGTTCATGCACTACCTCAGCCATCGCCTGCCGCTGCTGTGGCGGCTGCATGCCGTGCATCACGGCGTCGGGCGGCTCTATGGCTACAACGGCGTTATTCGCCATCCACTGCATCAGGCGATCGACATGATCGTCGGCAACATGCCGCTCGTCATCATCGGTATGCCGGCGTCCGTCGCGGTCGTGCTCGGGTTCTTGATTTCGGTGACGCTGATCGTTCAGCACTCAAACGTCGATGCCTACCTCGGTCCGCTGGAGAAGCATCTGGCCATCGGACGCGCGCACCACATGCACCACGTCAACTGGGGCACGGAGGGCGATTGCAACTTCGGCATGCTCCTGAGCATCTGGGACCGGTTGTTCGGGACCTATGCCGAGAAGCTGTCGCGCGAAGTGACGTCGAAAGATTTGGGCGTCGACGAGCTGCCGAATTTCCCGAAAAGCCTATGGGAACAGATGATCCTGCCGTGGGTCTATATCCCGGGCAAGGGTGAGCCGGAGCGCTACAAGCGTTTGGCGGAAGAAGAAAAGGCCAGGAAGGCCAAAACCAAAACGCCGGCGCAGGAAGCGCGCGATCAGGTGCTGCACGCGGCGGAGTGAACGTTTTCGTCGTGACGGTGACAATATCGAAAAGGCCGCTCATTTTGGGCGGCTTTTTTATTTCACGTGAATCATTGTGGCGCCCGAAAAGCGGATCGCGGGCCGCCATCTTTTGGCGACAGATGTTCGTCAGTGACGGCACCGATCATTACGTTGTTCGGGGGTGTCTTGAATCGCCGCGCTTTCATTCTCGGGACGGTGGCGCTCACCGCAAGCCAGCCTGCACATGCGGAAGACAACGCGTTCGCGGGTTTGGAAAAACAGTACGGCGGCAGGCTCGGCGTGGCGGTAGTCGATACCGGATCGGGCGAGCGCATGGCCTATCGTGCCGACGAGCGCTTTCCGATGTGCAGCACATTCAAACTTCTGATCGTCGGCGCCGTTCTGCACAACGTCGACAAAGGTTCTGAGCGGCTGGACCGATGGATTCCCTTTCAGGCCAGCGATCTTCTCGATTATGCGCCGGTGACGAAGACAGCCGTCGGGAATGGCGGCATGACGATGAGCGATCTCTGCGCGGCCGCGATTGAATACGGTGACAACACGGCCGCCAATCTCATTCTCAAAGCGGTCGGCGGGCCAGACGGCGCGACACGCTACGTTCGTTCTCTGGGCGATGAGGTGACACGGATCGATCGGTTCGAGCCCGACGCCAACACCTGCATTCCCGGCGATCCGCGTGACACCACAACGCCAGCTGCGATGCTCGCTGATCTCAAGGCGCTGGTGCTAGGTGATGCGCTGTCGGCAAACGCACGGACGCAACTTCTAGGCTGGCTGAACGGCTGCAAGACAGCAGCGCGGCGGATTCCAGCGGATCTGCCAGCGGGGTGGATCAGCGGTGATAAAACGGGAAGCGGCGCGAACGGAACGGCCAATGACGTCGCCATCATTCAGCGGCCAAATAAAAAGCCGTTGCTGGTCGCAGCCTATTCGACCGGTGTCGCGGCGAAGCCTGCGGACCGGGATCCGATGCTGGCGGATGTGGGCCGGATCGTCGCCCGCCACTTCGGGCAGGCTTGAAGGGAACTGCAAGCGCAACGAAAAAAGGCCGCTTGGATGCAGCGGCCGAATCGTTGTATCTGCTTATGTATTCATCGACTGGAAGAACTCGCCATTGGTCTTGGTCGAGCGCAGCTTGTCGATGAGGAACTCGATGCCGTCCATGGTGCCCATCGGGTTGAGGATGCGGCGGAGCACATAGACCTTCTTGAGCTGATCCTTCGGAATGAGCAGGTCTTCCTTGCGGGTGCCCGAGCGGGCCACATCGATCGCCGGGAAGACGCGCTTGTCGGAGACCTTGCGGTCCAGAATGATTTCCGAGTTGCCGGTACCTTTAAACTCTTCGAAGATGACTTCATCCATACGCGAACCCGTATCGACGAGCGCCGTCGCGATGATTGTCAGCGAGCCGCCTTCTTCGATGTTGCGAGCCGCACCGAAGAAGCGCTTCGGCCGCTGCAACGCATTCGAGTCGACACCGCCGGTGAGCACCTTGCCGGATGACGGCACCACGGTGTTGTAGGCGCGACCCAAGCGCGTGATCGAATCCAGAAGAATGATGACGTCCCGCTTATGCTCAACGAGACGTTTAGCCTTCTCGATGACCATCTCCGAAACCTGGACATGGCGTGAGGGCGGCTCGTCGAATGTGGACGAGATCACCTCGCCCTTCACCGAGCGCTGCATGTCGGTGACTTCTTCCGGCCGTTCATCGATCAGAAGAACGATCAGGTAGCACTCCGGATGATTGACCGAGATCGAGTGCGCGATGTTCTGAAGAAGAACTGTCTTGCCGGTTCGCGGCGGCGCCACGATCAGTCCGCGCTGGCCTTTGCCGATCGGCGAAACAATGTCGATGACACGCGGGGACAGATCCTTGATTGTCGGGTCTTCGATTTCGAGCTTCAGCCACTTTGTCGGATAGAGCGGCGTCAGGTTGTCGAAGTGGCTCTTATGCTTCGCCTTCTCGGGGTCTTCGAAATTGATGTTCGAAACCTTGAGAAGGGCGAAGTAGCGCTCACCTTCTTTGGGAGAGCGGATCTGGCCTTCGACGGTGTCGCCGGTGCGGAGGGCAAAGCGGCGGATCTGCGAGGGCGAGACATAGATGTCGTCGGGGCCAGGAAGATAGTTTGCTTCCGGCGAGCGCAGGAAGCCGAAGCCGTCCTGCAGAACTTCGACGACGCCCGTCGCGGTAATTTCAGTCTCCTGCGTCGCGAGCTGCTTCAGCGTCGCGAACATCAATTCCTGCTTGCGCAGGGTCGAGGCATTCTCGACACCAGCCTCTTCGGCGAAGGTGACGAGCTCAGCGGGAGACTTCCGCTTCAAATCCTCGAGCTTCATTTGCTTCATTGAAAAAGAACTCCACGGAGTGCCGCATGTCAGCGGAATCGGGTGGTGAGGTGGGGTGAATGAGCCTGGCACAACGGCGACGAGGCGGGCGCCCCGTCATAACCCAGCGAGCGTTGACGCATTAAAACGTCGAAACGTGCCGTCTGCCAAAATCCAATGAGGACACGGCTTGTATAGCAGATCGGCACCGATCTGGAAAGTGTCAAAACGGCTTTACAATCACAAGGATGACGATCCCGATCATCAGTACGGTCGGGATCTCGTTGACGATTCGCCAGTGGCGCGCTGGTTTCGTGTTCCGGTCTTCGCGGAAGGCGCGGGTGGCAGCAGAGAGGTAGCCATGCAACCCGGAAAGCGCAAGGACAAGCGCCAATTTTGCATGCAACCAAGGCGCCGACCAGAAAGCACCCTGCCAGGCCAGCCATAGACCCAGGACCCAGGCCACCACCATCGCAGGCGTCGTGATGATATTGAGGAGGCGCGCCTCCATGACCTTGAAAGTCTCAGACTGAGGCGAACCGACCGGCGTATCGGCATGATAGACAAAGAGGCGCGGCAAATAGAGCATGCCCGCCATCCAGGCGATGATCGCGATGACGTGGAGAGCCTTGATCCAGAGGTACGCGGCGTCGCCGAAAATCAGCATCATCGCGGCGGCTGCAATCGCTGTGATGGCAAGGGCGACGCCGGCGCGGATGGCTACAGTTCGTCCGCTGGTTGTCTCTGCCATGACCTGCCTCACGACGCTTTGCGCACACGCGCGACGAGCTGCGCAACATTGTCCGGCGGTGTCTCCGGAACGATGCCGTGTCCGAGATTGAAGACGAACGGCAGCCCAGCCATCGTTCTGCAAATCGTATCGACACGCTGGTCGAGGGCATCGCCACCCGCCACGAGCAGCAGCGGATCAAGATTGCCTTGCACGGCTTTGCCTGTTTTTGCGATCGTCTGCATCACGCTCAGCGGGCAGGAGGTGTCGCAGCTGACGCCGTCGACGTTCGTGCCGTCGATGTAGGTTTGCAGCGAAGCCGCGGCGCCGCGCGGAAAGCCGATGACCGGAACAGCGGGGAAGCGTTCTCGAATTGCGCTGACGATACGGGCGGTCGGCGCGATGACCCAGCGCGCAAATTCGTTTTCGGCAAGGCTTCCAGCCCAACTGTCGAAAATTTGGATTGCATTGGCGCCGGCTTCAATTTGCCTCGTGAGATAAACGATCGATGTTTCCGTCAGGATGTCGATGAGTTGCTGAAAGCCTGCCGGATCGCGATAGGCCCAGCCTCGTGCCGCTGCCTGGTCCGACGAACCTTTGCCTTCGGCCATGTATGTCGCGACGGTCCACGGTGCCCCACAAAATCCGATCAAAGCTGTTTCGCGCGGCAGTGCTTCGCTGAGCCGCTGGACCGTTTCGCAAACGAGCGCGAACTTGTCGTTGGTGTTCGATAGGGCGAGTCGGGCGAGACCAGCAACGGATTTGATCGGATCAAGGCGCGGACCTTCGCCTTCGGCGAAGCGAACGCTCTGGCCCAGCGCATCGGGCACGACGAGAATATCGGAAAACAGGATCGCGGCGTCGAAGCCGAAACGACGGATCGGCTGCAACGTCACTTCGGCGGCAAGCTTTGGCGTGTAGCAGAGATCGAGGAAGCTGCCGGCTTCGGTGCGGACCTGGCGGTATTCCGGCAGGTAGCGGCCGGCTTGCCGCATCAGCCAGACCGGAGGCGGTAACACGGCCTTGCTCGCAAACGGTTGCAGGAAGCGCTTCTCGAGCAGTTCGGATTTCAGGTCGCGCACCTTCGTTCTTCCCTTCACTTCAGATCAGATAAATTTTCTTGAAGCTTATTTTTTTGACTCTTAGGCCGGGGAGGATCGGGGATCGGTTAGCGATCCACGCGTCATCCACAAGGTATCCCATTGCCGGATCGTGTAGCACGAGGCGTAGCGCTTGTGGGACGGCTGGCGCAATAGGGCCTTAAGACCCCCATTAATCAAGGCCTTGCAGGTAATGTGTGCCACCAACCCGAAGGGACATCCTGTTAATAACGGGCAGACGAGGCCAGGAGAGCATGGTTGTTCCTTTGGACGGCCATTCGCTGAACAACATCTTTCCCTTTTGCCAGGATGTGGGTATCGCCGTGGGCGAGGGGACAGTTGTTCTCTCAACCGATGGGCCGTCCACGGGGGCAGGGGATAACATGCGAGTTTTGAACATGCCGCCGGGCGTCGTTTTCGAGAGATCATCGCCATGACGCTGCCGAGCCTTTTTCACATGCATCTCGTCTCGGATTCGACCGGTGAAACACTGGTGGCGATCGCAAAAGCGGCGACGGTGCAGTATCAAAACATTCGCGCCATCGAGCATGTGCATCCGCTGGTGCGAACGCAGCGGCAATTGAAACGCGTGCTGGCCGATATCGAGGAGGAGCCCGGCATCGTTCTCTATACCATCGTCAATACGACGCTGGTGGCCGAGCTTGAAGCGCATTGTCAGCGACTCAAGATTCCGTGCCTCGCCGTTTTGCAACCGATCATGAAAGTTTTCGAAAGCTATCTTGGCGCACCGCAGACGCCGACAGTCGCAGGCCAGCACGTGCTCGATGCCGACTACTTCCGCCGCATCGACGCGATGAATTTCACCATGGCGCATGACGATGGCCGGCTGCCCGACAACCTCGATGACGCCGATATCGTGCTGCTCGGTATTTCGCGCACATCAAAGACGCCGACGTCGCTCTATCTTGCCCAGCGCGGTTACAAGACCACGAACTTGCCGCTGGTGCCGCAAGTGCCGTTGCCGGAACAATTGTTGCAGCCGCATACGGCGTTCATCGTCTGTCTGATCGCGAACGTCGATCGCATTGCCGACGTGCGCCGCAATCGCGCAATTCTGATGGCCGACCGCGATCTCGAAACCTATGTCGATCGCGATACGATCTCAGCGGAGATTGCGTATACGCGAAAACTTGCGGCACAACACGGCTGGCCGATCATTGACGTGACGCGTCGTTCGATCGAGGAATCAGCCACGATGATCCTGAAACTTTTGCAAGACCGGAAATCCGGTACGCGACCGGAGGTAGAACCGTCCAATGCCTGAATCAACGCGCCTCGTGCTCGCGTCTGGAAGCGCGGCGCGCAAAGCATTGCTCGAAGCCGCTGGCCTGACGTTCGATGTCGTTCCAGCGCAAATCGACGAAGCCGCCATTCGCACAGCTATTCTCGAAGAAACGATGGGGGCCGAAGCGAGCGATATCGCGAGCGTGCTGGCAGCCGAGAAAGCCCGCGCCGTGTCGGAACTGCACCGGGAAGCATTGGTGATCGGCGCCGATCAGGTTCTGGTGCTTGGCGGCAAGATTTTTTCCAAGGCCGAGACGATGCCGGAAGCGCGCGAGCATTTGACGATGCTGCGCGGACGCACGCACGATCTCGTTTCTGCTGTGGCGCTTGCACGCAACGGCGTCGTGCACTGGCAGACGCTGGCGGTCGCCGGAATGACGGTGCGCGATTTCTCCGACGAGTTTCTAGGGGCCTATCTCGAACGCATGGGGGATCGGGCGTTGGCGAGCGTCGGATGCTATGAGCTCGAAGGCACCGGCGTGCAGCTTTTCGAGCGGATCGAGGGCGATTATTTCACGATCCTCGGTATTCCGCTGTTGCCGCTGCTGCAGCGTCTGCGTGATGAAGAGATGATCACGGCATGAAGAAAGCATGTGTCATCGGCTGGCCGATTGCGCAGTCGCGATCGCCGCTCATTCACGGCTATTGGCTACGCAAGTATGGGATCGAAGGTTTCTATACGAAGGAGCCTGTCGAGCCGAAAGATCTCGTGACGTTTCTTGCCACGATGAAAGAGCGCGGTTTCCTCGGCTGCAACGTCACCGTTCCGCATAAGGAGCGCGCGTTCGGATCGGCAGACATCAAGGATGCGTCCGCGGTGGCGATCGGCGCCGCGAACACGCTTTGGTTCGAGGGCGATGCGCTCGCTTGCACGAACACCGATACCTACGGGTTCATGGCCAATCTTGATTGGCGTGCGCCGGGTTGGTGCGCGGTCGATGGGCCGGTTCTGGTGCTTGGTGCGGGCGGCTCGGCGCGGGCGGTCGTCTACGGCCTTTTAGACAGCGGGCGGAGCGATATTCGCGTCTTCAACCGGACCCTCGATCGGGCGGAAGACATTGCGCGGCACTTCGGCGCAGGGGTGTCGGCGTGGGCGTGGGATGTCCGGAATAATCACGTCGGGGAAGCATCTCTTATCGTTAATACGACAACTCTCGGTATGAACGGCGTTGGTGACCCCGAGATCGACTTCCGCTCTGCGAAAAAGGACGCTGTTGTCGCCGATCTTGTTTACGTCCCGTTGGAAACTCAGCTCTTAAAGTCCGCGCGCACGCATGGATTGGTGGGGGTCGACGGTCTCGGCATGCTGCTCCATCAGGCTGTTCCCGGATTTGAAAAATGGTTCGGGGTCCGGCCTGAGGTTTCCTCCGAGCTTTATGCCCTCGTTGCTGACCATATTCGCGAGGGATGAATGCGCGTCGTGGGACTGACCGGGTCGATCGGTATGGGCAAATCGACAGCCGCAGCGCGGTTTCGCGCGCGGGGGATCGCCGTGTTCGATGCCGACGCGGAGGTGCATCGGCTTTATGCCGGGCCGCTGGCTGAGGAAATCGAAAAGGCGTTTCCGGGATCGCTGACGAACGGCGCCGTCGATCGCGCCAAACTCACCGAACATCTCATCGCTGCACCACATCGATTCAAAGAGCTTGAGGCCATCGTGCATCCGCGCGTGCATGAGGCTGAGCGCAAATTCCTGCAAGCCGAATACAACCATGGTTCGGAGCTTGCCGTTCTCGAAGTGCCGCTGTTTCTCGAAGCCGGGCGCGATGAGCATGTCGATGCGATCATCGTCGTTACCGCTTCGCGTGAGGTTCAGCGCGCGCGGGTGCTTGCACGTGCGGGAATGACGGACGAAAAATTCGAAACCGTGGTGGCACGACAGCTTTCGGAAGCCGAAAAGCAGATCCGCGCCGATTTCGTTGTGGACACCAGCGGATCGGTCGAAAACTGCAACAGCCAAATCGACGTCGTCATCACTAAACTACCGGCCTTGAGCGCCACGGCCTACGAGCAGTTCTGGCGCGATTGACGCCAGGCTTGAAGGACCAGAATGCGCGAAATCGTTCTCGACACGGAAACAACGGGCCTCGATCCGAAAAAGGGTCATCGCCTGATTGAAGTCGGCGGTATCGAGATGATCAACCGCATTCCGACGGGACGCGAGTTTCATCGTTTCATCAATCCGCAGCGCGACGTGCCGAGGGAAGCACAAGAGATCCACGGGATCGCGACGGAGTTCCTGTTCGACAAGCCGCTGTTCAAGGACGTGGCGCGCGATCTGCTAGCGTTTCTGGCGGATGACGTTCTCGTCATTCACAACGCGCAATTCGACATCATGTTTCTCAATTACGAGCTGGGGCTCGTCGGTGAGAAGCCGATCAGCTTCGATCGCGTGGTCGATACGCTCGCGATCGCACGGCGTCGCCATCCGGCGGGCCCGAATACGCTCGACGGATTGTGCAAACGATATTCCATCGACAATTCCGTGCGCACGAAGCATGGCGCGCTTGTCGACAGTTTGCTGCTGGCGGAAGTTTACGTCGAGCTGCTCGGCGAACGTCAGGCGGCGCTCGGATTGCAGACCGTCGGCGCGAAAGCAAACGGCATGCGGCCCGGCGCAGGGCGCACTCTCGCGGCGGTTCGGCCGGAGCCGCTACCGCCGCGCATTGGCGAGGCCGACATCGCCGCGCACCAGTCGTTTATCGAGAAAATGAAGACGCCGGCGCTTTGGCTCAACTTTTGGAATAAAACGTCGGCGTGACGTCGATCAGGCGTCCGCGCGGCCGGTCGATTGAGCGCGCTGACGTTGGCGCTGAACGTAAAGGCCGCCGAAGTCGATCGGATCGAGAAGCAGTGGCGGGAAACCGCCTTCGCGGGTGATGTCGGCGACGAGACGGCGCAGGAACGGGAAGATCATCGCCGGGCCGGAAATCAGAAGGAACGGCTCAAGCGCACCATCGGGAATGCTGTCGATTTTCAGCAGTCCAGCGTAGACCGTTTCGAGCACGTAGATAGTGCCGAGGTTGTTCGTTGCGGTCGCCTTGAACTCGATTGCGGTCTCGTAGAGATCGCCGTTGATGCGCTGGGCGGCGACGTTGACCTCGACCTGAAGGTTCGGCTGATCGCCGGCGCCGGCAATCAGCTTATGAACGTTCGGATTCTCAAACGAGAGATCCTTGATGTACTGGTTGACGATCTTGGCTTGGATCGGAACCTGCCCGTCGTTCGCTGCGCCGTTTCCATTGTTTTCGTTGTCGGCCATGGCTCCCCTCCCGCGGCGTCGCGATGCTTAAATTTTGATGCGGGGTCGCTAGCACGTCGATCTGGGTGACGC
This sequence comes from Hyphomicrobium sp. 802, assembly GCF_000526135.1. Lineage (NCBI taxonomy): Bacteria > Pseudomonadati > Pseudomonadota > Alphaproteobacteria > Hyphomicrobiales > Hyphomicrobiaceae > Hyphomicrobium > Hyphomicrobium sp. 802. Next base: position 230,286 of record NZ_JAFM01000001.1, read on the forward strand.
AATCAAATGCGCTTGCAAGGCTTTCCCGAAACGCGTGTCGCTACGAGCGGGACCGGCGCGGCTGGACGGATCTGCCCGGGCGCATAGGCCGCTCGCTGACGCGTTCATATTCGCCTTCGATCACGATGCCGTCGGCATCGGCGGGCGGAACATCGTCTCTGGCGCGAAACGTCTCGCGGCTGACCTCAGCCTGATAGTGGAACAGCGTGACGAGCTTCAGCAGGCCGGTTTGGATGACGATGCGGCGGATCGGCGGCACGAGCAGGATCAAGCCGCAGAAATCGGCAATGAGACCGGGAAAGATCAGAAGCAGCCCGGCGAGAACCTGTAGAAAGCCATCGAAGAGGGGCGAGAAACCTTCCCGCTCGGATCCCAAGCGCGACAGGGCACGTTCGAAAACAGAAAGACCGACGCGGCGGATGACATACGTGCCGAGAATGCCGGTGCCGATAATGATCGCCGCGAGCCACCAGATGCCGATGAGCTGGCCAACACGGATCAGCAGCCCGATTTCCAGCAACGGAAGGGCTGCGAACGCGAGGACCAGGGCGATTTTCAAGGGTTGAGACATATGCTCTTACCTAACGAACGCGACACCTTAGCGCGGTTGCATGTCAGCGGCCACACACCTTCCCGACACGGGGGTGGACGTTTCAACACTATTTGCGTTGCTCTTGGCGCTTACCATGAGGCAACGTCACATTCGCAGGCCGAAAGATGGACGGCAGACGCGGCAACCTTAAGGTGCTATAGCTGCCATCTTCAAAACGTCCGTCCGCAGCCTTAGATAGGTGATAGGGTTGCGGCAATCCGGGTGCCCGTCGGCATCTCTGTCCTTGTCCCCCACCGGAGCGCTGACCTTTAGAATGTACGGCCAATTTGATCTCATAACGCTGATTGCTCTTGTCGTCGCGGTTGCTGCGATCATCAAGCTCAGGAGCGTGCTTGGCCATCGCACCGATGAGGACGAGCAGCGCGTCGAGCGGCTGAAAACGCGTGAGCGCGAAGCTGCGCAGCGTCCGGCGACCGAAACGGCGTCGGCCGACGTCATCGCGATGCCGCGCCGCGACCGGGAACCCATGCCGCCTGTTCCGGCGCCGGAAATGTCCGGTCCGAGCGTCGAAGCAAAAATTCGCGCCTATCCGGTACAGGATCCGGCCGTCACGGCTGGCTTGCTCGATATTGCGAAGCTCGACCCCTCGCTCGATCCCGAGTCGTTCGTGGCGGGCGCCGGACGGGCTTACGAGATGATCGTGTCGGCGTTCGCCGAGGGCAATCGCCGGGCCTTGAAAGACCTTCTGAGCAAGGAAGTTTATGACGGATTTACCACCGCGATCGCCGACCGCGAAGCGCGTGGGGAGACGATCGAGCAGCAGTTTGTCGGCATCAAAAAGGCCGAGATCGTCGAAGCCGAAGTCAAAAACGGCGTCGCGTCTGTGACGGTGCGCTTCATGAGCGAACTGATCTCGGCAACGCGTGACAAGGCCGGTCAGGTCATCGCGGGCGATGCGCAGAAGATCAAAGACGTGACGGATATCTGGACGTTCAGCCGTGATGTGTCGACGGCGAAGGCGCGGAGCAACCCGAATTGGCGGCTCGTCGCGACGCAGGCGCCAAATTAAGTCACGATTAAGCGGTACGTGCTTTTCTGAGGGGCGGTGTATACCGCGCACGGAGTAAGAGGTCGTTGAGGACTGCGTGGGTCGGGCACCGGGGGGCGCCTTGTGACCAAGTGTGCGTATCACCCGAGATTTTTACTGGTCAGCCGTCTTGCGATGGCGACCGTGCTGGTGTTTCTGTCCCATAATCTTATCCTTGATGGTCAGACAGCGCTGGCCGACCCTTCGTCTCCGCCACCTCAAACCCAAGCTTCGCCCGCGATGCCGCCGAGTGCTGTTACGTTCGAGCCTATGGCGTTCAGTGAGCTTCCCGGCTGGGCGGTGGACGACCATCTGGCGGCGTGGAAGGCTTTTTTAGCTTCGTGCAAGCCGGTCCTGCGCGCGGGTGCCCGTCCTGCTAAATCAGGGAGCGCCGGAGAACCGCAGGCCCTTCTCGACATTTGCTCGACTGCGCTCGAACTGTCGAAAACGAAATCCATCCGTACGCGCAGCGAAGCGCGGCAGTTCTTCGAAGCGAACTTCCGGCCGCATCGTATTAGCGGTGGTGACAGCGAAGGTCTGCTGACAGGCTATTATGAGCCGGTCATCAAAGGATCGCGGACACCGACGGCGATCTATAAGATTCCGATCTACAAGCGTCCGCCCGATCTCGTGAACGTGGTGGCGGAAAGCGAGCGCGGGGCGAAGTCGGGGTCTTTCACGCATCAGCGGAAGACTGCGAAGGGCCTTGAGCCGCATCTGACGCGCTCCGAGATCGAGGAGGGCGGTCTCGCAGGGCATGGGCTTGAACTCATGTATCTCAAGGATCAGGTCGACGTCTTTTTCATGCAGGTGCAGGGGTCGGGGCGCATCCAACTGCCGAACGGCGAAAAAGTGCGCGTGACCTACGACGGCAAAAACGGCTATCCCTACACATCCATCGGAAAAGCGCTAATCGCCGACGGTCAAATGACGGCCGAGGAGATGTCGCTTAAATCGCTGAAGAGCTATCTTCGAGCAGACAAAGATCGCGCTAAACCCGTGATGTGGAAGAACAAGTCCTACGTCTTCTTCAAGGAGCTTTTAGGCAATGAGGCGAAGGCGCCGATGGGTGTCATGAGCATTCCGCTGCAGACCGGACGGAGCCTCGCCGTCGATACAACGTACTACGCGATTGGAACGCCGATCTATGTCGATGCGCCGCGGATCACGCACGCCACGACGTCGAAGGTTTTTCGCCGCTTGATGGTTGCGCACGATGTCGGCTCGGCGATCAAGGGCACTGAGCGCGGGGACATCTATTTCGGTTCGGGTGCCGAGGCCGGGCGGCGGGCCGGCGTCACGAAGCAACCCGGTCATCTCTATGCATTGCTGCCGAATGAAACCAGCACTGACTATGGCATCCCGGCGGTTCCAGACCCGAAGACTGCGAGCATGGAGCCGTGAAGAAGCGGCAAGGGCCCGGCGCCAAAAAAGGCGGATCGACCGGCGATGACGATCATGAGGTTTGGCACTACGCGGCGGCAACGATCGAGCCGCTGAAGCGTGCCAAAGGCCGTTTTCATCCCGCCAGCGAGGCCGTCAAACTCGGGCACGTCAAGCCGAAAGCCCCAGCGCGCGTCGAGCGCGTCACGGGCAAGCATCGCGCGGATGCGGCGCCGGTTGAAGCGCCCGCCGTCAAGCCGTCGCGCACGACAGCACCAGAGCTGGCACTTTTCGATCGCAACAGCGTACGGAAAATTCGCGGCGGCCGTCTCGATATCGAAGCGCGGGTCGATCTGCACGGCATGCGCCAGCACGAGGCGCATGCGGCTTTACGGCGATTTCTGCTGAGCTGTCAGGCGCGGGGCCTGCGCTACGTTCTGATCATCACCGGCAAGGGCAAGGCGCTGGGTTCGCAGGCGTCACACATCGGTGAAGCAGATCGCGAGCGCGGCGTGTTGAAACGCAATGTGCCGCGTTGGTTGGAAGAACCGGATTTGCGCGCGATTGTCGTCAGCTTTACGACGGCTGCTATTCAGCACGGCGGCGAGGGCGCCATCTACGTGCATTTGCGTGCGCGCCATCGCGTGTAAGTTCAGAAACAGGTTTGCTGGAGTTTCTGCAGGGCCTGTCCGATGCCGCTCAAAGAATAGGTATCTGTAACCGTCGCGCCGCTCGCGGGCGTCGCCGCGACGGTCATAGTGCTGCCTTTGCGCATGGCTTCGACGAGCTTCAGCTCGCGGGTCGAATCGGAGACGTAAACGCGGTCGCCGGAACCGAAGAGCCGAAAACCTGCGGGGCTTACGGTCGCCATGCCCGGTGTGTTTTTCTTTATGCGGAAGCCCATACGGAAGCTGACTTCGGCGCGAATGCCGTCTTTCGGCCAAGCGGAAATGTAGGCCCGAGGCGACTGGCGATTGACGCTCCCCGATTGGCTTGCTGTCGGCTCGCTGGTGATAAAACAGAAAAGATGCGGATCGGCGGTGTCGGTCATCAACGACCAGGCACCATAGGTGTTGACGCGCGTCATCTGTTGCTCGGCGCCGAATGCTCCTCCGCCGGGTACTGCGGCAACCAACAAGAGAATAGCTAAGGTCTTCCCGACATTCGGCATTCAAGGTCCCCCCTCGCCGATCGGCCGATCGGCAAACCGAGCCAGCGATTTAATGCGGTCATACATCACGATAGCGCCGGCCATCGCAACATTGACGCAAAAGGCTGTCGGGATCTTGACGACATAGTCGCAGCGTTCGATCAGCGGTTCGGACAGCGAGCCGAGCTCAGGTCCCAGCACATAAGCCGCGCGCAGCGGATGGCGGAAGCTCGGCAGATCTATCGCATCGTCGAGCAGCTCGATGCCGACCAGCTTGCAGCCGCCGGGCAGAGCCATCTCGTCGAGCGAGGACCAATTGTAATGCGGCAAATGCAACTGACTTTTGGACGTGTCGGCGTAGGCCTCAGCGGCTTTGTAGGTGGCGCCAACGGTAAAGGTAAAGCTTGCCCCGAAAGCATGGGCCGAGCGCATCAGGTTGCCGAGGTTGAGCGACTTCGACATGCGTTCGGCGCCGATGGCGAAATAGCCTTTCGGATGCGGCGGCCATGTGGTCGCTTTTCTTGACATTGGGTTCTGCTCGTGTGTGTCAGAGAGAGATGCAGCGCGAGGGACGTCACATATGAAGGCAGCTCTTTGCAAGAGCCTTGATGGGCCGAACGGCCTCGTTATCGAGACGCTGGCGGAGCCGGTGCCGCGCGACGGCCAGGCGATTGTCCGGGTTGCGGCAGTCGGTCTCAATTTCGCCGATACGTTGATTACGCGCGGCAAATATCAATTCAAGCCAGATCTGCCGTTCTCGCCGGGGGCCGAGATTGCGGGCGTGGTCGAGAGCGTGGGGCCGAACGATCTCGGGATTCACGTGGAACAGCCGGTGATGGCCTACGTCAATTGGGGCGGGGCGGCGGAAAACATCGCGGTTGATGTCGGTAAGCTGGTGCCCATTCCCGATGGGGTGCCGATGGCGGTCGCGGCCGGGCTTTCGGTGACCTACGGCACGGCGATTCATGGGCTCGCGGATCGCGGTCAGCTCAAGGCTGGAGAAACGGTCGTCGTGACCGGCGCGGCAGGTGGCGCTGGGCAGGCGGCCGTCGAGATCGCAAAGCTGATGGGCGCGCGCGTCATCGCGGTCGTGTCATCGGATGAAAAAGCGAAAATCGCCAAGGCTGCCGGGGCCGACGAGGTGATCTTGTTTCCCGGAGCGGATCTCAAAACGGAAGTTCGAAACCTCACCGGCGGTCGCGGCGCGGACATTGTCTACGATTGCATCGGCGGAGAGGCATCCGAACCGCTCGTGCGAGCTTTGGCGTGGGGAGGGCGCTTTCTGGTCGTCGGGTTTGCGGCGGGTGAAATTCCAAAAATTCCGCTCAACCTGCTGCTGTTGCGTGGCGCAGAAATCGCAGGCGTTTTCTGGGGCGAAGCCGTGGCGCGTAATCCGGCCGGGCATCGCGCCAATATGGTTCGCGTCTTGGACTGGGTGCGCGAGGGGCAGCTCAAGCCGCGCGTTCAGGCGACGTATTCGCTCGAAGACATCGTGTCGGCGTTGGGTGTGCTCGACCGCCGCGAGGCCACAGGCAAGATCGTGCTGACGATGAGCTGACGCGGTCGCGCGTTACCAGCTCACGTCGCCTTCGCCTTCATCTGCCAGGAAGCCCATGCCGCGCATCGGGAAGCGTTCTTCGACGCCGTACGGCCCGCCGCCGACGCTAGGGCGTGAGGACATCAGCAATGTTTGAGCAACGAAGAACGGCTCCGAGCGATAGCCGCCGTAGCGTGACAAAAAGCGGGCAATGGCATCGACGTTCGAATGCTTCAGACGGGCGAGTGTGACATGCGGTTTGAAGGCTCGCGTATCGGGAGCAAGACCGGCATTGCGTGCGGCTTTCTCGTGGGCGCGGGCGAGGTCTTCGAGTTCAGGTTTGGGTTCGACGCCCGCCCAGATCGAATGCGGATCGTCACCGCCGAAGACGCCAAGACCGGACAAGCGCAGCTCGAAACCGTCAGGTTCGATGCGGGCGAGGTTGTCGGCAAACTCGCGCGCTTGGACGTTGCCGATGTCGCCGGCGAACCGCAGCGTGATGTGGTAGCTCTCGGGTTTGATCCAGCGTGCGCCGGGAAGGGGCATACGCAACCGATGCAGCTCGTCGCAAATATCGTCAGGCAGTTCGATGGCCGTAAACAAGCGGGGCATTTCAGGATGTCCTTGCTCGTATGCGGGGCTTAAGGCGCGGCCCCTTTTGCTGTTGTCTCACTTTGCTCGATGCGCGCGATAAGCGCTTCGACGTCAGGCAGAATGCGTTTCACGATTTCCGCAACGCCTTTGGCCGTTGGATGCAGACCATCGGGCTGCGTGAATGAGGGATCCAGCGCGACGCCTTCGAGAAAAAACGGATAGAGCGGAACGTCGTATTTTTTTGCGAGATCCGGAAAGATCGCATCGAATTTTTTGGCGTAATCGTCGCCCCAATTGTTCGGCGCTTTCATGCCGGTGAGCAGAACGGGAATGCCTTTGGCTTTGAGATCAGCCAGCATCTTGTCGAGGTTTTCGCGCGGGACTTTCGGATCGATGCCGCGCAGCGCGTCGTTGGCGCCAAGCTCCATGATGACCGCGTCGGGTTTGGGATCGAGCGCCCAGTCGAGGCGTTCCAGTCCGCCCGACGTCGTATCGCCCGAAACGCCGGCATTCGTTACGGTGACCTTGTGTCCTTTGGCCTGAAGCGCCATCTGAAGCTGGGCCGGGAAGGAGTCGCTGGTTTTGACGCCGTAACCGGCCGTCAGACTGTCGCCGAAGGCGACGATCGTCAGCGGGCGCGACGACACGGCAGTTGCAGAGATTACGAGCGGAGCCATCATCCCGGCACAGATCATCACGCGAAAGGCGGCCTTCGCAATCCAGCCAGAAACCCGAATTGGGGCGCGGGAAACTTTAGCGTTCATCTTTCGGCCCCACACATCACACATTTCATGAGCTGACGTAGAGGCTCAATGTGTGCGGCACAAGTCCGATACGACACACATCAGCCACGACAAGGCAGGGCATCTTAGCTTGAGCGATCCGATCATTAAACTCGACAATGTGCAGTTGACCTTAACGAGCCGCGCCGGGCCGGTACATATCCTGCGTGGCGTGTCGCTTGCGATACCGCGCGGGCAATCGGCGGCGATCGTCGGGCCTTCTGGATCGGGCAAAACCTCGCTGCTGATGACGATGGCGGGCCTCGAACGGGCGACAAGCGGGCGCATTACGGTCGCGGGGCGCGAACTCGGATCGCTGTCGGAAGATAATCTGGCCGTGCTGCGCGGCGCCGACATGGGCATCGTGTTCCAGTCGTTTCATCTCGTGCCGACAATGACGGCGCTGGAAAATGTCGCCCTGCCGATGGAGCTTGCAGGCGAAGCGAAGGCCTTCGAGACGGCGCGCGATCTCTTGGCGGAAGTGGGCTTGAGCGCTCGTGTCGATCATTTCCCGGCGGAGCTTTCGGGCGGCGAGCAGCAGCGCGTAGCGATTGCCCGGGCGTTGAGCCGGTCGCCGGATATTCTGTTTGCAGACGAGCCGACCGGCAATCTCGATGGGCGAACGGGCAAACAGATTATCGAACTCTTGTTCGGTTTGCGCGAGCGGCGCGGCGCGACCCTCGTGATCGTCACGCATGACAACAAGCTTGCGGCGATGACCGATCGCGTGATCCGCATGACGGACGGCGCAATCGTCGCCGACGAGAGGACGGAACCCGCTATGCGCGCGGTGTCGTCGTGACGGCACTCTCGAATTTGGACGGCGCGGCTCAGCCGAAGCGCGCGAGTGTTCTCACCATCGTTCGTCTCGGTTTGCGCGAAATTCGCAATGGTTTCGATGGTTTTCGCATTTTCATCGGCTGTCTGGCGCTGGGCGTGATGGTGATCGCGGCCGTCGGCGCGCTGGCCGATGCGCTGCGCGCCGGACTGACGAAACAGGGCGAGGCGATCCTCGGCGGTGATGTCGTGTTCGCGCGGATGCATGTTCGCGGCACGTCCGAGGATCAGCAGCTGTTTCACAGTCTCGGGCGGGTGAGCGAAACGGCAACGATGCGAACGATGGCGCGGCGTACCGACGGTTCGGATCAGGCGCTGGCGGAGTTGAAAGGCGTCGATGGCGCTTATCCGCTCGCAGGGACGGTAACGCTGAAGAACGCCGGCACATTTGCCGAAGCGCTTTCCGGACAGGGCGCTGTCGCCGATGCCATGTTGCTTGATCGGCTCGGTCTCAAGATCGGCGACGAGATGCGCATCGGCTCCGAAAATGTCGTGATTAAAGGCATTCTCGATAACGAGCCGGATGCCATCGTCGACCGCATGACCTATGGCCCGCGTGTGTTCGTGTCACTCGCGACGCTTGAAAAAACCGATCTCATCAAGCCCGGCACGCTCATTCGCTGGCGCTATGCAATTAAGTTGCCTGCGGGTATGCCAAGCGACCGTGGAGCGCTTTCGAATTTGCGCAAATCGGTTGCCGAAAAACTTCCGACCAGCGGCTACACCAGCAACGATCGTTATGATCCGTCGCCGCAGATCAGCCGGGCGCTGGATCGGTTGCGGCAGTTTTTGATTTTGATTGGGCTGGCATCGCTTCTGGTCGGCGGCGTCGGCATTGCGAATGCGGTTTCGACGTTCATCGACAAGCGCATGAAGGTGATCGCGACGCTTCGCAGCATCGGTGCGTCGGGCTCGCAGATCATGGGCATATTCCTGGTGCAGCTCGTCATCATGAGCGCGGTCGGCATTGCCATTGGGTTGGCGCTGGGCGTTGCGGTGCCGTCGATCATTGATGAATTCTACGGCGATCTGCTGCCTGTTCGGATCAACGTCGAGGTTTCGCCGCTCAGTCTGGGACTCGCGGCGCTCTATGGTGCGCTTGTTGCGTTGCTGTTTGCGCTCTGGCCGTTGGGACGAGCGGAAAACGTGCCCGCGACAGTGCTCTTTCGCGACAGCATTAACGGATCCGGCGTTCGGCCGCGAACATCGCTGATCGTGTTGATGGCGGCGCTCGGCGCGGCGCTGGTCGCGATCGCGGTGATGACGTCGGAGCCACGGTCGATTGCGCTTTGGATTCTTGCCGGGCTGGTCGTCATGCTGGTCGTATTCGGCTGGCTCGGCGGATTTCTGGCGCGGATGGCGCGTCGCCTGCCGCGCCCGTCGCGGCCGGAATTGGGACTGGCGTTGCGCAACATCGGTTCGCCTGACGGGCTGACGCGTTCTGTCGTGCTGTCGCTCGGGACCGGCCTTTCGCTGCTCGTCGTGGTGGCACTTGCGAATGCTTCACTGGTGGCGGATTTGCGCGACCGCTTGCCTGAGGAAGCGCCGGATTATTTCCTGCTCGACATTCCGCCCGGAGATTTCGATGGGTTGAAGGCGCGCATCGCGCAAGACGCGCCGGGCACGTCACTGGTCGAAGCGCCGATGCTGCGCGGCCGGATCGTCGCGATCAAAGGTACGCCGGTCGAGGATCTCAAGTTTCCATCCGATACCCAGTGGGTACTGAACGGCGACCGTGGCCTGAGTTATTCCGGCAGCATTCCAGAAGGTTCGGCACTCACCGCCGGTTCCTGGTGGGCGAAAGATTACTCCGGGGCGCCGCTCGTGTCGTTCGAGGGCGAAATCGCGAAAAAACTCGGCCTCGGGCTCGGTGACAGCGTGACGATCAATGTGCTCGGACGGAATATCACGGCGAAGGTCGCAAGCCTGCGCGAGGTGAAGTGGGAGAGCATCGCCCTCAACTTCATCATGGTGTTCTCGCCGAACACGCTGCGGGCGGCGCCGCATAATCTGCTCGCGACGGTGCGCCTGCCGCCGGGAACGGCGGCGGATGTCGAAACCCGCATGGTGCGCGATATCGGCCGGTCCTATCCGTCGGTCAGCGCCATTCGCGTTCGCGACGCAATCGATCAGTTCAGCAAGATCTTCGCGAAAGTGATGGTGGCGGTTCAAGTTGCAGGTAGCGTGACCCTGACGGCGGGCGCGCTCGTTTTAGCAGGCGCGCTCGTAACGGCGCAGCGGCGGCGAATCCTCGAAGCCGTGATCCTGAAGACGATCGGGGCACGGCGGCGGCAGATTCTCATGGCGCACGCCTGGGAATATGCCTTGCTGGCCGTGATTGCGGCGCTCATCGCCATTCTGCTCGGTAGCGTCATCGCTTGGGTTGCCGTTACCCGCGTGATGGAATTGGATTATGTCTTTTCGCTCAATGCCGTTTTCGTGACGCTCGGGGTTGCAGCGGCTATGATTGCGGTGTTCGGTGGGATCGGAACGTGGATGATCCTTAAGGCTCCGCCTGCAGGTTACCTGCGTTCAGAATAAAAGCATTCTGCTTTTGGTTTCCGGACCTTGAAAGGCTTCGGCGGCAGGATCATATTCTACGCAGAACCGGCAGTTCGCCGGATAACACGAGGATTCGAGGACCATGGCTGAAGTTTTTTCGCGACCAAATAGCCCGTACGGCAGCGCGCGGACATCTGGCGCGATCGACCAGGGGCTGCGCTCGTTCATGCTCGGCACCTACAACTACATGGCGCTCGGCGTAGCCGGAACGGCGGCCATTGTCATGCTTCTGATGGCCAACCCGCAGGTTATGGCTTCAATTGCACTGGGCCCCATGAAGTGGGTGCTATTTGCAGTGGTCATGGGCCTGGGCTGGTTCGCTCCCCGCCTGTTCTTCGGCGGTAGCACGGCAATGGCGCATGGCGCCTACTGGCTCTACTGCGCGGCTTGGGGCGCACTGATCGCTCCGATGGTCTCGCTTTACGTTTCGACCGGCATGGCTGGCCTCGTCGGTCAGGCGTTCTTCATCGCCGCTGCGATGTTCGCGGTCACGAGCCTCATCGGCTACACCACGAAGAAGGACATGACCGGCTGGAGCGGTTTCCTGTCGATGGCGTCGATCGGCCTGATCGTCGTCATGCTCGGCAGCTTCTTCTTCATCACCGATCCCGGCACCAGCAAGACGGTGAGCATGGGTATCTCGGCCGTCGTCGTGCTGCTCTTCTCGGTCATCACGGCGTTTGAAACGCAGGCGATCAAGTCGATGTACATCGAGAACGCCCAGTATGGTGGCGAAGAGCAGCTGAAGCGGTCGTCGATCTTCGGCGCCTTCATGCTCTACGGCTCATTCATCACGCTCTTCATCCACATCCTGAACCTGTTGGGAATGGCGAATCGCAACTAAGAGCGAGAAATCAAATTGAGAAAGGCCCCGGATTCCGGGGCCTTTTTTGTTTGCGTATTTTTTGTCGGCGCCTCGCGACTCCCCTGCGGGGAGCCGGCCGCGAGGCGTGGGAGTTCTTGAGATTCTGTTCGGTAGGCCGGCCGGAAGCGGTTTAAAAGCTTACGACGTCGGGGCGGTCTTCGAGGACGCTCAGCACGCGTTTCAGGTCGTGGCCGCGCTTCATGATGAGGCCGCCGGCCGCGATGACGCTGTAGGCGCCCTGTTTGCGCGCTAGGCGCAGATCCTTCTCGATGCGATAGAGCGCGTATTCGCTGGCCTTGCGATAGACGGAGAAGACGGCCTTGTCGCGCAGCAGGTCGATGGCGTAGTCGCGCCAAGCGCCCGAGGCGACTTTGCGGCCGTAGAGATCGAGAATGGCTGTGAGTTCGTAGCGATCGAATGTGGTTCGTCGGCCTGGCTCCGAATGCTGATCGGGCGATCCAGGCGTGCCCGCTGAGCGCGGGCGAAAAACTATCGGGTCGGTTGTCTCGCTCAAACGGCGCCGTCCAATCGTTGATGATGAAGGATCGCGCTAACGGACAGCGAATGCAAGAGTGACGTCAAAAAACTTGCGGTTCTTCGGCCAAATGAACGGGATGAACAACTTTGGGGACAAAGCACGGAAATACCCTGACCCTGACAAAATCGCGACTCAGGCGCGGCCCCAATCCGCCGTATTAAAACGCGATAGAGATAACCGTTGCCTTTGGGTCCGATTTCAAAGGACCGGCTCTGGATATATAGCCCCCCAGCCCCCCGGGGCCATAGTTTCGAGATAGGACTCTCAGGCAACGACTCCCTTCTTACGTTTTGGTCCCCATCCAAAACGAACCCTCTCCCTCGACGTCGTGTTCGACAGGACCGGTGCCACCGCGCCGGTCCTGTCGGCGTTGCCGCATTGCAAGGGTTTCATTTGAGCACAAACGGTATTTTGTGCGTATATAAAGTTACAGAGTGGGGGAAACTCGGATATTCGATCTCAATGATAGCAAAGCGTAAGGCGGCATCGAAGCCGCGCCCAAAAGCCACCGCCAATCCATTGATGATGAAATGGAACGGCGAATTCGCCATGCCGCCATTCGAGAAAATCGAGGCGCGCCATTTCAAACCGGCGCTCGAAGCGGCGTTTCGCGAGCACAAAGCAGAAATCGAAAAGATCGCACGCAATCCGGCAAAGCCGACGTTCGCCAATACGATCATCGCTCTTGAAAAGAGCGGCTGGCAGTTGTCCCGCGTCGCGTCGGTTTTCTGGAATCTCGAAGGCTCGGATTCGACGCCGGAATTGCAGGAAGTCGCGCGCGATATGGCGCCTCGTTTTGCAGCGCACGAAACGCAGATTCTGCTTGATAAGCGCCTCTTCAAGCGTGTCGACGCTCTTTACGAGCGCCGCGATGCGCTGAAGCTCAATGATGAAGACCTGCGTGTGCTCGAACGCCACCGTCTGGAATTCGTTCGCGCGGGCGCACGGCTGTCGTCGGCAGACAAATCACGCGTGAAAGAGATCAATGCGCGCCTCGCGACGCTCGTCACGCAGTTCATGCAGAACGTCTTGAAAGACGAGCAGTCCTGGCAGCTCGTTCTCGACGGCGAGAACGATTTGGCCGGACTGCCTCAAACGCTCAAGGACAGTGCGGAACGGGCGGCCGCTGATGTGGGTCTTCCGGGCAAGGCGATCGTGACGCTGGCGCGGTCGAGTGTCGAAGGCTTCCTGACGTACTCTGCCCGCAGAGATTTGCGGGAGCAGGCGTTCAATGCCTGGATCAGCCGCGGTGCGCGCGCTGGCGATACCGACAACAGGCAGATCGTTGCCGAAGCGGTTGCTTTGCGTGGCGAATATGCGCGGCTGATGGGCTTCAAGTCGTATGCCGAATTCAGTCTGCAGGACACGATGGCGAAGACGCCGGTTGCCGTCGATGAGCTTCTTCGAGCCGTCTGGGCGAAGGCCGTCGTGCGCGCCAAAGGCGAACGCGATCTGCTGGCGGCCGAAGCGCAGAACGCGGGCGACAATTCGGAAATCATGCCGTGGGACTGGCGCTACTATTCCGAAAAGGTGCGCCAGGCGAAGTACGATTTTGACGAGTCGAAGCTGCAGCCCTATCTCGAACTCGATCACATGATTCGCGCCGCGTTCGACACGGCGACGAAGCTCTTTGGATTGAAGTTCAAGGAGCGCAAGGATCTGCCGCGCTATCACCCCGAGGTGCGCGTGTGGGAGGTGCTCGACAAGAAAGGCCAGCACGTCGGCATCTTCATGGGCGATTATTTCGCGCGGGCGACGAAGCGCTCCGGGGCGTGGATGTCGTCGTTCCGCTCGCAGCACAAGCTCGGCAAGGGCCAGACGCCGATCATCATCAACGTCTTGAATTTCACGAAGGGCGGCGACGGCATGCCGCCGCTGCTGTCGTTCGATGATGCGCGCACGCTGTTCCACGAATTCGGGCACGGGCTGCACGGGTTGCTGTCCAACGTCACGTATCCGTCGATTTCGGGAACGTCGGTGAGCCGAGATTTCGTCGAGCTGCCGTCGCAGCTTTATGAACATTGGCTCTCGACGGCGGACGTGCTCGAAAAGCACGCGCTGCACTACAAGACCGGCAAGCCGATGCCGAAGTCTCTACGCCAGCGGCTGACGGCGGCGCGCAATTTCAATCAGGGATTTGCAACAATCGAATATACGTCATCGGCACTCGTCGATATGGCGCTCTATTCGGCCGACATGTCGGAAATCGGCGACATCGAGGGTTTCGAACGCGATGCGCTCAACGGTATCGACATGCCGAAAGAGATCGTGATGCGGCACCGTCTGCCGCACTTCATGCACATCATGTCCGGGTATGCAGCGGGCTATTACAGCTATCTGTGGTCGGAAGTGATGGACGCGGATGCGTTCGCGGCGTTCGAAGAGACGGGCAACGTGTTTCATCCGGCGACGGCAAAGAAGCTGCACGAGTTCATTTACTCGGCGGGCAATCGGCGCGATCCGCATGACGCGTACGTGGCGTTTCGCGGACGGCCGCCGAAGATCGACGGCCTGCTGAAAAAGCGCGGGCTGGCGGCTTGATGATTGGCCCCGGCGACTCCCCTTCGGGGAGCCGGCCGCCGGGGCACCTACCAGAGGCCCGCCATCGTCGCGCCGATGATGGGGCCGCTGCGGCCTTCCTGCACGAGCACGACGACCTTCTGCACGTCGGCCTGCATCATGGCGGCGCGGGGCAGCTGCACCTGCATCGGCTGGCCTTTCCAGATGCCGACGGGAATGAGCTCGTGGACGACGTTGGTGTAGGTCAGCGTCTTGCCGGCGTTCTCGCCATCCTTGACCGGCACCGAACCCGACATCTGCACGACGCCGAGCCAGATCGTCGCCTCGCGCGGGGCATGGCCGGATGCGTCGGCGCCCAGCGCGAAGTTCATGGTGTTGCGCTCCTGCCAGAAACGGACCGGCACCTGGCGGGGTCCTCCGGATTTGGAGGTTTCGTCGATAGCCTGCTCGATTGCAGCTTTCGAGGAGCCGTTGACAGGGATTTCGCCGTTCACGACCGCCTGCGGCGTGTAGATCTGGCCGTCGCCACGGGCGCGGGCATAATTGCGTTGCCGTTCGGTGTTGCGCGGCGAAGCGAAAGTGTCTTTCCAGCCGAGATAGTTCCAGTAGTCGACGGGCAGCGACAGGGCGATGATCGACGGGTCGTCGGCGAGCGTCTTCAGAACTTCATCGGCGGGCGGGCAGGACGAGCATCCCTGGCTCGTGAAAAGTTCGACAACGGCTTTGACGGGCTGGTCCGCTGGCCGGTCGACGGGGACTTCCTGGGCTGAAGCGGGAAGGGCGCTGGCACCGACGACGAGGACCGCCAACAGGAATTCGCGAAAACGCATCAATCGTTAAGCCTCACAGACACTACGGCCGCCGCCAAGTTTATCTTTAGCGCCCACAAACGTCAGGCCAAAGTGAAAGGCGCGAAAGCCTTGTCACGAAGGGGTGAGCGTTAAGGAATTCGCTGGGGCGAGGGCGGGTGTTACGTGGCGTTCCACTATCTGCGCGGGGGAGACGGGCGCAGACATTTTCGGCACCGCGTAGCAAACGCACCAAGCCGATGAGAGCGTCGCCTACTGTGACTTGCAAAAAAGGGCTGAACTTGTGCCCTTGTGGTGGCAGATCCCCGGGTCGTGCCGGGCTTCTAATCGCGGAACGCGCCGGACCCGGACGACCTATACTTTGGCAATGGAGGATTCCACAACTCAACAAGATCACGCTCCTCTGCGCGGCGCACCAATTCTCCGCCTTGTGTGGAATGCGCAAAAGCGTGAGTAGCGCCCAAGCGTACAGCGGAATCCCATACTTCGTGCGTCGGCCTACGGCGGGTTGCTATTTGGCCGGGGCGTTGCAAGCGTTCCCGGCCAAATTGATTCATAAAGCGATTCGTCGTTTGGCCACCCTACGTTTGGCCCCACGAACGGCCGCCCGACGTTCTACATTTGGATCAGGCGCGACCAGTCGTTCGATAGGTCAACCGCTAGTGCCTCGTATCTAAGGCTGGGCCTTCCACCATTTTGTATTGAGGCTTGGGTGGCTCGGCCGGCAGTGGCACCTTTTCATTCTTCGGCTTTGGCCACCGGAAGGATGGGCCTTTGATGCTGTCACGGTTTTCTTCAAGGTAATAGATGGTCGCCCGTAGGTGCACGATGGCGTCCATACGGCTGACTTTGCGATCTACGTCACCACGTAGTTTCAAGTGACGCCATTTCCACGTCCAAGCGCCTGGAAGTTGGTTGATCCAGCGATTAATCGTTCGGGTTTCCCAGTAAGTCACTTGAATCCGCTCCGCGTCTTGAAGAACGGAGCGTAGCGCCAGAATGACGGCATCTACCTGCGACGTCATATTGATCCCCTCCGACAACCCGCCGATTCAAAATATCACTTTCTTGGCCTATCGGCATCGGGAGGGGCAGACATTTTTTAAGTTAGCCCCGGCGACACGCGTTCTGCGCGCTGGCCGCCGGGGCCAATTAATTAAGCTGCCAAGTTGCGCAGCACGTAGTGCAGGATGCCGCCGTTCTTGAAGTACTCGATCTCGTCGAGCGTATCGATCCGGCAGAGCACCGGCACGGGCAGCGTCGAGCCGTCGGCGCGGGTGATGGTGATCGTCACGACCTCGCGCGGCTTGACGCTGGCGAGACCGGGAATGGACACGCGTTCGTCGCCCTTGAGGCCAAGCGATTCCCACGAGGCGCCTTCGGTGAAGACGAAGGGCGCGACGCCCATACCGACCAGGTTCGAACGGTGGATGCGCTCGAACGACTGCGCGATGACGGCGCGGACGCCGAGCAGGTTCGTGCCTTTCGCCGCCCAGTCGCGTGAGGAGCCGTTGCCGTATTCGACGCCCGCAAAGACAACGAGCGGCACGCCTTCGGCTTCGTATTGCATGGCGGCATCGTAGATCGGCATTTCCTCGCCTGACGGATAATGGATCGTCAGGCCGCCTTCCTTCACGTTGCCGTTGGCGTCCTTCACCATGTGGTTCTTGATGCGGATGTTGGCGAAGGTGCCGCGCATCATCACTTCATGGTTGCCGCGGCGGGTGCCGTACTGGTTGAAGTCAACCGGCTGCACGCCGTGGTCGAGCAGATATTTGCCGGCCGGGCTGGCGGTCTTGATCGAACCGGCGGGCGAGATGTGGTCGGTCGTGATCTTATCGCCGAAAAGACCCAGGATGCGGGCGTTGACGATGTCGCCAATGGGTTTGGCTTCGCGGGCGATCGACTGGAAGTAGGGCGGGTTCTGGACGTAGGTCGACGAGCCGTTCCAGCCATAGGTCAGGCCGCCGCTTGTCGCGATGCCCTGCCAGTTGTCGTCGCCTTTGAAGACATCGGCGTAGCGCGACATGAACATGGAGCGCGTGATGTTGTCGGCGATGAACTGCTGGATTTCCTGCGTCGTCGGCCAGATGTCCTTCAGGAAGACAGGCTTGCCGTCTTTGCCAGTGCCCAACGGCTCTTTGGTCAGATCCTTCTGAACCGAGCCTGCGAGCGCGTAAGCGACGACGAGCGGGGGCGACGCCAGATAGTTCGCCTGCACGTCGGGACTGACGCGGCCTTCGAAGTTACGGTTGCCCGATAGGACCGCCGCAGCGACGATACCGTTGCCGTTGATCGCTTTCGAAATCTCAGGCGCCAACGGGCCGGAGTTTCCGATGCAGGTGGTGCAGCCGAAGCCAACGAGGTTGAAGCCGATCTGGTCGAGATAGGGCTGTAAACCCGCATCGGCGAGATAAGCGGCGACGACCTGCGATCCAGGCGCGAGCGATGTTTTCACCCACGGCTTGCTCGTCAGGCCGGCGTTGACCGCGTTGCGGGCGAGAAGACCGGCGGCGATCAGCACGCTCGGGTTCGACGTGTTCGTGCAGCTCGTGATCGCGGCGATGACGACGTCGCCATGGCCGATGTCGAAGTCCTTGTCTTCGACCGGCACGCGCTTCGAAAGCTCATCCGGCTTCTTGTATTCGCCAGCGAGCACGGTTTCGAAACCGGTCTTGATGTCGGTCAGCGCGATGCGGCCTTCGGGACGCTTCGGACCTGCCATCGACGGCACGACATCGCCGAGATCGAGTTCGAGCGTGTCGGTGAAGACCGGATCGGCCGAGCCCGTTTCGCGATAGAGGCCCTGCGCCTTGGTGTAGGCTTCAACAAGGGCGATGCGGTGCGCATCGCGACCCGACATCGTCAGGTAGTTGATGGTTTCCTTGTCGACCGGGAAGAAGCCGCACGTTGCGCCGTATTCGGGCGCCATGTTGGCGATCGTAGCGCGGTCGGCGAGCGTCATACTATCGAGGCCTGGGCCGTAGAATTCGACGAATTTGCCGACGACGCCTTTCTTGCGCAGCATCTGCGTGACCGTGAGCACGAGGTCGGTCGCGGTGACGCCTTCCTTCAGCTTGCCCGTAAGGCGGAAGCCGATGACCTCAGGAATGAGCATCGACTGCGGCTGGCCGAGCATTGCAGCCTCGGCTTCGATGCCGCCGACGCCCCAGCCAAGAACGGCCAAGCCGTTGACCATCGTTGTGTGGCTGTCGGTGCCGACGAGCGTGTCCGGGTACGCAACGGTTGCGCCGTCGGCCATCTCGTTCGTCCAGACGGTCTGGGCGAGATATTCGAGATTGACCTGGTGGCAGATGCCGGTGCCGGGCGGGACGACGCGGAAGTTCTGAAACGCGCCTTGGCCCCACTTCAGGAAGTTATAGCGCTCGCCGTTGCGGGCGTATTCGAGCGCGACGTTGTCGGCCAAGGCTTTCGGTGTGCCGAACTCATCGACGATGACGGAATGGTCGATCACAAGATCGACGGGCACGAGCGGGTTGATCTTCGTCGGATCGCCACCGAGCTTCGTCATGCCGTCGCGCATGGCGGCGAGATCGACAACGGCGGGTACGCCGGTGAAGTCCTGCATCAGCACGCGGGCCGGGCGGAAGCCGATTTCTTTCTCGGTTTTGCCTTTGTTATCGAGCCATTCGGCCATGGCCATGATGTCGGCTTTGGTGACCGAGCGGTTGTCCTCGTGACGAAGGAGGTTTTCGAGGAGAACCTTCATGGAATAGGGAAGGTGCGAGATGCCTTTAAGGCCGTTAGCCTCGGCATCGGGCAGGGAATAGTAAACGTAAGTCTTACCCTCGACGGTGAGGGTTTTCTTGCATTTGAAGCTGTCGTCGGAAATGGGTGTAAGGGCGCTCAAGGTCAGGCCTCCGAAAGATTAAGACGAAGGGCTGCGCCGCCGGTGTGCCGACGGAATCGAGGACGCCCCGCGGCACATAGGACTGGGCCGCGCGACCCCCTCGCTTTTGCGCTAGCGAAGGATACAACGTGCCTTTTATATAAGCATATCGAAAAGAAAAGCCCAATCGTGCGGATGGCCAAATTGCCCCGCCTTTGCTCAATCCGGCATCATGGAATCCGATCACTGTGCAGCTTATTGCTGAAGACTTGACCATCGACCGCGGGCTGCGGCGTGTCATCGAGGGGTTGTCGTTCGACGTTAAGCACGGCGAAGCCTTGGTGCTGACGGGCGCGAACGGCATCGGCAAGACGACATTGCTGCGGACGCTGGCCGGATTCATCCGTCCGTTTCGCGGCTCGGTTCGTCTCGAAGGTGGCGATCCGGAGCTGTCGGTCGCAGAGCAGGCGCATGCGATCGGTCACACCAATTCGGTGAAGTCGAGTTTGACGGTGATCGAGAACGCAACGTTCTGGAATGCCTATCTCGAAGCGAACGATCACTCGCGGCAGCGGATCGACGCTGCGCTTCAGCATTTCGGATTGGAAGATCTTGGCGAATTTCCCGCGGCATATCTTTCTGCCGGACAAAAGCGGCGGCTCGGGCTGTCGCGGCTGCTTGTTGCGCACCGGCCGCTGTGGCTGCTCGATGAGCCCACGGCATCGCTCGACGCGGCGTCGTCGGAGCGGCTGGTGGCGGCGGTGAACGCGCATACGCGCGAGGGCGGGCTTGCCGTCATTGCAACGCATTTGCCATTGGCGCTGGAGCGGGCGCGGACGCTCGATCTCGTGGCGCATAGGATGGCGGCGTGAAAAGTTTCTGGGCTCTCATCAAGCGTGACTTGCGATTGGCAGTCCGCGAGGGTGGCGCTATCGGGACAGCGCTGGGCTTTTTTCTCGTGGTCGTCTCGTTGATGCCACTTGGGCTCGGGCCGGATCTCAATCTGCTGGCGCGGATTGCAGCGGGCGTGCTCTGGATCGCGCTGTTGCTGGCAGCGCTGCTGTCGCTCAATCGTATTTTCGAGGCGGATTACGAAGACGGGACGCTTGATGTGCTGGCGACCGGACCGCTGCCGCTCGAGCTTGTCAGCGCCGCAAAGGCTTTAGCCCACTGGATCACCACGGGAATTCCGCTGGCGATCATGGCGCCGGTGCTCGGCATCCTCCTCAATCTCGACCTCAATTCTTACCCTATTCTTGTGGCAACAACCTTAATCGGGACGCCGGCCGTGAGTTTTCTGGGGGCGATCGGGGCGGCATTGACCATGAAGACACGTCGCGGCGGCCTGCTTCTGGCCGTGATTGTGCTTCCGTTCTATGTGCCGACGCTGATTTTCGGCATATCGGCCGTCAGTGCCAGCGCGGGACCCGATGGGCTTAGTGCGTCGTTTCTCATTCTGGCGGCGGTGTCGCTGGTTACGGTCGTGCTGGGGCCGGTCGCGGCAGCTGCTGCGCTTCGGATCCAGTTGCAGTAATTCTCCAAATGGTAACCTCAGGCTTCATTGCGCCGTATCGTTTAAAGGCTTAAATCCCGCCCATGCAGACGCTTACGCAACGCCTCGCCAATCCGACCCGGTTTATGGAGCTTTCCGCTCGCGTGCTGCCATGGGTGACGGCCGCTTCGGCTATCCTATTGGTTTACGGTCTTTATTTGGCATTTCTGGATTCGCCACCTGACTATCAGCAGGGTGAGACGGTGCGGATCATGTACATCCATGTGCCGTGCGCGTGGCTCTCGATGATGATTTACGGGCTGATTGCGCTGTCGAGTTTCGGCCTGCTCGTGTTTCGTCATCCGCTGGCGGACGTTTCGGCGAAGGCTGCGGCACCGCTCGGCGCGGCCTTCACGTTCCTGGCGCTGGTGACCGGCTCGCTCTGGGGCAAGCCGATGTGGGGCACCTACTGGGTTTGGGATGCGCGACTGACGTCGGTGCTGCTGCTGTTTTTTCTCTATCTCGGCTTGATTGCTCTGCGCTCTGCGCTCGAAGACGAAGGGGCTGCAGCCAAGCTGACAGCCGTCCTGGCGCTCGTTGGCGTGACGCTGCTGCCGATCATCAAGTTTTCGGTCAACTGGTGGAATACGCTGCATCAGCCGTCGACGGACTTCACATCGACAGTCGATCCCAGCATGCGTCTGCCGTTGCTGGTGATGGCGCTAGCGTTCACGCTGATGTTCTTCGCGATGCATCTGAAGGCGATGAGGAACGAGATTCTTCGCCGCCGGGTGAAGGCGCTCAGGACACAGGCGGTCATGGGCCGGGATCGGCTCGCGCCTCAGGCAGCGGAGTGATCGCTATGGATATGGGACCGCACGCTGCTTTCATTTGGCTGTCGTATGCCGTCGTCACGGTGACGGTGATCGGGCTCATCCTTTGGCTTTTGGCTGATGGATGGAAGCAGCGCGCCGAACTCGCCGCGCTGGAACGCCAGGGCGTCAAGCGCCGCTCCTCGCACTGAATAGAGAGAGATGACGGTGGCCCAGGGTCGATCCAATTATTTGCGCTTGTTGCCGGTCGTGATTTTCGTGGTCATCGCAGGCTTTTTCGCGATGGCGCTCAGGTCCGGCGATCCGTCGTTGCTGCCGTCGACGCTCGTCGGTAAGCCGGTGCCGCAGACGACGTTTCCAGCCGTCGAAGGACTGGAAGTGACAGCGGGCAAGTCCGAACCCGGATTTACCTCGGCTGATCTTGCGAAGGGCAAGATCTCGGTCGTCAATTATTGGGCGTCTTGGTGCGTGCCGTGCGTCGATGAGCATCCGATGCTGGAGCAGCTTAAGGAAGAGTCCGGCGTCGACATTTATGGCGTCAACTACAAGGACCAGGCGGCGGCGGCGCGGCGGTTCCTGGGGCGCTATGGCAATCCGTTCACGGCGGTCGGGACCGATGCCGATGGGCGCGCTGCGATCGACTGGGGCGTCTACGGCACGCCTGAGACGTTCGTCGTCAACGGCAAGGGCCACGTGATCTACAAGCACGTTGGACCGATCACGCCGGACTCCCTCAAGACGAAACTGCTGCCGATCATCGCCAAGGCGAAAGCGGAAGCTGCCGCCGCAGCGGCAGGTCCATCATCCTGATCGGCTGAGAAGGTTCGTAGCGGCCACGCCATCAAAGCGCGAAGAACTGACCGCGCGAGTGGTTCAGAACCGTCAGCGTTCCCGACTTGATGTCGAAATGCGCGCCGTGCAGCGACAAGCGGCCTTTGTCTTCCTGCTCTTTCACGAACGGGAAGGTACGCAGATTAGCGATCGACTGCTTGATGGCTTCTTTTTCGAGCGCTTCCTGACGGACGCTCGATGAGCTGGTTTGGTGCGCGGCCAGAACGCTGAGGCGGGCGTCGTCGAGCATCGACATCCATTTCGAAATGAAATGCGCGTCCGTCTGGATGGCGGCGTTCTGGTCAAGCGCGGCCTTCACGCCGCCGCAGCCCGAATGGCCCATGACGATCATGTTTTTCACGCGCAGGTTCAGCACCGCAAATTCCATCGCGGCGCTGACGCCGTGATATTTGCCGCTGACTTCGTAGGGCGGGACAAGATTGGCGACGTTACGCACGACGAACAGCTCGCCCGGCATGGCTGAGAAGATCGTCTCGGGATCGACGCGGCTGTCAGAGCACGAGACAATCATCGTCTCGGGGCTTTGCCCGTGTGTCGCGAGTTCTTCGTAATGGTCGGCGTTCGGAACGAAATGGCGATGACGGAAGCGGCGGTAGCGGTCCGCCAACGTTTCGGGAAAGCTGCTCATTATCGTTTTTCCTCCGCCATCGGCGGGGCTCCCTTGCTCGTGACCAAAACGATGTAGCCGACCACCGCTGCCAGCAGGGACCCTGCCATAACGCCGAGACGCACTTCCGCGGTCAGCGTGGGGTCGGGGAACGCCAGCAGGCCAATGAACAAGCTCATCGTGAAACCGATGCCGCCGAGAATTGCGGTCCCGAAGAGCTGCATCCGAGATGCACCGTGAGGCATTTCTCCGAGGCCGCTGGCAATCGCAGCGCGCACTGCGCCGTATATGCCGAGTGGCTTGCCGAGGAAAAGACCCAACGCGATGCCGACGGGGATTTGCGACAGCATGTCATTCATCGACAGGTCGCCAAGCGCCAATCCGGCGTTGGCGAGAGCGAAGATCGGCATGATGCCGAAGCTGACCCAAGGGCTTAACGTGTGCTCGAGCGCCGGGAGCGGGCCGTCAACGCCTTTGACGGGGCTGGAACATGGGATCGTCAAAGCGGTCACGACACCCGCGATGGTTGCATGCACGCCCGACTTCAACACGCAGAGCCAAACAAAGGCTCCGACGAGCAGATAGGGCCAGACCCGCATGACGTTGAGCCGGTTCATGACCGCCATCACGGCGACGCCGGTAACGGCCAATCCCAATGCCGTGAACGACAGTTCGTATGTGTAGAAAAAAGCGATGATCAGAATGGCGCCGAGATCGTCGATGATGGCGAGGGCGAGCAGGAAGACCTTCAGCGTCGGCGGGACGCGCTTGCCCAGCAGCGCCATCACGCCGACGGCAAACGCGATGTCGGTTGCTGCCGGAATGGCCCAGCCGCGCAGGTGCTCCGCGTTATTGAAATTGACCGAAGCATAGATCAGCGCTGGTACCGCCATGCCGCCAATCGCACCGAAGATCGGCAGCATGGCGGCGGATGGTTTCGAGAGCGCGCCGCGAATGGCCTCCCGCTTGATTTCGAGGCCGACGACCAGAAAGAAAATGACCATCAGGCCGTCGTTGATCCAGTGGTGAATTTCTTTCGTGAGAGAGAAGGGTGCGACGCCGAGCTGAACTTTGGTCGTCAATATGTGCTCGTAGGTGTCGTGCAGAGGGGAATTGGCAAGGAACAGCGCCAAGACCGCGGCGGCAAGCAAAACAAGGCTGGCAAGAACTTCTCTGCTAATGCCTTCCGCGCTTGATTCTGGCTTCATATCTGCGGAGTCCCTCCATAAAAATGATCCCCGGGCAGATATGCCGGTTCATTCCACGCGCAGCAACCCAAAGCGGGCGTGGCGCGCGAATGTCACTCACGCTGCAGCTTCGATGGACACAGGAGAGATGTGCCGCCAATCGACGAAATTCGGCAGCATGCGATCGGTGCCGCGGCTGATTTCGAGCGCGCGGCGAACGCCGCCGAGAGCGTAAGCCAGCGCCGTCTGAGGCTGTTCGCCGTGCATGAGTTTGGCGGTGAGGCAGCCTGCGAAGATGTCGCCGGTGCCATGGGGCACGTCGGCCCATTTCTCGACGCGGCCGATGAAGGTGCGGTTCGCAGCCGTCAGCACGGTAGCGAGCGAGGTTGGCCCGTCCGGAATTGACGTTCCGGCGAGGATGGGGCGGCTGAGGCTGGCGATTGCGGTGACGGCATCGGCCGGCGATTGGACATCGATGCCGGACAGCCACGACAACTCGAAGCGGTTCGGCGTCATGATGTCGGCCAGCGGCATGAGCAGATCGCGGATGCCGTGTGCGGATCGTTCGTCAATGTAGAGGCCGCCGGGGTCGTCGCCGAAGATCGGATCGCAGATATAGGCGATCTCGGGCTTTGCGGCGCGCAGACGCGTTACAGCTTCGGCGACGATTTCGACGTGCTGGAGCGATGGTAGGTAGCCGGAGAAAATCGCGTCGAACGAGGCCAGCCAGCCATTGTCGGCGAGGGCGCGGACCATGTCTCCGACAAGTCTCGGGTCGAGCGTAATGCCGGCGATATGGGCGCGGATCGGGTGGTTTGAGAGCACAACCGTCGGCAGTCCGACGACGTCGATGCCGGCGGCGAGCAGGGGCGGGCTTGTTGCGGACAGCCCAACGGGATCATGCGCAACATACGACGAGATCATAAGAATGCGGCGCATAGGGACCAAAGAGTTTCGCGATTGGACTTTGCCGCGCGATGGGCAAGCCAACGCCAGCGCTCGGAATTGCGATTTATTCGAAAGTTTAGTCGCGGTCGATGTTGCAAACGTGCATGTTGCGATGCAAAATCAACGCATTTTCTACGGGAGTCGATGCGATGGCCATGAGACCCAGACGCAGCGTCCTCTATTTGCCCGGCGACAACGAGCGAGCTCTCGAAAAAGCCAAAACGCTGCCGGCGGATTCGATCATCATCGATCTTGAGGACTCAGTCGCACCACCTAACAAGGAAAAGGCGCGAGCGCAGGCAACCGCTGCGATCCACGAAGGCGGTTTCGGGTCGCGCGAGGTGATCCTGAGGGTCAATCCGATAGAAACGCCGTGGGGGATGGCCGATCTGCATGGGGCTATGGCCGCCGTTCCGGATGCCATTCTCATTCCAAAGGTTTCGAACTCCGGCGATATCACCGGTACGGCGAAGGTCATCAAAGCATCGGACGCCGATCCGCGCATTCGGCTCTGGGCGATGATCGAGACGCCGATGGGGATCATCAACGCCAAGGAAATTGCCGCCTGTGCGCCCGACCAGGACAATCGGCTTGTCTGCTTCGTGCTCGGCACGAACGATCTCCTGAAGGAGAGCCGGGCACTCGCAAGCCGCAACCGTTTCGCCGTCGTGCCGTGGTTGGCGATGACGCTGGTAGCTGCGCGGGCTTATGGGCTCGATGTCATTGATGGCGTCTACAACGATTTTAAGGACGAATCCGGTTTTCGCGCCGAATGCGAGCATGGCCGCACGCTGGGCATGGACGGCAAGACGCTCATCCATCCGTCGCAGGTCGTGCCGTGCAACGAAGTCTTTTCACCGACGATCGAGGAAATCGCCTGGGCGCATAAGATCATCAAAGCCTTCGAAGAGCCCGAGAATGCGCGCAAGGGGGTGATTACGGTTGAGGGGCGCATGGTCGAACGCCTGCATCTCGTGATGGCGAGGCGTGTCGCCGCCATCGCCGATGCCATCAACGCGCGATCGAAAGTCGAGGAGCCGTGGTTTTAGTAAATGCCGCCTCCAACGGGCTTCGTGCGGCCCTTGATCGCGTCCCCGACCTTTCAAAAAAGGGTTGCGGTCTGATCCCGACATCCTGAAAAGAACCAAAACCCGAAGCCCATGCGTAAGGGCTTCCCGAACCATAAGGCGGGGATTGATGGCCGGAACCAAGACGAACGCAGGAAACTTCTTCGAAGATTTCACTTACGGCCAAGTCATCCCGCACGCCACACCCCGCACCGTCACCGACGGCGACGTGGCGCTTTACACCTCACTTTACGGCTCACGCTTTGCAGTGCAGTCGGCTGATACGTTCGCCAAGGCCATCGGCTATCCGAAAGCGCCGCTCGACGATCTACTGACGTTCCATGTCGTGTTCGGTAAAACGACGCCAGATATCTCTCTCAACGCCATCGCCAATCTCGGCTACGCCGATTGCCGGTTCCTGAAGCCTGTCTATCCGGGCGATACGCTGTCGGCGACGTCGGAAGTGATTGGTCTGAAGGAAAATTCGAACGGTGAGACGGGCACCGTCTACGTACGTTCGACGGGGCGCAATCAGGATGGCGAAGTCGTCCTCGAATATTGCCGCTGGGTGATGGTGCGCAAGCGCTCCAAGGGTTCGCCGGCGCCGGAAGCGGTGGTGCCGAAGCTTCCGGAGCGTGTTGATCCGGAAGTTCTTGCGTCGGCGGTCCCGGCGCTCGATATTAGCAAATATGATTTCGCGCTGTCGGGTTCGCCGCATCGCTGGGGCGATTATGAGCCGGGCGAGAAGATCGATCATGTCGACGGCATGACATTGGAAGAAGCCGAGCATCAGATCGCGACGCGGCTTTATCAGAATACGGCGAAGGTCCATTTCAATCAGCACACCGAATCCAAAGGCCGGTTCGGCAAGCGGATCGTCTATGGCGGCGTTGTCATTTCACTGGTGCGGGCGCTGTCCTACAACGGGCTCGGCAATGCCTTCCACCTGGCGGCCATCAACGGCGGCCGGCACGTGGCGCCGACGTTCGCCGGCGATACGATCTACGCGTGGTCGGAAATTCTGGAGAAAGCCGAGATTCCCGAACGGAAGGACGTCGGCGCGCTTCGGGTTCGTCTCGTCGGCGTCAAAAACCAGGATTGCGCGTCACTGCCGCTCAAGACTCCGACGGGCGAGTACGCCGAAGGGGTTGTTCTCGATCTCGATACGTGGCTTGTGCTTCCCCGCTAAGGGCATTCAGCGGCAGCGGGGCTGGCTGACGCCTGTGCCTTGGCGCTAGCGACTTCGGGGCAGGAAGCGGGGGAACACGTCGCATGAACCTCAGAGCGGACGTCAGTGCGAACCTCAAGGCGAGCATCAGAACAATCGGTCGCGTGGCGCTGGGTGTGCTCGTTCTGGCCGTGGCCGGACCGGCAGATGCGGCAGGCGAAAAGGCCGTTGCCGAGATCAAGCTCGCAAATGGATCGAGTGCGGGAACGGTGACGCTGACCGACGTGTCCTCCGGCGTGCTTCTCGCATTCGATCTCAAAGGCTTGCCGCCGGGCGCTCACGCTTTTGGCGTGCATGAGGGCGGCAAATGCGAGGGCGATTTTTCGTCCGCCGGGCCGACCTACAATCCACTCGGCGCTCAGCACGGCTTCATGAACGATGAAGGTCCGATGGCGGGCGATCTTCCCAACATCGTCGCCGGACCCGACGGCACGGCGCGCGCCGAAATGATGACAACGTATCTCCACTTTAACGTCGGCGCCGACGATACGCTTTTCGATGCCGATGGATCATCGCTTGTCATCTATGACAAGGCCGATGACTATCGGACCGATCAGGATGGCAGCGGGGAAAAGCGGATCGCTTGCGGTGTGATCAAACAGCAATAGCGTTCAGTGGGACGCGAAATTCACGTTGATCAATCGACGTGATGCCGCTTTGCCGATGCGCACGCCGGACCTGAAATTGTAAATCTCCAAAGGGCCGCGATTCGATCGTATGTATGCGTCGCAATTAGCCGGCCGGACATTCGAAGCGAGATGCGGTGATCAATCAAGTTGCAATCATCGGTGCGGGTCTGGCGGGGCTTTCATGTGCGCAGACGTTGCGGAGCGCGGGCATTTCCGTTGAGGTTTTTGAAGAAGACCGCAACGTCGGCGGCCGTCTCGCAACGACCTGTCTCGGCAGCGACCGGTTCGATCCGGGTGCGCAATATCTCTTGGCGCAAACGGATGAATTCGGGCGTTATCTCTCGGAGATTGCGGGTCTCGGGTTCGCGGATACCTGGACGCCGCGACAGTGGAAACCAGGGCCCGGCAAAACCGTCCGCGAGCCGTGGATTGTCGGGACGCCCGGTATGTCGTCGATCGTGCGTCCGATGGCCGATGGCGTGCGTGTCTCGGTCGGTCGGCGGGTGCAATCGCTCGAACGGCGTGAGAAAGGCTGGCACCTCTGGTTCGCAGACGAAGCATCGGCTGGGCCGTTCGAAGCGGTCGCGATCGCCGTTCCTGCGGCAGCGGCGTTGCCGCTGACGGAACGGATCGACCGTCTCGCGTCGCCGCTGCGGAACGTGTTGATGCTGCCCTGCTGGTCATTGATGGTCCGCCTGGATCAAAAGAAAACTTCGGAGCATGACGTTTTCACCGACGTCTCAGAGGTCGTGCGGTGGATCGCACACGATAACACGAAGCCGGGGCGCGATCCCAGGGGCGAGGCCCTTGTCATTCACGCCTCATCGGCGTGGAGCCTGGCGGCGGAGCAGGCTGACCCCGAAGATGTGGCGGAAGAGCTTTGGAGCGAGGTCGGGGAGTTTTTAAATCTGCCCCCTGTCAGACCGTCGCGGATGACAGCCTTCCTCTGGCGCCAGGGTATCGTCGGCAGGGCGCTGGGCGAGACGCATCTTTACTGTCCGGAAACGCAGGTCGGCGTTGCGGGGGACTGGTGCCTCGGCAGCTTCGCCGAACATGCCTTTATAAGCGGCCGGCATCTCGGGCAGGCCATTGCTGGCGCGCTCGCCTGAGGCCCGACAGAATCTATGTGGCATTTGGCGAATTGCCGCGCCCGCATTGAGGCGCTAGATATTCGCATCAAATCAAAAAGAAGGACGTCCGATGGCAGTTACATCCGGCCGCGGCGTGCGCCCCAAGCGGCCGCTTTCACCACATCTGCAAATCTATTCGCCGCTTATCAACATGGTGATGTCGATCGTGCATCGCATCACGGGGGCGGCGCTTTATTTCGGTTCGCTGCTGCTCGCCTGGTGGCTGATCGCAGCCGCGAGCGGACCGGACGCCTACAACTATTTTCTGAGCTGGTGCGATACGTGGTTCGGCAAGCTGGTGTTGCTCGGCTATACGTGGGTTCTGATGCATCACATGATGGGCGGCATCCGCCACTTCATCTGGGATAGTGGCCACGGCTACGACCTTGAGACGGTCGATCTGTTGTCGTGGGGGTCGCTTGCCGCGTCGCTGGCGTTGACGGCGATTGTCTGGATCGCGGTTGCTATGGGGGCCGTCTGATGACCACGATGCGGACACCGCTGAAAAAAGTACGTTATCTCGGCTCGGCCAAAGAAGGCGCCGACCATTTCTGGACACAGCGCGTGACGGCGGTCGCGAACCTGTTCCTCGGGATCTTTCTCGTTTGGCTGATCGTTTCGCTGCTTGGCGCGGACTACGCGACGGCGAAACAGAAGCTTGCGCACCCATTGATTGCGATTCCGCTTCTCGGTCTTGTACTTTCTGGCACCGTGCATATGCGGATCGGCATGCAAGTCATCATCGAAGATTACGTCCACGAAGAAGGGCTTAAGGTGGTGGCCTTGATGCTCAACACCTTCTTCGCCATTGCCATCGCACTCGCGTGCGTGTTCTCGATTTTGAAACTGAGTTTTGGAGCCTGAGCCTGATGTCGCAATTGAATGGCAAGGCCAACGGCGCGGGTGCCGCGCCGTCGCAGATCGGCAAAGCCTATCCGCTGCACGATCATGTCTATGATGTCGTTGTCGTCGGTGCGGGTGGCGCAGGATTGCGTGCGACGCTTGGCTGCGCGGAAGCAGGTCTTAAAACGGCTTGCGTGACGAAGGTGTTCCCGACGCGCTCGCATACGGTTGCGGCGCAAGGCGGTGTGGCGGCGGCGCTCGGCAACATGGGCCGCGACGACTGGCGTTGGCATATGTACGATACCGTCAAAGGCTCCGACTGGCTCGGCGACCAAGACGCCATCGAATATCTGTGCCGGAACGCTCCGGCGGCCGTCTATGAACTTGAACACTATGGCGTGCCGTTCTCGCGCACCGAAGACGGCAAGATCTACCAGCGCCCATTTGGCGGCATGACGACCGACTACGGCGAGGGTCCGCCGGCGCAGCGCACGTGTGCTGCTGCCGACCGCACCGGCCACGCGATGCTGCATACGCTTTACGGGCAGTCGCTGCGCCACGCGGCGGAATTCTTCATCGAATATTTCGCGCTCGATCTCATCATGGATCAGGACGGTGCATGCCGGGGCATCATCGCGCTCAATCTCGATGACGGCACGCTGCATCGCTTCCGCGCGAAGAAGACCATTCTGGCGACGGGTGGTTACGGGCGGACGTATTTCTCGTGCACCTCGGCGCATACCTGCACCGGTGACGGCAATGCCATGGTTCTGCGCGCAGGTTTGCCGCTGCAGGACATGGAATTCGTGCAGTTCCATCCCACCGGTATTTACGGCGCGGGCGTGTTGATTACCGAAGGTGCGCGCGGCGAAGGCGGGTATCTGACGAACTCCAAGGGCGAGCGCTTCATGGAGCGCTATGCGCCGCACGCCAAAGACCTCGCCTCGCGCGACGTCGTCTCGCGCTCGATGACGATCGAAATTCGCGAAGGTCGCGGCGTCGGCCCGGATGCCGACCATATCTATCTGCATCTCGACCATCTCGATCCGAAGATTCTGGCCGAGCGTCTGCCGGGCATTACAGAGAATGCGAAGGTGTTCGCAGGCGTCGATCTTCGCCGTCAGCCGATCCCGGTGTTGCCGACGGTGCACTACAACATGGGCGGCATCCCGACGAATTATCACGGCGAAGTGCTGACCAAGAAGAACGGCGATCCCGATCATGTCGTGCCGGGCCTGATGGCGATTGGCGAAGCGGCGTGCGTCTCGGTGCACGGCGCCAACCGTCTGGGCTCGAACTCGCTGATCGATCTCGTCGTGTTCGGTCGTGCGGCCGGTCTGCGCTGTGCCGAGACGATCGAGCAAGGCGCAATGCAGTCGGACCTGCCCAAGGACGCACACGAACCGGCGCTTGCCCGCCTCGATCATTTCCGCAACGCCAGTGGCTCGACACCGACGGCGGCGCTGCGCCTGCGCATGCAGAAGATCATGCAGTCGAACTGTGCCGTTTTCCGCGATGGCCCGGTGCTGAAAGAAGGCGTCGAGAAGATCACGCAGGTCTGGCGCGATGCGGCGGATATTTCCGTCACCGACCGGTCCCTGGTGTGGAATTCCGATCTCGTTGAAACGCTGGAATTCGACAACCTGATCGCGCAAGCAGCCGTTACGGTGGTAGGCGCCGAAAACCGTCAGGAAAGCCGCGGCGCGCACGCGCGCGAAGATTTTCCGAAGCGTGACGATGTCAATTGGATGAAGCACACGCTGGCATGGGCCGATTACGGGACGCAATCGGTTAAGCTCGACGATCGTCCGGTGCACACGAAGACCATGACCAACGAGGTCAAATATATCGAGCCCAAAGCCCGCGTTTATTGAGCCGTTCCAGCTTTTATCGAGTCGCGCTTCTCATCCGGAAAACCGGTGCCCGGCTTTTCCGGAAGCGCTCCGGATGAGTAGAAATAGCGCCGCTTTGGGAAGTCGCTTATGGTGCGGCCGCTATTGAAGGGGCGGGCGCGATTGTGACGAAGATCAGTACGGACGAGAGCGACGATACCGACACGCGCATGCCGCCCGATCCGTTCGCGGCGGTGCTGCCGGCGCTGGCGGCTCTTGGCGCCATCGCGTCGATCGCGGCCATTAACTGGTCGGGACAGGAAAAGGTCGCAACGCGCACCCGGACCAAGCGCAAGACGGGTGCCGCGCTTCGCGACCTGGAAACCTGTTGTCTCGGCCTCGTCGAGATCTTCAAGCGTTTCCAGAAGCATCCGAGGGTTTTTGCAGGTGGCGGCGGACAGGCTTCCGCGCCGCTGAAATTCGGGGTGCACGGACAGCGCATCCGTGCCGACGCTCAGCGGCTTTATCTGCAACTGATGAATGATATCGCCTCGATGTTGGTGCTCGCCACGCAGAACGCGTTCGACGTCATGACCGCGATCGAAGATGGGGATGTCGAGGCGCCGGAAGAGATCTTCTTTGGCTTCGGCGAGCAGCAAGAGCGGCTTAACGAGATCATCCAGTCGCGGGTGCCGCTCCGGGTCGCGGTCGAAACGGGGGCCGAGATCGCGGAAAGCCTTGTGGGACTGGTCCGGGAGCTCAAGAAACACCAGAAATCCGGTTAGGGCCAAAGAACCGCATCCGCCGCGGGCCCATGCCGTTGACAGGGGACGACGTTCAAGCTTCTGTCAGCGTCACAAGGATTTCGTTGGCGGGAACACCGGCACTCTCATGGTTCAGCTCACTCTTCCGAAAAATTCGACAATCTCCGAAGGCAAGACCTGGAATAGGCCGGACCGCGAGGGGGATTGGAAGGAATTCCGGATTTATCGCTGGAATCCGGATGACGAACGCAATCCGCGCGTCGACACCTATCATATCGATCAGAAGCAGTGCGGACCGATGGTTCTTGACGCTCTGATCAAGATCAAGAACGAGATCGATCCGACGCTGACGTTCCGCCGCTCGTGCCGCGAAGGCATTTGTGGCTCGTGCGCGATGAATATCGACGGCACCAATACACTCGCGTGCCTGAAGGGCATCGAAGACGTCAAAGGTCCTGTAAAGGTTTATCCGCTGCCGCACATGGAAGTCGTCAAAGACCTCGTGCCGGATCTCACGAATTTCTACGCGCAGCATCGCTCCATCGAGCCGTGGCTCAAGACCGATACGCCGACGCCGCCGAAGGAGTGGAAGCAGTCGCGCGAAGATCGTGAGAAGCTCGACGGGCTTTACGAGTGCATCTTGTGCGCATGCTGCTCCTCGTCGTGCCCGAGCTACTGGTGGAACTCGGATCGCTACCTCGGCCCTGCCATTCTGCTGCAGGCCTATCGCTGGGTGATCGACAGCCGTGACGAAGCGACGGGCGAGCGCCTCGACAATCTGGAAGATCCGTTCCGGCTCTATCGCTGCCACACGATCATGAATTGCGCCAAGGCTTGTCCGAAAGGCTTGTCGCCGGCCAAAGCCATCGCCGAACTCAAAAAACTGATGGTCGAGCGACGCGTGTAAGCGTCTGGCTCGATCGCGTCATAATAAAGGAGCGACCGTGCTGGACATCCTCGATCACATCGGCTTTCCCATCACTGATTACAGCCGATCGCTGAAGTTCTATACCCAGGCGCTGGCGCCGCTCGGCATCAAACTGCTCAAGGAAGTGAAGTTCTCGGAAGAGGACAACGACGGGTATGCCGGGTTCGGTCGCGAGCGGCCGCAATTCTGGATTGGAACGGGCTCGCCTCTGAAGGGCCGCCTGCATGTCGCCTTCGCCGCGCAGAGCCGCGAGGAAGTGAAAGCCTTCTATGACGCGGCCCTGGCGGCGGGAGGCAAAGACAACGGACCGCCGGGACTTCGGCCGCACTATCACGCCAACTACTACGGCGGCTTCGTTTTCGATCCGGATGGGCACAACATCGAAGCCGTGACGCATCTGCCGGAGTAACGATTGCCTTTCTGTCAGAGATTGAGCTGGTAGGTGTGCGCCAGCCAACGATAGCTGCCGGGTCCATTGCGCTCGACATAACCGATTGACGGAAACGGCATGTGGTAGCCGATGACCGGGATACGGTCGGTGGCCGCCATGTCATAGATGCGACGGCGGGTTCGGGCACCAAGCTGTTTGTCGGAATCGAAGAGGCAATCCCACTCAGGGTGCGCGAGCGAGGCAACCTGGTGGTGGGCGCAGTCGCCCCAATACAAAATCGATTTGCCCTGGCTCTCGATCATAAAGGCAAGGTGCCCGGGCGTGTGTCCGTAAGCTTCGATGGCGCGGACGCCCGTCACGACGTCGTCTCCTGGTTTTATGAACGTAAACTTGTCGGCGACGGGTTTCGTGTTGGTTCGGAATATGCTCGCCCATTTTTCCAGATCGGCTGTGAATTTTCCTTCCGGAGCCCAGAAGTCATGCTCGATTGCGCCAATCACGTAGCGTGCGTTGGGAAAGAGCGGCTTTGCATTTTCGATCATGCCGCCGACGTGATCGGGATGACCATGGCTTAAAAGGACGATGTCGATGTCTTCGGGCTTGAAGCCTGCGGGGCCGAGCTGGGCCGCAAGCCAGCCGCCATTGGGGCGCGGAATGAAACCGTTCGATCCGTTGCCGGTGTCGAGCAGGATCAGCTTATCACCGGTGTTGATGATCGTCGGCGTGAAGCCCGGCTGGTATTTCTGCTCCGGCAAAAGGTTGTCGCGCATCAGCGCCCGAACATCGGCTTCGCGGGCATTTTGCCCGACGATTGGGAACGGACCATCAATGAAAGCTTCTGAATCCGAGATCGTGGTAATCTCGAAAGCGCCGAGCTTGAAGCGGTAGAATTTCGGCTGCCAAGGTCCAAGTGCTGGGGCTGATGCGGTCGCGTTTGATGCAAAGGCCAGGGACAGAGTGGGTGCGAGAGCGACGCCGATGCCTGTGGTCAAAAGCTTCCGGCGATCCACGGCGAGAGCTTCGATATCGGGCGAGAAGGCTTTGCGCATTTCAATGTCCTTGCCAAGTATCTGATCTGAAGCCGAGGTTAGTCCAGGCACGGAGCTATGCGATTGTATGAATCTGCTGGCATCGAGGGTGGATCCCTGAAGCCGCTATGGCATGTCGGTTCGGGCCGCATGCTTTTCGCCGGCTGTCTGCATAAGAATGCACTTCACAGCCACAGCGCGCCGGTGATGCTCGCGGGTCTCTACGATGATTTTCGCTTAAGACTTGCGGGCGGTTCGTGGTTCGCATGTCGTGCGGCCGTTATACCCGCCGGGACGGCTTACGAGTTCGATGCCGAAGGCCGACCGATCGCGGTGATCTACATTGAGCCGAGCGAGGCGTCCGCTGAAGGTCTTGCAGCGCTCGTCGCAGAGACACGCGAGGAACGGGGTGTGCTGATCGGAATGCGCACGGACCTTTCACAGGTTCGGTCGCTTTACGAAGATCCTTCCAGCTTGGCTTGGACCGATGAAGCGATGAATGATCTTCTCGAATTTTCCAAGCCTAAGGCGCGAAGAACCATCGACGCGCGCGTGCGCCGGGCACTCGAAGCGGTTGCTGACAACGCGGGCGGCGTCGTGACGGGCGGGTCAGTGCCGCGGGTCGATTGGGCCGCGCATGCTGCGGGGCTTTCGACATCGCGATTTCAGCACCTGTTCAAACAGGAGGTCGGCGTTTCTTATCGTCGTTATGCGGCGTGGGCGAGAATGCGCGTGGCGGTATCCGAAGTCGTCAAGGGAAGCAATTTTACGACCGCCGCCCATGCGTCAGGTTTTTACGATCAACCACACTTCGCCCGCGAGTTTCGCCGGATTTTTGGGGCACCTGCCGGCCGGAGTCTCGCGGGCGTCCGACACTGACCGACCAGTATTGGGCTTTCCCAATCGCGGCTGACATGCGATAGCGGCGGGCCAGCGCAAGATCGATGTTCAATCCTGAGATGAGTCACCCGCTTTCCTCCCTCACGTCCGGTGCGATTTCGTCGCCCTTCAGTCAGCTTCGCAAGCTGCTGGCGGGGATTGCGCCGGGGCATGAGAAACCCATCGAGCTGACGATCGGGGAGCCGCGCGAGGCGATGCCGGATTTCATTCAGGCAAAGCTCGACGAGGCGACGGCGCTCTACGGCAAGTATCCGCCGATCCGCGGCGCCGAGGAGGCGCGCAAGGCGATCTCGGAATGGCTGGCGAAACGTTACGTCGTGCCGGGCGGCGTCGATCCCGAACGTGATGTGCTGGTGCTCAGCGGCTCGCGCGAAGGGCTATTCTTTGCGTGTTTGCCGGCGGTGGGCCGCAAGGACGTGCAGGGTCGGCCTGCGATCCTGATGTGCAACCCGTATTATTCGGCCTACGTCGCGGGGGCGATCGCGGTCGGCGCGGAGCCGGTCTATCTCAACGCCACGAAGGCGACAGGCTTCCTGCCGGATCTCGATGCAATTGCGCGCGATGAGGCGCTGTTGAAGCGGACGGTTGCGCTCTTTATCAATTCGCCGTCGAACCCGCAGGGCACGGTCGCCGATCGCCGCTACATCCTGAAGGCGCTGGAACTGGCGCGCGCCTACAACTTCATGCTGTTCCTCGACGAGTGCTATTCGGAAATCTACACAGAGGCCGCGCCGCTCGGCGGTTTGGAGGTCGCGGCGGCGACGCCGGAGCGGTTCCGCAATCTCGTCGTTTTCAACTCACTGTCGAAGCGTTCGAACCTGCCGGGCCTAAGGTCCGGGTTCTGTGCGGGCGACCCGGAATTCATCGAAGCCTACGGCGAAGTGCGCAACATGTGCGCGCCGACAGTGCCCTTGCCACTGCAACATGCATCCGCCGCGATCTGGCGCGACGAAGCGCACGTCGAGCGTTCGCGGGAGGCGTATCGTGACAAATTTCTAATTTCTGACAATGTGTTAGGTGGCCGCTACGGCTACCGGCGGCCAGCTGGCGGGTTCTGTCTCTGGCTCGATATGAGTCAGTTTGGCGGTGGCGCTCAAGCGGCGGTAACCTTATGGCAACGCGCAGGCGTCAAGGTTATTCCCGGTAGCTTTCTGGCTCAGACGGGACGAGACGGAACCAATCCCGGCGCAGACTACGTTCGCGTCGCGATGGTGCAGGACTCCAAGACGATCCAGGAAGCGCTCGAACGCACGATTTCCGTGCTGCGTTAAAGAGTACGTTCGCCGAGATGTCGCTGGATACGCGAGGAATCGATCCTCAGCGGCTGTTGCCGCAGTCAGTCGAGGACCGTCTGTTGAGTTGGCTGGGCCGTTTTGGCGGGTTGATCCTGCTCGGCCTGACGCTGCTCATCTGGACGAGCCTCGTTTCGTGGTCAGCGCTTGATCCGAGCCTGACGCACACGACGACGGCGCCTGCGCAGAACTATGCGGGCCGCGTCGGCGCAATCGTTTCAGATCTTCTGTTCCAGATGCTCGGCTTCGGTGCGGTCCTGGCGCTGATCGCGCCGGTCGTCTGGGGCATCGACATGCTCCGTTCCGAGCGCGTGAAGGACGGGCGCGTCAAGCTCGGTTTTTATCCGCTGTCCATCGTGGCACTGACCGGCGCGATCTCGGCGCTTCCCGTTTTGGGCGGCTGGCCGCTGCGCCACGGCTACGGCGGCCTGGTGGGCGATGGCGTTTATCAATTAGCGTTGAAGCTGTTCGCGATGCTCAACGAAGAACGCGCGCCGGTTGCTGCCGGTGTCGTGCTGCTGGCAGCGGCTGCACATACCTGCGGCAAGGCTATCGGCTTTGAAGTCGAGACTGTCACCAAGTCGTTCCTGCGCTCGCTCGGTTCGGGCCTTCGTTATGCGTCGAGCAA
Source organism: Hyphomicrobium sp. 802 (assembly GCF_000526135.1). Lineage (NCBI taxonomy): Bacteria > Pseudomonadati > Pseudomonadota > Alphaproteobacteria > Hyphomicrobiales > Hyphomicrobiaceae > Hyphomicrobium > Hyphomicrobium sp. 802. The sequence continues at coordinate 267,932 of NZ_JAFM01000001.1, forward strand.
GAAACGGCTCGAGGATGTGGCCGCCGTCAGCTCGACGCTGGCGGGTGGCGCGGAGCGCGTGCGCAAAGGTTGGTTCCGGCGCGCGCCTGCTGCAGCTGTAACGGATACGCACTCCTATCGCTCGCTCGATGCCTTTGCGGGCGACGCGACGCCGACGCTCGACCTTAATCCGGAGCGTCTCGCAAGGCAGCGTCCGGCAGATGTCGCGCGGCCTTCGGAGTTGCTAACGGAATTGCACGATCGTGAGGATCGTCGTGGCGTTCAAGGCTTCGATGACCACGCGGACCCTGACTATCACGATGATGAGTTCACCCATGCCAGCGAGTTCGCAGATCGCGGATTGGCGTTCGACGATACGACGGAAGATTCAAGCCGGGCGATCGCGCAACGCTTTGCGCCGGCTTCGGCAACCGCTGCATTGGCGCGTGGTGAATCTGTCGTCGAAGAGGTTTTAGATCATTCGATCCCGCCGCCTCCGCCGCTGCCGAAGGTCTTGGCCAAGGCACAAGCCAAAGCGCAGGCTGCAAAGCCCGCGGTCACCAATGCGCTGTTGTCAGGAATTGCGCGGACGCGCGCCAATCCCGTTTGGAAGCGGCCGTCGCTCAACATGCTCAAGCGTCCGAGCGCGCAGAAGCCGCGTCCCGAGCTGTCGCAGACGGTGATGCGCGGCAATGCGCGATTGCTCGAAGACGTGCTGGCCGATTTCGGCGTCAAGGGCGAGGTCAAGGATATCCGGCCAGGTCCGGTGGTGACGCTGTACGAATTGGAGCCTGCGCGCGGCACGAAGTCATCGCGCGTTATCGGACTCGCGGAAGACATCGCGCGCTCGATGAGCGTTGCAAGCGTGCGTGCGGCTGTCGTTCCGGGGCGGAATGCCATCGGCCTCGAATTGCCGAATGCCCGGCGCGAAACGGTGCTGTTGCGCGAAATTCTCGAAGCCGACGCGTTCAAATCGGAAGCGAGCGGATTACCGCTTGGTCTGGGCAAGTCGATCGGCGGCGATCCGGTCGTCGCGGATCTGGCGCGCATGCCGCATCTGCTCGTCGCCGGTACGACCGGCTCCGGCAAGTCGGTCGGCATTAACGCCATGGTGCTGTCGCTGCTCTACCGGCATTCGCCTGAAGATTGCCGCATGCTGATGATCGACCCCAAGATGCTGGAGCTGTCGGTCTATAACGACATTCCGCATCTTTTGACGCCCGTGATCACAGACCCGCATAAGGCGGTTTCCGCGCTCAACTGGGCCGTGCGCGAAATGGAAGAACGCTACAAGCGCATGGCCGCGCTTTCCGTTCGCAACATCGACGTCTTCAATAATCGCGTGCGCAATGCCAAGAAGCGCGGCGAGATGCTGTCGCGCACGGTGCAGACCGGCTTCGACAAGACCGGTGCGGCGCGCTTTGAAACGCAGCAGATGGATCTTGAGCCGTTGCCGCGGATCGTGATCATCGTCGATGAATTCGCGGACCTGATGATCGTTGCGGGCCGCGAGGTCGAAGCTTCGGTGCAGCGTCTTGCACAGATGGCGCGTGCGGCCGGGATTCATCTCATCATGGCGACGCAGCGTCCGTCGGTCGACATCATCACCGGCACGATCAAGGCGAACTTCCCGACCCGCATCTCGTTCAAGGTTACGTCGAAGATCGACAGCCGCACGATCCTGAACGAGCAGGGCGCCGAACAATTGCTCGGTCAGGGCGACATGCTCTATTCGACAGGCGCCGGCCAGCTTGTGCGTGTGCATGGCGCGTTCGTGTCGGATGAAGAAGTTGTGGCGTTCGCCGATGCGCTCCGGCAGGAGGGCGCGCCGAAATATGTCGACGGTATTACGGAGACGCCGCCGCCGTCGGACGTCGCGACCGGGATTCGCGAGGCGAGCGATGACGACCTTTACGATCGCGCCGTCGCTATCGTGCTTCGGGATGGAAAGGCTTCTACGAGCTATATCCAGCGTCGCCTGTCGATCGGCTACAACCGCGCCGCCGATCTCATCGAGCGCATGGAACGTGAAGGATTGATCTCGGCTGCGAACTCGGTCGGCAAGCGCGAAATTCTGATGTCGCGCGGTGGCAGCGCCGACGCCGCCTGATTGCGTATTTCGACGCTCTCAGATCAGCACGAACAACAGCGAAACTGAGGCTAACAACTGAGGATAACTCGGGGGCGCGATACTGCGCTTGCTTGCCTCCGATGTTCGATTGGTTCTACCCAAAATCAGGGCTGGAACGCCTCTCGCCTAGTTCTGGACGCAATCTTTGTTGAAACGATACTGTGCGTACAGGGCCCCGACTCAGGGGCATCGGGGCTGTGGGGGGCCACGAATGGGACAAATCATGAGGCATTTTCTGCGTGGAGCAGCCGTCGCGACGGCGTTTACGGTCGCGTTTTCTGGCGTTGCCACGGCGCAAGATCCGGACGGTCCGACGAATACGATCGTCAATCCGCCGGTGACCAAGCCTGCGGTCAATGGTTGGTCCAGCGAAGTCGCACCGAACCCTGATCAAGGTATTACGCTCGATGCGCGTCAGACGAAGATCGTCGACGATGTCAGCGCGTATTTTGAATCTTTGCAGGATCTCAAAGGCACGTTCATTCAGACGGATGCCGACAATAAGCGGATGAAGGGTAAGTTCTTCGTCAAGCGTCCTGGCCGCTTCCGTTTCGACTACGCCTTGCCGTCGCGGCAGATCATCGTTTCCGACGGACAGAACCTCGCCATTCAAGACCTCGACCTCAATAACGAGGATCGCGTTTCGCTCGATCAGACGCCGTTCAGGCTGCTTCTGCGCAAGGACGTCAATCTGCTGCGGGATGCGAAAATTCTGGAAGTCCAGCAGTCCGCCGACCTGATCGTGCTCACGCTGGAAGATAAAGACCCCAATTCTCCGGGCCGCATTAAGCTCTTTCTGGCGACCAAGCCGGCCATGGAACTGAAAGAGTGGGTGACCACTGACGCCCAGGGGCAGGACACCCGAATCCAGCTTTCGCAGCTCGTCAAAACCGACGACCTAGACGGAAATTTGTTTAAAATTCAATCACTTTGGCCCAAAAGCGCGATGCCATAAGGGGAATTCGCCGGCAAATCAGCGTGTTGCGCTTTTGACGCGACGCAATACCCATCCTGTGGATAAGTTTGGGTATCTCTTCACATTTTCGTGAAGTTCCTGCGCGGGTACTATTGAATTTCTCCAGCTTGCGCTTAACTCTCAAGCATGCAGGTGGCGTCACCCTGTATTCGGTAGTGCCCCCCGTCTAGCCGAAGACGCCGCCTCTGGTACCGGCTTCCCTCCCGGTGCCGAGCGCGACAAGCGCATAGCGCCCAGTTCCTCCCCCCGGAACTGGGCGCCCTCGTTTCTGGCCCCCTGAATTCCGAAGAAGACCACAACACATGTCGTGTGTGGTTTGGCGCTCCGCTTAACTAGCCAGCCTGTGCCGCGGCGGCCTGATCGGCGCTCTGCGGTTGAAGCAGCGGGGGGATCGTAGCGTCATCTGCGCTGGTATCAATAGCTTTCAAATCATTCGCCAACAGTTTTAGTCGCGATGTGATGCACGCGCTGAAATGTTGCGCGAGTGATGGGTCGTCTTGCATCAGTGCGAGAATTTTTTGGCGCGGAAGACGCAGTGCTTTCACAGGCCCTTGTGCGATGATCGTCGTAACGTGCTCGATTTCGATGAGCATCGCGAGCTCGGCGATTATGGAGCCTTCGGGTACAACCTCGCCGCGCGATTTTTGCGATGGATCGCCGTTATCGTCGATGCGCAGGCACGTTCCCGAAATGACGAGGATCGAAGCATCGCTCGGCTGATGCTCGGCAATAAGCGCGTCGCCCGAGCGATAGATGATGCGCTCGGCGCAACGAACGATTTCCGTCAATTGGGACGGCGACAGTCCGCGGAAAAGCGGCTGGGCAAGAAGAGGTTTGACGAGGGCATTGATTGCCATCGTTGCGAACTCCATTGATGCGATACGCACGAATGCACCTATTCGCTTGCGATCTCACCACAACAGAAGCGAACGCAGATTAACTATCCGACTCGATGTCCGTCGCGGAACTTATCCGACCCGCGCGCATGAAAGCTGCTGTGGACGCAGTTGAACAACTTTCACCGTCAGAAGATTCACGTGAAAACTTGGCGATTGGCCTGGCGGCTGTGACCCAGCAATCGATTGTTCCGGCAACTCAGGGCGCGAGTTTGTAGCCGCCGCTCTCCGTGATGAGAAGTTCGGCGTTCGATGGGTCTTTTTCGATTTTCTGCCGCAGACGATAAATGTGCGTTTCGAGCGTGTGGGTGGTGACGCCGGCGTTGTAGCCCCAGACTTCGTGCAGCAGAACATCGCGAGAGACGACCTTGTCGCCGGAGCGATACAGATACTTGAGAATCGATGTCTCTTTCTCGGTGAGACGGATCTTGCTTCCGGCTTCGTCGACCAGCAGCTTCGATGCGGGCTTGAAGGTGTAGTTGCCGATCGCGAAGACAGCGTCTTCGCTTTGCTCGTGCTGCCGCAGTTGCGCACGGATGCGCGCAAGAAGAACGGCAAACTTGAACGGCTTTAAAACATAATCATTCGCCCCGGCATCGAGACCAAGGATCTGATCGGCGTCGGACGTGTTGCCGGTCAGCATGACGATCGGCGTCTTGAAACCCGATTTGCGCAGAAGCTTCACCGCTTCGCGGCCGTCCATATCGGGCAGGCCGACATCGAACACCACCAAGTCGAAGCGGCCGGTTTTTGCGGCTTCCATGCCCTTGGCAGCGGTGCCCGCTTCGGAGACTTCAAATTCATCATGGAGGACGAGCTGATCTTTCAACGACGTACGCAAATCTTCATCGTCGTCGACGAGGAGGACCTTTCGGGCCGTGCTCATGGACGTGGGCTCCGGTTTCTTGCCTTCTTTTGGCGTGGAACTCTAGCATCGTGCGCGTTGGCAACATAGGGTCTCGGGGCAAACAGGCAAGCGGAATGGCGGTTCCTTGAATAAGCGGTCGATGAACCCGCCCCGGACGCCCGTGGCGCAGGTCTACGTCAGGGTTCTATCTCAGGCGGCGCAGCGCGGTCATGTCGCGTTTGGTGTATTGCGTTTTGCTTGCGCGCTCGGCCGATCGGGCATCACGGCCATGAAACGCGAGGGAGATGGTGCAACGCCGCGAGGGCGGTTGCCTGTGCGCTTCGTTCTTTATCGGCCGGATGCCGCACGGCCAAGGTCGACTTTCCGGTTAGGCAGAATTCGCCGCGACGACGGCTGGTGCGACAGTCCGCGGGATCGCAATTACAATCGTCCGGTGCGGCTGCCCTATCGCGCAAGCGCTGAACATCTGTGGCGTGCGGACGGGCTGTACGAGGTCGTTGTCGTGCTCGGCTATAACGATGTGCCGCGCGTGCGCAATCGAGGCAGCGCCATTTTCATGCATGTCGCGCGCGGGAATTTCGAGCCGACCGAAGGCTGCATCGCATTGCGTGCGCGCGATCTGCGTCGGCTGTTGGCGTCGCTGCCACTGCGAAGTGAGATCGTCATCGGATCTTGCGATAAAAAAAGCCCGACAGCACGAGGCGTCGGGCTTAAGTAGAGCACGTCTAGGTGGAGACGCGTGCTCGGGAGATGAAAGGAGATCTCCTGGCCCGCCGATCGCAGGCCAGGAGAAATTCGTCTTAGTAGTGGTAGGCGCTTTCGCCGTGGTCGGTGATGTCGAGGCCTTCGCGCTCTTTCTCTTCCGACGGACGGAGACCGATGACGATGTCCACCAGCTTGAAGAGAATTGCCGAGCCGATGCCGCTCCAGAGAAGCGTCATGCCGACGGCCTTCGCCTGGGCGATCATCTGGGCGGCCATGTCGTAGGTGCCCGCAACCATCTCGCCCGGCTTCGACGTGTAGTCGGCGATGCCGGCGCCACCCCAATCCGGGTTGACCAGCAGGCCGGTGCCAAGCGCACCGACGATGCCGCCGACGCAGTGGACACCGAAGACGTCAAGGCTATCGTCGTAGCCGAGAGCGCTCTTGATCGCCGAGCAGAAGAAGAAGCAGATCGGGCTGACGACGAGGCCAAGCACGATCGAGCCCATGACACCGGCGAAACCGCAAGCCGGGGTGATGGCGACGAGGCCGGCAACGACACCCGACGCGAGGCCGAGAGCCGACGGCTTACCCTTCACGATCCATTCGACGATCATCCACGACAGCGCTGCAGCGCAGGTCGCGATGAAGGTGTTGATGAAGGGGACGCCAGCGAAGGCGCTGGCTTCGAGGCCAGAACCGACGTTGAAGCCGAACCAGCCCACCCACAGAAGGGCGGCGCCGATCATGCAGTTCACCAGCGAGTGCGGAGGCATCGCTTCTTTGCCGTAGCCGAGACGCGGTCCCAGAATGAGCGCGCCGACGAGGCCCGCGATACCGGCGTTGATGTGAACGACGGTGCCGCCAGCGAAGTCGAGTGCACCCCATTTGAAGGAGATGCCGGCATCGGCCATGACAGCGTCATAAGCAGCCTGAGCGGCAGCCTTGCCGTCTCCCGTCGCCGCGGCGAGAGCCTTAGCAGCGTTGCCGAACGCGTCGGGACCACCCCAGTACCAGACCATATGCGCGATCGGGAAGTAGATGAACGTGACCCAGAGCGCCATGAACACCAACATTGCTGAGAACTTCAGTCGCTCGGCGACGGCGCCGAGGATGAGGCCTGGCGTGATGCACGCGAACGTCATCTGGAAGACGATGTAGACGTATTCAGGAATGTAGACGCCGTTGGAGAACGTCGCTGCGACGGAGTTGTAATCTACGCCTTTGAGGAATGCTTTCGAGAAGCCGCCCACAAAGTCGTTCAGCGCACCGCCGTTCGTGAAGGCCATCGAGTAGCCGTAGAGAACCCAGATGATGCCGACGAGGCAGAGCGTCGCGAAGACCTGCATAAACATCGACAGCATGTTCTTCGTGCGAACGAGACCGCCATAGAACAGTGCGAGACCCGGAACGGTCATGAGAAGAACGAGAACCGAGGCGATGTACATAAATGTCGTGTCGGCCTTGTTCGGTACCGGCGCGGGCGGCGTTTGTGCCATGGCCGGTCCGGCCATAAGCGCAATCGCGCCGAGGGCCCCCACGACCCCTGCGTATCGCGCTAACTTTCTAAACTCCATGTTGAGTGCTCCCTGATTGACTTATGAAAAGCGGAAATTTTGTGAGCTTTAGAGCGCGTCATCGTCCGATTCGCCGGTGCGGATGCGAACCGTGTGCTCGATCGGAGACACGAAGATTTTGCCGTCGCCGATCTGTCCCGTCTTTGCTGCGCGCTGGATCGCGGCAAGCGCCTTGTCGACCTGTGCTCCCGGAACGACGACTTCGATCTTGATCTTGGGCAAAAAGCTCACGGCGTATTCGGCGCCGCGGTAGATTTCCGTATGGCCCTTCTGACGGCCGTAGCCTTTGACTTCCGTGACAGTCATGCCCTGAAGACCGAGATCGGTCAGCGCGGAGCGAACCTCCTCGAGTTTGAAAGGCTTGATGACCGCAGTTATGAGCTTCATAAGGCCCCCTTTTTTAATTGAACCGGTGCTCGACAAAATAGCCTCCGCCCCCACGCCGGGACGAAGACTTGGCGTGAAAGGAGTCAAGACGCGTGCCAATTGACGGACGCGTGCTCAACACATTGATTAGACAACGGAAAGTTTACGAATGAACGAAATTTATGCGGCACTAGCCTGCAAAATAAGCATGAAAATTGGGCAATTTGAGGTTTTTGCCCGCTATTTGGGCACAAATGCGGTTTCTCTGGGGCGCATCAGGCCTTCCTGAACGGTCGATGCGACCAACCGGCCGTTCCGATCGAAGACGGAGCCCCGGCAATAGGCGCGGGCGGCGGAGGCACTGGGGCTGTCCTGAGTATAGAGCAGCCAGTCGTCGGCCCGGAAAGGCCTGTGGAACCACATGGCGTGGTCGAGGCTCGCTAACTGGATGTCGGCATCGAACAACAGCTTGCCGTGTGCCACGAGGGCGGTGTCGAGCAGCGTGAAGTCCGAAGCGTAGGCCAGAAGCGCTTGGTGAATGTAAGGGTTGTCGCCCAGCGGTCCATTGGACTTAAGCCAGATGGACTGGCGGGGCGGCCGCGGTTCGCGGCTCATGTAGCGGGATGCATCAATAATACGGACGTCAATCGGGCGTTCGCGCTGCCAGTAGGCCCGCATGCCGTCCGGAATGTCGGTAGTGGCGTCGAAAAGCTCGCGGACGCTTGGCAGCGCTTCGGGCGGCGGGACGTCCGGCATTTCGGACTGGTGCTCGTAACCAGGCTCCGGCTTGTGGAACGAAGCGCTCATCACGAAGATGGTGCGTCCATGCTGAATGGCGCGAACGCGCCGCGTCGTGAAGCTGCCACCGTCGCGGACGCGCTCAACGTCGTAAACGATTTCCCGTTCCGGATCGCCCGCCAGCAGAAAGTAACCGTGAAGCGAATGGATCGCCCGGCTCTCGTCGACGGTTAACGCCGCAGCAACCACTGCCTGGCCAAGGACAAGGCCGCCATAAACGCGTTGCCAGCCTTCGCTGGCGCGATGGCCGCGGAACAGGTTGTCCTCCAATGGCTCCAGGGTCAGAGTTCGGAGGAGCTTTTGGAGGGCCTGATGCGCCTGGGGCGAAGCTGTCATGGCGGACTTTCGGGGTTATAATGGCAGGGTTGCTGGCGCGGCGACGGGGACCTTTTAGGCTGCCCTCGCGTCCGGGCAAAGCAAATCACTACAGCTACGGGTGACGGTCGACAGATGCCAAAATTGAACTTCGATGTCGCGATTGTCGGCGGCAGTTTTGCGGGACTGGCGGTTGCGCGCGGCTTGGCGCAGGCGTTTGGACCCGATATCCGGCTGGCGATCATCGACAGGGCTGTTCCGGCAACCGAGCACGCCGACGATAGCCGAGGCTTTGCGATCTGGGCCGGCGCACAGAAGGTCCTGGAGAGCCTCGGAGCTTGGGATGGCATTCGCGATGCCGCGGAGACCGTGACTGCGATCGAAATTTCAGATTCGCGGCTTGACGATGCTTTCCGGCCTGCGCTCGTTACCTATGACGCGCGGACGGACGACGGATCGCCAGCCGCCTATATCGTTCCGGCATCGGTGCTCGCCACCGCGCTCTATCGATCCGTCGCGGACGATCCAGCGGTGACGTGGTTCGCGCCAGCCGAGATCGAAAGCGCGCAGTGGGGCGAGACGGCCAGCGAACTCACTTTGCGCGATGGCACCGTCGTCAGCGCGGCGCTGACGATTGCAGCCGATGGGCGGCAGTCGAAGCTTCGCGAAGCTGTCGGCATCAAGACCATCGGATGGCCCTACGCGCAGACGGGCATCGTCGCGCGGGTGAAGTTCAGCGAGCCGCATGGCGGCGTCGCGATCCAGCATTTTCTACCCGGCGGTCCGTTTGCGATTTTGCCGCTTCCGGGAAATCGGGCGTGCATCACGTGGAGCGCCGACAAAGACGAAGCGGCGCGCATGATCGCGCTCGACGATGACAGCTTTCTGGCTGAGCTCGATCGTCGGATCGGTGGCCGGTTCGGCACGATTTCGCTCGACGGACCGCGGCAATCGTGGCCGCTCGATTTGCGTTTGCCGCGCCGCTTGATTGCGCCACGCTTCGCTTTGGTCGGGGACGCTGCGCATGGTGTGCATCCGGTTGCTGGGCAAGGCGTCAACCTCGCGCTTCGCGATGCGGCGGCGATGATTGAAATTCTAGTCGATGCTGGACGCATCGGGCTCGACTTCGGCAGCGGTACGCATCTTGAGCGCTATCAGCGCTGGCGCCGGTTCGACTCGGCGATGTCGGCGACGCTCTATGACGGGATCAATCGGGCATTTGCGATCGACAGCATGGTTCTGCGTGCGGGCCGTGGTGCTGCGCTCGGCGTGCTCGACCGCATTCCCAGCTTGAAAGAGTTGATCATCGCTGAGGCTGCGGGCGTCACCGGTGATTTGCCGAAACTCGCGCGCGGCGTTGCCGTCTAGGCGTCGGCCTCATCCTCTGCGGATGATCCGTCGTCTTCATCGCTGTCGTCGTCGACTGTGACGGCGGGGCGATTGATGATGAGCATGCCAGCGTCGAGATCGACGCTCGGCACCCAGCGATCTTCGAAGGGAATGAATTCCGTCTCGCCTTCGAGCGGCTTCAATTCGAGAAGGTCGCCGGCGCCGAAATTCTGCACGGAGACGATCTTTCCAAGCGCGCTGCCGTCGGCTGCGACTGCGCGCAGGCCGATGAGGTCGGCGTGATAGAACTCGGTTTCGCCCGTCGCCGGAAGCTTGCTGCGTTCGATGTAGAGCTTTGTGCCGCGCAGCGGTTCGGCGCCGTTGCGATCCTCAACCCCCGCAACACGCGCGACGATGCCCTTGCTCGTGACGCGGACGACGCAGAGCGAATAGCTTTTCTTGCCGCTTGCGTCGGTCAATGGGCCGTAGGCGGCGATGGCGTCCGGAGTCTCGGTATAGCTGCGGACTAGAACGTCGCCGCGGATGCCGTGGGCGCCGGTAATCTCACCAACGAGGATGCGGCGGTCGGGCGATGGTTTTCCTGATGCTGTCATGGGGCTCTTGATGGCGTGCAACGATCACGGGGGCAAGGGGCCGAGATAGGTAATCTCAATGTCGATCGTTTTGCCGCCGACGCTGATCGTCGTGTTCTGGGAGCGGGCGAACGGATCGACATCGCCAAAGATCGGGACGCGAATGCTCGGATTGCGGGTACGGATACGCCGCAAGGGGATTTCGTAGGTGCCGCGAATGGCCGACAGGCGCATGTGATGGACGCGTTGGGGCAGGAGACGTCCCATACAGACGCGACCCTCAGAATCGGCGCCAAACAGCCGGCCGCCGCGACATACCAAAATGAGTCGGCTGGCCGGGGCCGAGAGCGGGCTCGGTTTGGTCCGGATCACCTCAAACAGACCATTGACGCGCGTTATCTGGTTCAATTTCGGACCTCCCCACGAATTAACGATGGAAAGTCGGAGGCGGTCCAAAAGTCGGGCCAGTCAGATCTGCAACAAAAAGGCCCCCCGAAGCCTATTCGGGAGGCCTGTTTGTTTGTTCGGGCGCAGTCTCTTAAGCCTGCTCGCCTTGAGCAGCAGCCTCGGCGGCTTGAGCCGCTTTCTCGGCAGCAGCAGCGGCGCGCTCCTGGGCCTTCTTCTTCGGCTTGGCTTTTTCAGGGTTGTTGCGCGCGTCGCGCTTGGCGAAGCCGTTGGCGTCGAGCAGGCGGAGGACGCGGTCGGTCGGCTGAGCGCCGACGCCGAGCCAGTGCTTCACGCGCTCTTCAACGAGCTTCACGCGGTTCGGGTCGTCTTTCTTGAGCATCGGATCGAACGTGCCGATCTGCTCGATGTAGCGGCCGTCGCGCGGGCTCGTGCCGTGGGCGACGACGACGTAGTAGTAAGGACGCTTCTTCGCGCCACCGCGCGACAAACGAATTTTCACCGACATTTTCTTCTTCTCCTGATCAAATCGAAATGTGTTCTTGGATGGGGGTTATCTTTTCTTTCCGGGGATCCCAGGGAATTTCGGCATTCCACCGCCGAGACCCGGAAGACCTTTGGGAAGTCCGCCACCGAGGCCGGGAAGGCCGCGGCCAAGTCCCGGTGGCAGACCCGGCATTCCACCGCCAGAGCCCGACGCAGGAGCCGTGCCCCTGGCGATCTGTTCTTTCAATTCCGCGGGCAACTGTTCCAGCGCCTTGGGATCGAGCTTTGCGAGCTCGGCCTGCATCGACTGCAATTCGGCTTCGGAAGGACCGGCACCGGTGCGGCCGAGGAACTTGTTCATCAGGCCGCCGTTGCGGCCCATGCTCTTCATCATGTCTGCCATCTGGCGGTGCATTTTGATGAGCTTGTTGATGTCTTCAGGCTTCGTGCCCGAACCCGCCGCGATGCGGCGCTTGCGCTTGGCGTCGAGAATTTTGGGGTTGCGCCGTTCCTTCGGCGTCATCGACGAGATGATGGCGCGCTGGTGCACGAGGCTTTTGTCGAGGCCAGCTTCGTTGATCTGGCCTTTGATCTTGGCGACGCCCGGGAGCATGCCAAGCACGCCGCCCATGCCGCCGAGTTTCTGCATCTGGGCGAGCTGATCGGAGAGGTCTTCGAGGTCGAACGACCCCTTCTTCATCTTCTCGGCGATCTTCGTCGCCTTCTCGACGTCGATCGTTTGTGCGGCCTTCTCGACCAGCGAGACGACGTCGCCCATGCCGAGAATGCGCGAGGCAATGCGGCCGGGGTGGAAGTCTTCGAGCGCGTCCCACTTTTCGCCGACGCCGATAAGCTTGATCGGCTTGCCGGTGACGGCACGCATGGAGAGTGCAGCGCCGCCGCGGCCGTCGCCGTCGGCACGCGTCAGGACGATGCCGGTGATGCCGATGTGGCCATCGAAGGCCTTAGCGGTATTGACGGCGTCCTGGCCGGTCAGCGCGTCGGCGACGAGCAGGACTTCATGCGGATGGATCGCGGCTTTGACGTCTCGGGCTTCGTCCATCAGCTCTTCGTCGACCGTCACGCGGCCGGCGGTGTCGTAGATGATGACGTCATAGCCGCCGAGCTTGGCGGCATCTTCGGCGCGGCGCGCGATCTGCAGCGGCGTCTGGCCGGCGATGATCGGCAGCGTCGCAACACCCGTCTGCTCACCCAACACCCGAAGCTGTTCCTGGGCTGCCGGGCGGCGCGTGTCGAGCGACGCCATCAGCACTTTCTTGCGGTCGCGGTTGGTCAGGCGATAGGCGATCTTGGCGGTCGTCGTCGTCTTGCCCGAGCCCTGGAGGCCGACCATCAGGATGCCGATCGGCGGGGCGGCGTGCAGGTCGATCGGTTCGGCGTTCGAGCCGAGCGTAGCAACCAGCTCATCGTTGACGATCTTGACGACCATCTGGCCGGGCGTGACCGAGCGCAGCACTTCGGCGCCGACGGCCTTGGCTTTGACCTTCTCGGTGAAATCCTTGACGACATCGAGCGCGACGTCGGCTTCGAGCAGCGCCCGGCGAACTTCGCGCATCGCTTCGACGACGTCGTTCTCGGTCAGAGCGCCGCGGCGGGTGAGCTTATCGAGGACGCCCGAGAGGCGTTCTGTGAGCGATTGAAACATTCGAGCCGCCGGAAATTGCCCTAATCGTTACGTGACCCCGGCACAGGCCGGGGCCCATTCAAACTTGCGTCGGGTTGGATTTGTCTGGATCCCGGTCTTCGCCGGTATGACGAAGAGATAGGATCGGCAGCGCAAAGCACAAACGCACCCGGGGGCGCAACGCGCTGCCGGATGTTAACCCCCCTGCCTCCCGGACGCTTTCGCGAAAAAGGCCATGTGCAGGGCGGCGGCTTCTTGAATAGAGGCCGTCGGAATGGGCGAGGGTATGCGGGAAACGGGCGCGGAAGTCAACGTGGCGCTCATCCCCAGCGAAGTCGCCCTTCTCGCGCCAATCCCCTCATTTTTGAAGCGCGAGTCAGGTTGGATGGCGGTGATAGCGGTCGAGTAACGCTAAATCCTGGCGTCAAAAGAACAATATCAGAAAGTAACGTATACAAGACAAGAACGGCGGCCTATTGTGGGGCTCGGCTATCGCCTCGTTTGGAAGGAAGCTCGCGTTGACCGATCTGACCATTACCTGCCCGAACTGCGATCATGAGATTGCGCTGACGGAATCGCTTGCCGCGCCACTGATCGCCGATACCCGCCGCCAATTCGAGGCGGCGGCGGCAAAAAAGGATCGCGAGATCGCCGCCCGCGAAGCGGCCATGCAAGAGAAGGCTGGCGAACTCGAAAAGGCGCGCGCGTCGCTCGATGCGATGGTCGCTGAAAAGCTCGTGGTCGAGCGCCAACGCATCGTCAGCGAAGAAGCGCAGAAGGCGAAGCAGCGCGCCGCGGCCGATCTCGAAGAAAAGGCCAATGCTCTTGCCGAACTTCAGAACGTGCTGAAGGAGCGCGATCAGAAGCTCGCCGAAGCGCAGAAGGCGCAGGCGGAGTTCCAGAAGAAAGTGCGCGAATTGGACGACGCCAAGCGCGAGATGGACTTGAACGTCCAGAAAGGCATCAGCGCCGGTCTTGAGAGCGAGCGGGCGAAAGCAAAGCTCGAAGCCGAAGAGGCGCTGAAGCTCCGCGTCTCGGAAAAAGATCAGATCATCGCGTCGATGCAGAACAAGATCGAAGAGCTGAAGCGCAAGGCTGAACAGGGCTCGCAGCAATTGCAGGGCGAAGTACTCGAACTTGAGCTTGAGAATTTGCTGCGTGCGAGGTTTCCGCTTGATGGGATCGAACCCGTGCCGAAGGGCGAGTTTGGTGGCGATCTCGTGCAGCGCGTTGTCGGCGCCTCGGGTGCGGCGTGTGGCACGGTCCTGTGGGAGATGAAGCGGACTAAGAACTGGCAAGACGGCTGGATTGCGAAGCTGCGTGAGGATCAGCGGCGGGCAAAGGCGGAATTCGCTGTGATCGTCTCGACCGCGTTGCCGAAGGGCGTGCATACGTTCGATCTCGTCGACGGTGTGTGGGTTGCCGACTTCAAATGCGCCGTTCCGATCGCGATCGTGCTGCGGCAACTGCTGATCGACGTGGCAACGGCGCGTGTGGTCGGAGAGGGCCAGCAAAGCAAAATGGCGCTCGTCTACGACTACCTAACGGGACCGCAGTTTCGTCACCGCGTTGAGGCGATCGTCGAAAAATTCGACGAAATGCAAAGCGATCTCGATAAAGAGCGCAAAGCCATGACCAAGCTGTGGGCGAAGCGGCAGGCGCAGATCGATGGTGTGCTCGCGGCAACGGCGGGCATGTACGGCGACCTTCAAGGCATCGCGGGCAAGGCGCTGAAAGAGATCGAAGGTTTCGAACTTCCGATGCTGGAAGATGGGAAGGGCGACGACGAGTCAGAAGCGGCCTAGCCGGGAGCGAGCCTCTCTGCGCTGCTAGAACCGATAGCCGTAGCGCACGCCGATGCGGTCCATGCCTTCGTTGTATTTCTCGGTGTAGGCGTTCGACATGTGCTCGAAATAGACCGAGATGTCGTTGTGCTCGTCGAGGTGGTAGCCAACTTCCATCGGGATGTGGAACAGCACGCGGGAGCCCAGCCATTTGCGATCCGGATCGGAGCCTGCGCCGCCGATTTCGCCATCGTGAAATGCGGCGCCCAATCCCAGGCCGAAGAACAGTCCCGATGGGCAGTCGCCCTGCCAGCGGGCGTCGATATAACCGTCGCTGGTCTGGCCGCGGGTGTTGATCGAGCCGCCGATCACCGGGCGAATGGCGCCCCACGGCAGCGCCCAGGCGGCATTGAACTGGGCTTCGATGTTGATGTCGACCGCGTTCTTTTCGACCTGGAAGCCACTCCAGAGGTCTGGCACGTCGTGGGCCAGCGCGCCGATCTTCAGGGCATAGAGCATGTCGTCGGCAGCGGCACCGGTGCTGACGGCGATAAGCCCGAGCAGAGCCGCGATGCCGGACGCTGCCGCGGTGCGCACGAAACTCTTCATTCGGAAAGCTGCCCCCGGCCTTCGACTTGGCTCCTCAAGACAGCAACGTGTGCGCCGATTTCCCCCCTCCGGCAAGGCAATGCCAAGGAAATCCCGCCGGGCTGGCGGGACCGTCACATCGGCCGATCGGCCTAGTTCGCGGGGCGGCTGGAGCGCTTCAGCGCCTTTGTCCAGTTGCGAGCCAATCGGAAGACGCGGCGCTGATAGGCTCGCTCGTCCGGGGCCAGGCAGATGCAGCCATAGCAATAGCAGGGCCGGGCGCGGGCAAAAGCGACCCGGAAAAGCAGCGAACTGTAGGCGGAATGCGACATCAAGGTCTCTGAGAGGATAAATCGCCGCCCACCGGCGTGCGGTCAGGCGTTTTCGGCGATCTAAACGGTTGCTCAAGAAATATTGTTCCGTCCAGAGGATAATGCGGGAAATTCCCGAGCCCTGCCTGGGTGCGTCGGACCGTTCTGAGTGCGTTCGGAATTGTCATTTTTCCCGCTTCTCGCCATATAGGCCCGATGAACACGGCAACGACCCTTCCCTTTCTCAAGATGAACGGCCTCGGCAACGAGATCGTCGTCGTCGATTTGCGCAATAGCGCCAAGACGTTCACCGCGGAGGAAGTGGCGGCGGTCGCGGCCGACCGGAAATCCCGGTTCGACCAGATGATGGTTTTGCACGCGCCGCGGACGACCGGCACGGAATCGTTCGTGCGGATCTACAACGCGGATGGCTCGGAGGCAGGCGCCTGCGGTAACGGCATGCGCTGTGTCGGCTGGTTTCTGTCGGAAGGCGGTTCGCGGGAGCGGTTCCTGGTCGAGACGCGCGCCGGCGTGCTTGGCACCGTCGTCAGAAATCAGGCGTCTATCACGGTCGATATGGGGGAACCCAAGTTCGGCTGGCAGGACATTCCACTGGCGGAAGAGTTTCGCGATACACGCGCCATCGAACTTCAGGTCGGACCGATCGACGAACCGGTCCTGCATTCGCCGTCCGTCGTCAATGTCGGCAATCCGCATGCGATCTTCTGGGTCGACGATGTCGAGGCCTACGACCTCGGCCGGTTCGGTCCGCTGCTTGAGAGCCATCCGATCTTTCCGGAGCGCGCGAACATCTCGATTGCACAGGTGACGTCAGACGCCTCGCTTCTTCTCAGGACGTGGGAACGCGGCGCGGGCCTAACGCTCGCGTGTGGGTCGGCCGCGTGTGCGTCGGCGGTCTGCGCGGCGCGCAAGAAGCTCACGGGGCGCAAGGTCGCGGTCACGCTGCCGGGCGGCACACTCGAAATCGAATGGGCCGAGAATAATCATATCTTCATGACGGGCCCGGTCGAATTCGAGTACGAGGGCGTCATCGACTTTTCCAAGCTGACCAAAGTGTCGGTCTGATCGCGCTGGCCGGAGACCGCTTAACGAGCGATTTTAAGAAAGAAGTCACTGCGCTCATGTCCGAACCTCAGGTGATCACGCTCGGCTGCCGGCTCAACACGTATGAGTCCGAAGTGATGCGCCGTCACGCGCGCGAGGCAGGTCTCGATAACGCGATTATCGTCAATACGTGCGCGGTGACGGGCGAAGCGGTGCGTCAGGCGGCGCAAACGGTTCGCAGGCTGCGGCGTGAGAAGCCCAATGCGCGGATCATCGTGACGGGATGCGCGGCGCAAATCGAGCCTGAACGTTTCGCCGACATGCCAGAAGTCGATCATGTTGTCGGCAACGCCGAGAAGATGCAGGCAGAGACGTTCGCCGGGCTGTCGATTGCGGACGGCGAACGCGTGCAGGTCAACGACATCATGAGCGTGCGTGATACGGCGCTGCACATGATCGATGGTTTCGGTTCGCGCACGCGGGCCTATGTGCAAATTCAGAACGGCTGCGATCATCGCTGCACGTTCTGCATCATCCCTTTCGGCCGTGGGCCGTCGCGATCGGTCGCGGCGGGCGAAGTCGTGACGCAGGTGCGCAGGCTTGTCGAGAAGGGCTACGCCGAGATCGTGCTGACCGGCGTCGACATCACGTCATACGGCCGCGATCTGCCGGGTTCTGCGACGCTCGGCAAACTCGTTCGGCAGGTGCTGAAGCATGTGCCGGAGTTGGCGCGCTTGCGGCTGTCGTCGATCGATCAGGTCGAAGCCGACGACGATCTGATGATCGCATTACGCGACGAGGAACGTCTGATGCCGCATCTGCATTTGTCTTTGCAGGCAGGCGATGATCTGACGTTGAAGCGCATGAAGCGGCGGCATTTGCGGTCTGATGCAATTGCGTTTTGCGAAAAGGCGCGCGCTCTGCGTCCCGATATCGTGTTCGGGGCCGATCTGATTGCAGGCTTTCCGACGGAAACCGATCAGATGTTCGAGAATTCCTATCGTATCGTCGATGAGTGCGGTCTGACGTACCTGCACGTCTTTCCATTCTCGGCGCGGCGCGGCACGCCGGCCGCCCGCATGCCGCAAGTCAATGGCACCATCATCAAGGAGCGCGCGGCAAGGCTGCGTGAAAAAGGAACAAACGTGCTCGCTTCGTATCTTCAATCGCAACGCGGCCGTGTCGTCGATGTGCTCGTCGAAAGTGACGGCAAGGGACGCACGCCGCAATTCGCCGAAGTGCTGCTTCACGGAGAGACGCCGTTTGGCGCTGGTGCAGTCATTCGGACGGAAATCAAGGGCGCCGATGCGCAGCATCTGATCGGCGAGGCGTGCGCGTGAGCGAGCCAAAGGAAAAAGGCAAAGGTCTGTTCGGGCGGTTCTTCAAGGGCGGCGCTGCTGCGCCTGGTGCGCCGGAAAAGGAAGCAACAGACGAAGCGAGCATCGCCGTCTCGGACGATAAACCGCCGATTGCCGAAGTCCCTACGACGGTTCCCGTACCCGTGGCTCCTGCGCCCAAAGCAGAGCCCGTCAAGCAGAGCTGGTTTCAACGGCTCAAATCGGGGCTCGGCAAGACGTCGTCGAAGCTGACGACCGGGATCACCGATCTCTTTTCCAAGCGCAAACTCGATGCCGAGACGCTGGATGATCTTGAAGACCTTTTGATCCAATCCGATCTCGGTCTGGAGACGACGAGCCGCATTACGGCGGCCATCGGGAAGGGCCGGTTTGAAAAAGGCATTTCAGCCGAAGAGGTTCGCAGCGTGCTGTCGGCCGAGGTCGAGCGCGTTCTGGCGCCGGTTGCGAAGCCGCTTGTCATCGATCCGTCGCGAAAGCCGCACGTGATCATGATGGTGGGCGTCAACGGCACCGGCAAGACGACCACGATCGGCAAGCTCGCGACCAAATTCAGGGCTGAGGGAAAATCGGTTCTGCTCGCAGCGGGCGATACGTTTCGTGCTGCGGCGATCGACCAGCTGAAGGTCTGGGGCGAACGTACAGGGTGTCCCGTTGTCGCGCGCGAAGTTGGCGGGGATTCCTCAGGCTTGGCGTTCGACGCCTTAAAACAGGCGCAAGCATCAGGTGCGGATGTGCTTTTGCTCGATACCGCCGGTCGCCTGCAAAACAAGCAAGTGTTGATGGAAGAGCTCGAAAAAGTTACACGCGTTCTGAAAAAGATCGACCCGAGCGCGCCACATGACGTCGTGCTCGTGCTCGATGCGACGACCGGTCAGAATGCCCTGCAACAAGTCGAGGTCTTTCGAGATCGCGCCGGAGTGACAGGATTGGTCATGACGAAACTCGACGGCACGGCGCGCGGCGGCATCCTGGTTGCGATCGCGGCGAAGTTCGGCCTGCCCGTCCACGCCATCGGTGTTGGCGAAAGCGCCGATGACCTGCAGCCGTTTTCTGCGCAAGATTTCGCTAACGCCATTGCCGGAACTTGAAGCCTCGGGGGAACGGATCACGAGATGACGCAAGACGTAAACATTCGGAATGCTTCTGTTCCGCCGGCGCGTAAAAGCTGGTTTCCGTTCAATGCCGAGCAGACCATCAACATCATGAGCGAATTCGGTCCGCTCGTGACGATGTTCATTGTCAACGCGGCGCTCGGCATCGAAGCAGGCACCTGGGCTTTGATCATCACGACCCTGATGGCGATCGGCGTGATGTTCTACATGTTTCACCGGCCGCCGATCTTTCCGTTAATCGCGTCGAGCGTGACGGTGGCGTTCGGGATGCTGACGCTCGTGACGGGCGATCCGATGTGGGTTCAGATCAAAGTTACGATCTTCAACGCGTTGTTCGCCGTATTTCTGATCGGCGGCTTGTTCGTTAAGCACAATTTCTTTCAGTACGTCTTCGAGAAGACGTTCCGCTACACGGACGAAGGTTGGAACAAGTTCACGTGGAGCTTCGCTCTCTTCTTCTTTTTGACGGCAATTGCGAACGAATATGTCCGCCGGGTCTACGTGGAGGATCACTTTTACAAGATCCTGGGTCACGAGATGAGCGGCGTGAACGTCTGGATTTTGTTCAAAGTCGCGATTGTGTTGCCGGTCTCTGGCGTTTACGCATGGATCCTGACGCGGCTGATGCAGAAGTACCGCTTGCCCGATCCTGCGCACGAGTGAGGCCTGAGACAATGTCGGAACAGAACAAAGTTTCAGAGACGAGCGACGGTCCGCAGTTCGACCGCAAGCAGCTCATCAAGTTCATCGTCGAACTTGGTCCGCTGCTTGTGTTCTTCTTCGTCAACAGCCACTACGGCATTTTCGAGGGCACGGCGGCTTTTATGGTCGCCACCGTCGTTGCGCTCGTGGCGTCGCGAGTGTTTCTCGGCCGGATCGCAACGATGCCGCTCGTGACGGGCGTCTTCGTGCTCGTGTTCGGTGGCCTGACGCTTTATCTGCAAGATGATCATTTTATCAAAATGAAGCCGACGATCGTGAATGGTTTGTTCGCCGCTATTCTGGCCGGCGGGTTGCTGTTCGACCGGCTGTTCCTGAAAATCGTATTCGGCGACGTCATGCGTCTCACGCGTGAAGGCTGGCGCATTTTAACGATCCGCTGGGCGCTTTTCTTCGTTGTACTGGCGGTTCTAAATGAAGTGATGTGGCGGCTCTTCTCGACCGACACGTGGGTGACGTTCAAAGTGTTCGGTATCATGCCGCTAACGTTCGTGTTCGCGTTAGCGCAAATCGGTGTCCTAAAAAGATACGAAGATACGACGCCAAATACCGGCGCACTTTCGTCCGACGACATTTAATTGCCCGCGCATCCTGCGCGCTGTTTCGCCATCCAGAAAACTTTTCGATTTCTCGAACGACGATTGTATTTTTGCTAGACGGAGTGCCCCGGCTTGTGTTTCTTGTCAGGAACTATGAACTAAGTTGAGTTAGTTTTGCTTGCCGGTCGGGGGCTGATGCGTGGACCGGTGGGGTGAAACGTGTGGGGCATGGAATGGGACGAGACTCCGCAAGCAGTCGCCTCGAGCGATCGCCTTTGCATCTGCTACACCGAGCCGGACAATGTGCGTCCGAAATCTTTCAAACCGAATTGGGCAATGACGAGCTCACCCCTCGGCAGTATGCGATTCTGCTGACCGTTGCGCAGAACGAGGGCCTGAGCCAGACGCATCTCGTGGAGTTGACGGGCATTGATCGCTCGACGCTCGCGGATGTCGTTCGACGCATGCTCAAGAAGGGCCTGCTGCAGCGGCGCCGGACGCGGGATGACGCCAGGGCCTACGCCGTCAAGCTGACGGAAGAAGGCGCGCGGATCTTGAAGACGCATGATCCGATGGCGCGCCGGGTCGATGAGCGCATTCTGTCGAGCCTTCCGGCACAGCAGCGCGACCGCTTTCTGCAGGATCTCAACGCCATCGTGCAGACGCTCAACAAGCTCAAAGAAAAGGAAAACGCCGGCAAGTGATTTGCCGGCGTTGCCATTTCATCAGCTGAAAGCTGCGTTCTACGCTGCCTTTTTCGGCAGCAGGCGCTGGTTGACGATCGCCTCGGCGATCTGCACGGCATTGAGAGCCGCACCCTTCAGCAGGTTGTCTGAGACGATCCACATCGTCAGGCCGTTCTCGACGGTCGCGTCCTCGCGGATGCGGGAGACGAAGGTCGCGTATTCACCGGCGGCTTCGACAGGCGTGATATAGCCGCCCGGCTCGCGCTTATCGATGACCATGATGCCGGGAGACGCGCGCAGGATATCGCGGGCTTCTTCGGGGCTGATCGGCTTTTCGAACTCGATGTTGACGGCTTCGGAGTGGCCGACGAACACCGGCACGCGCACGCACGTCGCCGTCAGCTTGATCTTGGGATCCAAGATCTTCTTGGTTTCGGCCAGCATCTTCCATTCCTCTTTCGTGTAGCCGTCTTCCATGAAGACGTCGATGTGAGGAATGCAGTTGAACGCGATCTGCTTCGGGAACTTCTTCGGGTCGACTTCTTGACCCGGAACGTACTTGCCCTTGGTCTGCTGCCAAAGCTCGTCCATGGCGTCCTTGCCCGCGCCCGAGACCGATTGATAGGTCGAGACGATGACGCGCTTGATCGTTGCCGCGTCATGCAGCGGCTTCAGAGCGACGACGAGCTGAGCCGTCGAGCAGTTCGGATTGGCGATGATGTTCTTCTTCGTGAATCCACGGATGGCGTCAGCGTTCACTTCCGGGACGATCAGCGGCACGTCCTGGTCATAGCGCCAGCACGATGAGTTATCGATGACGATCGCGCCCTGAGCGCCGATACGCGGCGACCATTCCTTCGAGACGGTCGAGCCCGCGGACATCAGGCAGAAGTCGACGCCGGAGAAGTCGAACGTTTCAAGGTCGCGGCATTTGATGACGGAATCGCCGAAGGAAACCTCCGTGCCGATCGAACGGCGGGAGGCCAAGGCGTAAAGCTCACTGATCGGAAACTTCCGGTCGGCGAGCACATTCAGCATCTCGCGGCCTACGTTGCCGGTTGCGCCGACAATGGCGACCTTATAGCCCATGACGGTTATGTCCTTGAAATCTATGTGTTTTGCGTTGAACGTCAGCGACGACGCAACGCCCGTTTGCTGGCCGTTCACATACGCGGCCCGCGCCGGAGTTTCAAGGACTGTCAAGACCGTTGTCGTCGCGGCCTCAAATCAGCGTTGCGCCTCGTGCGTGACGGGCACCGCGTCGGTCGTCTCGAAGAGCTGCTCGGCGGTGATCGGGACATCGGAAACCAATTCGACCCCGCCGTGCTCATCCGTAAGGATGGTTCGAAATTCATCGGCGCCAACTTGGTAGTGGGCCCGCAGTCTCACGGCAGGTGCCACGACGTAAGACCCAAGCTGGGCCGACGCTGTTTTGCCCACAACATAAACAAGAGAGATCTCGCGAACTTCGAGGTCGTCTTGTTTGTTGTCGAAAGCAGCGAGCTGTTTGGCAAGAGCCTTGCTGAGCATGTCCGGAGCGAAGATCAGCAATGAGTGGCGAAGTCTGCTCGACTCACTCGCGCTGGCGGGCGGAGCGATTGCCGCGTCGAAGATGTTCACCAGAGCCGGATTAAGAACTGCGTAACCAAACAAAGACAAAAGAATAAATGGAAATTTCTTGAATATTCGCATGCGCCGTCCCCAGAGAATCAGCCCACGTCGTATTCATCTGAGGGAATTTGCCGGAGCATGTGAATGTCATAATTCCATGACCAACTTGTTTTCTGTTGAATTCTCGGGGCGGAGAAGAGCGCGGTGAAGACGTTAAAGCCGTTGGCGGCCTTGGTTTTTGGACTATTTGGCGTCTGCGCGCCGATGACCATGACGTCGGCGTTCGCTATCAGCGCGTGGCTTTCTGATGCCGAGCTGCAACGGTTTTCAAATGCGACCATCGATGGCCGCTATGCCAACGGCAAGCCGTTCACCGAGCATTACGGCAGCGACGGGCGGCTGCATTACGTCGAGCACGGGATGACGCTCGGCGGCCATTGGTCGATCACGCAGGGCTCACTCTGCACGATCTACGATTATGACGAGACGGGCGGGTGCTATCGCGTGATGCGCGTCGATACGAACTGCTACGAGTTCTATTTTGTCTCACGGACGGAAGCGACGGTTCCGCGGTCGGAAGACGGCAAGCCGCGCTGGACGGCACGTGGGGCGATCCAAGGGCAAGCCAGCGCTTGCCGCGACGAGCCAGCTGTTTGATTGCGACTTCGCTCCGCGAAGCCGGCCGTAATTTTCCTGGCGCTTGGCGACTCTCCTTCGTCGAGCCAGCCGCCAAGCGCGGACGTAAGTTTGTTTATGCCGCCAAAGCTTTGAGTTCGGTTTCGATGGCCTGGCCCATCTCCGTCGTGCCGACTTTGGTCATGCCGGGCTGCATGATGTCGCCGGTGCGCAGGCCCTTATCGAGAACCTTCGAGATCGCTTTCTCGACGAGGTCGGCTTCGGCGCCGAGATCGAAGGAATAGCGCAGCGCCATGGCGAACGATGCGATCGTCGCGATCGGATTGGCGAGGCCTTTGCCGGCGATGTCAGGAGCCGAACCGTGCACCGGCTCGTAAAGCGCTTTGCGGCGTCCCGTCGTTGCGTCGGGAGCGCCGAGCGATGCTGACGGCAGCATGCCGAGCGAACCTGCCGCCATCGAAGCTTCGTCCGACAAGACGTCGCCGAACAGGTTGTCGGTGACGATGACGTCGAACTGCTTCGGATTGCGGATCAGCTGCATCGCGCAGTTGTCGGCGAGGATGTGCTCAAGCTTCACGTCCGGCGCATAGGACTTGTGAACCTCGGTCGTGACCTCTTTCCACAGCACACCCGTGCGCATGACGTTGTGCTTCTCGGCCGAGTGGACGAGGTTGCGGCGCTTCTTGGCGAGGTCGAAGGCGACCTTGGTGATGCGTTCGATTTCGTGCGTCGTGTAAACCTGCGTGTCGACAGCGCGCTTCTCGCCGTTCTCAAGCGTGACGATTTCCTTCGGCTCGCCGAAGTAGACGCCGCCCGTCAGCTCACGCACGATCATGATGTCGAGGCCTTCGACCAGCTCGCGCTTCAAGCTCGAGGCATCGGCCAGTGCGGGGTAGCAGATCGCAGGACGCAAGTTGGCGAAGAGGTCGAGATCCTTGCGCAGGCGGAGCAGGCCGGCTTCCGGGCGATGCTGGTAGGGAACGTTCGCCCACTTCGGGCCGCCGACAGCGCCGAAGATCACGGCGTCGGCCTTCTTGGCCTTCGCCATCGCTTCCTCGGTGATGGCGACGCCGTGCGCGTCATAGGCTGCGCCGCCGACGAGATCGCGCTCGATATCGAAATGGACGGCGTTGCTCTTGGCATTGAAAAACGCGATGAGCCGCTCGACCTCTGCAATGGTTTCGACGCCAATGCCGTCGCCGGGAAGGAGCAGGAGGGTGTGCGTCGTCATCGGTTAACGGTCCTTAGCCAAGGGAGGAGGGAATTCGGTTGGGGAGTGCTAGCGTTTGCACCGTCGCCGGGCAAGCACCCGGCGGCGAAAAACGGCACTTTGGCGCAGAGAGTGCTGTGCAACCGATAGGGCGCCCCAGCTAGGCGGGGGCCGCGGCCGCTTAGGACATGAATGCGGGCAGCGGGAAGGCGAGCGTGAAGCCACCGAAGGTCAGCACGGCACCGACAATGCCCATCGCGAAGCTGACGAAGAGCAGCATGTTGCCGCCCGAGATCAGAGCGACGGACGCCAGCACGATCGCGATCTGCAGAAGCGCCTGGGCAAAATCGAAATAGGGGTCTTTCTTCAGCGCTTCGTCGCGGATCGCTTCGAGGCCCTTACCCGTTGTGAAGAGTTCGTCGAGGCCTTCGCCGCTCTTGGGGTCGGTGGTCAGCAGCTTGTCCTGCGCCTTGTAGTCGGCGATTTTCATTTCGATGAATTTCTTCGCATCGTCCGGCATGGTCGGCGACATTTTCAGCATCGCCTCATATTCTTCGGCGTGAAGGCGGAGCGCCTGCCGTCGCGCGTTCTTCGCCTGGAAAAAGGCCCAGGTGTTGGAGGCTGCGATATTTTCCTGAAGCGCGTCCTGCTCGGCGTTGCTGCCTCCGAGGCTGCAAATCGCAAGGACGACGGCGAGAATGCCGACGTAGACGCCAATGAGCTTGTCGCGCGACTTCATGTTCTCGCGATCAACCGCAAGTTCTTCCAACGCCATGTGAAGTCCCCCAACTGAAACAGTACGTCGTCAGACGATACGGTCTTCGGGCGGCGCGGCAAGGGATCGTGCGGGCAACAGGTCTTTGCGATCGATGGCGCGGCCGTCCGCGCCAAGCCGATACAGAATGGGCGCGCCGGTCGCAAGCTCCCGCTCAAGGATTTCATCCTTGTCGAGGTTTTCGAGGATCATCACCAGAGAGCGTAGGGAATTACCGTGCGCTGCAATAATGACGTTCTTGCTGGCGGTGATCTGGGGCCAAATGGCTTTGTCATAATAAGGACGTACGCGGGCCAGCGTGTCCTTCAGGCTTTCGCCACCAGGAGGAGCGATATCGTAGGAACGCCGCCAGAGCTGCACCTGCGCTTCGCCCCATTTCTTGCGGGCCTCGTCCTTGTTGAGACCTGAGAGCTCGCCATAGTCGCGCTCGTTGAGGGCGGCGTCCTTGATGATCGGGACGTCGGGCTGGCCGAGTTCGGAGAGGATGATGTCGAGCGTGCGCTGGGCGCGCTTCAAGGCGCTCGTGAAGGCGATGTCGAACTTGACGCGATGATCGCGGATCATGCGTCCCGCGACGCGGGCTTCGATGACGCCCTTTTCGGTCAAGTCGGGATTGCGCCAGCCGGTGAAGAGATTGAGTTTGTTCCACTCGCTCTCGCCGTGCCGTACGAGTACCAGAATGTTGTCCGTCAGAGCGTCTGTCATGTCTTCGGTCTAGGGGCCTCCAGCCGCGCTTACGGCAATAGCTTAAAGCGCAATTCCTAATACGTCGGTCATACCATAAAGACCTGGTGCACGGCCTTTTGTCCAAAGCGCGGCTTTGACCGCGCCGCGGGCAAAAATTCCTCGGTCGGTTGCGCTGTGGGTTAGCTCGATGCGTTCACCCTCGCCTGCGAATATCACCGTATGCTCACCAACGACGGTGCCGCCGCGTAACGTGGCGAAACCGATATCGTCTTTCCGGCGCGGCCCCGTCACGCCATCACGGACGCGAACAGAATGCGCGCCGAGGTTGAGGCCCCGGCCGGCAGCTGCGGCTTCTCCCAGCATCAAGGCCGTTCCCGAAGGGGCATCAACCTTCATGCGATGATGCATTTCAACAATTTCGATGTCGAAGTCGTTCCCGAGCGCGGCTGCGGCCTGACGCGTCAAGGCCATAAGCAGATTGACGCCCAGGCTCATATTGCCAGCCTTGACGATGGCCGTTTCCTTGGCTGCGGCCGCAATCGCGGCTTCCGCAGCGGCATCGAAACCTGTGGTGCCGATAATGGCGGCCGTTTTTGATTTGGCAGCGAGACGCGCAAACTCAACGCTTGCCTTGGGAACCGTAAAATCAACGATGGCGTCGGAAGCGGCGATGACAGCGGCAGCATCGTCGCTGACAGTCAGGCCGATGGGCTCAAGGCCGGCGAGCGTGCCGATATCCTTGCCCAGAACTGCAGAGCCTGCCGTTTCGGTCGCGCCGCTGATCGTACAGCTGGGTTCAGCTGCAATCGCGCGTATCAGTTCGCGGCCCATACGGCCGGCCGCGCCCATGACGGCGATCTTCATATCATCTCCGGTTCGCTCGGCGATTGCCATTCGGCGGGCCGATATAGCAATGCCGTTACGCGAGCGTAAAGAGGATGGCTCAGAAAATCGCCGCCACGCCGTTTAAAACGCCGTGTTTGGTTGACTTCGGTCAAAAGTCAGGCCGGGGTCTTGGCTCGCTCAAGCGCTTTGAGGATAAGGTTATGTGCCTCATCAACATGGCCCCAATGGTCGATCTTGACCCATTTGCCGGGTTCCAGATCTTTGTAGTGAGCGAAAAAGTGCTCGATCTGCTCGATCGAGATTTTCGGCAGATCGGTGTAGGTCTTGACCGAGTCGTAGCGCTTCGTGAGCTTGGTGGACGGTACGGCAATGATCTTTTCATCAGCGCCGCCGTCGTCTTCCATCACCAGAACGCCGACTGGGCGGCAATTGATCACCGCGCCGGGAACGATCGCGCGCGTGTTGCAGACGAGAACGTCGATCGGATCGCCGTCAGAGGACAGCGTATGGGGAACGAAGCCATAGTTCCCGGGATAGCGCATCGCCGTGTAGAGGAAGCGATCGACGACGAGAGCGCCGGACGCCTTGTCCATTTCGTATTTGATCGGCTCGCCGCCGACGGGAACTTCAATCACGACGTTGATATCGTCGGGCGGGTTTTTACCGGGCTTGATAGCGTCGAGACGCATGGGAGATGACCTCAAATCAAATCAAATCAAATCATTCGGTTCGGGGGCCACACTTGCCGGGAAAGCATGGGCCGCACAACCGCTCATAGGTCGCACATCGGCGCAGAAAAAGTAAAAAAATGCGGCGCTGTCGGAGCGAAATCGGAAATTTAGCCGGCTACCACTCGAAGGCGATCCGGGTGCTCAATCCTTTACCAAACCGGACGCAGGAACGGCGGGTCGCGCGGCCGCCGCAGCGGCGGTAAAAAGTGCAGGCTTTTTCGTTGCCTTCGAGTGCCCAGACGATCAATCGCTCGAGATCGAGGGAGTCGAGGGTGGCGCGACAGGCCTCGAACAGATGCTCGCCGAGGCCGAGGCCCTGGTAGACCGGCGTTAGATAAAGCTCATAGATTTCGCCGACGTCGCGGCCGCCGCCGCGGGCCCGTCCGCATGTGGCATAGCCAGCAACCGTTTCGCCGTGCAGGATGACGAGCAGATTGCGTTCAGAGGAAATGGCGCGCCGCCACCATATGGCGTCGCGGCGCAAGATCTCACGTTCGAGATAAAGGGCAGGGAGAATGCCGGTGTAGGCGAGGCGCCAGGAGTCACGAAATATCGTGGCGAGCGCGGCGGCATCGGCGGGCCGGGCGTTGCGGACAGAAACCTCAAGCCTCTGGTTCAGCATACGGACACTCTAACTCCAAGTTGGAGAAAAGGCATCACGTCTCGACGCATATCGTGAAAATAAAAAAGACGCGGAGATTGCTCTCCGCGTCTGATGTTTGAATTACGTGCCCCACTCGACGCTTGCTTTAAGCAATGCATCGTATTCGTATCGGCGTGACCGTTAGCCGACGGTCTTGAACTGCTCGAACGACTTCGTCGTTGCAGCGCCGACTGTTTCGAGAGCCTGCTTCGTGACTTTGCTCGAGAGCTCGAAGAGTTCTTTCGACTGCGAGCCGGCGACAGCGAACTGCTGCTGCCAGTAGTTGGCCTGCAGGCGAGCGATCTCCGGGAAGGTGCGCGCGCGTGCCATCGCCTGAGCCGCTTCGAAAGCTGCTTCGGTGTTGGCGAGCGTGTTGGCGACGATCTTTTCGCCGATCGACTTGGCGCCGGCCTGAGTCGTCAGCATCACTTCTTCAGCGACCTTGGCGTTGTCTTTCGCCATGGCGGTGAACTTGTGATAGGCGTCACGCGATTTCGCGATGGCGTCTTCAGCGAAAGCAGAGATGTTCTCTGGGACCTTGGCGTCCTTGCCGGCGGTAAACATCTCTTGGGCTTGTTTGGTGAAGTCCTGGACTTGACGAGTAAATGCGTCGGTCATGGGGTCACTCCTAAAAAGAGCAATATCGGCTGAGCGTGAATTTGAAATCTGCTGTCTGGCGCCCGACGGCAAAACCAGTGGTGAATATATATGCAAATGCATTGTGCGTTGCAACAAGTTTTTGCCGCGCACCTGTGAAATGGGGTTTTGAGACTCGCAAATCGCGTCCTTATGCCTCAAATATGTCCGTACACTGACCCGGCCGGGCAGGGGGTTCCCTATCCTTTTGTTCGCACTTGCGAAATGATGTTTTTTCGCCGCACCCCTGGCTGATCAAAGTTTTGAAAAAACATCGCGGTAACCGACCGCGCTCGGATCGAACATTATGTCGCGGCGGGTGAGCGGGCGGGCGAGGACGAGGCCCTCGAGCGTCCGGCAGCGGGACAGCGCGACGTAGGTTTGGCCGTGGGCAAACGTCCCCGAACCCAGATCGATATACACCTTATCGAGGGTCAGGCCCTGGGCCTTATGGATCGTCAGCGCCCAGGCGAGGCGGAGCGGGAACTGCTTGAACGTTCCGGCGATGGTTTCGACGATCTTTTCCTGAGACTGATCGAAAGCGTAGCGGCGGTGTTCCCAGGCGACCTGCTCGACCTCGTATTCCTTGCCGGATACTTCGATGAAGATCTGCTTTTCCGTCAGGCGCGAGACGCGGGCGATGGTGCCATTGACCCAGCGGCGGTCCGGATCGTTGCGCAACATCATGACCTTTGCGCCTGCCTTTAGCTCAAGGGCGGTTTCGGCCGGCTGGACGTTGGCTGCAAACTCGCCGGTGATGTTGGCGTCGAAACGGTTGGCGCGGCCGGGAAGAGCCTCGAGATAGGCGGTGTTGATGCGTTTTGCGGCGGCGTTCGTCGTCGTCAGGATGACGAAAGGTTCGCCTTCCGACAGGGTGCGAATAGGGCTCACGCGCTTATTGATGAAAGCCAGATCATCGTCGCTGACGTTGCCCTCGCGGACGGCATTTAGAACGTGGATCAGGGCGTCATCGGTCTGGCGGAAGATCTGCTCCAGTTCGAGAAGCGCAGTGCCCGCGCCTTCACGAAGAGCCGGTATTGAGAAGAAGAACGGACTGCCGTGCTCTTCGGTCAAGTGAGCCAGGACTTCGCGCTCCTGGACGACGGGCGGCAACTGATGCAGGTCAGCAAATAACAACAGGCGCGCGCCACCGAACGGTTCGCGTGGGCGCCCGCGGTTGACGCGCAGCGCTTTGTCGATCGCCCACATCATATCCGAGCGCACCATCGAGGCTTCATCGATGACGACGAAATCGAGCTTGCGCATGACGCGGCCGTTACGGCTGCGCTTGATGTCGTTGTCCTGGATGAGCCTTGGCGGAAAACCGAAAAAAGAATGGATCGTCTGGCCGCCGATGTTGATGGCGGCGAGGCCGGTCGGCGCTAAGACGACCATGCGATCCTCGTAGGCATCGCGCAGGGCTTTCAGCAGCGTCGACTTGCCGGTTCCGGCGCGGCCGGTGACGAAGAGGTTGCCGCTGTTTTCTTCCGCGATGAAGGCCGCGGCGCGTTCGAACGCGGGCGTCGGCGTGATACCGTCAGGCCAAGCAATCACGACCGCCCTCGCAGCGACGGGGTCTTGTTATCGGTTATTGAAGATTGGAGCATTCTGAGCGTGTTCCGCCACGGGTCTAGCGCACGAAGATTTGAGACCCAAAGGAAGAGAAATCAAAGGCGGTCACTCAAGTCAAATTGTGGGTGCTGTTGGAAATCGGTTGGCCATAGAACGCAGACGGCCCCACCGGCCGTCCGCGCCGAAATCTCGACCCCTGAAAATTAGTCGGCGGTCATATTGAGGAGCTTGAAGTCCTTGTCGAACTTCAGGTCGTAAGCACCGTTCTTGCACTTGGCGTCATCAAGCTCGAAGACGCCGGTGCCTTCCGTTTCCTTTTCCCACTTGCCGCCTTCGCAGCCCATGGCAGAAGCCGCGGCCGTCGCGCTCTTCATTTCCTCCTCGGTGAGGGGCGTGTCTGCGAAGGCCGGCATGGACATCGCGAACACCGCACCAGCAACGATGGCGAAACGTTTCATCAGGTCTCTCTCCTATGACATGGTCTCAACCATGATCATTTGTGGGCGGAAATTGACCCCTTCAACCCGGGAATTTTTCCCCGAGCCTCAAATTATGCAAATGAACGCGCGTTATCGTCAGCCCGCGCGTTCCGCTTCGCTCTTGCGGCTCTGACGCTTGCGCTCGTTGGGATCGAGCCAGCGCTTGCGCAAGCGGATGTTCTTCGGCGTCACCTCAACCAACTCTTCGTCGGTGATGTAGCTCATCGCCTTTTCGAGGGTCAGGCGCATCGGCGGCGTCAGCAGTACGGCGTCGTCCTTGCCGGAGGCGCGGACGTTGGTCAGCTTCTTACCCTTGATGACGTTCACTTCGAGATCGTTGTCGCGCGAATGCTCGCCGACGATCATGCCTTCGTAAACGCGGTCCTGCGGATTGATCATGAAGGGGCCGCGATCCTGAAGATTGAAGATCGCGTAAGCCACCGCTTCGCCCGGACTGTTCGAGATCAGAACGCCTGTGCGGCGTCCCGCAATCTCACCCTTGAACGGTTTATAGGAGTGGAACAGCTTGTTCATAATGCCGGTGCCGCGCGTGTCGGAGAGCAGCTCCGCCTGATAGCCAAGGAGGCCACGCGTCGGGACGTGGAACACCATGCGCGTGCGTCCGCCGCCCGAGGGGCGCATTTCCAAAAGGTCGCCTTTGCGTTCGGACAGCTTCTGCACGACGACGCCGGTGTAGTCGTCATCGACGTCGATGATGACTTCTTCGATCGGCTCCAAGCGCTGGCCGGTCTCGGCATCAGTCTCGAACACGACCTTCGGACGTGACACGGTCAACTCGAAGCCTTCGCGGCGCATATTCTCGATCAGGATCGCGAGCTGAAGTTCGCCGCGGCCCGAGACCGAGAAGCTATCGCGATCCTCGTTTTCGACAACGCGGATGGCGATGTTGCGCTCAGCTTCCTTCAGCAGACGATCGCGAATAACGCGGCTTTGGACCTTGTCGCCTTCCTGACCTGCGAACGGGCCATCGTTGATGCGGAAGTTCATCGACAGCGTCGGCGGATCGACCGGCTGAGCCGGCAACGGATTTTCAACCGAAGGATCGGCAAGCGTATCGGCAACGTTGGCTTCGCTCATACCGGCGAGGGCGATGATGTCACCGGCGCTCGCCTGCTCAACCGGAACGCGCTCGAGGCCGTGGAAGGCGAGAACCTTTTGCACGCGGAAGTTCTCGAGGACTTTGCCGTCGCGGTCCATCGCTTTGAGCTGCTGGTTCGGCTTGACGGTTCCTGACGTGATACGGCCGGTCAAAATACGGCCGAGGAACGGATCGGCGTCCAGCGTCGTCGCGAGCATGGAGAACGGGCCGTCATTGACCTCCGGCGGCGGCACGTGTTCGAGGATCAGGTCGAACATCGGCGCCAGATTTTCTGCCGGGCCCGACGGATCACGGGCCATCCAGCCGTTGCGGCCGGACCCGTAGAGAACCGGAAAATCGAGCTGCTCGTCGGTCGCGTCAAGATTGGCAAAGAGATCGAAGACGTCATTCAAGACCTCGACGTGGCGTTCGTCGGGGCGGTCGATCTTGTTGATCGCGACGATCGGGCGGATGCCACGCTTCAGGGCTTTGGAAACGACGAACTTGGTCTGCGGCAACGGGCCTTCGGACGCGTCGACTAGAACGACGACGCCGTCGACCATGTTCAAGATACGCTCGACTTCGCCGCCGAAGTCGGCGTGGCCTGGCGTATCGACGATATTGATGCGCGTGCCTTTCCATTCGACGCTTGTGCACTTGGCGAGAATGGTGATGCCGCGTTCGCGCTCGATGTCGTTGGAATCCATCGCGCGTTCGGCGACTTTCTGGTTGTCGCGGAAGGAGCCGGACTGCTTCAGAAGCTCGTCGACGAGGGTCGTTTTGCCATGGTCGACGTGCGCGATGATCGCGATATTGCGAAGGGCCATTTGAAACCTGAGGTTATGGGAAGCGCCGCGGGCTGTGCCACTGCGGCGCAATATTGGCCTCGCACCTAGCATGACGGGGCAGGGCAGGGCTAGGGCGGCACACAATAAGTTGGGTGCGGCTTAACAGTCAAACAAGGGATCCGTCGCGGGATTTGGCATGGAATTTGTTTTGGTGAGACGGGAAAGGGTGCGGGCCGGTCAGCGGCTCGGCGTGGCGCGGCCTTCGCCGCCCGTTTCTTCCTGGTCGCGGAGCTTCGCCAAAAAGGTGTCAATGTCGGGCCGGGGCGAGGGCTCGCGGCCGAGCTTTTTGCGCTGATGCTCTTCCATGACGCGGGCCGAGACGGCGGCGCCGGGCGTCTTAAGGCGGCGGCTTCCGGCGACCAGCAGCGGATGCTGCGGCTCTTCCAGATCGAGTTCTTCGAGGAAGGTTTCGCGCAGGGCATAGAACGCCTGCAGGATGGCATCGCGAACCAGGGCTTTTTTCTCTTTCGTGATGTCGTTTGCGACGCGCGGGTCCAAGGTCTGCAGCGCGCGGCGCATATCATGCAGCGGCGCAAACGGATAGAGGCCAACGAGGCCCTCCGTTTCACCGGCATTACGATAGACGATGCGCATGGTGTCGATGGTCTCGCTGACCTTGTAATAGGCGGCGAGGTAATCGTCGGTCGCAAGATAGGGCTTTTCGCAGGTCGATAGCAGGACGGATTTGGTGCGCACGATGTTGCGCCATTCCTCTTCCAGGCTTTCGACGAAGTTCGAGCGCTTTTGATAGATGTTCGAAATATAAGCGACGCCGCCCGTCGCGATCAGCAACGACATATCGCGCATGAAGTCATAGAAGTTGTTGGCGGCGGATATGACGAACGGGGGAATGCCGGGAATGTCGTTGGCGAATTTCGAGGCGAGCAAAAGAAGCAATACGAGCCCCAGCAGCCAATAGAGCCGCGCGAGTGTGCGGTTGACGGAGACGCGGGTCATCACTGGCTCCCGGTGAAGGGGTTAAAGTGGCCGCCAGATATGCACGGAGATAAGACGCTTTTGCAATCGTGGTGCTAGCGGTCTTCGGCGTCGGCTGGGCGTTTCAGAATGGCCCAGTTCATGATGGCGATCTGTGCGCCGATCAAAAGCAGGACCAGATTGTGATTGAAGCTGGCGTAAGCGGTGTAGGCGCTCCATAGCCCGATAGCGACACCAAGGAGCGCAATCGCGCGGATCGCAAATGTGCGGGACAAGACAGCGCCCAGGATGTCGCGATAAATCCGTCCGCCGTCGAGCGGGAATGCAGGCAGCAGGTTGAACACCAGCATTGCGAGATTGATGCGCGCCAGCATGAAAGCGGCATAAATGGCCCATGGATTGTTCGCGAGCCAGGGCGTCGGATCAATCGGACCAAATTGACCGGTGATGCCGATTTGAGGCTGACCGAGCACGTGCCAGCACAGCAGGAAAAGCAGTCCGTTGGTGAGCGGCCCGGCGAACAGGATCAGAATGTTGGCGAGCGTGGACGGTGCGGCTTGCAGCATCCGCGCGTAGCCGTAGAAGCCGCCGACCAGAATTTCGCCGACGGGTACGCGGAAGAGGCGCGCGAGCGTCGCGTGGCCAAGCTCGTGCAGCAGTACGGATAGAAAGACGCCGATCGTCAGGATTGCAAAGGTGTTGGGCGAACTAAGAAGGACATTCCATAAAAAGATCGGCACCAGAATGAAGGTGATGTCGATCTTGATCGGGATGCCGCCGAGCCGGAACAGTTCCAGTCTCGGGGTGTCGCTAAGAAAATTCATAATGGTCCGCCGGAATGCAGAATTGGATGTTGAAGCCCGCAAGCGGTTTCAAGCTATTCGGCCTGACGGATCGTGAATTTGATCGCATCTTTCTTGACGTTGCTGATCTCGACGGTGAACGGACCGGGATCGAGATCGAAGCGCACGCTTTTGCGAACGCCGTCGCAGTCGGTCTTGCCGCTATGCGCCGTCGACTTCAGGGCCTTGCCGTTCTGAATGACGTCGATCCAGGCGGGGGCTTCCAAAGAAAACTGATAGGCGCCGGGCGCGCTGCTCGGACTGTCGAACGTGACGACGCCGCCATAAGCCTCTCCCTGTGGTTTGAGGCGGCCGGTCGGCGCGACGGGAAACGAGACGGCGCTCATCGGTTCGAGCGCCAGCGACATGGCTTTGGCAGGTGGCTGTGGAAGCTTGGCGCCGGATTTTACGGCTTCGCTGTCGGAAGCCTTCATCCATTTCAATTCGGTCGCGAGCGACCAGGCAAAGCTGTTGCAGCCGCCGGTCTCCGCGGCGGGTGCCGGGGAGACGATGGCCAGCATCGCAACGCCGGCCATTGCTGAAAGAAGCGTGGTTCGCATTATGCTATTCGACCGCAATCATCACGTCGGATGATTTGATGACGGCCGATGCTGACATGCCCTTGGCCAGACCGAGATCGTCGACGGACTCGTTCGTAATCGACGCCGTCACGATTGTGCCACCGATGTCGATGCGGACGTGCGCCGTCGTTACTCCCTTGGTAACCTCGACGATCTTTCCCTTAAGCACATTTCTGGCACTGATCTTCATGCGGCTCTCCTGATATCGCTGGGCAATCAGATGATACTCTTAGCATAGAGATCGGTGCGCCGGTCGCGAAAGAATCCCCAATCGGCGCGATAGCTCTCGATCAGATCCAGATCAAAGGTGTGGACGAGCACGCCTTCATCGTCGGCATCGAACTTTTGAACCAGCTCGCCGCGGTGGTCGCTGATGAACGAGTGGCCGTAGAATTTCTGCTTCACCCCGTCATTGTCTTCGAGACCGGTGCGATTGGCGGCAACGATCGGGACGGCGTTCGACACGGCATGGCCCTGCATGGCGCGCTGCCACTGGAGATGGGTGTCGAGGCTCGAATCATAGGGTTCCGAGCCGATGGCGGTCGGGTAGAACAGAATTTCCGCGCCTTGAAGCACCATGGCGCGGGCGGTTTCAGGATACCACTGGTCCCAGCAGATGCCGACGCCGATTTTGCCAGCCTTCGTGTTCCAGGCTTTGAAGCCGGTATCGCCAGGGCGGAAATAATATTTTTCCTGATAGCCCGGGCCGTCGGGGATGTGGCTCTTGCGATAGACGCCGAGGATCTCGCCGTCAGCATCGGCAATGGCGATGCTATTGTAATAGCGCGGGCCGTCCTTCTCGAAGAACGAGATCGGAATGACGACGTTCAGCGACTTGGCAAGCTCGCGGAGCCGCAACACCGCCGGATGCTCCATCAGCGGCCGGGCCGTCTCGAACCACTTCGGGTCCTGGCGCGTGCAGAAGTAGATGCCTTCGAACAGCTCCGACGGCAAAATCACTTCGGCACCGCGGCCAGCAGCCTCGCGGACGAACGCTTCCGTCTTGGCGATGTTGGTTTCGAGGTCCGGACCGTAGGACGTTTGAATGCTCCCGACGGTGATCGAGCGTCGCGCCATCTACAGAGGCTCCTGTTGAGTGATGCAGTGAAAAGATCCGCCGCCGGCTTCGCCGCAGCCGAGCAGACCTCGGGACGATACGCCGACGACTGCGCGCGTTGGGAAGACGGCTTGGAGCGCTGAAAGCGCGTCGGCTTCCGTAGCAGTCCCATAAATCGGAACGACGACAACGTCGTTGGCGATGAGGAAATTCATATGGGACGCAGGCGAGATTTCGCCAAGAGCATTGCGATAGAGCCCGACGCCGGGGATGCGGACGACGTCGAGCTTGCGGCCCATCGCGTCCGTCGCCTTTTCAAGCGATGCGGCGATGGCGTTCAGGATTTCAGCGTTCGGATCGTCAGGTCCGGCGGGCGCCTGGCAGACGACGCGGCCGGGCGCAACGAAGCGGGCGATGTTGTCGACGTGGCCGTCGGTGTGGTCGTTCTTTAGGCCTTCGTCGATCCAGATGACTTTCTTCGTGCCGAACGCGCGGGCGAGTTCGGCTTCGGCGGCCTCCTTGGTCCAGCCGTTGCGATTGGGATTGAGCAAGGTCTGCTGCGTGGCGAGGATCGTGCCTTCGCCGTCGTGATCGACAGCGCCGCCTTCGAGCACGAAATCGAAGCGTCGCACGGGAACGTTTGATAAGCGGGCCACGTCATCGCCGACGATTGCGTCGTCCGGCAGATCGTACTTCCCACCCCAGCTGTTCGTCTTGAAGCGCAGAGCCACGCGGTCGTTGCCGACGTGCGCGAAGATCGGGCCGGTGTCGCGCAGCCAGATATCGCCGTACTTCGCCGGGATCAGTTCGGCGGTATCACGAAGCGCGGCTTCCGCCGATGCCTTGGCTTCCTCGCCGTTGACGAGCAGCCGGACCTTGTTGCCGGCGAGGCTCAGGGCGCGAACGAGGGCAGCCACGTCGCGGCGCGGGGTTTCAAGATCGCCGTTCCACTCATCGGGATCGGCGGGCCACGCGGTCCAGATCGCTTTCTGGGGCGCCCATTCGGCAGGTGTCACCACCGGCAGTCCGTCGGCCGCGACTGTCATATTTCGGTCCTCGTCAATCATATGGAGAGCGACATGCTCTTAGAAGCAGGCCATGTCGGGGATGGGGTCCGCCGCGTCAAGAGTAGAGATGCGACGGAGCCGAAAATTGCGGCCGGAGCAGCGAATTGTTTACCAATGGCCGGGTTCGGGCGCGTCAGACGCCCCGGCTGAAGATCGTCCCGAGCAGCCCGACGATGATGGCTGCCGGAATGACGACCATCGCGATTGCGCCGATGGTCACTGCCAGTCCAAACATCACGAAGGCGATGACGCCGAACAGCAGGATGGCGGCTAGGAAAACAACGAGCTTGAAAAGCCATTCCCGCCAGCCGGTGAGTACGGTCGTTTCGCCGTTTCTCGTGATGACGATCATGTTGGTCTCCACATCTCGTTCGGTTGCAAGATCATCATTTAATAGCATCTTGCGTTATTAAAGGATATGGCGTTATCCTTTAATAGTTGGATTCGTTATTAAAGGATGCGCGGCGGATCGGATGCGGCATAACTCCCGAGTGGGCACATTTTCGTCGACGGCAGCGCTAGGCGAAAGAGTCCGGTGTTACGTGCCGCGTCCTCTGCCTCCCGATCCTCAGCTTGATCTCACTCGTCTGATGGGGCGGATCACTAGAGCGGATCAAGCTCTAGGGCGTCTCGATGGAGTAGCATCTATCCTCCCGTCGACCGGTCTCTTCGTCTTTATGTACGTGCGGAAAGAAGCGCTTTTATCGTCACAGATCGAGGGCACCCAGTCGTCGTTTTCAGATCTACTTCTGTTTGAAAATGAGGAAACGCCTTCAGTGCCATTCGACGACGTCGAAGAGGTATCCAACTACGTTGTTGCTATGAAGCATGGATTGAAGCGTCTCGCAGAGGGTTTTCCGCTTTCCCTACGCCTAATCCGAGAAATGCACGAGAAGCTTCTCACCAGCGGTCGGGGTAGCGGCAAACAGCCAGGTGAGTTCCGTAGCAGTCAGAACTGGATCGGCGGGACGCGACCAGGTAATGCGATCTTCGTTCCTCCGCCCCCTGAGAAAGTGATCGCATGCTTGGGTGACCTCGAGAAATTTCTACATGATCGCGAGTCTTATCCGGTGCTCATTCGGGCGGCATTGGCCCACGTCCAATTTGAGACGATCCACCCGTTCCTCGATGGTAATGGGCGCCTCGGACGACTGCTCATCACGCTCATGCTTTGCGAAGAACAGACCCTGAGCGAACCGATCCTTTATCTCAGCCTCTACCTTAAGAAAAACCGAGCGCGGTACTACGAGCTTCTTCAACTCGTTCGAGAGAAAGGCGACTGGGAGACGTGGTTGGAGTTTTTTCTCGACGGTGTCGTGGAGACCGCTGAACAAGGGGCTGACACAGCACGCAGGATGCTCGCTCTGTTCAATAAGGATAAGGAGAAAATCTCTACGCTAGGCCGTGCGACGGCGTCCGCTCTCCGTGTGCATGGCGAGCTGCAGAAGGCACCACTTCTTTCGGTGCCCATCATGGCCAAGAGGCTCAAGCTTTCGCAGCCCACCGTGCAGAAGTCGCTCGATCATTTGACCGATCTCGGCATCGTTCAGGAGATCACCGGAAAAAGACGTAGCCGATTATATCAATACACAAAATATTTGAGGATTTTGGACGAAGGGACCGAGCCCCTTCGCCGCTCGGGATGAAAGATCCGATGATCAACCCTGGTTGCGCTTTCCGAGGGTGCGCAGACGCAACGCGTTGAGCTTGATGAAGCCTGCGGCGTCTTTCTGGTCGTAGGCGCCCTTATCGTCTTCGAAGGTGACGAGGGTGGGCGAATAGAGCGATTTCGTGCTTTCGCGGCCGACGGTGATGACGTTGCCCTTGTAGAGTTCGAGCGTCACTTCGCCTTCGACATTCTCCTGGCTCTTGTCGATCAAGGCCTGGAGCATCTCGCGCTCGGGCGAGAACCAGAAGCCGTTATAGATCAGCTCGGCGTAGCGCGGCATGATCTCGTCTTTCAGATGCGCGGCGCCGCGGTCGAGCGTCAGGCTTTCGATGGCGCGGTGGGCAGCGAGCAATATTGTGCCGCCGGGCGTTTCGTAGACACCGCGCGATTTCATGCCGACGAAACGGTTTTCGACGAGATCGATGCGGCCGATGCCGTTATCGCGGCCGAGATCGTTCAGCGCTTTCAGCAGCGTCGCGGGCGAGAGTGCCTGACCATTCAGAGAAACGGCGTCGCCGTTCTCGAAGCCGATCTTGATGGTCGTGACTTTGTCGGGCGCATCCATCGGCGAGATCGTGCGCTGATAGACGACTTCCGGCGGCTTCTTCGCCGGGTCTTCCAGCACTTTGCCTTCGGACGAAGAATGCAGAAGGTTGGCGTCGACCGAGAACGGCGATTCCCCTTCCTTGTCCTTGGCGACTGGAATCTGATGTTCGCGCGCGAACTTCAGAAGCTCTTCGCGGCCCTTGAACGTCCATTCCCGCCACGGGGCGATGATCTTGATGCCGGGTTCAAGCGCATAATAGCCAAGCTCGAAGCGGACCTGATCGTTGCCCTTGCCGGTCGCGCCGTGGCAAACGGTGTCGGCGCCGACCTTGCGCGCGATCTCGATCTGCTTCTTGGCGATCAGCGGCCGGGCGATCGAGGTGCCGAGCAGATAGATGCCTTCGTAAAGCGTGTTGGCGCGGAACATCGGAAAGACGTAGTCGCGGACGAATTCCTCGCGCAGGTCTTCGACGAAAATGTTCTCCGGCTTGATGCCGAGCATCAGCGCCTTCTGGCGGGCGGGCTCGAGCTCTTCACCCTGGCCGAGATCGGCCGTGAACGTCACGACTTCGGCGCCATACGTCTCTTGCAGCCATTTCAGGATGATGGAGGTGTCGAGGCCGCCCGAATAGGCGAGGACAACTTTCTTCACGGATTTGGGCGCGGCGCTCATGGACGATATGGCTCTTCTGGCTCTTGAGATGAGATTGGGCGGGAAACGCGCGGCACTATAGGGTCGGCGGCGCTACCCGCAAGTGGAGTAGACGGGGGAAACCGACTTGTCGCAACGAAAGTCGGCGTTTGGCGAAGATGGGGGAGCAGAATGGGACCGACGATTATCTTTTGGTACGAATTCGCGTCGACCTACTCCTATCTCAGCGCGATGCGCATCGCGGATGCAGCCGAGCGGGCGGAGGTCGAGGTCGAATGGCGGCCGTTTCTGCTCGGCCCGGTCTTCAAATCGCAAGGCTGGGACACGTCTCCGTTCAATCTTTATCCGGCCAAAGGCCGCTACATGGTACGCGATATCGCGCGCACGGCAGCGGCGCGCGGACTCCCCTTCCAGATGCCGGCGACGTTCCCCGGCAACGGGCTGAAGGCCGCCCGCCTCGCCATCGCTGCCAAGGCGCAGGGAAAGATCGGCGGTTTCACGCGTGCCGTCTATGCGGCGGCGTTCGGGAAGGGTTTGGACATCTTCGATGACGCTGTCTTGACGGACTGCCTGCTGTCCGCCGGTCTTAATCCGGAAGCGACGCGCACGCTGGCGTCGGATCCAGCTGTCAAAGCTGCCTTGCGCGCCAACACGGACGAGGCGCAGGCGCTGGGAATTTTCGGAGCGCCGAGTTTCACGACCGGCGATGGCGAACTGTTCTGGGGTGACGATCGGCTGGATCAGGCGCTGGCGTGGGCATGCGCGAAAACGACGGCAAAATCGTGAGGCTTTTTACGCGGTGTTACAGCTGCGCGATGAAGACCTTACGAGATTGTATTGCTGCGCATTCGCGCTTTTGCATTGCACTCGATTCGTGAACATAAAAAAGGCTTTCGGCGGGTGTTTGCGGGTATTTATGACCCGCGGAAGCTGTTAGAAGCGCGGGAACTAATCTCAGTGGGGGAGATGGGGCGTGGCCAGATCGATTCGCATCGTCGGAAGGCTCGTTTGGATCGGGCTGTTGAGCGGCGCAATGGCGTTGCCGCTGGGCGCCGAAGAAATCACCGTAACGATCCCGCCGGACGATACGCCCGCCCAGACGCAGTCCGCCACTGATCCGACCGCGCATCCGACCGACGAGGGAGCGCCGCAAAATTCAGCCCAAGCAGAGCCTGCGGCTTCTGAACCTGCTCCGTCCGAGCCTGCCGCGGCAGCACCCGAGGCTCAACCCGAGCCAACGCCGGCTCCAGCCGCGGAAGCGCCCGCCGAGACTTCTCCTCCGGCCGCTGCTGAAGCGGCTCCGGCTGCGGCCCCTGCCGCCCCTGTCGTGAAGAAAACGCATAAGAAAACAAAGAAAGCGGCTAAAACCGCGGCTCCCGCGAGCGAAGGCACAGCGGAAGCCACGCCTGAGAAGACGGTGAAGAAGACGAAGTCCGCCAAGGCGTCGTGTCTCAACCTGACCGAAGATCAGTGCGGGGCCAACACGGCCTGCATCTGGGTCGCGGC
This sequence comes from Hyphomicrobium sp. 802, assembly GCF_000526135.1. Taxonomy (NCBI): domain Bacteria; kingdom Pseudomonadati; phylum Pseudomonadota; class Alphaproteobacteria; order Hyphomicrobiales; family Hyphomicrobiaceae; genus Hyphomicrobium; species Hyphomicrobium sp. 802. The sequence goes on from NZ_JAFM01000001.1 coordinate 309,790, forward strand.
CGGCACCAACGATGCCGGTAAGGCCACCAAGGCGCGGTGCCGGTCAATGGCGATCCTGAAACGGGAAATCGACAAGGCCGCGAAAGCTGCCAAGACGAAAGAGCCGGAAGTCCTGCCGTGGGCCAAGAATGCGACGACGGGCTCGACCGCTACGACGGCGACGGCCGAGACAAAGCCGGAAAAGAAGAAGACCGTTCATCACAAGAAGGCCAAGGCGAAACCCGCTGCGGCGACGCCTCCAGCTGATGCGGCTCCTGCCGAGGCCCCGGCTGCCAGTGGCGGCGATTCTGCTGCGCCCCCGTCGGATGCGGGCGGCGCTGACTAAGCCGTGATTTCCAAGGTGCGGGCTGGCTTACTTCGAGACCGGCTCGACGCCCGTCAGTGAAGGTAGCCGGACCAGCGTGGCGTGACGGGGACGTTGCGCTCCAGGCTTTTCCGGCCTTCGTCGCTGCCAAAAACCAAACGCCATTGGGCGCAAGCGGCGTCGGCGGCATCCATGGCGGACGTGCTGGCGCGCGCGGTCGGGGCTGCAACGGCGTAGGGAACGCCGTAGGAGAGCATCATCGCCATCATCGGCGCCTGATAGAGCGTCCAGGGGGTCGCGCCCCAGAAGGCTTGGACGGCGGGAGGAAAGACCGGAGTCGCCATCATCGGGCGCGAAGCTGGGGCCGATTGCCCGGCGGACCAATAGGCCGAACAAGCGTTGGCCATTGCGAGCCAGGACTGCATGAGATCGGGCTGGGCGGGCGGTTGCGGTTTTGCGACCGGAGCCCAGGCTTCGAACCAAGCCGCCCATGGCGCGACGGGCTCCGCAGGCCGGAGATTTTCCGGCGTCATTTCGTCGTAGAGGCGCTTTTGGCACGCGAGGGAGGCCGCAACGGAGGCCTGACCCATCTCGAACATGGCTTCCGTCGCTTTCTGAAGAAAGCGGAAGTGCAGGGCGCAATCGAACACGGCGTCATCCCTCTAGCTCTGCGACAATATATCATGGTTGCTGCGATGCAGCAACAGCGAAGCAGCGGGGCAACGGTTTTGGTTAATCACGTCTGCGCGAGGGGAGCGGGTCGAGGGGCGAGCGCGGTCAACTGCGCGAGGATGGCGGAGCCTCGTCGTCCTGCGCGGGCGTAGCCGTGACGCCGGGGACGGCCGACGCGTCACGTTCGGCAAACTTCAGCCGTTCGAGGGTCGGCATACGCCAAAGCCGCCGGTCTTCGCTCGTTTCGGGAACGGGGGGATGGGTGATGACGACACTGACGTCGTCTTCTTTATCGGGACGCGGCGGGGCGGTTTCCGGCGTGGGCGCGGTTACCAGTGCGGGTGTCGGTGCGGGAGCACGGCCCGCAAATTGTCCGGCGGCGAGCCAGTAGACGAAGCCGCCGAAGAAGCCGACCGTCAGGAATGTCTTGATCGCGTAATCATTGAAGATCGTCGGCTGGCCAGCCACTTCGCTGGCGTACTGGGCACTGAAACCGAGCAGCGCGATGATGATGCCGGCGAGAAGATAAAACGACAGCGTGCGGATCGAAAACCATTCTCCGATCGCGGCCACGATCAAAACGAAGAAGGCTGAGAAAATTCCGATGTGGGTTGCGGCGAGCAGCGACAAGTCGATGATTTCGCCAAGCGTCTTGGGCCAGCGGCTGGATGAGCCGGGCAGAACGCCGACATCGACAAAGAGGACGGTCACGAGGCCTGCGGCCAAGCTCGCCAGCGTCAAGCCGAATACGATCCGCGCCAATGTGCCGATTAGTCTGAGCACAAGAACTCCGCCCCAAGTCACCCTGGCGCGGAGTGTATATAGCCAGTGGCTCGGGGCTCAATAGGGATTCGGGCTGAGCCGCCGATTAGGGATTTGCGGTAGGAGCCGCGCGATCCTTGGCGGCCAGGCGCTGACTTTCGGACCTAAGTTGCCCGCAGGCGGCGAGAATATCGCGTCCACGCGGCGTGCGGACGGGGCTTGCGTAGCCTGCACGGTTCACGACGTCGGCGAAGCGTTCGATGGTTTCCCAATCCGAGCATTCATAGCGCGAGCCCGGCCACGGATTGAACGGGATCAGGTTGATTTTCGCCGGAATTCCCGACAGCAGCCGTACCAGCGCGCGGGCTTCGGCAAGGCTGTCGTTCACGCCCTTCAGCATCACGTATTCGAAGGTGATGCGGCGCGCATTCGATAGGCCCGGATAATTGCGGCAGGCCTCCATCAGCTCGGCGATGGGGTATTTCTTGTTGATCGGCACGAGTTCATCGCGCAGCGCGTCGTTCGTCGCGTGCAGTGAGATCGCGAGCATCGTGTCGGCTTCTTCGCCCCACCGCGGAATTTCGGGAACGACGCCTGACGTCGAGAGCGTGATGCGCCGCTTCGATAGCGACAGGCCTTCGCCGTCGGAGGCGACGTCCATCGCGGCTTTGACGTTGTCGAAATTATAAAGCGGTTCGCCCATGCCCATCAGCACGACGTTGGTGATCTTGCGTTCCGCGTTGGGCAACAGACGGCCGTCGTCGGGGCCTTTCGCGCCGGGCCAATCGCCGATGCGGTCGCGCGCCAGCATGATCTGGCCGACAATTTCTTCGGCTTCGAGATTGCGCACGAGGCGCTGGGTGCCGGTATGGCAGAACGAGCAATTCAGCGTGCAGCCGACCTGGCTCGAAATGCAGAGTGTGCCCCGGTCGCTTTCCGGAATGTAGACGGTTTCGATTTCCGGCGGCCGCGCCTCGTGGCTGCGTTTTGCCAGGCGAAGAAGCCACTTGCGCGTGCCGTCGACCGAAATTTGCTCGGAGACGATCTCGGGCCGGTCCAGTGTGTAAAGGTCGGCGAGTTGACGGCGGAGGTCTTTGGAGACGTCCGTCATGTCCTCGAAGCTCGTGACGCCACGGACGTAGATCCAGCTCCAGAGCTGGCCGACGCGCATGCGGAGCTGCTTCTCGGGTACGCCTGCAGCGGCGAGCGCGAGCTTCAGGCGGTCGCGCGTCAGACCTGCGAGCGAAGGCTTCGCGGCGGACGTATCCGTATCGATCTTAACCAAGGGCGCGGCGGTCATAACTTAAAAAATCAGCTTCGAGTTGCGGAAGTGGCCCTTTTACAGGCGTTTGCGGCGGATTGGTAGTCGCAGGACGTCGCGCTCTTTATTTGATGGCGCTTAGCGACACGCATATCGCGCGCCGGCCGCCGAGCGCCAACGGTTAAAGGATAAACCGGCTGAGGTCGGCGTTTTTCGAGAGTTGGCCGACGCGCTCTGTCACGTAGGGGCCGTCGATGACGACGGTGGCGCCGCTCTTGTCGGAGGCTTCGAACGAAACCTCATCGAGCACGCGTTCCAGAACCGTCTGCAGACGGCGCGCGCCGATGTTCTCGACGGTCGAATTCACTTCCACCGCGGCGTCGGCCAGCGCGTCGATCGCGTCGGGTTTGAATTCGAGCGTCAGGCCTTCGGTCTGCATCAAGGCGACGTACTGCTTGATGAGGCTCGCCTGCGGTTCCGTCAAAATGCGTTTCATGTCATCGCGCGAGAGCGCGTTGAGCTCGACGCGGATCGGCAGGCGGCCTTGCAACTCAGGCAGCAGGTCCGACGGCTTCGAGACGTGAAAGGCGCCGGAGGCGATGAAGAGAATGTGGTCAGTTTTTACAGGGCCGTACTTCGTCGCGACCGTCGTGCCTTCGATCAACGGCAAAAGATCACGCTGGACGCCTTCGCGCGAGACATCGGCGCCACCACGCGTGCCATCGCCGCGCGAGGAGATTTTGTCGATTTCGTCGAGGAAGACGATGCCGTTGTTTTCTACGGCGGCGACGGCTTCGCCGGAGATCTGATCGCTGTCGATCAGCTTGTCGCTTTCTTCCGCGATCAAGATTTCGAAGCTGTCGAGAACGGTGACGCGCCGTGATTTGGTGCGCTGGCCGAGTGCCTTGCCCAGCATCTCGCTGATGTTGATCGTTGCCATCGAGCCGCCCGGCATGTCGAACGTGGGGATGGGAGACGCCGTATCGGCGACAAGGATGTCGATTTCCTTGTCGTTCAATTCATTGTTGCGCAGCTTCTTGCGGAAGCTATCGCGCGTGGATGGTGAGGCGTTCGAGCCGACAAGCGCATCAAGCACGCGCTCTTCGGCTGCTTTTTCGGCTTTGGCGCGCACGCCTTGGCGTTTCGATTCTTTGACGAGGCCCAAGCCGACTTCGACGAGATCGCGGATAATGCTTTCGACGTCGCGGCCGACGTAGCCGACCTCGGTGAATTTTGTGGCTTCGACTTTGAGGAACGGCGCGCCCGCGAGTTTCGCCAAGCGGCGGGAGATTTCGGTTTTGCCGACGCCGGTCGGGCCGATCATCAAGATGTTCTTCGGCAGAACTTCGTCGCGCAACTCACCGGTCAATTGCTGGCGGCGCCAACGGTTGCGCAACGCGATGGCGACGGCGCGCTTGGCGTCGCCTTGGCCGACGATGTAGCGGTCGAGTTCGGATACGATTTCACGCGGGGAAAAGTTGGTCATTGTCTCGCTTGCGGAAGGTAGGGACCGATGGGTGTGGCGTTCAGCACCGGCAGCAGGCGGTTGCGCAGCGGGTGCCAGAAGACGCCGAGGATCAAGACGAAGCCGCCGACGAGGGCAAGCGTCAGGGTGAAGGACGAGGGAGCGTTGCCGCTATGAGGCAGCTCCACGCCACCGCTCAAGAGATCGTAGACCGCGCCGCAGAAGTAGGCGAGCGACGAGACGAGGAGGGCGCGCCGATCGATGGCCAGCGCGAAGAGGCCGAGCGCGAGAACGGTCAGCAGCACGACGCCAGAAGTCATCAAGCCGTTGGTTGAACTTTTGATCAGCATGATCATCGGCGAGACGATCAGCGCGGCGGCGACGAGATGCAGCCAGAATGCGCAATCGGAAAAGCGCATGACGCGCTTCGGATCCTTCGCATCGTAGAACAGCGCAACGAGCAGAACGAACAGGCCGTAACCGAATGCTGCAAACGACAAGCCGACGCCAATCGAGTAGAGGCTTTTGCTAACGACAGCGTAGCCGAAGAACGCCATCAGGCCGAGCGCGAACGGCAGGCGGAAGCGCAAGTAATAGACGAACGAGGCGATGAGGGCTGGCAAGCCGAACACAAGTGTCGGATTGCGCCAGAACACGAGTTCGGAATCCACATCCCAGGTGGAGGATTTGAAGTTGTCCCAGTGAAGCTGGACGACGACGGCGGATGCGGCAAACGCAACGAACAGCAGAGAGAGCACCATTCCGGGCAGCACGGCGCGCAGCCGTCCGACGAGAATTTCGCTCAAGATCCAGAACGTGGCGGCGGCGACAGCCAGTGTCGCGACCCAACTGATGCCGAAAAGTCCGGTGGACGTAACGGTGAGAAACGCAGCCGCGATCAGCAGCACGCCGATGGTCAGGAAAACGTCGTTGAAGCCGTTGAGGAAGCGGAAGCGTTCCTCATCGGCCAGCACGGACGGTTCGCCGTCGGGTCCGAGCGGCGCGGCGGCGGGACCATGGCGCATGGCACGCAGCTTCTCGGCTTGCGCCGCGTCGATCACGCCCGCGTCGACGGCTGCCTGAAGATCGTCAGAGGAGGGTCCGTTGGCCATGAGCGGGCTCGCGCCGTTACGATGTCTTCGCGTCGAGGCTTTCGACGACGATGTTCGAATTCGTATAGACGCAAATCTCGGCGGCAATGGACATGGCCTTGCGGGCGATGGCTTCGGCGTCGAGCGGCTGGTCGATCAAGGCGCGCGCGGCGGCAAGCGCATAGTTGCCGCCGGAGCCGATCCCGGCGATGGCGTTTTCGGGTTCCAGCACGTCGCCGGTGCCTGTCAGGACGAGGGTCGTTGTGGCATCGGCGACGATCATCATGGCTTCCAGGCGGCGCAGGAAGCGGTCAGTGCGCCAGTCTTTCGCCAATTCGACGGCGGCACGGGTCAATTGGCCGGGGTATTGCTCAAGCTTGGCCTCGAGCCGCTCGAACAAGGTGAAGGCGTCGGCCGTCGCGCCCGCGAAGCCGCCAATCACGTCGCCTTTGCCCAGGCGGCGGACCTTTTTGGCATTCGACTTGATGACCGTTTGGCCGAGGCTGACCTGGCCGTCACCGGCAACTACAACTTTACCGCCCTTCCGGACCGTCAGGATCGTCGTGGCGTGCCAGCTCGAAAGGCCGGCATTTTGGCTCTGGTGCGTCATATGTATGGCGTCAGTTAAGCTTTTGGCGGGAAGATGCAAGGTGGGTGGGCCTTGGCCTGTCGGGTGACAAGCTGATAAAGGCTCGTGGCCTCGGGGGCAAACATTGATGGTTTTCTGGCCCCGGCGGCCGGCTCCCGGTACGGGAGTCGCCGGGGCCAAGCGAAAAGGAACGATTCACGTGAAGCGGCAGGCGACGATAACGCGCAAGACCAAGGAGACCGAGATCTCCGCGACCGTCGACCTCGATGGGACGGGCGCCTACGACGTTTCGACGGGGATCGGCTTTCTCGATCACATGCTGGAGCAACTCGCCCGGCATTCTCTCATCAACATTACGCTCAGGGCCAAGGGCGACCTGCACATCGATTTCCACCACACGGCCGAGGATACGGGCATCGTGCTGGGGCAGGCGATCGCCAAGGCGCTCGAGGATAAAGCCGGGATCATGCGGTATGCCGATGTGCATCTGCCGATGGACGAGACGCTGACGCGCGTGGCGGTCGACGTTTCGGGGCGGCCGTTTCTGGTCTGGAAGGTGGATTTCACACGGCCGAAGCTTGGCGAGATGGACACCGAGCTGTTCCGCGAGTGGTTCCAGGCGTTTGCCCAGAATGCCGGCATTACGTTGCACGTCGAAAACCTTTACGGCGAGAACAATCACCATATCGCGGAGACCTGCTATAAGGGCCTCGCGCGGGCGCTGAAGGCGGCGGTTGCGATCGATCCGCGGCAGGCGGGTCGCATTCCGTCGACGAAAGGCGCGCTTTAACGTTCGAGCCGGTCGTCCTGACGGATTTGGGCGGCGCGCCGTTCGAATGGAGCAAGGAGCTTTGAGTTCTGTGTCGACCTACACCGTGCATGAGCCGCCGGATGCCGATGCCGATCGCATCGATCGCGGCGTCGAGCTTGAGTTCGTCAAAGACGGGTTTTCGTGGTTGACCGCAATCTGTCCGCCGCTCGGGTTTCTGGCGAACGGCGTCTGGCTGATGGCGATTGCCTATCTCGCGGGTTCGGCGCTGCTCGGCTACGTGCTGAATGCGCTGAAAGTCAGCCCGGACAGCATCGGCATCATCTTTCTGATGATCAACATCTACCTTGGCTTCGAGGTGTCGAGCCTGAAGCGGTGGATGTTGGACCAACGCGGCTGGCAGATGATTGGCGTCGTCAACGGCAAGTCGATTGCGGAGAGCGAGCGGCGGTTCTTCGAAGGCTGGCTGCCGGAGCAGCCGGTGATCGCGCGCGATGACGCCGCTGGTGCGTCGTCGAGGGCGCGCGGATCACGCTTCTGGCCGTTCGGCATTGGGGCTTGAGCGTCACGCGCGCGGATTGTTCTTCCGGGTTGCGCGTCGTGGGACGATCGCACTCCAGGCCGCATAGTCCGCGTCGTTGAGACTGGGTCCCGGATCTCGCAAGAGGCCCCACCCGGGATGACAATTGGCGCGGCTTGCGGCATTGGAAGCTGGCACAATTTATCTCACTGAAAATTCCTCCGAGGCCCGGTCTTCTCATGCAAAGCGTTGTTATCATCGATTACGGGTCGGGCAATCTGCACTCGGCGGCGAAGGCGTTTGAAAGCGCGGCGCGCGCGAGCGAGGCCGATGTCCGGATCATCGTCAGTCCACGGCCTGAAGATGTGCTGGCGGCGGATCGGATCGTGCTGCCGGGTGTCGGAGCATACGGCGACTGCAAGCACGGGCTCGAACGCGTGCCGGGGCTCATCCCGGCGCTGGAAGAGACGGTGCGGCAGAAGGGTCGGCCGTTTCTCGGCATTTGCGTCGGCATGCAGCTTTTGTCCGAGCGGGGGCTCGAATTCGTCGAGACGCCGGGGCTTGGGTGGATCAAAGGTGAAGTGCGCGCGATTTCACCCAGCGATCCGGAATTGAAAATTCCGCACATGGGCTGGAACACGCTCAACGTCGTCCATCCGCATGCGTTGCTCGACGGCATTCCGACCGGCCCGGACGGCTGGCACGCGTATTTCGTGCATTCGTTCGCGATGGTGCCGACAGAGCGGCGCGTCGTCGTTGCCGAGACGGATTACGGCGGACCGATCACGGCGTTCGTCGCCGACGGCAATATTGCCGGCACGCAGTTTCACCCCGAGAAGAGCCAGAAGCTCGGGCTGAAGCTGATTGCGAATTTCTTGAAGTGGAAGCCGTAGATATTGACGTCATGCCGACGGAGGTCGGCATCCAGTCAGCGAGCAAATGTCTCGCAAGCTGAGGCTTGGCTGGATCCCGGCCTGCGCCGGGATGACGTTCAGCGGGCGTGTCTATCACCCGATCTCTAACCCCTTCCCGATAGGGAGAAGGAACTCAGAAGCCGAAGTCACCGCGCAAGCGTGCCGACGGCCGATTGAATGACCGTCCAGACGCCGCGCGGGACGTGCCATGTGCCATCGGTATCGTCGTCTTCGAGGCGGCCTTCGAGCCAGGTGAGACGCGCCGTGCCAGCCGCGTCGGCGCGACCAAGTTCGTGGACGGCGAGTTCATCAGGAGAATCGAAGAGGATCGCGAGGCGCCGCTTGATCTGTTCGGCGCCGAGCCAGGTTCTGACGTACCAGACGCCGTTGCCGGCGGGGGCGTATTCGGTCGCGATGTAGGGGAGCGAGAACGTCACCGTCCAGGTGTCCTGGTTGGCGGATTTGGGGGTGTGATGGAGAAGGAAGGTCTTCATGGCGCTAATCCGGTACTTGAGCGTGGGGGAGCTTTGGGGAGCAGGCATGAGGTACGCAGTACGCGACGTGAAAAACGCAAATTAAAAAAGGAGCCGGGGATCATGAGGCAGTTGGGGGGCATGATCCCCGGGTCTCCAGCATCGGCCTTTGGACGAGACGAGCCCGTCGGGAAGGCTAGGGGGAGAGAAAGACCCGCCCCGCCCAAAGACCGGAATTCGTGGGTGTTAGCCGGCTTTCGCGAACGGCAGCTCGGGCTCCATCGGCTCGGCAGCAGCTGTTGCGGGAAGCGGGAAGGCGATGACGTTACCATCGGGTGCGAGATCGACGCTGGGGCGGCGCTGGCGGAACCAGCGGAGCGACGTGTTCGTCATTGCGGCGTCGCGCTTCGTCGCCTGGATCAGGAGGCCGTCGTCTTCGGCGAGAAGCGCGCGGAGATCCGTCTCGAGTTCCACTTCTTCGCGTTCGGACATGACGTACCAGGTGTTCGACAGCGGCCGGGCCCACTTGTCGCCGATGCCCATGATGGCCTGGGCGACGACGTGCTGATTGCGGGTCGGGTGGGCGAGATCGTACGAGATGAGGTAGGTGCGCATGGGGGCTCTCCTAGTGTTTCGGGAGGGTCGAACACGCTACTCTGACCCAAGGTGGCGCCTGACTTGCGGCGTCGTGAACATAGGAAGAACATGTCACGACTCAGAACAGTTGTCCAGCATTTGTTCTAAAATTGTTCTTGTCGAAGTCTTAACGTCGTGGTAGGGACAACAGGTTAAAATAATTAAGAATTTCGGCCTACAGCGGGGGTATTGCGCCCCGCGCCTAAGCGGAACATGTGCCGGCGGTCCGCTACGCTTCGGGGAACAGGCTCAGCTGATCGGGATCAGGGTGCGCGGACGTTGGAATGCGCCGGTGGGGGCCAGGATCGAAGCGCGGCTCAAGCCTTGGAAAACGGCGCTGGAACGCGGCGAGCGCCTTGGCGCGACTGCCCGGAAAGCGCACTTCCTCCCAAATTTCATAGAGACGGCGGGGGTCGCAGGCGTAGCGGCGCTGCAGGTCCGTCGGGCGGGTGCGCATCCAGCGAGCGATCCAGATGTCGATGGCGTCGTCCTCGGTCAGGGGACGGCGGGCAACGACAGGCGGCGGCTCGACAAGAAACGCAGTAGCCATGGAACACTCTTACTTTTGCGCATCGCGCCTCCCTTCTGGGGAGTCGGCCATTCTTCGATTGCGCGCTGCGACTCGCGTTCCGCGAGCCGGCCGCAGCGCGTAGGTCTTGACGTAGCCTGCGATCCGCGATTGATCGCACGAACCGTTTAGGAACCCAAGATAGCAATCTGATGGCCGGATTGTCGCGCCAGATATGGCGCGAATTCGTTCTCTCCCTGACGGGAGCAGGAATTTACCCGCGAGACAAAAGCATTGATCCTATTCCCTGCCATAGACCTTAAGGACGGCCAGTGCGTGCGGCTGAAGCTCGGCGAGATGGATGCCGCCACCGTGTTCAACGACGATCCGGCGGCGCAGGCGGCGAGCTTCGAGCGACAGGGCTTCAAGTACCTGCATATCGTCGATCTCAACGGCGCGTTCGCGGGCAAGCCGGTCAACGGTGCGGCGGTCGAGGCCATTCTGAAAGCGATCAAGATGCCGGCGCAGCTTGGCGGCGGCATTCGCGATCTGGCGACGATCGAAGCTTGGCTGGATAAGGGTATTCGCCGCGTAATCCTCGGCACGGTCGCGGTGCGCGATCCGGCGCTTGTGAAGGACGCGGCGAAACGCTTTCCAGGCCAGGTCGCGGTCGGCATTGACGCCAAGGGCGGCAAGGTGGCCGTCGAGGGTTGGGCGGAGACGTCGGAGCTGACGGCTGTCGATCTGGCGAAGCGGTTCGAAGACGCGGGCGTTGCGGCCATCATCTATACCGACATTGAACGCGACGGCGTGTTGAAGGGGCTTAATTTGCCTGCCACAGCCGCGCTCGCGCAGGCGACGCGTATTCCGGTCATCGCGTCGGGAGGTCTTGCGTCCATTGCCGATGTGCGCGACCTGATGAAACCAGAATACCGAATGCTCGAAGGCGCTATCACGGGCCGCGCGCTCTACGATGGCCGCCTCGATGCCAAAGAAGCGCTCGAACTTCTGGAGAAGGCATGAAGATCGGTGACAAAGTCCGTGTGCTGGGCGTTCCGGATGGCGTGCCCAAAGACAACAAGCAGCTCATGACGCTGTTTCGCGGCTGCGTCGGCAAGACCTTTCCGATCGTCAAGTTCGACGACGGACTGGTCGAGCTGCATGTCGGCGAAGTTTTCGGCAAGTCCGCCGAGCATCACCAAATCTGGCTCGATCAGAGCCAAGTGCAATTGATTGAGGCCTGAACTTTGAACGTCATGACGCAAGGCGCGTCGGCCGAGCCGGTGCTGCCGCCTGAAATTGCGCGGCGGCGCACGTTCGCGATCATCTCGCACCCTGACGCCGGTAAAACGACGCTGACGGAAAAGCTGTTGCTGTTCGGCGGAGCGATCCAGATGGCGGGCGCAGTGAAAGCGCGCGGCGAGCGGCGGCGCACGCGTTCCGACTGGATGCAGATCGAGCAGCAGCGCGGCATTTCGGTGACGTCGTCGGTGATGACGTTCGAGCGTAACGGCATCGTCTACAACCTGCTCGATACGCCGGGCCACTCCGACTTCAGCGAAGACACCTATCGTACGCTGTCGGCGGTCGACGCCGCCGTGATGGTGATGGACGCGGCGAAGGGCATCGAAAGCCAGACGCGCAAACTGTTCGAGGTTTGCCGCCTGCGCGATATTCCGATCATCACGTTCATCAACAAAATCGACCGCGAAGCGGAAGATCCGCTGACGCTGCTTGATCAGATTGCGGCGGACCTGGCGCTCGATCTCGTGCCGATGGCATGGCCTGTTGGCATGGGGACCGACTTCCGCGGCGTGCTCGATCTCGTCGGCAACAAGATTTTGCTTCCCGAGAGCGAGGAGCGCGGCGCTTCGTACGGGCATTCGCAACCGCTCGAAACGTTCGAGGGACTGCGCCGCATCGAGGGAATCGACGAGCGTATCGCTGAGAAGACGATCGAGGCCGTGGAGCTGGCGCAGGGTGCCCTGCCGCAGTTCGATCTGCAGGCCTTCCGCGAGGGGCATCTGTCGCCGGTGTTCTTTGGCAGCGCCTTGAAGAACTTTGGTGTCGAGCAACTTCTCGATGCGCTTGGCGCCTGGGCGCCTGGGCCATTGGCGCGCGATGCCACGCAGCGGACCGTGCAGCCGGGCGAGGATCAGGTTACGGGCTTCATCTTCAAGGTGCAGGCCAACATGGACCCGAACCATCGCGACCGTATTGCGTTCATGCGGATCTGCTCGGGCAAGTTCAAGCGCGGCATGAAGATGCTGCACGTCCGCGACAACAAGCCGATGACGATCTCGTCGCCGACGTTCTTCTTCGGCCAAGGCCGCGAGACGGCGGACGAGGCGTGGGCGGGCGACATCATCGGCGTGCCGAACCATGGGACCCTGCGCGTCGGCGATACGCTGACAGAGAAGGAAGCGCTAAAGTTCACCGGCATTCCGAATTTCGCGCCGGAGCTTCTGCGCCGCGTCGTCATTCAGGATGCGATGAAGGCGAAGCAGCTCAACCGCGCTTTGGACGATCTGGCGGAAGAGGGCATCGTGCAGGTGTTCACGCCGATCGCGGGCGGGCGGCAAATTCTCGGCGTCGTAGGCCAGCTGCAGTTCGAAGTTTTGCAGTCACGCGTTGCCAACGAATACAGCGTACCGGTGTCGTTGGAACAGTCGCCGTTCGAAGTGGCGCGATGGATCTCGGCGGATGATCCGGCGGCGTTGCAGAAGTTCGTCAATGCGCATCGGGGCGAGATAGCGACCGACCGTGACGGAGCACTCGTGTTCCTGGCGGAGAGCGCCTGGATGCTGAAATACAAGACCGAGCGCTTTCCTGAAATTAAATTCGCCGCACTCAGGGAGCGCGGCGAATCTTAAATCGATCGGTGATCGAGTGCCGTTGGTATGTGGCTGCAGGAGCGGCCGCTGCGGCGCCCGAAATGGGGTATCTGCGATAATATTGCCGCTCGCGGCGACCGCCCCCAAGAGGCTCTTAACCCCATCGTCGCTGGCTGAAGTTTGATACGCATCAAACTTCACGGGCTTCGCGGTGATCCTCGGGCTTATTGCTGGGCCTTATTCTTCGATTTGTGCTGCTGCAGAATGGATCCTCGGCCATAAAGCCGAGGATGACATTCGGCGTGGGACGGCCTCTGACCTTCGTCAGGCCCTGGCCGAGGCGCCGGCAGCGATCCCGTCTCAGACCGAAATGTTCGGTTCGCGGCGCTGGGGGTTCGAGAATTTGCCTTCTACGCCTTCCAGCCACTTATGCAGCGCAGTTTCGAGGGCATCCGTCTGGGCGGACGCCTTGCTGTGCTGCAGCTCCGTTATGGTGCCTTCGGCGTCCAGCGAGCCGCGAATGGTGTCGTGCTGATCGATGAAGCTCGTCAGCGCATCGGCTTGATCGCCGATGCCATGCGTTTCGAGCTGGGTGCGGGCCTGGGCAATACGGTCCTGTATGGCGGCCAACCGGGCGCGAAGGTTCTTAGGGGCGAAGTCGTCGACCATAGGTATCAGGTTCCCTTGCAAATTTTTGCGCGGAGTTCCGCGAGACGGCATAACTCTGGAGGCGCGTGAGAGTTCCCTCGGAGGAACGTTAATATGCTCGACGCTGACGGACGCGGCGTGATAGTTGCCTAGCCACGGGGCGTGATACCGGAGCTCCCGAGTTCAAAGGAAGTCGCTTTTACAAATATGCTGAAAGTCCGCATCATTCCATGTCTTGATGTCAAAGATGGACGAGTTGTAAAGGGCGTCAATTTCGTCGATCTCGTCGATGCGGGCGACCCGGTCGAGGCGGCCGCCGCTTATGACGCAGCCGGCGCCGATGAGCTCTGCTTTCTTGACATCACGGCCAGCCACGAGAACCGCGATACGATCTTCGACGTCGTGGAACGGACGGCCAATCGCTGCTTCATGCCGCTGACGGTCGGCGGTGGGGTGCGTACCGTTGAAGATATCCGCAAGCTGCTCGAAGCGGGCGCCGACAAGGTTTCGATCAACACAGCGGCGGTGAACAAACGGGCGTTTGTGAAGGAAGCGAGCGAGAAGTTCGGCGCGCAGTGCATCGTCGTCGCAATTGATGCCAAGCGCGTGTCGGCCGAAGGCGAGCCGCCGCGGTGGGAAATCTTTACGCACGGTGGCCGGACGCCGACGGGCATCGACGCCGTTGAATACGCGCGTGAGGTCGCAGAACTCGGCGCTGGCGAGATTCTTCTGACCTCAATGGATCGCGATGGCACGAAAGCGGGCTTCGACGTCGAGCTAACCCGGGCTGTGTCCGACGCAGTGACGATCCCGGTGATCGCGTCGGGCGGTGTCGGCACGCTGCAGCATCTTGTCGATGGTGTCGAAGGCGGCCACGCGAGCGCGGTCTTGGCGGCGTCGATCTTTCACTTCGGGACGTATTCGATCCCGCAAGCGAAGGACTACATGGCCAAGGCCGGCCTCGCGATGCGGATGGATTCCTAGATTTTCTTGAGTTTGGAATGGCGCCCTGCCCTCCGTCATGCCGACGAAGGTCGGCACCCAGACAAGCATCACCACTTCACCTGTCGAGGTTTGACTAGATCCCGGCCTGCGCCGGGATGACGGTATGAGGAACCAAAAGGGCGCCGCCTTGGGGCTATGGCGTCCGGCGTCTAAGGCGCGGGCGTTTTATCCGGGAAGCGGCAGATGTCGTTGATGAGGCAGCGCCAGCATTCGGGCTTTCTCGCCTTGCAGACGTAGCGGCCATGCAGGATCAGCCAGTGATGCGCGTGCATGGCATATTCCTTGGGCACGACATGCATCAGGTCTTCTTCCACTGCCAGCGGTGTCTTTCCACGCGACAGGCCGATGCGGTTCGCGACGCGAAAGACGTGCGTGTCGACGGCCATCGTCGGCTGATGAAAGGCGATGTTCATGACGACGTTCGCGGTCTTGCGGCCGACGCCGGGTAGCGATTCCAGCGCATCGCGATCCGATGGGACGACGCCGTCGTAATCGTCGATCAGGCGCTGGGACAAGCCGATGACGTTCTTCGCTTTGGCCCGGTAAAGGCCAATCGTTTTCACGTAATCGCGCAACTTGTCTTCGCCGAGCTTCAGCATCTTTTCCGGCGTGTCGGCGACCTTGAAGAGCGCGCGGGTCGCCTTGTTGACGCCAGCGTCGGTAGCCTGGGCGGACAGCACGACGGCGACCAATAGCGTAAACGGATTGGTATGCTCCAGCTCGCCCTTGGGCTCAGGGTTTGCGGCGTGAAACCTCCGGAAAACCTCATGAATTTCGGCTTTGTCGAGCAGCGCAGATTTACGCGCCTTCTTGGCCGCAATTGCCGCAGGTTTTGCAGCCTTGCGTTTTGGGGCGGAACTTCCGATGCTTGTATGGTGTACATCTGAGGACGCTTTGGCCATCAGAGCTCCGCTGTGTTGGCGCCGTTGGCGCTCCGCAGTGATGGGGTTGAGACGGGTCGCCAGCCACGAGACATGAGCGATAATCGAACTGAAATGCAATCCGCGAAAGATACGCAGTTTGTGCTTCATCCCCACCGCTCGCTGCCGCCGAGCGGGTTCTTGATCATGATGAGCCTGATTAGCTCGGTAAGCTTCATCGTCGGGCTGGTGTTTTATCTTATGGGCGCCTGGCCGGTGTTCGGTTTTTTCGGGCTCGACGTCGCGCTGATCTACTGGGCCTTCAAACGCAACTATCGCGACGGCCTGGAATACGAGACGGTCGATGTCACTCCCGACGTGTTGACGCTCACGCACGTTCATCCCTCGGGGCAGCGCGAAGTTTTCGAGTTCAACCCGTATTGGACGCGGGTGAGCTGCACGGTTGATCGCCCGGACGGGCGGACATCGCTCTGGCTGTCCGCGCAGGGCAAGGCGGTGCGGTTCGGGAAGTTTCTGACGGACGACGAGCGGCGTGATTTCGCCAACGCTTTAAGCGGTGCTCTCGTCACCGCGCGCGGGTCGAAGTTTTAGACTCTATCGTCATCCCGGCCTTTGTCGGCGTGACACAACAAGCTGTTCGTGCGCAGGCTAATCATTCAGCATCGTCAGCGCGGCGCGGCGCTCGCCGGGCTTTAAGCGCAGGAACTGCGTGCGCGCGGTTTTGATGTCTTTCGCCGTACCGGTTTCGGCGGCGGCTTTCAGCGCTTTCGTTGCCGCGTGATCGGCGCCGACAACAAAGGACAGGGCGCCCGCGAGACGCCCCATCGTGGCCGGGTCGAACTTGAAATCGTCGTCGGTCATGTGAGCCTCTCGCTTACTGGAACCGGCCGCCGCGCTGCAGGACTTCGATCTTGTAGCCGTCCGGATCGTCGATGAAAAAGAACGTGCCGAACGGCTTGCCGTCGTGCGTCATGTTCTTGATGTCTTTCGGCTGGTAGCCGGCGGCGGCGATTTTAGCGCGCGTCGCTTCGAGATCGTCAACGACGAAGGCGATATGGCCATAGCCATCGCCAAGATTGTAGGGCTCGGTGCGGCCCTTGTTGACCGTCAGCTCAACCTCGAAATCGTTCTCGGCGTTCTTCAGATAGGTGAGCGAAAAGTCCGGCCAGTCTTTCTTTTCGGAAACTTTGAGGCCGAAGCACGCCTCGTAGAACTTCGCCGAGCGCGCCTCGTCGAGAACGCGGATCATCATATGAATCGCTTTGGCCATTCTGTCCGTTTCTCCCTTTTCGTCTTTATGTTTTAAGCCGGGTCGGAGCGAGCCCGGCGTTGGCGCGAGGACAAGACGTCAAAGCCAAGGGCGCGAGGACGCCGTGCCTTCTTCGAACGTCGAGATGGCTTTGCCCTTCTCCAGCGTCAGGCCGATGTTGTCGAGGCCGTTCAACAGGCAGTGCTTGCGGAATGGATCAATGTCGAACTTGATGACGCCGCCATCGGGACCGCGGATTTCCTGTTTTTCCAGATCGACGGTGATCGTCGCGTTGGCGCCGCGGCTGGCGTCGTCCATCAGCTTGTCGACATCCGACTGCGGCAGCTTGATCGGCAGGATGCCGTTCTGGAAGCAGTTGTTGTAGAAAATGTCGGCGAAGTCGGTGGCGATCACGCAGCGAATGCCGAAGTCCAACAGCGCCCAGGGCGCATGCTCGCGCGAAGAGCCGCAGCCGAAGTTGTCGCCCGCAACGAGGATCGTCGCGTTCCGGTACTGCGGCTTATTCAGGACGAAGTCCGGCAGCTCGTTGCCCGTCGCTGGGTCGTAGCGCATCTCGTAGAACAGCGACTTGCCGAGGCCGGTCCGCTTGATCGTTTTCAGGAACTGCTTCGGGATGATCATGTCGGTGTCGACATTGCGGATCGGCAGCGGGGCGGCAACGCCCGTCAGAACCGTGAATTTATCCATGCTTACGTCTCCTCTTCAGGCGCGCAGTGTGTCTGCCAGCGCCCGGAAATAGCCTTCCGCCGAGGCAAGCCGCCGAGCGTGCCGGAAAGCGCCGAACTCCCGGATGGCGGCTTCGAGATCGAAGGGCTTCAGATGTTCCAGCCGCCGTTTAACGCCAGCCTGCTTGCGCCCGTCAAGATGGTGTTCGAGCGTCGCGACAATCGTTTCGACGTAGCCACCGACGCGGCCAAGCTCGCGAGTGGCGGTCAGCAGCGCTGAACGGTTATGGGGGTCGGCTTCCAGAACGGCAAGGCTTGAGGCGGCGCGGGCCAATGTTGCTGCAACTTCCTCGGCGTAGAGGGCGACCTTCTCGCGCCGGAGGCCGTCCAGCTTGGCGGCGAGCGCCAGCCAGCGGTTAACCGTGCGGGCGAGGTCAAGAAGGCGCTGGGCGTAGTCGGCGAGCCGCATGGCAGATCCTCAGGTCTAACGGATCTGGGATTTTACGGCCGCCGGAATGGGCGGGGATAAGTTTTGGCTTTTCTGGCAGGCCGCGGCCACTCCCGTACCGGGAGCCGGCCGCCGCGGCTAAACCTAAGTCGTCACCGAATCTTCGGGTCGGCGTAGCACTTGCGCATGTATTCGCAGCGGTATGATCCGGAGAAGTGCATGGCATCGCCCTTGGCGGGCGTAATGAACGTGCAGATCTCTTCCAGGCCTTCGGGCTTCAGCCAGCCCTGGCGGCGGCCGCGCTGGACGGCGAAGCAGTCGGCAGTTTCCTCGTCTGGGCCGCGGAACTGATGTCCGCACTCGTGCGCGTAGATCCACTGCTTGACGGGCGTAGATACCTTGTCGAGCAGGCGCGGATTCATGATCAAGAAGCCCGGATAGGCAGCGCCGTAGTCATCAAGCTTGTTGTCGATGACCGTCGGCCGTTGGCCGCAATATTGCGTCTGGCCGTCGAGTTTGAATTTTCCAGGGCCAACGATGTGGCTGTCTCCGCCGACGGTCGAGACGTATTGCTCCGGCGTCGGGATGCCGTCACGCAGCGTTGCCGACGTGTCTTGCGCGTCAGCGGATGGCGCGAACGCAACCGCAAAGCCCAAACATCCCGCCAAGACGATCCTGAATAGGAATCGCCGGCCGCTCATCCGTTCAAACATTCAAAAACGTGCCCCGCGTTCTTTCAGCCTGCCCCTACAACATGGACCGAAATGTCGTAGTGCTCAAGCTTAGCCGTCTTGTGGCATGAACACAGTTAATCCGATGTGACTTCCGGCCACGGTTCAGTCACTTATGCGGGTCTCTATGGCCTCCATGTCATCGTCCGAGAAGCCAAAGTGATGGCCGATTTCATGGACGAGGACGTGCGCGACGAGGTGGCCCAGCTCTTCGCCTTCGGAGGCCCACTCGTCGAGAATGGCGCGGCGATAAAGGAACACCATGTCGGGTTCGCGCGTGGTCTCGGTCACGCTTTTGCGGTCGAGGCTGACGCCCTGGTAAAGGCCCGTCAGTTCGAAGGGGTCTTCGATATCCAATTCGTCGAGGATGTCGTCGGACGCAAAATCTTCGATGCGAATGATGACGTCGCCCGCCATCGTGCGAAATTCGGCGGGTAGCTTATTCCACGCGGTTTGCGCGAGCATCTCGAAGTCGGCAAGGCTTGGGGCGATGGCATTGCTCCAATCGATCGGCATCTCGGCGCTCTCCTGTGGTTGAGCGCAGGAGATAGGCCTCGCTGGACGAAATGGAAAGGCCGTTTTCGATCAGGTCCGGTCAGCGACGATGAGAAGTTCCTGCAACGTGAAGTGCAGTGCGCCGGTGTCGTCGGTGCGCGGCTTGAGGAAAGCTCCGAGCGGCGCCGGACCGGCGGTCAGGATGCGATCGAGCTCGGCGACGACATCGGGTGTACAGCGCATACGCGCGACCCACGATGCGAAGTCGAGTTCCTTTTCCATTTGCTCATGTGCAGCAATCGAGAAGCCGTTGGCTTTGAGCAAAGCGATCCAGGTTTCAGGCGGCGGCGCGAAGCCGTGGCTCGGATCGCGCAGTTTCTCGAAGCTGTTGTAGTCGACGATGGCTGTTTCGATTTCCGCGCCGCTCGCGTTCGGCAGACGCACACGGTCCGGCGCGACGTTATCGACGAACGCGAAGCGTCCGCCTTTTTTCAGGACGCGGCGCACTTCGCGAACGAAGGCTTCGAGGTTCGGGAAGTGATGCGCCGCCAAGCGGCAGCAGACGAGATCGAAGCTTTCGTCGGGAAACGGCAGGGCATCAGCAGAAGCGCGCGCCGTCAGCATGTTCGAGATGCGCCGCGCATTGGCGAGCTTTGCTGCTTCCTGCAGCATCTCGTCGGTGACGTCGCTCGCGATCATGCTGGCGACGTAGGGCGCGAAGATCGCAGCCGTATGCCCGGCACCGGTCGCGACGTCGAGGGCTTCCCAGGTTTTTTGCGGGGCTGTCAGTTCGACGATGCGCGCGAGGCTTTCGCCCTTGGCATGAACTTCCGACGTTGCGTAGTCGGCAGCGGCGCGGCCGAACTGCGATTGGACGGAGCTGGTTGTGTCGTCAGCCATAAGTGCCCTCTCTTCGCGGGTATTCAGCATCTGCGAGTTTCAAGTATGCCGTCGTTTCCCGCGGCTCAAGCACCAATTTAGACAACGCTCCGCCTTTGGGAGAAATGGCATTTTTTATCGAAGATCAGAGTCGCGGATTTAGGAGATCAGCGACACTTTTCGGTTCGCTCTAGCACGATCCCATAGCCATTCTTCACACGACCCTCCTCGATGCGTCCGACCATTAATGATCGGACGATCTTCCTTCTGGTCCGCCGTGCTTTGGATTGGCATGTGCGAACGGACGGCAGAAAAGGTTCTGCGCGTGCGATCGTTACAAGGTTAGCTAGGAGCGAAACCAACCAGGCAAATTGATCTGCCATTGTGGTCCTAAAAGAAAAGCCCACGCGAGGTGGGCCATTGGCATCACAGCACGCTAGACACAAAAAAACCCGCTCGGCTTTCGCTTCGCAGGCTCGTTCGTCACTTTCTATCTCGTCGGCACGACTTGCCGAACGATAAAAAAATAATGGCCTAAAACCGGGTTTTTGCCAACACCCGGTTTTAGGATTTAATTCTGTTGTGGCACTACCGCTATACCTGCCACTCGCGGACATCGACGAAGTGGCCCTCGAGTGCGGCGGCGGCGGCCATGATCGGCGACACAAGGTGCGTGCGGCCCTTGTAGCCCTGGCGGCCTTCGAAATTGCGGTTCGAGGTCGAGGCGCAGCGCTGGCCCGGCTTCAACTGGTCCGGGTTCATGCCGAGGCACATCGAGCAGCCCGGCTCACGCCATTCGAAGCCGGCGTCGAGGAAGATCTTGTCGAGACCTTCAGCTTCCGCTTGCTCTTTCACGAGGCCCGAGCCCGGAACGATCATCGCGTAAGCGAGGCGCGACGAGATCTTCTTGCCATCCACGATCTTGGCGACAGCGCGAAGATCTTCGATGCGGCCGTTGGTGCATGAGCCGATCCAGACGACGTCGAGCGGAATGTCGGTCATCCGGGTGCCGGGCGTCAGGCCCATGTATTCCAGCGCACGCTGCATGGACGCGCGCTTGTTTTCGTCGTGCACATCGGCAGGATTGGGAACGGCGCTCGCGATCGACGTCACGTCTTCGGGGCTCGTGCCCCACGAGACGATGGGCGGCAGCTTTGCAGCGTCGAGGCGAACTTCGCGATCGAAGTGCGCGCCGTCGTCCGTGCGCAGCGTTTCCCAGTACTTCATCGCCATGTCCCAGGCCATGCCCTTCGGCGCCTTGGGACGATCCTTGAGGAACGCAAACGTCTTCTCATCCGGTGCGATCATGCCGGCGCGGGCGCCGCCTTCGATCGACATGTTGCAGACCGTCATGCGGCCTTCCATCGACAACGCGCGAATGGCCTCGCCCGCATATTCGATGACGGAGCCAGTGCCACCAGCGGTGCCGATCTCGCCGATGATCGCGAGCGTGATGTCCTTGGCGCCGACGCCCTTCGGGGCGACGCCATCGACCGTCACGCGCATGTTCTTGGCTTTCTTCTGGATCAGCGTCTGCGTCGCCAAAACGTGCTCAACCTCGGAGGTGCCGATGCCATGCGCGAGTGCGCCGAACGCGCCATGCGTCGAGGTGTGGCTGTCGCCGCAAACAATTGTCGTGCCGGGCAGCGTGAAGCCTTGCTCCGGTCCGACGACGTGGACGATGCCTTGGCGCTTGTCGCGCTCGTTGAAATACTCGATGCCGAAGTCGCGCGCGTTCGTTGCTAGCGTTTCGACTTGAACGCGGCTCTGCTCGTCGGCGATGCCCTTGGAACGGTCAGTCGTCGGAACGTTGTGGTCGACGACGGCGAGCGTCTTCTCAGGGGCGCGAACCTTGCGGCCGGCCATGCGCAGGCCTTCGAATGCCTGCGGGCTCGTGACCTCGTGGACAAGGTGGCGATCAATATAAAGGAGGCTCGTTCCGTCCGGCGATTGCTCAACCACGTGATCGTCGAAGATTTTATCGTACAGCGTCTTTGCCATGACTTTTCGAGAGCCTTTTGGGTGCGGCGGATCAAAACGAACGCGTTAGATAGCGTCAGAGATCGATTTCCGCAAATCAGTGCTGGTCGCAGGCCCGATCAGCAAAAAGCCGGGCCTTTTGGGCCCGGCAGTTCAGGGAGCTGGCATTTCAAACGGAGCGCCGACCGGTGGTGGCAAACAAACCAGTTCGCCGCTCCGCGCATGTCAGGGACATGGGGTGCTCGCGCTCGGCCAGCAAGGCCGCAGAGCGTTCAGTTACCTTTATTTTTGGCAATCTTCGAGATCAGGAAGTCGCGCAGCAGCTGGACCTTCTTTGAGGATTTCAGCTCTTCCGGGTAGGCGTACACCATATTGAGCGACGGCTGGTCGATGTCGGTCAGGACGGGCACGAGATCGGTGATGTCGTCGGTCAGATAATCCGGGATCATGCCGACGCCGATGCCGGCCTTAATCGCGTACTTGATGGCAACGACGCTGTTGACGCGCAGGGCGGCTTCGCGCGGCTCGCCGTTCAGGCTGCCTGCGGTTTCGATCCAGGACATGGCGTCGAGATGCTGGGCGGACGGACCGGTATAGCCGATGATGCGGTGCTGGTTGAGATCCTCGAGGCTCTTGGGCGCGCCGTATTTGCGGATGTAGTGTGCAGATGCGAAGGCGCGGACGCGGCTTTCGAACAGCGGACGGCGGATGAGGTCCGCCTGCTCCGGTTCGCGCGTCCAGATCGCAGCGTCGGCGGCGCGCATGCCGATATCGACCTGATCGTCGTTGAGGATCAGCTCGATGCGAATTTCGGGATAAAGCTCGCCGAATTCCCTCAAACGCGGCGTCAGCCAAATCGTGCCGAAGCCGATCGGCGCGGTGACGCGAAGTTCGCCCGAAGGCTTCGTCGTCGAGTCCGAGAGCAACGTTTCGGCGGTTTGCAGCTTGGCGAAGACCTCGGCGACCGTACGGTTCAGCAACTCGCCCTGCTCAGTCAGAACCAAGCCGCGGGCGTGCCGGTGAAAGAGCGTGACGCGAAGGTTGGCTTCGAGAGCCGAGATCTGCCGGCTGACGGCCGACTGGCTCATATGAAGCTGCTCGCCGGCATGCGTGAAGCTCCCTGCCTCGGCTGCGGCATGGAAGATTCGAAGCTTATCCCAATCCATTTCGGAGGCTCACCAGTGGGGGGTTACTGGACGGTACATAATTAGCTATGCACTGGACGCATTGCAACGGGGGTATGCCAGATAAGCAATAGACAAATGGGCCGAGCGCGGTCTTGTCGCGCTCCGTCCACAGATCAAAGGCATCTCTGGTCGCGATGAATGCGCCGGTTTCTATTCCGCGGCGTCGGCCTGGTCTTCCATCTGCGCGAGATAGCGCTCGGCTTCGAGCGCCGCCATGCAGCCCATGCCGGCCGCCGTCACGGCCTGGCGGAAGACTTCATCCTTGACGTCACCCGCCGCGAAGACGCCGGGGATGGCCGTCGCGGTCGAGTCGGGCGCGGTGATGAGATAGCCCGAGGGTGTCGTCTCAAGCTGGCCCTTGAACAGCTCGGTTGCGGGCGCGTGGCCGATCGCAACGAAGAAGCCGTCTGTCGCGAGTTCGGACGTCATGCCGGTTTTGATGTTCTTCAGCACGATGCCGGTCACCGACTTCGGCGACGGTGCGCCGATGACTTCCTCGACGACGCTATCCCAGATGACGTCGATCTTCGGGTTCTTGAACAGGCGTTCCTGCAAAATCTTTTCTGCTCGCAGGAAGTCGCGGCGATGAACGAGCGTCACCTTGTTGGCGAAGTTCGTAAGAAACAGCGCTTCCTCAACGGCGGTGTTGCCACCGCCGATGACGACGACGTCCTTGCCCTTGTAGAAAAAGCCGTCGCATGTCGCGCAAGCCGAGACGCCGTGACCTTTGAAATGCTCTTCTGACGGCAGGCCAAGCCAACGTGCCTGTGCGCCCGTCGCGATGATGAGCGCATCGCACGTGTAGGTGTCGCCGCTGTCGCCTTCCAACCGGAACGGGCGAACACGCAGATCGACCTTGTTGATGTGGTCCATGATGATGTGCGTGCCGACGTGCTCGGCCTGCGCCTGCATCTGCTCCATCAGCCACGGGCCTTGGATCGGATCGGCGAAGCCCGGATAGTTTTCCACATCGGTCGTGATCGTCAGCTGGCCGCCGGGCTGCGTGCCCTGGATGAGCGTCGGCGAAAGCATGGCGCGCGCGGTGTAGATCGCGGCGGTGTAGCCGGCGGGGCCGGAGCCCAGAACGATAACCTTGGCGTGATGCGGTTTTTTAGTCATGGCTCTCACTCTCCGACCGCAGCCTGCGGGTCAGGGTTTGCTAATTAGGGGTGCCGTTTGCCCATCGTCAATGTTCGTCGGCCCGAGCGCCGTCGTTTCCGGGGAATACGTGCGGCACAGCGGCGCGGGCCGTGTTAGGCTTCCTCAAAAACCGGGGGGTGACCAGGGGTGAATGACGCGAAGTCCGCGCCGGAAATGAGTTTCGGCCAGCGAATCAGAGCCATCCTCATCGGGTCTTCGGGCAATCTGGTCGAGTGGTACGATTTCTACGTTTACGCGGCGTTTTCGCTGTATTTCGCCAAAGCGTTTTTCCCGGCAGGCAATCAGACCGCGCAGCTCTTGAATACGGCCGCGATTTTCGCCGTCGGTTTTCTGATGCGCCCGATCGGGGCGTGGCTGTTCGGGCGGATGGCGGACAGGCACGGGCGGCGTGTGTCGCTAACGGCGTCGGTGCTGCTGATGTGTTTCGGCTCGGCGATGATCGCGGTGACGCCCGTCTATGCAACGATCGGCGTTGCGGCGCCGATTATTCTGCTCATCGCGCGCATGATCCAAGGGTTGAGCCTCGGCGGCGAGTACGGCACGAGCGCGACGTACCTATCCGAGATGGCGACGTCGAAGCATCGCGGGTTCTATTCGAGCTTTCAGTACGTGACGCTGATCGGCGGGCAACTGACGGCGATGCTGGTGTTGATCGTGCTGCAGACGTTCGTGCTGACGGCTACCCAGCTCGAAGCCTGGGGTTGGCGCATTCCGTTCGTCATCGGGGCGCTGCTTGCGCTGATCGCGTTTGTGATGCGGCGCGATCTCGTCGAGACGGATTCGTTTGCGCGTGAGACGCGGCGCGAGGGTTCGCTTGCAGCACTCATGCGACATCCGCGCGAGGTTGCGATCGTCATCGGGCTGACGATGGGCGGTACGCT
Organism: Hyphomicrobium sp. 802; assembly: GCF_000526135.1. Lineage (NCBI taxonomy): Bacteria > Pseudomonadati > Pseudomonadota > Alphaproteobacteria > Hyphomicrobiales > Hyphomicrobiaceae > Hyphomicrobium > Hyphomicrobium sp. 802. The sequence goes on from NZ_JAFM01000001.1 coordinate 334,819, forward strand.
GGCGTTCTACACTTACACCACGTACATGCAGAAATTTCTCGCCAACACGGCGGGATTTTCGAAGGACACCGCAACGCTCGTGTCGGCATCCGCGCTGTTCGTCTACATGCTGTTGCAGCCTATCGTCGGCGCGATATCGGACAAGGTCGGGCGGCGGCCGGTGCTCGTGACGTTCGGTGTTCTCGGCACGCTGTGCACGGTGCCGCTTTTGAGTGCCATCGGAAACGTGCGCGATCCGTGGGAGGCTTTTCTCTTGATCGTCGCGGGGCTCGCGATCGTGTCGTGCTACACGGCGATCAATGCGGTGGTGAAGGCGGAATTGTTTCCAACGTCGGTGCGCGCGCTGGGCGTGGGATTGCCCTATGCGCTGGCGGTCGCGCTGTTCGGCGGCACGGCGGAATGGGTGGCGCTGTGGCTCAAGCAGGCCGGACACGAAACCTATTTCTATTGGTATGTCACAGGCTGCATCGCGCTTTCTCTCATCGTTTACGCGACGATGCGGGACACGCGGGATCGCTCGGAGATTGATTGAGACATCATGTTTGACGGATGTGGTTCAAATCAATCGCAGCCCTTTGAGGCTCGCGTGACCATTGCGGCCGACGATGACGTGATCGTGCACGGTGACGCCGAAGGGCCGCGAGGCCTCGATGATCTGCTTCGTCATGTCGATGTCGGCGCGCGACGGGGTCGGATCGCCGGAGGGATGATTGTGGACGAGAATGATCGCTGTCGCTGACAATTCGAGCGCGCGCTTCACCACTTCGCGCACATAGACAGGTGTGTGGTCGACAGTGCCGTGGCCTTGCACTTCATCGGCGATGATCTGGTTCTTCTTGTCGAGGAAAAGAATGCGGAATTGCTCGCGCGTCTCGAAGCCTTGCGCCAAGCGCAGATAATCAATGACGCCGCTCCACGAAGTGAGCGCCGAGCGGGACTTGATCTCGCCTTTGGTCAGGCGCTCGGCAGCGGCCTTGATGAGCTTTAGTTCTTCGACGGCGCGATCGCCGACGCCTTCAACTTCTTTCAAGCGTTGGGGCGCAGCAGAGACGACGTCGGCAAAAGAGCCGAACTTGGCGAGCAAGCGTTTTGCGATGGGCTTGGTGTCGATCCGCGGGAAGGCGCGGAACAAGATCATTTCGAGAAGCTCGTAATCGGGGAGCGCTTCGGCGCCGCCGTTCTGGAAGCGGTCGCGAAGGCGCTTGCGGTGGCCGTGTCGATCATCCGGCTCGGGTTTCGGCTTCTCAGGCGCGGCGGCGAAAAACGCCGCCTGTTCTTCGGCGCTTGCCTTGTCGCGAGACCCCCCGGAGCGCGACATGCCTTACTCCATTACGCCGCGGCGCGGACGTTGTAGGGCGGGTAGTGATAACCGGCGGGCGATTCCGTGAAGATCTCGCAGCCGGTCTCGGTGACGCCGACGGTATGCTCGAATTGCGCGGACAGTTCGCGGTCGCGCGTGACCGCCGTCCAGCCGTCAGCGAGGATTTTCACGTGCGGCTTGCCGAGGTTGATCATCGGCTCAATCGTGAAGAGCATGCCCGGTTCGAGCACGGTGCCTTCGCCCGGTTCGCCGTAGTGCAGGATGTTCGGGCGGTCATGGAAGACGCGCCCGAGGCCGTGACCGCAGAAGTCGCGGACGACGCTGCAGCGCTCGGCTTCGGCAAAGCGCTGGATGGCGGCGCCGATGTCGCCGGTCGTCGCGCCGGGCTTCACAACGGCGATGCCGCGCATCAGGGATTCATAGGTGACGTCCATCAGCCGTTCGGCGCGGCGCGACACGTCTCCCACCGGATACATGCGGCTGGTGTCGCCGTGCCAGCCGTCAACGATCAGCGTCACGTCGATGTTGACGATGTCGCCCGGCCGCAGCGGCTTGTCGTTCGGCATGCCATGGCAGACGACGTGATTGATCGAGGTGCACGTCGCGTAGCGATAGCCGCGATAGTTCAGTGTTGCCGGGATGGCGCCGTGATCGAGGGCGAATGAGAGCACAAGCTCGTCGATTTCGGCCGTCGTGACGCCCGGTTGCACGACCGGAACCAGCATGTCGAGCGCAGCGGCTGCCAATTGGCCGGCCTTGCGCATGGCGGCGAAGGCGTCGGGGCCGTGCAACGGGATCTTACCGTCGCGGCTTGCTGTTTTGCTCACTTCAATGTTGGACATGGGACTCCACGGCGGGGCAATCGTTCGTCAGTATATTTAGTGCGAAATCGCGGCCAACAAAATACATGGCATCGTCGCGGCAGCATTAACGCAAAAAGCGCCAGGAGATCCCGGCGCTTTTTAAAATTTCAGAAGCGGCCTGCACGAGGCGCTTATTCCTTGGCTTCTTCGGCCGGAACTTCGGCAGCCGTCAGTTCGGCGAGAAGACGCTGAGCCTGACCGACCCAATCCTGCTTCTCAATCGCGCCCTTGAGCTTCAGCGTCTCATCGAGGTTGGCGATATCCTCATCCGAGAGGTTCGCGATCTGCTCGATCTTGTAGGCGTTGACTTGCTTCAGGCGGTTCTGCAGGTCGATGTCGATGCCCTTGATCTGGGTCAGATCTTCGGCCTCGCCCTTCGGCTTCTTGAAGCCCTTCCAGGCGGCGTTCAGGCGGCGCGCACGAGCGTCCGTACGTTCGAAGATACGGGCGGCCTTACCGCGGCGGCCACGAAGATAGTAAAGCTTCGCGCGGCGGACCTTGCCGCGACGCAGGACTTCGATCTCGGCAATGAAGGGCGAATAGATCGGGAAAACGCGCTCGACGCCTTCGCCGTAGGAAATCTTGCGGACCGTGAAGTTCTCGTTGAGGCCTGCGCCGGAACGGGCGATGACCACGCCTTCATAGGCTTGGAAGCGTACGGTCGGTTCTTTCTCGACCTTCTTTTTCTTGTCCTTAGGATCGGCTTCAGCCGCCTCAATGACTTTTACCATCACTTTGACGGTATCGCCGGGGCCGAATTCGGGAACGCCGCGCTTGGAAAGAATGGCGTCCATCTGCTCGCGTTCGAGCTGCTGGATAAGGTTCATCTTGTTGATTCCATATAGTTTTTTGATGACGCAGAGGATCGGCTAAGCAGCCTTGGCGCTCGAGCCGTTCATGCAACCCCGAAGGGCAACCCGTTTGAGGGGGAATATTGTTGGGGCGGTTGATAACCGAAGCGCCAGGTTTTGTCGAGGGCGTCGCGCGAAAGTGCGCGCGAAAACCGGCGTGGTTCCGGTGAGCCACGTTACCACAGCCAAAAGCGGCGGCCACGCCGTCAGGCGCCTCAGTCTGTTATGATTTCCTTCGAATCACATTCGGAGGTGCGGAATGGCCGATTGCCCGCTCGTCATCATTCGGTGGCTCGATAGCCGGCAACCGTCAGGGCAATGGCGCTATCTTGCGGATTTGCCGGAGGCCCGGCCCGTCGAAGTGGCGAGCGTCGGTTGGCTGCTGCGGGATACCGCGGAGGTAATGGTCATCTGCCAGAACGTCGGCGATCTTGAGACCCCCGATAAAGCACAAGCGAGCGGGATCATGACGATACCCACTCGCTGCGTCCTTTCGGTTGAAAGGCTGACGGAAGTAGAACGCGGTACTAACGCTTTTGCTGCCCCTGGTTCTGCTGGTATTGCTGGTTCTGGGCATTTTGCTGCGATCTCTGAGGATCTTGAGATTGCGACAACACGGACGCTGCAAGCTCTTTGATCTCTTCAGAGTTCAGGGACTGTGGGTTCGATAGGGCCCTTGAGGCGATCGAACTCACACGCGCAGATGTTTTCTCATTCTGAGCCATGACGATTTACTCACTTTCTCAAAATTGAGGAACCAACTCACTTGCGCAGGCAACTGATCACGTTGCAGTGCGAAAGTCGTCAGTCGGCGGCGAGTTATCCACCGATTAGTTCGTATACGCTGTTAATTTAATGGGCAGTCCGGCGAACCCGAACGTGCGTTCGATTTTTGATATATATTGTTCTAAAATCAATTACTTAGTCCGAGCGCGTTGCCGATCATATTGCCGAGCGTCGCGTTTTGGCGGGCCGGGTATTGTTCGTCATCCACGTCGTTATCGCGGGTGCGGGCGGCGAGCGCTTCCGGGTTGAAGTCGGGCTCGACGGGTGCGAGGTGGTCGTGACCCTTGTTGATCTTGCTCCACTGACCATCGAGAGCTTGCGTGATGCGGCGCTCGTGGCCGTAGACGTCGGGGAAGGTCTTCAGCTTGCCATCGTCCGTCACCCAGGCGGTGAAGTAGACGATGTGGATCGGGATTTCCTTGGTGATCGGGATTTCGTTGTTGAGCGGTCCCGTCCGGTCAAGCTCATCGACTTTGGCGGCATCCCAGCCCTTGTCTTCCTTCAAGATCATCTTGGCGAGGTCCATCGGCTTCCAGACGCGCAGGCAACCATGGCTCAACGTGCGGACCGCAGGCTTGAACATCCACTTGTCCGGCGTGTCGTGCATGAAGATCGTGTGCTGGCTAGGGAACGAAAATTTGACGTGGCCCAGCACGCTCCTGCGTCCCGGCGGCTGGATGACCTCGAAATTGCGGATGTCGGTCGAGGCCCAGTCGACCTTGCGGTAGTCGATATTACGGCTGCCGTCCTTCGAGCGGATTTGCAGTCCGTATTTGGTCATCATGCCGCCGCCACGGATCAGGTTCGGCCACAGCTCGTTGACCATGATGCTTTCGGGCACGCGCCAGGCAGGGCGCAGCACGACGTATTTGAGCGGGCGCGAGAAGATCGTCGTCTGCTTGTCGACGAGGCCAGCCACGATCTTTTCGGAGCGGATGATCTTTCCGTCCTTGTAGACGTACTGCATGAACTCGGGGACGTTGTTCAGGACGTAGAAATTGCCCATATCGAGCCACATCCAGCGCCACTCTTCCATATTGGCGCGAATGCGCTTGGCGGCCGGGCTCAGTTTGCCTTTACCGTCCTTCGGCAGCATCGTGATGTAGATTTGGCGCAGCTTTTCGAACTGCGGATGCTGTGGTTCGAGGCTGCGCAGATAGGCGTCGGGTTCATGCGTGGCGGCGAGCGCGTCGATGACGATTTTCGGCTCAATCCATTGCGGGCGGCGATCGAGGTTGGTCGTCAGCTGCGCCGACGGGTCGGGGATCCGGCCGCCACGGGCGTCGCGGGCATAGAGCAGTGCGGCCTTCGAATACGTGATCTCGGCATCGGCCAGCGAATCTGTGTCCGTTGCCGTCAGCGCGCCGTCGGCGAGTTTCGGGACCTTGAAACGCCAGACATCGAGAGCGTAGTGATCGGCGTTGGCGATCTCGGCGGCAAGCGCCTTGGCTTCGGGTTTGAGGCCCGAGGCCGTCACCCACAAGCCGTCGCCGTGGCGACTGTTGTAGAATTCGACGAGCGCCTTTTGATCGTCGCGGTCGTGCTCGTCTTCTGCCGCGGGTTCGGCGGCGAGCTTGGCGCGGGCCGCAGCCAGGACCGGATCGTCTTGCGTTTGTTGCGGAGCAGCAGAAGCCGCTTCAGAGGATGGCGTCGCGGTTGCGGTGGGCGTTGCTGCCGGAGTGGATGGGGTTTCGGCTGCGGCTTTCGGATTGGGCGTATTGGTTTGAACGGGCGCCGGATCGGGCGCGGCGGGGAGCGGATCGGCGATTGCGGGAGACGTCAGCAGCACCACAGCCGCTATGCCGAGAAGCAGATTTTTGTAATATCCCATCGCCATCTCTCGATTGGTCACGCGTCCGTGCCGAGAGCTTCATGCGCACGGTCTAAAGAACCGTTTCGCGAATCTTCCCCCACGTCATTTGCCCAAGAAATCCTGGCCATGCAAAGGCGAAGCGGCTGTGACGCCTCACTTTGGGGCGCGGGTGGGACGAATAAGATCCGGGCGGCGGGCGGCCGTCAGTTCTTCTGATTGGCGGCGACGCCAGTCTTCGATTTTCTTATGATCGCCGGAGAGCAGAATGTCGGGAATGGCGCGGCCTTCCCACTCGCGGGGCTTGGTGTACTGCGGGTATTCGAGCAGGCCCGTCTCGAAGCTTTCGCTGGTCAGGCTGTCGGCGGCGCCCAGGACGCCCGGGATGAGGCGGACGCAGGCCTCGATCAGAACCATGGCGGCCAACTCGCCGCCCGCCAGCACATAATCGCCAATCGAAATTTCGCGCAGGCCCCTGGCTTCGATGACGCGCTGGTCGATGCCTTCGAAGCGGCCAGCGAGCAGCGTGGCGCCCGGTCCTTCGGAGAGATCGCGGGCGAGTTGCTGCGTCAGGGGCGTGCCGCGCGGAGAGAGATAGATCAGGGGTGCATCGGGCGAACGTTCTCGGGCGTGATCGAGTGCGGGGCCGAGCACGTCGGCACGCAGCACCATACCCGCGCCGCCGCCCGCGGGCGTATCATCGACCTGACGGTGACGGCCCAAGCCGAAGTCACGGATCTGCAGAGCGTCGAGCGACCAGAGGCCGGCGTCGAGCGCCTGTCCCAGCAGCGAGATGCCGAGCGGTCCCGGAAACATCTCGGGGAAGAGGGTCAGGACCTGCGCTCGCCACGGGGCGCGTCCGTCGCTCGTTGGGAAGTGGGCCATTTATGTTGTCATCCTCGGCTGCACGCCGAGGATCCATTTTGTAGGACGATGACCGATGGGTCCTCGGGACAAGCCCGAGGATGACACCGTTGAGCGTCCGATTACACGCCTTCGACAATGGTCATGTGCATCGTGCCGGCGCCCTGGCGTAGCGCTTTGGCTTCGGCATATTCGGGCGACTTGGCATAGCCGATCGCGTGTTCGTAGCTTGGAAATTCGAGGATGACGTTGCGGGCGACGCCCTCGCCTTCCAGGGTCTCGCTCTTGCCGCCGCGTGCGATGGGCTTGCCTTCGAACTTGTCGAGCGCAGCCTTTGTCTTGGCAGCGTACTGAGCCCACTTGTCGGGGTCGGTGACGATGGAGCGGGCGATAACGTATCCCTTGGGCATTGGCTTGTTCTTTCCTTCGACGCAGAGCGTGGATTTTTGGACGAGGAGCCATAGCCGGAGCGGCGGCGCTTCGGCAACCCATGCGACGTCGATGGTGGCGGCGCCAGGCGTTATTTCACGATCGACTGAAGAGCGCCGAGGGCGGTGTCGCTGCTGGTTGCGAACGATTGCCGGTGCGGCGCAGGGCGCGGCGGATTGGAAGCCGTCGCGACGGACGTGCCCAGCAGATAGGTTTCCCAACTCTGGCTCGCGATCATCACGCCTTTGAGCTTCTTGCCGTTCCCTTCAAGGTCGGGATCGGCCTTAACCAATCGCTTCCGGAAGCGCGGCGATAGCGGCGCCAAGCGTTTGCCGATCAGAACCGGGCAGGCGGCATTCGGATTGTCGCCGACGGATGTCAGCGGATTGACGATATAGCGCTTGCCGCACATGCCGATCTGCGGCGGCTCGCGCGTTCGGGTGAAATCGTCGTAGGCTTCTTTTAACGGCTCCCACGTATCGCATGCCGGATTGTCGGCGTGGCGCTTCATGTTGGCGGCGGTCATGCGGAACGGGAAAATGTGGATCGGCACGGATGTTTCGCCGCCGGCGAGCGCATCGCGCACGAAAGCGTAGATTTCTTCGATCTGATTGTCGGTCATGGCGAAGCAGCCGACGCTTTTGCAATCGCCGTGGACCATGATGTAGCTGCCGGTGCGGCCGAGCGAACGATCGAGCGCGTTCGGATAGCCGACGTTGAGCGCCAAATGATATTTGCTGTTCGGGTTCATGGCGCCGGGCGTGATGCGGTAGAAGCCCTCAGGCGACATCAGATCGCCCTGGGTGCGCTTTGGTCCGAGCGTGCCGCCCCAATTGCAGACAGGGAACGTCTTGATCAGCGCGTAACGGCCGTTCGGGCGGGCCTTCCAGACCTCAAGCTCGGATTCTTCCTTGAAGATACGAAGATAGACAGGGGAATTCTGGTCGATGTCCTTGAGGATCAGGGCGGCTTCCACGGCGGAGGGAAGCGGCTTTTCGGCGGACCGCTCGTCCGCAAGTGCCACGGGCGCGAAAACCTGGATGGCAACGGCGATTGCCGCAGCCAGCAGACGCACCTGCTGGGTCAAGTGCCAAAGCCAACGCATACTGTCCGTGAACCCCGCTTACGCAACGCTTAACCATCATGGACCGTCCAGTTCATGGCCAAAGACGGTTAAGGGGAGGTAAACGGCGAGTGTGCGCACGGCGTGGTGAGAGCTGGGCGCCGATGTGGCAAGGCCATGATCGGCCAGCGACTTATCGCGCGTAAGTGCCTTCGCCGCTAAGCCTGGGCGATGTGCTGCAGGAACGCTTCAGCGGCGGCTTTGGGGTCCTTAGCGGCGTTGATCGGGCGGCCGACGACGATGTGGTTGGCACCGAAGCCGATAGCCTCTTCGGGCGTCGTGACGCGGGTCTGGTCGCCGGCTTCGGCGCCGGGCAACCGGATGCCTGGCGTGACGATGAGGAAATCCGGCCCGGTTTCGGCGCGGATGGCGGCGGCTTCCTGGCCAGAGGCGATGACGCCGTCGAAGCCCGCGAGTTCCGACATGCGGGCGCGGCCGACCACGAGGCCTGCCGGCGTTATGTCGGTAATGCCCTGTTCTTCAAGGTCGGACTGATCGAGGCTCGTCAGCACCGTGACGGCGAGCAGCTTCAGGTTCGAGGAGCCACGGCCTTTGACGGCGGCTTTCAGCGTCTTGGTGTCGTGGCCGTGGACGGTGATGAAATCGACGCCCAGCCCGGCCGCAGACGCGACCGCGCGCTCGACGGTATTGCCGATGTCGAGGAATTTCAGATCGAGGAAAACGCGTTTTCCTTCGCGCTTCAGTTCCTGAGCAAGATCGAGACCGCCCGCAAACAACAGTTCCAAGCCGATCTTGTAGAAGCTGACGGTATCGCCGAGGCGATCAACAAGAGCGCGCGCTTGATCGTAAGACGACAGATCGAGGGCGACGATGAGCTTGTCTCGGGTGGCGGCGTCAATCATCGCGGTATCGTTCCTCTAGCCGTGCAGCACGCGGGCGGCGCGTGCGAGCCGCTGAATGACAGTCTTGAACTGCTCGGTCTGCTCTTTGTTTTTCAGGTGGCCGTGCTCGTCGAAGGCATCGGCGGCGCGGGGTAGTAGAAACTGGTTCGGTAGAACGAGCGCGCCCGTTCCCAGTTCCAGCATCAGGCGGAGTTGTGAGAGGCCGCGCAAACCGCCGGTGCCGCCGTTCGAGGCTGCTCCAAGGGCAAAGACGCGTGTGCGGAACACTTCGAGCGGGCTCTCGCCATCGTCGCGGATATGGCTGATCCAGTCGAGCGTGTTTTTCAAGAGCGGCGTGAAGGACGCGTTGTATTCTGGGCTCATGATGAAAACGCCGGTGTGGGCCATCATCAGGTTTTTGAGCTTGTGCGCGTTCTCGGGCTGGCCGGATGCGGCTTCAAGATCGCCGTCATAAAGTGGCATCGGGTAGTCGGAGAGATCGACGAACGTCGCCGGGATGCTGTTGGCTTCGGCGATCACGGCGCCGAGTCTCGCGACGCGCTTGTTGAACGAGGCTTGGCGGGCGCTGCCTGCGAAGAACAGAAGGCGCGGATCGGGCGCGGGGGCGTCGGTCATCTGGGTCGAAGGTCCGGATCATGAGAGCGCTTTGTGAGCCGGACCCTAGCGGCTTTCGGACCGTTGGCAAGGCTGCGCAAAGGGCTCAGAGGTGACGAGAGCAAACTGCGATCAGCCGCTCTTGCCTTCGAAGAATTCTTTCACGCGGGAGAAGAAGCCTGCACTTTCCGGGCTCGTTTCCTTGTGGCTCGCGCGCTCAAATTCTTCGAGCAGCTCGCGCTGCTTGCGCGTGAGGTTCTTGGGCGTTTCGACATCGACCTCGATGTACATATCGCCCGAGACCTTGGCGCGGAGTACGGGCATGCCCTTGCCGCGCAGACGGAACTGCTTGCGGCTTTCGGTGCCCTCGGGGATTTTCACCCGCGTCGTGGTGCCTTCAAGCGTCGGGACGTCGATCTGGCCGCCGAGCGCCGCCGTCGTCATCGAGATCGGCACCTTGCAGAAAATGTCGGCGCCGTCGCGCTGGAAGAATTCGTGCGGCTTGATCGAGAGGAAGATGTAAAGGTCGCCGGGCGCGCCGCCGCGTAGGCCGGCTTCGCCTTCGCCCGCGAGCCGAATGCGCGTGCCGTCTTCGACGCCGGCCGGGATGTTGACCGAGAGCGTGCGTTCTTTCTGGACGCGGCCTGAACCGGCGCAGTCAACGCACGGATCGTCGATCATCTCGCCGCGGCCCTGGCAATGCGGACAGGTGCGCTCAATCGTGAAGAAGCCCTGGCTGGCGCGGACTTTGCCCATGCCGCCGCAGGTGGTGCAGGTCTTCGCCTTGGTGCCGGGTTTTGCGCCGGTGCCCGAGCACGTTTCGCATTTGACGCTGGCGGGAACGCGGATCTGCGCGGTCTTGCCGGTGTAGGCTTCGGACAGCGTGATTTCGAGATTGTAGCGCAGGTCGGCGCCTGCTTCGCGAGCTGTGCGCGAGCGGCCCTGGGTGCCGCGTCGTCCACCCATGAATTCGCCGAACAGATCGTCGAAGATGTCGGACATCGAAGAGGCGAAATCCGGTCCGAAGCCGGGGCCGCCGCGGCCGCCCATGCCGCCGTCGAAAGCGGCGTGGCCGAACTGGTCATAAGCGGCGCGCTTCTGAGGGTCTTTCAGAACTTCGTAGGCTTCGTTGACTTCCTTGAAGCGGCGCTCGGCTTCTTTGTCGCCCGCATTGCGGTCGGGGTGATATTCCTTGGCGAGAGACCGATAGGCGGATTTGATCTCGATTTCGGTAGCGGACCGCTTGACGGTCAGAACTTCGTAATAATCGCGCTTAGCCATGGTGCGCTGTTCTATGACCTATTGATTGGCAAGTTGCTGGTCGAGGAAGTCGCAGCAATAACAAGCGGTTATATCAATTTTTCGCCCTCAGGCCGGGCGCAGCGTTCCAAAATTGAGAACGCCGCGACAACCCAAGGGCGAATCTAAGTTCGACTTTTAAGCCGATTTCTTCTTGTCGTCTTTGACTTCTTCAAAATCCGCATCGACGACGTCGTCGCCGCTGGCAGATTTCTCAGCCGATGCTTCGGGGCCACCTTCCATGCCTTCAGCGCCACCCTTGGCCGTGTAGACGGCTTCGCCGATCTTCATGGCGACCTGGGTCAACGCGGTTGAAGCCGAGCGGATCGCATCGGCATCTTCGCCGGCGATGGCTTCCTTGGCGGCCGTGATCGCAGCTTCGACTTCGCCCTTGATCGCGGCGACGGCCGGGATCGACTCGTTCTCGGCGAGCGATTTCTCGGTGCCATGGACGAGGGCTTCGGTCTGGTTGCGAAGCTCGACGACCTCGCGACGCTTCTTGTCTTCGGCCGCGTGGACTTCGGCGTCCTTGACCATCTTGTCGATGTCGGCATCCGAGAGGCCACCCGAGGCCTGGATGCGGATCGACTGTTCCTTGCCGGTCGCCTTGTCCTTCGCCGAAACGTGGACGATGCCGTTGGCGTCGATATCGAAAGTGACTTCGATCTGCGGCACGCCGCGCGGCGCTGGCGGGATGCCGACGAGGTCGAACTGGCCGAGCATCTTGTTGTCGGCCGCCATTTCACGCTCGCCCTGGAAGACGCGGATGGTGACAGCGTTCTGGCTATCTTCGGCGGTCGAGAAAGTCTGGCTCTTCTTCGTCGGGATCGTCGTGTTGCGATCGATCAGACGGGTGAAGACGCCACCCAGCGTTTCGATGCCGAGCGACAGCGGCGTGACGTCGAGCAGCAGGACGTCCTTGACCTCGCCCTGCAGAACGCCGCCCTGGATCGCGGCGCCGACGGCGACGACTTCATCCGGGTTGACACCCTTGTGCGGCTCTTTGCCGAAGAGCTGCTTCACGACTTCCTGGACCTTCGGCATACGCGTCATGCCGCCGACGAGAACGACTTCGTCGATCTCGGCAGCCTTGAGGCCAGCGTCCTTCAGAGCCTTTTCGCACGGACCCTTGGTCCGGTTGATGAGGCCATCGACGAGGCTTTCGAGCTTGGCGCGCGTCAGCTTCATCGTGAGATGCTTCGGACCGGTCGCGTCGGCCGTGATGAACGGCAGGTTGACTTCGGTCGAAGGGGCGCTCGACAGCTCGATCTTGGCCTTTTCGGCGGCTTCCTTCAGACGCTGAAGGGCGAGCTTATCGGAGCGCAGGTCGATGCCCTGCTCTTTCTTGAACTCATCGGCGAGGTACGTAACGAGGACCATATCGAAGTCTTCGCCGCCGAGGTGCGTATCGCCGTTCGTCGACTTCACTTCGAAGACGCCGTCGCCGATTTCGAGAATGGACACGTCGAAGGTGCCGCCGCCGAGGTCATAGACCGCGATCGTCTTGGCGTCCGTCTTTTTGTCGAGGCCGTAGGCGAGCGCAGCTGCCGTCGGCTCGTTGATGATGCGCAGAACTTCAAGGCCCGCGATCTTGCCGGCGTCTTTCGTCGCCTGGCGCTGGGCGTCGTTGAAGTAAGCGGGAACGGTGATGACCGCCTGCGTGACCTTCTCGCCGAGCTTGGCTTCGGCGGTTTCTTTCATCTTCTGAAGGATGAAAGCCGAGATCTGCTGCGGGGAATATTGCTTGCCGTGGCTTTCGACCCAGGCGTCGCCGTTGGTGCCCTTCACGATCTTGTACGGAACGAGCTTCTGGTCCTTCGTGACCTCGGGATCGTCGTAGCGGCGGCCGATCAGGCGCTTGATCGCGAAAAAGGTGTTGGTGGGGTTCGTGACTGCCTGGCGCTTGGCCGGCAGACCGACGAGACGTTCGTCGTCGGCAGTAAATGCAACAATGGACGGGGTGGTATTGGCGCCTTCGGAGTTCTCAAGCACTTTCGGTTTGCCGCCATCCATGACGGCGACGCACGAGTTGGTCGTGCCGAGGTCAATACCGATTACTTTTGCCATTCGCATCAATCCTTCTCAGTTGCGGCAGACCGGGTGGACCCTCTATTGGCATCCAACGTGCTCCCCAACGAGAGGTCAGAGGCACCGGTCCCCAGGATTTCAATTGTGTGACCGACGGTTATATAGGGGCCTGATTTCAGCGTGCAACGCTTCTTATCCCCTCCATAGATCAACTTTATCGCCTTTTGATTGCGTCAAAACGGAACTACCCGCCGTGACGCAATGCTTCAATTTGCAAGCTTTTTTCTGCGGTTGAAGCGCATCCTTGCTGAGGAGGAGGCGCCTTGATTTCGCTCAACGTTTGTTCTGGTGCGACGCTGGTCGCGACGTCGCAGCCGCATCAAGCATCGGCAGGCGGCTCCGACGAGGCAGGGGCAGCGTCGTCAGCCTTGGCGACTTTCGGGCCGCCGCGGGAGACGACGACCATCGCCGGACGCAGGTTGCGGTCATCGATCATGTAGCCGACCTGATAGACCTGCAGCACGGTGCCAGCTGGGACGTTTGCGTTCTCCTGCTCCATCACGGCTTGGTGGTGGTGCGGATTGAAGGGTTGGCCGGCCGGGTCGATGGCGCGGACACCGTGACGCTCAAGAGCCGTCTTATAATCACGCTCGGCAAGAATGACCCCATCGAGTAGGGTTTTTAGGGCCGGATCGCTTTCGACGGCATCCTTCGGCACGGCGGCGATAGCGCGCTGGAAGTTGTCGCCGACCGTCAAGATATCCTTGGCAAACTTGGTGATCGCATACTTCGCCGTCTCTTCCTTTTCCTTTTCGAGGCGGCGGCGGACGTTCTCCGTTTCAGCAACGGCGCGCAGGTACTGATCCTGCTTGGCGGCAGCTTCGGCGGACTTCTTTTCGAGATCGGCCTGAAGGGCGGCGATCATCGCCTTGAGCTGCTCGACGCTCACATCTCCCATTTCAGGGGGCGTTGCCGCGGACGGTTGCACGGTCTCGTCTATGGGCTTTTTGTCGTCGCTCATTTTTCTCTTCGCTGGAATAGCACTGCAAAAATTCCGGTGCCGGGGTATCGACCGCTAGGCGGTAAAAATCAAGGCAGTTCAAGTTGGGGTGCGTCAGAAGCGGGTCAAATAGGTCTCGATGCCTCAGCCCATCAAGCGGCTCATCAGCTTGGCTGTATAATCCACCATTGGGATGATGCGGGCATAATTGAGCCGCGTCGGGCCGATGACGCCCAGAACGCCGACGACGTGGCGGGTCTCATCCCGAAATGGGGCAACAATCAACGATGAGCCCGAAAGCGAAAACAGCTTGTTTTCCGAGCCAATAAAAATGCGGACGCCTTCGGCCGTTTCGGAGGCTCCGAGCAACTCGACGATGTCCTGCTTGGATTCGAAGGCGTCGAAGAGCTGGCGGATGCGCTCCAGGTCTTCGGCGGCGGTCACGTCTTTCAGAAGGTTGCTCTGACCGCGGACGATGAGGCTCTTGCGATCATCGGCGACACCTGACCATTCGGCGAGCCCGGCCTTGATGACCTTTTGGGTCAACACGTCGAGTTCTGCCTTGGCGGCATTCAACGACTTTTCGAGTTCGGCCCTGGCTTCGGCGAGCGTCAGGCCGCGCAAATGGGTGTTGAGATAGTTCGAAGCTTCCTGCAAGGCAGACGGTGGCAAGCCATCGGGAAGGTTGATGATGCGATTCTCAACGTTCTGGTCTTCATCGACCAGGATTACGAGGCCGCGTCCGGGTTCGAGCGGCACGAATTCGATGTGGCGCAGGCGGGCGACCTGCTTTTCGGCGAGGACGACGCCCGCGCAGTGGGACAGACCGGACATCAGTTCGCCCGCTTCGCTCAAAAGTTGATCGACCGATTTTTCGCGGCGGACGGCGATCTGGGCTTCGATCTGGCGGCGCTCGTCCGGGGTGATGTCGCCGACTTCAAGAAGACCGTCGACGAACAGGCGCAGGCCGAGCTGGGTGGGCAGGCGCCCCGCAGACGTGTGCGGCGCGATAATGAGGCCGAGCTGCTCCAAGTCCGACATGACGTTGCGGATCGAGGCGGGCGAGAGGGCGATCGGCAAGGCGCGTGAGAGATTGCGAGAGCCGACCGGCTCACCCGTCGCCAGATAGCTTTCGACGATGCGCCGCAGGATCGTCCGCGAGCGCTCGTTAAGCTTTTGCAGCTGCGTTTTGCCGTCCAGGATGGTGGCTGCCACGATTTGATCTTCCGTGTTCACCGTCAAAATCTATGAATGACAGGGGCCTACGTCAAATCCTGTGGTGTTTTCTGGGTATCTGCACCCTTCTTTCAACCGATAAGGTTTCCGGTTGAAGGCCGGGGGGGCCTTCATTAGGGTCGCGGCCGCAATACCAACAATTCAGGGAACTCATGCGACCTTCCAAACGCAAGCCAGACGAGTTGCGCCGTGTTTCAATCGAGCGGGCCGTTTCCAAATATGCCGAAGGCTCCTGCCTCATCAAATTCGGCGACACCCATGTTCTTTGCACGGCGAGCTTGGAAGAGCGCCTCCCGCAGTGGCTGAAAGGTCAGGGCCGTGGCTGGGTGACGGCGGAATACTCGATGCTGCCGCGGTCGACGCACGACCGGACGCGGCGCGAGGTGACGAGCGGCCATCCGTCGGGGCGGACGCAGGAAATTCAGCGTCTCGTCGGCCGGGCGCTTCGCGCGGTCGTCGATCTGACGAAGCTTGGCGAACGGCAGATCACGGTCGACTGCGACGTCATCCAAGCCGATGGCGGCACGCGCACGGCGTCGATCACGGGCGCGTGGGTGGCTCTGCACGATTGTATCCAGTGGATGAAAATGCGCGACATGGTGAAGGACACCGTGCTGCGCGATCACGTGGCCGCCGTATCGTGCGGTCTCTATAAAGGTGAGCCGGTGCTCGATCTCGACTATGCCGAGGACAGCAACGCGGATGCCGATTCCAATTTCGTGATGACCGGCTCGGGCGGCATCGTCGAAATCCAAGGCACGGCCGAGACGACGCCCTTCACAGAAGATAAGTTCACCGAGCTGATGGGGCTCGCCAAGAAGGGGATCGGCGAACTCGTTCAGCTGCAGAAGCTGACGGTCGCTTAAGACCAGACAACGGAGCGAGGCCATGTTCGGACCTTTTGCCCTGACGGTCGCGGCGCTGTTCACAGGCGCGGCGATCTACATCAACTGGGCAGAGCAACCGGCGCGGCTTTCTCTCGACGATGCTGCGATGCTTGCGGAATGGAAGCCCGCCTACCGGCGCGGATTTCAGATGCAGGCATCGCTTGCCGTCATCGGCTTCATTCTGGGTACGCTCGAGTGGCTGGTCACCGGCAAGGTCATCTGGCTTGCCGGTGGTGCAGCGCTACTCACCAATTGGCCGTTTACGATCTTCGCGATCATGCCGGTCAATAAGATCCTTGAAGAGACCCCGTTCGAACGGGCCAACGAAGAGACACGGGCGCTGATCGAGCGCTGGGGCATGCTGCACGGCGTGCGCAGCGTGCTTGGTCTCGTCAGTGTCGGATTGTTCCTATGGGCATCGATCTGAAGCCTGCGCCGCGACCGTCGGGCGTTCTTGAAACGGTTCTGTACGCACCCGATCTCGGGGCCATCCAAGACTTCTACGGTCGCGTGTTTGGGCTCGAACCCTTTGCGGTCGCCGAGGGACGTCATGTTTTTTATCGTTATGGACCGCAGATGCTTTTGATCTTCAATCCGGAGGCGACGCGTATTCCGCCGCCTGCGGGTGCGCTTCCCGTTCCGCCGCATGGCGCGGTGGGTGAAGGGCACGTCTGCTTCCGGGCGTCAGCTGAGGATATTGCGGTGTGGCGTGAACGGCTCGAATCGCTGGGCGTTCCGATCGAAGCCGATTTCGAGTGGCCGCGCGGCGGCCGCTCAATCTACTTTCGCGATCCGGCCGACAATTGCCTCGAATTTGCCGAGCCGCGCATCTGGGGGATGGTGTGAAGAAACTTCAAAAAGGCATGAAGCTCGTCGTCGCGAGCCATAACCCCGGCAAGGTCTGGGAGATCAACCAGCTCATTCAACCTTACGGGCTCGACGCCGTTTCGGCGGGCGAGCTGGCTCTTTCGGAACCTGAAGAAACAGAGACGACGTTTGCGGGCAACGCACGGCTGAAGGCCGTCGCGGCGGCCGAAGGTTCCGGGCTGCCTGCATTGGCTGACGACTCCGGGCTTGAAGTCGAATGCCTCGATGGCGCGCCGGGGATCTATTCGGCACGCTGGGCCGGCCCCGGCAAAGACTTCGGCGTCGCGATGAAGAAAGTCGCCGACGAGATCAGCGCATGCCACGGCTGGACGGCTGAAGGCCCGCGCGCCAATTTCATTTCGGTCTTGTGTCTCGCGTGGCCTGGCGGCGAGGTGGAGCTATTCGAGGGCAAGGTATTTGGCCATCTCGTCTGGCCGGCACGCGGCGGCAACGGCTTCGGCTACGATCCGATGTTCGTGCCGGACGGCGACACCCGCACGTTCGGTGAGATGGAGCCGAAAGAGAAGTATGCAATTTCGCATCGGACGCGGGCCTTTGCGGCCTTCAAGGCGGCGATGCTCGATGGCATTACGCCGACCGCCGCAAAGGTGAGCGCACGACGGGACGTCGATGCGTTTGCAGCGGCGGCTGCGAGCCTTTCGACGCGAGTCGAGGCCGCGGCGTTCGTTGCACGTTTAAAGGACGATCTCGTCACGCACGGTGCCGAATGGAGCAACACGACGCTTGAAAGTTTTCTTGGTGCGCTTGCCCGAGAGTTAGAGCGTGCGCCATCGAAGGATGAACCGGCGTGGCGACAAATCACGAAAGCAATGCTGGCTGCAAGCGATGACTGATCGCGACACCACATTCGGCGTCTACGTGCACTGGCCTTTCTGTGCGCAGAAGTGTCCGTACTGCGACTTCAACAGTCACGTTCGCCACAAGGGCTGGGACGAGGCGCGGTTTCTTTCGGCCTATAAGCGCGAGATCGATTGGGTGGCGGATCGCATCGGCGCGCGGATTGCGACGAGTGTGTTTTTCGGTGGCGGTACGCCATCGCTGATGCAGCCTGCGACGGTTGCGGGCATCCTCGATCACATTGCGAAGCGCTGGGGTATTGCGGATAACGCCGAGATCACGCTCGAAGCCAATCCGGGCAGCGTCGAAGCGGCACGTTTTCGCGGTTTTCGCGACGCGGGCATCAACCGCGTTTCGATCGGCGTGCAATCTCTACGAGATGAAGAACTGCGCAAGCTCGGACGCATTCACAGCGTTGCGGAAGCCAAGGCGGCGCTCGATGTTGCGCGCGGCACGTTCGAGCGGTTTTCGTTCGATCTGATTTATGCACGTCCCGGACAGACCGCAGACGCGTGGCGTCGCGAGCTTGGCGAGGCGCTCGATCTCGCGGGTGATCACCTATCGCTTTATCAACTGACCATCGAACCCGACACGCCTTACGCCGCGCTTCATGCCGCTGGTAAGCTCGTCATTCCGGATGACTACGATGCAGGGGCGCTTTACGAGATCACCGAGGAGATGACGGCGGCGCGCGGGCTCGCGGCTTATGAGGTTTCGAACTACGCGCGCGCCGGTTCGGAAAGCCGGCACAATCTCCTTTATTGGCGCTACGGCGAATATGCCGGGATCGGGCCGGGGGCGCATGGCCGGATTGTGGTCGATGGTCAGCGCGAAGCGACAATCGCCGAGCGCAATCCGGAGGCGTGGGTCGAACGGGTCGAAGACGGAGGTCATGGTTTTATAGAACGGATCGCATTGTCTGACGCAGAGCAGGCGGACGAGATACTTCTAATGGGCCTGCGGCTCTCCGAAGGAGTCGAGCTTGCGCAGCTGGCGAAGATCGGGGGGGTGCGCCCGAGCCAAGCAACAATCGACGAACTGGCGGAACTCGGGCTGCTGGAGACGCTGCCTGCGTCCTTGCGCGCCTCCCCGGCCGGTGGCGACTGGCGGCGGAATGAGCTTGACGAGATTGTCATGTGCTCAGGTCCAGGACTTGCTCCCGAGACGCAACCGCTGTCTGGCGTGCGCATCCGGGTGACACCGCAAGGCCGGCTCGTGCTTAACGCCGTCGTCGCCAAACTCTCAAACAGCTTTCAGCTGACGGACCGCATGGACAAGCTCAGAAGCGCCGTTTAAGCAGCGCTCATGCTGAGGGGACTTTACGATTGGACGATGCGGATGGCGGCCAGCAAACGGGCGCCGTGGGCGCTTGCGGCCGTTTCGTTCGCCGAGAGTTCGTTTTTTCCGATACCGCCCGACATTATGCTGATCCCGATGGTCCTGAGCGACCGGCGGAAAGCGTGGTGGTATGCGACGGTGGCGACCGTCGCATCCGTAATCGGCGGCATTCTCGGGTACGCCATCGGGTACTATTTCTTTGAGGCGGTCGGACTGCCCATCCTGAAGTTCTACGGTCGTGAGCATGCGCTCGATAGCTTCATGGCCTTTGTGCAGGAGTATGGTGTCGAAGCGGTCATCATTAAGGGCGCGACGCCGATCCCTTACAAGGTTGTGACGATTGCGGCTGGCGTTGGCAAAATGAATCTCGGGGCGTTTCTCGGCGCGAGCATCGTTGCGCGGGCCATGCGTTTCTATCTGGTCGCCGGTCTCCTATATTTCTTCGGCGAGCCGATCCGCGCTTTCATCGAGAAACGCCTTGGGATGGTGATGACGGTGTTTCTCGTGCTGCTGGTCGGCGGGTTCGTGGCCGTCAAATACATCTTCTAAGTTGGATTGAAGTCATGGCGTTTGCAGCACGGTCGGCTCGGGGTACGGATTATCAGCTCGGCGCGCTGGCGCTATTTGGAGCGATTGCGACGATCCTGACGGCGCTCGGGTTTCAATACATTGGCGGCTACGTGCCGTGTATGCTGTGCCTGATCGAACGCTACGCCTATTACGCGGGAATTCCGGTTCTTTTCATCGCGTTGGTGCTGACGGCGGGCGGCTATCGGCGGATGGCCGCGCTGCTCTTCGTGTTGGTCGCTTTGGCGTTTCTGGCGAATACGGGGCTTGGCATCTATCACGCCGGAGCGGAGTGGAAGTTCTGGCCCGGCCCGAGCGCCTGTGGCGGTGGGGAATCCCTCACGTCGTCCGCCGGAAATCTTCTGAACGACATCCAGCACATCAAAGTCATCAAGTGCGATGAAGCGGCGTTGCGCTTCCTCGGCATCTCTTTTGCTGGCTGGAACGTCGTCGCTTCGGTGCTGCTGATGGCGGTTGCGTTCGGTGCGGCCTCGGCGGCTTGGACGCGCCGTAACATCTGAGGCGCGCCAGCGTTCCCAACGTCCTGACGCTTGTCCACAATTCTCAAAATCCATGAAAACGTTGATTTTGTTGCTGGCCTAATACTGTCAAGGCGATGTCGCGGTGAATATCACCGGTAAGCCGTGATCGCGCCTTCGCGTTGCCCGAATGTGACGGCTATTCTTGCTTCGTTCGCGGGGCACGGAACGAAACCCGAGCCGGCCCATGTGGATTGTGTGGATATCGTACCAGCGTTGGGAGCGTTCGTGGTGGCGTCTGCGTTGAGTTTGTCGAGTGCAATGCTTGGGACGAGTGACAGCAATCCATTGTCCGAGGCCCAGTCCGCACCATCTTTGAGTACGAGTGGCGTTGTTGCGTTTCGTAGGCGTTCGTTGCGTAGCGTGGTGTCTGTGTACGGACCGAGCCCGAAAGACGTTCTGTCCGAGACGTTTGCAAAATTTAGGCGAACTGCTTCGACAAACTCGTCAAAGCGTATGTCCTCGCGGTTCGCCCGCACTCCTCACGGAGATCGCTCTTTCCCGGAGCGGACCTCTAACGGTTTTGAGGCAAGTGCGCGTTCACCTGATTGGGGATGGCGTCCAGTTGGAGACGTCGCGGGCGATGTGGTGCGAAACGCCATGGTCGCTGCGGCTCTCGCAAAGGCGCAGTGAACCCCTAAGTCGAGCGTTGAGTATCCGGTCGCGTATGCGTCGAGTTTTAAGAGTTGGGAAAAAGGATTTCGGAGAGCGCTGGCTTTCCAACGAGTTGGCAGACGCACGGAGCGTGATTGGAGTTAGCCCTCAATCGAGACATCATGTGACACGGTCTCGCGTAGTGATGTCACAGCGCTCTGTGTGTCTGCCGCCATCGTTAGAAACGCTGAAGCTTCGGTAATCGTTCCACGAATTTCGGTTTAGCGGAGTGCGAAGACAATGACCCCCTCGGTTCCGGAACACGTCAGCCCCATTCAGTGGCATCAGGCCATTGCGGTGAGCCGCGAGCAGTGCGCCAGGATCTTTCGCGATGGCGGCGCGCCGAGCGACGCGCTGGTCGCATTCGGATTGAAATGCGAAGACGGCGCCGACTCCGATTGGGAGCGCGTGGTCGATCTCGTTGCCGCCGAGCTTTGCGCCCATCCGATGGCGCGGGCCGCTTAAGATCGGGCGACGGCCGTACGTGCCCAAATGTGGTGGCCGGGCGTGACCCGGCCATGCGAGGGCGCGGAAGGCTACGGCTCGAGTTCGGTATCCCAGTAGAGATAGTCGAGCCAGCTTTCGTGCAGATAGTTCGGCGGGAAAAGCCGGCCGTTGCGATGCAGTTCGAAGACCGTTGGCCGATATGGCTCGTGCGCCGGGAACATGCCCGCGGCGCGCGGCATCAATCCGCCCTTCTTCAAATTGCACGGTGCGCAGGCGGTGACGACGTTGTCCCATCGCGTCTGGCCGCCACGCGAGCGCGGAATGAGATGATCGAACGTCAGATCATTCCTGTCGCCGCAGTACTGGCAGGCGAAGCGATCGCGCAGGAAAACATTGAAACGCGTGAAGGCCGGATAAAGCGCCGGTTTCACGTAGGTCTTCAGCGAAACGACACTCGGCAGCTTCAGCTCGAATGACGGGCTTCGGACGTAGCGTTCGTATTCCGAGACGATATTTACGCGGTCCAAAAAGACCGCCTTCACCGTGTCCTGCCAGCTCCACAGGGACAGCGGGTAGTAACTGAGCGGCCGGAAGTCGGCGTTCAGCACAAGAGCCGGACAATTGTCCGGTATTGTCACGTGAGCATTCACAGTCGCGCAAACCTCGCGGTTTTTCGATCCGTCGAATCGCGTCTTGGCCCCACTCGGACGCCGGGATACTAGCCGCGCGTATCAGTTCTGTGAAGCATTCGAGCCCATCTGTCGCGGAAATGATTTTTCCGTTATATTTCAGTTATTTATTTGTTTTTGTCCGGATCGGCTTTTGGGCTTTCCCCAGGAGAGCGCGGCGCGCGAAGGCGTAATCGGCCCATAACAGCCGGGCGGCGACGGCGCGTGCGGGGCGCCAGCGATCGGCGATTCGTTCCAGTTCCTCGGCCGTGGGGCGGTTTTCAAGCTTGAAGTGGTGCTGCGCGGCAAGCTGCAAGGCGAGATCGCCCGGCGCGAATGCGTCGCGGCGGCCCAAAGCAAAAAGAATATAGATGTCGGCGGTCCAGGGGCCGATGCCATGGATCGCGGTCAGACGTTCGACGATGACGAGATCATTGGCGGCGTTGAGGGCTTCGAAGTCGAGGCCGTCGTCGAGGACAGCGCGCGTCAGGGCGCGCAGCGTGCGGATCTTGCCGTCCGAAAGTCCAAGCCGTTTGAGGTCGCTATCGCTCGCCGCTTGGATTGCATCAGGCGTGAACGGGAAAAGCGCTTCGGCGACGCGTGTCCAGATGGCAGCGGCGCTCTGGGCTGAAAGCTGTTGCCCGACGACGATTTTTGCCAGTCCGGAGAAATCGGCGGGAAAATCCCGTGGCGGTGGAAGGCCGGTGCGTTTCAATATGCGCGACATGACCTTGCATTGACCGGCGAGCATAATCGCCGCTGCCTTGAGCTGGCGTTCGGTCGTTACGGTCGCATGGCGGCGAGGGGTCAAACGCGTTGTTCCGGGAAGGATTTGCCTCATTCAATTCGCGGGCGATCTTATCGCGCAATGCGGAGCCGGCGAAAAGAGGACGTGGAAAATGACACGGATTGCTGGAATTCTATTGGCGGCGCTCTTTATCGCTTTGCTGATTTCAGACAGTGCGGCAATGCGATTCTGAGGCGTCACGCTTTCGCCATGGCGAGGTTCGACAAGTTTTGGAATGACACACGGAGGCATCTCAGATCAGTGAGTATGGCGCCGACGTAAGACGTGCATGGCAATTGCAAGCATGCCGATCTTTCCGCAAAAGGTGACCATCCGTCTATCGAAGATTTTCAAAACTTCCCTGATCTCCGGCCGCCTTTTCGGTGCATTCAGATCGTGTGCCGGTGAAATTGCTTTGGCATAATAAGTGTCGCGTTCTCTGAGGGTAAGTTCAACAGTTTGGATCGTAGTTGAGGTCATGATTTATCAGTCTGCTGAGTGGAATGCCGGTCATTGTGTCGTTGACGCGCGTTTTGTGAGCCGAAGCGCGTGATGGCCTCGGTTACGCGTTTCGCGCCATCACCCAACGGTCTTTTGCACGTCGGGCACGCGCTCTCTGCTATCATCGCGCACGACACGGCACGGCGGAACGGCGGACGCTTTTTGCTGCGCATCGAGGATATCGATCTCGAACGCCGGCGGCCCGAATTCGTCACGGCAATCTTCGAAGATCTCAATTGGCTTGGGCTGACGTGGGAAGAGCCGGTGCTGGTGCAGTCGGAGCATTTCTCCGAATACCTTGCGGCTGCTGATCGGCTGATTGCGATGGGCTTGCTCTATCCGTGTTTTGCAACGCGCAAGGAAATTGTCGTTGCGGCGGATCCGACAAAAACCGATCCCGATGGCGTTCCGCTTTATCCGGGAATTTGGCGTGGTGCTTCCGCCGAAATAGTTGGTGAGCGGATGGCTGCGGGAGAGACGCCGGCGCTTCGTCTCAACATGGAAGGCGCGTTGCAGGTTCTGAAATCGAAACGCGGCGATGAGCCGTTGACGTTCGTCGAGGTTGAGGATGACGGTTCGCAGCGGACCGTTGTGGCCGATCCGGCGCGCTGGGGCGATGCCGTGATCGTGCGCAAGGAAGTGCCTGCGAGCTATCATCTTTCGGTCGTCGTCGACGATGCGCGGCAAGGCGTGACGCATGTTACGCGCGGACAGGATTTGCTGGCGGCGACCGATCTGCAGCGTCTGCTGCAAGAGTTATTGGATCTGCCGCAGCCGGTCTATTCGCATCATCGGGTGATCCGATGGGCCAACGGGCAAAAACTTTCGAAGTCCAATCAGGATATGGGGCTCCGGGTGCTGCGCGACGAAGGGGCGACAGCGGACGATATCCGGCGGGTCATTTTCGAAGTCTGATCGTGCCGTAACGTTTTTGTGGCCGTTGCGATATGGCGAAGCGTGTTCCGGGGCGGAATTAAATTCCCTAAGGCGCCAACTTTTTTGATTCGGCGCCGGTGCCATATTTCATTGCCGCGTTTCCGGGTCGTATTCCGCGCCGAATTCGTGCGCGATATTTCCCTTATTACTCTTAAGATTCAAAAATAATCGAAAAGCAAATTGGCCCCTCCTTGTAACTTTGGCCAAATCACGTCAATTTTAATCGTTCTCTAATCTATCCACCGGATTCTCGCATTTATGGCAGAAACATCGAAAATTGTCGGTGCCAGATTATCCGTCGCAATTGCGCACGGACTTGCAATCGTCCGTCAATTCGTCATTTGGGCCTTTGCGGACGTCCCGGAAACGGTTGAAGTTCGCAGGCCGGTCGAGCCGCGCCGGCTATCGCTTGCCGATCAATGGAGCCGACTGTCCGACATCGTGATCGGGGCGGCGCAGCAAGCTGAAACAGCGACGCGCTGCCATGCCTCTGCAACCCAGCAGATCGATCTGGCGCAATATGCTTTGTCGTCTTTGATCGATGAATTGTCGTCCGTCATGGATATGGGCGATCGGGTTCGCCGTCGCGCGACGGTGCATGTGTTGGGTGTGGCGCCGATGCCGGCGCTGCGGCCGATCGGCGGCGCAATCGCTGCTTAAACGCTTCACGCAAGACGGCTTTCGGCGTTGGTCCTGGGTTGATATGGGTAGTTCGACTGCCCGCATTTCAGGATCGAGACAATCTCCGTGGCCGATGACCGCTCATCTCTTTCAGCAATAGCAACGCCAAATCTTGGACCGGCGGCGCGTGCGCGGGGCGTGATTGCGGGGCTTTTGTCGGAGCCGTTGGCGGCTGGGCTTTATCTGGTCGCGACGCCAATCGGCAATCTCGGGGATATCACGCTGCGTGCACTGTCGGTGCTGGCGCGGGCCGACATCATTTATTGCGAAGATACGCGTCATTCCGCGAAGCTTTTGCAGCATTATGGCATTGCCACGCGGACGCGGCCATTTCACGACCATAATGAAGAGCGCGAAAGCGCGCGCGTTATTGACGAACTCAAAGCCGATAAGCGCATTGCGATCATATCGGACGCCGGGACGCCCCTGCTTTCGGATCCGGGATTCAAACTTGTGCGCGCTGCGGCGGCGGAAGACATTCCAGTCGTCGCTATTCCCGGCGCGTCGGCGCTGCTGCCAGCGCTGACAACCAGTGGTCTGCCGACGGATGCATTCTTCTTCGCGGGCTTTTTGCCGCCGAAGCAGGCGGCCCGGCGGGCGCGGCTTGCGGAATTATCGGCCATTCCTGGCAGTCTCATCTTTTATGAAGCGCCTCACCGTGTCGCGGAGACGATTCCGGATATGGCGCGTTTGCTCGGTAGCCGAGACGCCGTCATCGCCCGCGAACTGACGAAGCTGCACGAGGATGTTCGGCGCGGCACTCTGGCGGAGCTTGCTGAGGCAACTCCAATGGAGGGCCTCAAGGGCGAGGTTGTCATTGTCGTCGGGCCGGAGCAGGCTCAGGCCGTTAGCGACGAGACGTTGACGGCGCGGCTGGCGGGGGCTCTTGAGGTTATGAGCCTCAAGGATGCCGCCAAAGCCCTGGCCGACGAATTTGGGGTTCCGAAAGCGCGGGTTTATGGGCTTGGGATCAAGGCGAAAGATGAACTAAAGGCGAAGGACGTGGGACGATGAGTTCGAACGTCAATGATGAGCTTCGGCAGCGGCTTGAGCGCAAGCGGCGGCACCATAGTGGTGTCAGGGCCGAGACGATCGTTGCGGCGGTCTATATGGCGACCGGGCATCGCATTTTGGGCCGCCGGTTCAAGACCCCGGTCGGGGAAATCGACCTGATCGCGATCAGGAAAAACCGGGTGGCTTTCATCGAGGTCAAACGGCGGCAGACAACCGAAGAAGCCGAAGACGCCATTACGCTGACGATGCGCCGCCGGGTGCGCCGCGCGGCCGACCTCTGGCTGGCGCGCAACCCGCAATACCGCGAGCACGACGTCGGTTTCGACCTGGTGTTCGTGCTGCCCTGGCGCTTTCCGATTATCATGCGGGATGCACTTTGAGACAAAAAAAAGACCCGCCGAAGCGGGTCTTTAAGTGATTGAACGTGAAGTGCAGGGACCGTCATCGTCTAGGAACGCGCGAGCGCGATAGATTTGCGCTGCATGTTGATGAACGTTTAGCTGGTCGAGCCTGAACGTAATT
Organism: Hyphomicrobium sp. 802; assembly: GCF_000526135.1. Classification (NCBI taxonomy): domain Bacteria; kingdom Pseudomonadati; phylum Pseudomonadota; class Alphaproteobacteria; order Hyphomicrobiales; family Hyphomicrobiaceae; genus Hyphomicrobium; species Hyphomicrobium sp. 802. The sequence goes on from NZ_JAFM01000001.1 coordinate 361,152, forward strand.
TGAACGGCGCTCGATCCCTTTGTTCATCCCTCCGGAAGCCGGCCGGGCCGCGAAACGCCCGAAATTCAGGCTCCTTGCGAAAATGTAATGCGGCAACGCGCCCTCTTGGCGCACTGTTGAAGCCTTGCAGAGTGCATGTTAAGGACAGCCCGGCTTTGGAAGGGGGCTGCTGGTGGGTTCCGGCCCCGGCGCTCTTTTTTTGTCAAAGGCCTTTCCTTGGAGCGGGCGCAATTTCGGGCCTTTTCGTGCCCCGCCCTCTATGCGCCCGAAGGCGCGAGGTGAGAGCGACGTGGCGACGGACGAAACAAGCGTGGACGGAGTGGCCGGACGATATGCGTCGGCCTTGTTCGAGCTGGCTAAGGAAAGCTCGAACATCGAGGGGATCGAAAGCGATCTCGTAAATTTCCAATCGTTGCTCGATGAAAGCCCGGATCTGGTGCGCCTTGTGTGCAGCCCGGTGATCGCCGCCGACGATCAAGAGAAGGCGATGGCCGCCATTCTCGACAGGGCAGGCATCGGCGGCTTGACCGCGAACTTCCTGAAGCTCGTGACCGCCAATCGGCGCCTGTTCGTCATTCAGGACATGATCAAAGTTTATCGCTCGCTCGCTGCCAAGGCGCGCGGCGAAATCACGGCTGAGGTCACCAGCGCGTTTGCGCTCAACGACGAGCAGATCTCGGCTCTTAAAGAAACGCTGAAAGCTTCTGTCGGCAAGGATGTGACGCTGCAGTCGCGCGTCGATCCGAGCATTCTCGGCGGCCTGATCGTCAAGGTTGGCAGCCGCATGATCGACTCCTCGCTCAAGACCAAGCTTCAGAACATGAAGACGGCGCTGAACGGAGCCGGGGCTTAAGGCCTGACAGTTTCGCTGCTGGCTGCGAGGCCGGCGGTGTCACCGCAAGGTTTGCACTTAACAAATTGGCATAAGGGGCCGGACCAGGCTCCGTAAATGGAAACGACCAGGGAAGAGGTCTCAATGGAAATCCGGGCCGCAGAAATTTCTTCGATCCTGAAGGATCAGATCAAAAACTTCGGCAAGGAAGCCGAGGTTTCCGAAATCGGCCAGGTGCTGTCGGTCGGCGACGGCATCGCACGCGTCTATGGTCTCGACAACGTCCAGGCGGGCGAGATGGTCGAGTTCCCCGGCGGCATCCGCGGCATGGCGCTGAACCTCGAAGCCGATAATGTCGGCGTCGTTATTTTCGGCGACGATCGCACGATCAAGGAAGGCGACACCGTCAAGCGGACCGGCGCCATCGTCGAAGTTCCGGTCGGCAAGGGGCTTCTCGGTCGCGTCGTCGATGGTCTCGGCAACCCGATCGACGGCAAGGGCCCGATCCAGTTCGAGAAAAAGATGCGCGTCGACGTCAAGGCGCCGGGCATCCTGCCGCGCAAGTCGGTGCACGAGCCGATGGCGACGGGTCTCAAGGCCATCGACGCGCTCATCCCGATCGGCCGCGGCCAGCGCGAGTTGGTCATCGGCGACCGTCAGACGGGCAAGACGGCCGTCGTGCTCGATACCTTCCTCAACCAGAAGCCGCTCAACGCAGGCAACGACGAAAGCGCGAAGCTTTATTGCGTGTACGTTGCCGTCGGCCAGAAGCGCTCGACGGTTGCGCAGTTCGTGAAGGTCCTGGAAGAGCGTGGCGCGCTTGAATATTCGATCGTCGTTGCTGCGACCGCGTCCGATCCGGCGCCGATGCAGTACCTCGCGCCGTTCACCGGCTGCACGATGGGCGAATACTTCCGCGACAACGGCATGCACGCCGTGATCGCCTATGACGATCTCTCGAAGCAGGCTGTCGCTTACCGCCAGATGTCGTTGCTGCTGCGTCGTCCGCCGGGCCGCGAAGCTTATCCGGGCGACGTTTTCTATCTCCATTCTCGTCTGCTCGAGCGCGCCGCTAAGATGGGTGACGCTGCCGGCAAGGGGTCGCTGACGGCGCTTCCGGTTATCGAAACGCAAGCCAACGACGTGTCGGCCTACATTCCTACGAACGTCATCTCGATCACCGACGGCCAGATCTTCCTTGAATCGGATCTCTTCTATCAGGGCATCCGTCCGGCCGTGAACGTCGGTCTGTCGGTGTCGCGCGTCGGCTCGTCGGCGCAGACGAAGGCGATGAAGCAGGTTGCCGGCAAGATCAAAGGCGAGCTTGCACAATATCGCGAAATGGCGGCCTTCGCGCAGTTCGGTTCGGATCTCGACGCCGCCACGCAGAAGCTGCTCGCACGCGGCGCCCGCTTGACGGAACTTCTGAAGCAGCCGCAGTTCTCGCCGCTGAAGATGGAAGAGCAGGTTGCGGTGATCTTCGCGGGTACGCGCGGCTACCTCGATGCCATTCCGGTGTCGGCTGTCGGTAAGTTCGAAGAAGGCGTTCTCGCCGGGCTTCGCTCTGAAAAGACGCTGCTTGAGACGATCGCGAAAGAGAAGGCTCTGTCGGCAGACTCCGAGAAGAAGCTGGTCGAGTTCCTCGACAAGTTTGCCAAGGGTTTTGCAGCTTAATCGGGTTCCTTGAGGAGAACGCCCGATGGCGAGCTTAAAAGATATGCGCAACCGCATCGCCTCGGTGAAGGCGACGCGGAAAATCACGAAAGCCATGCAGATGGTTGCGGCGGCGAAGCTGCGCCGCGCGCAGGAAGCCGCAACTGCCGCCCGGCCCTACGCCGAGCGGATGGCCACCGTGCTCGGCAGCCTGGCTTCGAAGGTTGCGGACAAGAATGGCGCTTCGCCACTTCTCGTTGGCACCGGCAAGGATCAGGTGCATCTGCTGATCGTCATGACGGCGGAACGTGGTCTATGCGGCGGTTTCAATTCGAACATCGCCAAGCTAGCGCGTTCAGATGCGAACCGTTTGATCGCCGCGGGCAAGACGGTGAAGATCATGACGGTCGGCCGCAAGGGCGCCGACAACCTGCGTCGCGATCTCGGCCGCAACATTGTCGAGCGCAAAGACTTTCAGGGTGTGCGTCAGCTGACGTTCGGGCATGCCGAGGGCCTCGCGAAGCGAGTGCTTGAGATGTTCGAAGCCGGCGAGTTTGACATCGCAACGCTCTACTTCTCGGAGTTCAAGTCGGTTATCGCGCAGAAGCCGACGGCGCTGCAGCTCATTCCGGCAACCGTGCCTGAGGCGGCACCGGACGCTGCGAAGGGCGCAGGCGCCATTCACGAGTACGAGCCGAGCGAAGAAGAAGTCTTGGGCTTCCTGCTATCGCGCAATATCTCCACGCAGATCTTCCGCGGTCTGCTCGAGAACTCGGCATCGTTCTATGGTGCGCAGATGACCGCGATGGACAACGCGACGCGCAACGCCGGTGACATGATCAATAAGCTGACGATCGCTTACAACCGTCAGCGTCAGGCAAACATCACTAAGGAATTGATCGAGATCATCTCCGGAGCGGAAGCGGTCTAGGGCGAGGTAGATAGATCATGGCCTATGTAACGCGTGCAACGACGAAGGGCGGCCGGGACGGCCGCGCAGTTCTCGAAGAGGGCAAGCTCGCTCTTGCGATGGCGCTGCCGAAGGATCTCGGTGGATCGGGTGAAGGCCATAACCCCGAGCAGCTGTTTGCGCTCGGGTGGTCGTCTTGCTTCGGTCAGGCGGTTCTGCTGCTGGCCAAGAAGCACGGACTCGACGGTCAGGCCGCCAAGGTTACGTGCGAAGTTGAACTCGACAAAGATGCGACGAGCTTCGGCCTCAAGGCGCATCTGACGCTCGCGATTCCTGGCGCCGATAAGGACAAGCTGCAGGCGCTGATCGAAGAAGCGCATCAGATCTGCCCGTATTCCAAAGCGACACGCAACAATATCCCGGTGACGCTCTCGGTCGCCTGAAACAATTCCGCTGGAGATAAAAATGGCTAAAAACGTAGGGAAGATTCACCAGGTGACGGGTGCCGTCGTTGACGTGCATTTCGCCGACAAGCTGCCGGAAATTCTGAACGCGCTTGAGACCACCAACAACGGCAATCGTCTGGTTCTCGAAGTCGCGCAGCACCTTGGTGAAAACACCGTGCGCACGATCGCGATGGACTCTACCGAAGGCTTGGTCCGCGGCCAGGAAGTCACCGACATGGGCGCTCCGATCTCGGTTCCCGTCGGCGACGAGACGCTCGGGCGGATCATGAACGTTATCGGCGAGCCGGTTGATGAAGCCGGTCCGATCAACAGCAGCTCGGTGCGTGCTATCCACCAACCGGCGCCGACGTTTGAAGATCAGGCAACGGAAGCACAGATCCTCGTCACGGGCATCAAGGTCGTCGACCTGCTCGCTCCTTACGCGAAGGGCGGCAAGATCGGCCTGTTCGGCGGCGCGGGCGTCGGCAAGACGGTTTTGATCATGGAGTTGATCAATAACGTTGCTAAGGCCCACGGCGGCTACTCGGTTTTCGCGGGCGTCGGCGAGCGTACGCGTGAGGGCAACGATCTTTATTACGAAATGATCGAGTCCAACGTGAACAAAGACCCGAAGAAGAACAACGGGTCGGCTGCCGGTTCGAAGTGCGCTCTCGTTTACGGTCAGATGAACGAACCGCCGGGTGCGCGTGCACGCGTCGCTCTTTCGGGTCTGACAGTCGCCGAGCACTTCCGTGACCAGGGCCAGGACGTGCTGTTCTTCGTCGACAACATCTTCCGCTTCACGCAGGCGGGTTCGGAAGTGTCGGCGTTGCTCGGCCGCATTCCTTCGGCGGTTGGTTATCAGCCGACGCTGGCGACCGACATGGGCGCCCTGCAGGAGCGCATCACCACGACGCAGAAGGGTTCGATCACGTCGGTGCAGGCCATTTACGTTCCGGCCGACGACTTGACCGACCCGGCGCCGGCAACCTCGTTCGCTCACCTTGATGCGACGACCGTTCTTTCGCGCTCGATTGCTGAAAAGGGCATCTATCCGGCGGTTGATCCGCTCGACTCGACGTCGCGCATGCTCGATCCGCGCATCGTCGGCGAAGAGCACTACGCCGTTGCCCGTAAGGTCCAGGCGATCCTGCAGAAGTACAAGTCGCTGCAGGACATCATCGCGATCCTTGGCATGGACGAGCTTTCCGAAGAGGATAAGCTCACCGTCGCGCGCGCTCGTAAGATCGAGCGTTTCATGTCGCAGCCGTTCCACGTCGCGGAAGTGTTCACCGGCTCGCCCGGCAAGCTCGTTCCGCTCGCCGATACCATCAAGGCGTTCAAGGGCCTCTGCGACGGTGAGTACGATCACCTTCCCGAGCCGGCGTTCTATATGGTCGGTTCGATCGACGAAGCGATCGCGAAGGCAGAGAAGCTCGCGGAAGCGGCATAACAATAAGGCTGAGCGTTTTCGAGCGGAGGACCCGTCCGAAGGCGCCGCCAGGAGAAAGAGTTCATGGCGGAAGCCGGAAAGACGTTTGGAAGCTGCTGCGAAGAGCTGAAAGAAGCTCTTGAAGGCGGCGACTTCGAGCCCTTGATCACGGTCGGGCCCGATGAGGTCATCTACATGACTGTCGGGCTCGTCGATCTCGAAGAAGAAGAGCCGGGTCTGGTCGATCATCCGCTTTTCTTCTGCCCGTTCTGTGGCACCAAGCTGCAGACGCCGGAAGAGGTGAGAGCCAAAGCCGGCGCCGAAGACGACGGCGAAGAAGAGCCGCGCCAGGCTTGATGGCGCCAAAATAAAAAACGACGGCATTAAATAGGTCGAACGCCTTCGAAGGGTCGGAAATCACCATGGCAGGCACATTCAGGTTTGAACTCGTCTCGCCCGAACGGGTGTTGATGTCGGTCGACGCCGAGCAGGTGGTCGTGCCTGGCACAGACGGAGAGTTCACGGTTCTCGCCGGTCATGTGCCGGTCATCTCGACGCTTGTTCCGGGCGTTCTCGATGTTACGGCCGGCAGTGTGCACAAGCGGCTCTTCGTTAAGTCGGGCTTTGCGGAAGTCGATCCGGCGCGCCTGACGGTTCTGGCTGAAAAGGCCTATGACGTCGACGAGATGTCGGCGGCGACGATCGCTGCGGAGCTCAAGACTGCGGAAGCGGAACTCGCCGCCGCAAAGGACGATGATGCGAAGCGCATGGCCGATACGCTCGTCGGTGAGCTGAAGCGGCTTTCGCCGCAGGCTTAAGCGGCGCGCTCAGACACGATCTATAACTGAAACTCAAAGCGCTTCTTGCAGGCTGGGACGATCTCAGCCTTGCGAGGAGCGCTTTGTCATATCTTAGATCGCCGACCGGTGCGCCATGGTTCTGATGGGTCAGGCCTTCAGGCAGCGCTGTCCGTCGGTTGTTTCCCGTCAGGGTTGGTCCTCTCCTGTCCGTTTGTCGATCCGGAACGAGCCGACATAGCGGGCTGCCTTGCTGCCGACGCCGTTTGGCAAAGGCGCGGCGTTGGTTTGAATTTCGTTGCCATCGCTCAGCGTCATGGCCTCAAGCGCAACGGACCTCTTGGTGAAGGACTTCCAGGCGACCGGAATTGCGTGCAGGTCCGGGCCGACCTGCCAGGCGAAGACATCGTATTTCCCGGAGCATGTTTCTGACGCATCGCAGCCTTGATCAGCTCTTGCGCGGTTTTGGGATCTAAGGGGATCGTCATCAGAACCCCCGGACGCAAGTGGCGCCATGCGATCGGAGCGTCCTCGTGCCTCTCGAGCGGGGGTGGCTCGGTTCGGCATTTTTGGGCACGGCGCCTCCGAGCGACAAATTGGATGGCAAATTTCGTTCAAATCAGGTGTAGTTTTGCCGAGTTCTCAACACCGGTTCGATCGTCACTGAAAGCTATATCTAGGTGTGTTACCCAGGCCGCGGATGTCCTGCGGCCAACTGGCGTTGGGCAAATTGTCCAATTTTGCTTCAACCTGTGCGCGTTTAGCGGGAGATCAGGGGAAGCTCTGTCGATAGGACGCGACCTGCCTTGAAACGTTTTTATATATTCGCTCTGTTGCCGTTTCTTGCCCTTCTGGGCGGCTGCAACGCAATCGTGCTCAATCCCGCCGGCGATATTGCCATCCAGCAGCGCGATCTCGTGATTATCTCGACCGTTCTGATGCTCTTGATCATCGTTCCGGTCATGGCACTCACGGCGTGGTTTGCCTGGCATTATCGAGCCTCGAACACGAACGCGCGATATGAGCCGAACTGGTCGCATTCGACCCATCTTGAGCTGATCATCTGGTCGGCACCGCTTCTGATCATCATCTGCCTTGGCGCCGTAACGTGGATGGCGACGCACATGCTTGATCCGTGGCGCCCGCTCAACCGCACCGGCCCGGACAAGGAAATCTCGGCCACCGCAAAGCCGCTTACCGTTCAGGTCGTCGCGCTCGATTGGAAGTGGCTGTTCATCTATCCAGAACAGGGCATCGCGACCGTGAATGAAATGGCGGCTCCCGTCGACCGGCCGCTCAATTTCAAAATTTCTGCGTCGTCGGTGATGAATGCGTTCTACGTTCCGGCGTTGGCCGGCATGATTTACGCGATGCCGGGCATGCAGACCCAGCTGCACGCGGTGATCAACAAGGCGGGCACCTATAAGGGCTTCTCTTCGAACTATAGCGGCAACGGCTTTTCGGAGATGCGGTTCGACTTTCTGGCAATGGACGATGCCGGCTTCGACAAGTGGGTGTCGGACGTCAAGGCATCGCAGACCGGCAAGCTTGGCCGGACCGAGTATCTTGATCTTGAGCGTCCCAGCGAAGCTGTGCCCGTCAAGAAATTCTCGAGCGTCGATCCGCAGCTCTTCGATCTGATCGTCAACATGTGCGTCCAGCCCGGCAAAATGTGCATGCACGAAATGGCAGCCATCGACGCCAAGGGCGGGCTTGGGCTCGCGGGCAACAACATCGTGCAGTCTCTCGAGTACGACAAGTATGCACGTCGCGGCGATGGGCCGGTCGTGAAGAAGTCGTACGTCGCAAGCGTGTGCACGAAGACGGCGCCGATGGGCATGGATGCGCAGGCTGCTGCCGCAGTCACGCCTGTCAGCTCGACGCCGCTCGTCGGGGCCGGGCTGCCGCAGCCGGGCATGTTCCAATCGTTTGCGCGAAAGCCATCAAATTCCTGAGCCGTCGGGCTCCTGACCGGGATAGTTTCCAGAGATGTTCGAAAACTTTGACCTTCAGAAAGCGATATTCGGGCGGTTGACGCTCGAATCTATTCCCTATCACGAGCCGATTTTGGTGATGACGTTCATCGGCGTCGCTATCGGCGGTGCGGTGGTTCTGGGCGCCATCACCTACTACAGGCTGTGGGGCTACCTCTGGCACGAATGGTTCACGAGCGTCGATCACAAGCGGATCGGCGTCATGTATATCGTGCTCGGCCTGGTGATGCTGCTTCGCGGCTTCGCCGACGCCATCATGATGCGCGCGCAGCAGGCCATCGCCTTCAATGGCAACGAGGGCTATCTGCCGGCGCACCACTTCGACCAGATCTTCACGGCGCATGGCGTGATCATGATCTTCTTCGTGGCGATGCCGCTGGTCACGGGTTTGATGAACTATGTCGTGCCGCTGCAGATCGGCGCGCGCGACGTCGCCTTCCCGTTCCTCAACAACTTCAGCTTCTGGATGACGGTTTCGGGCGGCGTGCTTGTCATGGCGTCGCTGTTCGTCGGTGAGTTCGCGCGGACCGGGTGGCTCGCCTATCCGCCGCTTTCGAACTACGCCTACAGTCCAGATGTCGGGGTCGATTACTACATATGGGCGCTGCAGATAGCCGGCGTCGGAACGCTTCTATCGGGCGTCAACCTGATCGCGACGATCGTGAAGATGCGTTGCCCCGGTATGACGATGATGAAGATGCCGGTCTTCACCTGGACCGCGCTTTGCACCAACGTTCTGATCGTGGCGGCCTTCCCCGTTCTGACGGGTGTGCTGGCCCTGCTCTCTCTCGACCGGTACGTCGGCACGAATTTCTTCACGAACGACTTCGGCGGCAACCCGATGATGTACGTGAACCTCATCTGGATCTGGGGCCATCCCGAAGTTTACATTCTCGTGCTGCCGGTGTTCGGCGTGTTCTCCGAGGTGACCGCGACGTTCTCGGGCAAGCGCCTCTTTGGCTACACGTCGATGGTCTACGCCACGGTCTGTATCACGATCCTGTCGTACCTCGTCTGGCTGCATCACTTCTTCACGATGGGCTCGGGCGCTAGCGTCAACTCGTTCTTCGGCATCACGACGATGATCATCTCGATCCCGACGGGTGCGAAACTCTTCAACTGGCTGTTCACGATGTATCGCGGCCGGATTCGCTTCGAGCTGCCGATGATGTGGACCGTCGCGTTCATGCTGACGTTCGTGATCGGCGGCATGACGGGCGTCCTGCTCGCAGTTCCGCCGGCGGACTTCGTGCTTCACAACAGTCTCTTCCTGATCGCGCATTTCCATAACGTGATCATTGGTGGCGTCGTGTTCGGCTGCTTTGCGGGCATCGCGTACTGGTTCCCGAAGGTCACCGGTTTCAAGCTCGATCCGTTCTGGGGCAAGATGTCGTTCTGGTTCTGGGTCTCGGGCTTCTACCTCGCCTTCATGCCGCTCTACGTTCTTGGCCTGATGGGTGTGACCCGCCGCCTGCGCGTGTTCGACGACCCGTCGCTGCAGATCTACTTCGTCATCGCGGCGTTCGGTGCGTTCCTGATCGCACTCGGTATCGGTTCGTTCCTCATCCAGCTCGCCGTCAGCATCAAGAACCGCGAGAAGCTGCGCGACCTCACCGGCGATCCCTGGAATGCACGGACGCTCGAATGGTCGACGTCATCGCCGCCGCCGGTCTACAATTTCGCCTTTACGCCGGTCGTCTACGATCACGATGCGTGGTGGGACATGAAGGAGCACGGCTATAAGCGGCCGATGGGAGGCTTCAAGCCAATCCATATGCCGAGGAACACCGGAGCCGGTGTCATTCTCGCCGGTCTTAGCTTCATCACCGGTTTCGCTTTGATCTGGTACATCTGGTGGCTGGCCGCCGTTGGCTTCGTTGCGCTACTGGCGACCGCGATTGATCATACCTTCAACTACAATCGGAGCTTCAACATTCCGACGCAGCAGATCGTTGAAACCGAGAGCGAGCGCACTCAGCTCCTTCAATCGGTGGGGGCCTGAGCGATGACGACAATGACGGCAAGTGCGTCGGCGTCCGGGGCCGGAGAGGCAAAGGAAACGCGCCCCTTCTACGTGGCCGATGAGCACGAGCACGGTGACGGTGGCAGCACCCAGCTGGGCTTCTGGCTCTACCTGATGAGCGACTGTCTCATCTTTGCGGTGCTGTTCGCGACTTACGGTGTGCTTGGCGGCAATTTTGCAGCCGGGCCGTCGCCGAAAGATTTGTTCGACCTGCCTCTGGTGGCAGTCAACACGTCGATGCTGCTGTTCTCGTCGATCACGTATGGCTTTGCTGTGCTTGAGATGCAGAAGAACCGCAAGCAGGGCATGCTGATGTGGCTGGCGATCACGATGGCGTTCGGCGCCGCGTTCATCGGCATCGAGCTGTTTGAATTCACGCACATGATCCTCGAAGGCGCGACGCCTCAGAGAAGCGCATTCCTCTCGTCGTTCTTCACGCTCGTCGGCACGCACGGCCTGCACGTGACGTTCGGCATCATCTGGATGATCACGCTGATGGTTCAGGTGACGAGGTTCGGCCTGAATGAGCCGAACAAGCGCCGCATCCTATGCCTCAGCATGTTCTGGCACTTCCTCGACGTCGTCTGGATCGGCGTTTTCACCTTCGTTTATCTTATGGGAGTGCTGCGATGAGCACGGACGCGCACGCCAATCACGGACATGCCGCGCATGGGCATATTGCTCCTGGCGGCGGTCATGACGATCACGGGCATGGCAGCGGCCATCCCGAGTCGACGCTCAGCGGCTATCTGACGGGCTTCGTTCTTTCCGTCGTCCTGACGGCCATTCCGTTCTGGCTCGTGATGTCGGGCGCGCTCGGAAGCAAGGAAGCGACGGCCATCTCGATCCTGGCTATCGGTGCGGTCCAGATCGTCGTCCACATGATCTACTTCCTGCACATGTCGCCGAGTTCGGAGGGCGGTTGGACGCTGATGGCGCTGATCTTCACGGTCGTCATGGTCGTCATCACGCTGACCGGCTCGCTGTGGGTGATGTATCACCTGACGACCAACATGATGCCGATGGATCCGAGCCAACTGCCGTGACATCCGACGCCGGCGGGCGCGGGGGACGAGAAGCGGCGCCCTCGGGCGCAACGGAGTTCAATGCGGATGCGCCGGGTCGCGACTCGGCGCGCACACCTCGTTCGCTGTCTTCGCTGGCAGTCATCAGCCTCGTGGCGCTGCTCGGTGTTGCCGGTCTCATGTGGCTTGGCATTTGGCAGGTTGAGCGGCGAGCTTGGAAGCTCGATTTGATTTCCCGCGTCGAGAGCCGGGTTCACGCAACTCCGGTGCCCGCGCCGGGTCCGGCCGATTGGCCTTCGATCACCGCCAATAACGACGAGTATCGACGCGTCACGGTTTCCGGCCACTTTCTTCATGATCGCGAGACGCTCGTCATGGCCGTCACCGACGAGGGCGGTGGCTATTGGGTGTTGACGCCGCTCAAGACCGCGACAGGTTTCGAAGTGCTCGTCAATCGCGGTTTCGTACCGACCGAAAAGAAGGAGCGTGAGACGCGGCTTGCGGGAGAGATCGACGGCAACGTAACCGTTACGGGTTTACTGCGCATGACGGAGCCGAAGGGCGCATTTCTGCGCGGCAACGATATCTCGGCCGATCGCTGGTATTCCCGCGACGTTGACGCCATCGCGATCAAGCGCGGCCTCGACAATTATGCGCCTTACTTCATCGACGCCGATGCAACACCCAATCCGGGCGGCTATCCGGTCGGTGGTCTGACGGTGATCAAATTCCCGAACAATCACCTCGTTTACGCGTTGACGTGGTTTGCGCTGGCGCTGATGCTCGCGGCTGCCTTCGTCCGGTTCCTGCGCGAAGAGATTCGCATCCGGCAAACGCCGCAGGGGGCCGGCGGTGCGGCTCCGGATTGAGGTCCTCTGATCCCTAGTCTGTGCGCCCGGTATGTCGAAGTTCAGTGACCTCCAGTTCCCTTTTCAGAGCGACGAACTCGCGGCATCGCCTGCCAATGGAGCCGATGCCATTGGCGTGGAAAACATGCTGCTGTTGGTCCAGCTTCGCTGGATCGCGGTTGCGGGCCAGGTGGCGACGATTGTGTTCGTCTGGACCGTCCTTGGGGTCAATCTTCCGCTCGTGCCGATGGGCCTCGTTGCATCGTCGTTGGTGGTTCTCAATCTTGCAAGCCTCTGGTGGCTGCGGCGCGGGCGTGACGTCGGCGCCATGGGTTTGCTCGTTGCGCTGCTACTCGACGTCGCCGGTCTGACGGCACAGCTCTATCTCAGCGGCGGGGCGATGAACCCGTTTGCCTTCCTTTATCTTCTTCAGGTTACGCTGGCAGCGGTGCTGCTCAATGTGCGGCTGACGTCGGTGGTGCTGGCCGCGACGTGCGCGAGCTTCCTTTTGCTTACGCGGTTTTATCGTCCGCTTGAAATTCCGGCCGGAGAGATCAACCTCTTCACGCTACATGTTATCGGCATGCTGGTCTGTTTCGCGGTCGATGCGGCGTTGCTGTTCGTGTTTGTCACGCGCATTACGCGCAATCTCAGGGAGCGCGATGCGCGCCTTGCAGCGCTGAAGCAGCATGCCGCCGAAGAGGATCATATCGTGCGCATGGGGCTTTTGGCGTCGGGTGCTGCGCATGAACTTGGTACGCCATTGGCATCGCTGTCGGTCATTCTCGGCGATTGGCGTCGGATGCCGGTCATCACGGGCAATCCCGAGCTGTTGCAGGAAGTCGATGAAATGCAAGCAGCCGTGAAGCGCTGCAAATCGATCCTGACGGGCGTGCTGCTGTCGGCCGGTGAGGCACGCGGCGAAGCCCCGAGCGTGACCACGGTGACGACCTTCTTTAATGCTCTGATCAACGAGTGGCGGGAAGCGCGAACTCCAAACTATCTCGATTATAACAACGCGTTCGGTGCCGATCTGTCGATCGTTTCCGATTCGACGCTGAAGCAGATCATCTTCAACGTGCTGGACAACGCATACGATTCGTCGCCCGACTGGGTCGGCGTTTCGATTTCGCGTGATGGTGACATGCTTATTCTGCGCGTGCTGGACCGCGGTCCGGGATTTGCGCCGCAAATGCTCGCGCAATTCGGAAAGCCCTATCAATCGAGCAAGGGGAAGCCGGGCGGCGGGCTTGGATTGTTTCTGGTTGTGAATGTGGTCCGCAAACTCGGCGGCAGCGTCATAGCGGCCAACCGCCCCGAAGGCGGTGCGTCCGTGACGCTCAAGCTGCCGCTTTCGGCCCTTGCCCTTGGAGCCCGCTAGACATGGATGATGCCAACCCAACGCTGGTGATCGTCGAAGACGATGCGTCTTTCGCCGCGACGCTCAAGCGTTCGTTCGAGCGGCGCGGGTACAAGGTTGATCACGCCGAAGGCCCCGAGCAACTTCACGACATCCTGCAGGTCCGCACGCCGGGCTTTGCCGTCGTCGATCTGAAGCTTGCTGGCGCTTCCGGTTTGACATGCGTCGAAGCCCTGCATGCGCATGATCCCTCGACCGTTATCGTCGTGCTCACGGGCTTTGCGAGCATCGCCACCGCGGTTGAAGCGATCAAGCTCGGCGCGCGGCATTACCTCGTGAAACCGTCGAGTACGGACGATATCGAGGATGCGTTCGAGCGCGCCCAAGGCGATCCCGGTGTTGCGCTCACGGAACGCCCGACGTCGATCAAGACCGTCGAGTGGGAGCACATTCACCAGATCCTGGTTGAGACGAATTTCAATATTTCCGAGGCGGCGCGGAGGCTTGGCATGCACCGCCGGACGCTGGCGCGGAAGCTTGAAAAGCGGCGCGTAAAATAGCTGTCGCCGTAATCCTGTTCTGCTAGCTTAACGTCAGCAAGCGGAGGGGTTTGGCATCATGCGCAGCGGTTCGGTTTCCATTCATCAGTCGACGACGTTTGTCGGAGTGATGGGATTGACGCTGCTTATTGCTGTCGGCTTTGCAGAAACGAAAGAAGCGCATCGGACGCCGCCGTGCGATGTCGATTGTGTGAGCCGGGACGCCGGTTATGCCTGGGGCAAGGAACTCGGCATCGACGATCCCTCGGAATGCGGAGGAAATTCCGCGGACTTCATTGCGGGCTGTCAGGCCTATGCGACGAAGCATGAAGATCCGATGGCACTGCCGGCGGACGACGCGCAGAGCGATCAGCAATCCGATGACGAACAGGATCAGGCCGACGGCATGACGGTTGACGATAACATCAATGTGCTCACCGGGCCGAGCGCCGATCCGGACTCCAATCTTCCGCTGCCCAGCGAGGCGCCGAGCCAGGACTAAAGCGAGGCCTTCATAGCGCGTTTAGTTCTGCGGGATTTGCGGGCCGGAGACGGGAGCCTGGGGTGCGGGATGCGGCTTGTCGGGAAATGGCCAGCCCGGCCAGTAGAGCCGCACAAGGACGACGAGAACGAAAATATAGATGGCGAGCAGCCACGCGCGGCGCGAGGTCAGGTCATGCTTGGGTTTCGGCTCGGGCGTGTTGTCGGAGGTCATGCTGGTCCTGCAAAGTAAGGGGATAATATAGGATCAAGGAGTGGGGCGAGCGTAGCGAGCACCCCTTCCTACGATCCCTCAAATCTCCCATAAGAGCTATATAGGTAAATGAGTGAATGCCTGAGCCCGCCGTTTAGATACGGCAAATTCTACAGGCGTCTTGAAATGTGGGGTATTTCGTCGGAAGGGGCTTCTTTGAGAGATAAAAGGAAAAAGGTGTAGGGTAATTTCCTTCTTTTCTACAAACGTCTCCCTTAAGGGGATCAGGGGTTTTACCCCTACACGTTGCTACGCTCTCCTGACGTGATATTCGCCTAAAACCCGGAATCGGGCCAGGACTGAACCATTATGACCTTTTGAATTTAAGGAAAGAAAATGGGCCTGCTTGTTGTTTCTCATCAGCCGGAGGCTCAATCATATCTAGAAAGCTTTGAGAGGGACGGGCGCTGAATGGCCTGCCGTGACTCGGGTAAACGACAATTCTCAACGTCCGACGATATGCAGAGTTCGGCAAGTCTTTTGCTAGCTGCTGGCTTATCAATTTTGGATCGAGATAATAAACCGCCTCATCTCCATCTCTGAGTTCTGCGGGCAGCTTGCTGTCGTAACCCGTGTTGCCCAGTGTCTGATAGAAAAATTTCTTCTTGGCGCGTCCCCACCGAAAATATCCGGCTGTCCATCCTATCATGGTGACTCTTACAGGTCGGATTGCCTTATTGATTATTTTGACGACTAAGTACTCAGGTTGTTTTCCTGGTAGACCCACCAGCACCATTACATTGGCGCTCACCGCGAGGGAGATCTTTTCTCCTCGCAATCCTAACCACAGCGCAGCAACAACAGCTGCAATAGTTGCTAGGGATGAAACCCAAACGCCGGATACTTCCCAAAGTCTAAGGGTATGTTCTGACCCATCGAAGAGCCACCCTAAGTTAGGCAGATACGAATAGATGCCATCGAACATTTGTTCGCTCAGCGAATATTGTGAAATCGAAATCCTAAAAATAAGGGGCACCTCTCGGCACCCCTTTGGTCGTTAATGGCTCTTAACGGACAAGTGAATAATAAACCTGATCCGTAGACGTCTAAGTAGAGCTTTCATCGGGTATCTCTCTAAGTCTGAGGATGCCCCGGCCCTGCAAACAGGATGATCCCGTACCCGCCCGATTAGTTCGCACGATTCGCTCTGCAACTCAAATCGGAGCGCAAGATACAGCGGCTATTTCTTCAGTTGGGTCGTCCGCAGCGAAGCGTAGGACGAGGAGCCCGAACACCGTAACGATGTTAGGAAGGTGCTAGGCATTGGGGGGACGACAGCGAAATCAAAGGCGCTAGGAAAGAGCTAGCCTGTTAATTTGGATGGTACCGCCTCCCAGAGTTGAACCGGGGACCTCTAGATCCACAATCTAGCGCTCTAACCAACTGAGCTAAGGCGGCACAAGCCGTTTTCAGGGTAACTTTAGCGCGGTTGGCTGGCGCAGTGCATCTGCAAACGCCTCATCCGTCGCGCCGGAGATCCCCGATTGTCGAGCGGCCCGGAGGTACGCTCGGCGAGCGCTGGTTCCATCACAGGCTGGGGCGAGGGTCAAGGGCGACTTATCGCTCTTTCTGCGGTCCGCCCCGAATTTTCGGGGGGCCTACACGATTGAATATTAACTTTGCATGAACGCATGGAACTCGCTCCCCCGACGGGAGTATAGTGCGCTAGTGGGGAAACCGTAGGGACTGTTTTCGGGGGAAAACGGAAAATCATGACCCTTTGTCATTACAGCTCGGAAGAGCTCGATGAGCTTCAGCAATTGCTGAAAAGCATCATCGACGAAGCACACCAGATGTCGCTCAATATTCCAGATGAGGACATTATCGAGAAACTCTACGACCTGGCCGATCGCGGCGAACGCGACCCGGAGAAGCTCCGCGAGGCCATTCTGACCAAGGCTGCGTAAACCGACGAGGTTGGTGCGCGCCTAGATTGTCATTCTGCGTTTTCGTTCAATCGGTTGATGTGATTCCACCCGCGGTGCAGCGAGGCGCTCGCGCCCGTCTCGCGGTTGGCAGTGGAAAATCGTGCGTTTCGCCATTCTAGGTGTCCGCAAATCACGTACGTTGACGTGGTGCGTTGCGAATAAGCCTTTGGAACGGGCGAACTTTCACGATGGCTGTCGCGGCTAAACCCGTACTCCCGAATGGCCGTGACGATGCAGCGCCGCTCGATGCCGAGCAGGACGCGCAACCCGCTGTCGTCATCGACACTGAAGCTGCGGAAATTCTCGCCGCGAACGAGCGCGGGCGGTCTGCGCTCGGGCTTTTCCCTTATGCAACCTTTCCGATGGCGCTTGATCCGGCGATGCCTGCCGTCGCGCGCCTTCGGCAGATTGCGGCGGCAACGAACCTCGGCAAGGGGACGCCGGAGACCTTGCTGTTCTGGAACAGCGGCCGGCTGAAACGCGTGAAATGCAAGGTAGCGCAACGCGGCGGCAAGGGCTCGAAGGTTTTGCTGCTTCACATCGAGATGGTGGAGGCTCCGGACGATAGCTATCCGCCGTCCCGCCGTGCGGGCACTTCGGCCGGCGCGGTCGAAAAGCTGCCGGACACGCCGGCGAGTGCGCCGGTCGCGGCCCAGCCGGTGGCGGCGTCTATAGCCGCCGGGCTGGACGTCGATACCATCGCCAAGCTCGCGCACGAGCTCAAGACGCCGCTGACGGCGATCGCGGCGGCTGCCGAGATCATGCGCGACGAACGGCTCGGCGAGATGAAGAACCAGCGCTACTTGAGCTACGCTGCGGATATTCACGAAAGCGCAACGCACGCCCTCGACGTCATCACGTCGCTGCTTGCAGAACGCGCCAAGCCTGCGACGGCCGCGTCGCGTCTCATTGCAATCGATCTCAATGCCATCGTCGACCGCACGGTTTCGAGCGTGAAGGCGCTAGCGGAATCGTGTGGATTGAACCTTTCATTCGATTCCGATGGAAGTACCCCGCATGTCGTCGCCAATCCGACGGCGCTGCGGCAGATCCTGCTCAATCTGCTGACCAACGCGATCAAATTCACCCCGCAGGGCGGAGATGTCCGCGTCGCGACCGGACACCTGGACGATGGGCGCGTGTTTCTCACGGTCCGTGATACCGGTGGCGGAATGAGCGGCATCGGTGCGGCGGCGGGATCGATATCGGCCAGCGAATTGAAGCCCGCGTGGGCACGCAGCAACGGCATCGGACTGCCGCTCGTCGAATCGCTGGTGCGTGACATGGGGGCGGAGATCGAGATCGACAGCGCACCTCAGAAAGGGACGGCGGCGACGATCCTGTTCGGCGACTTCGCACGCCGTTTCAAGTGATCCGGTGAGGGCGTCGGAAGCACGCCATAGCTAGTTGAAAATTATAAAAATTCTAATGTGAGCGATGCGACTTAGTAAGTGTTGACCGAGTCGCTATCGTCGCGTTAGCTCAGATGACGATGTCATCGGCGACATCGCGCGTCAGTCACTCGTCAGTTGCTGGCGTCAACCGATACCGGGGCCTTGAACCTCGATTATTGGAGCGGACAATGGACTTTTTCTCCAGCGCTATTCATTGCGCACTTTCTCAATCATCAGCACTCGTTTCATCAGGTCTCGACTCCGGCGTCGTCGCCGCGCTCGTGAGCCTCTCGGCGGAGGGTTCGCACAATGGCTAATTCGGCATCCAATTCCTCTCTCGGACAATCGGCGCGTTCGGCGAAGGTCGTGCCCTTGCCGGCGCGTGCACCTGAGCGGCTGGTTGCCGTCGGCTTCCGCTGCTGGCTCGCCGGATTGTCGACCGGCGATATCAAATGCTGGGAAGACGCGTGGAACACGTTTTCGGGCATGCTCGGCCCGGACAATGCCAAGGCGCTGTTGCTCGACCTTTCGAAGTTCGTTCGCGCCGTCAAAGCCAACGCGCAGCGCGACATCGAGATTTCGCCGGCGGGCTGCCGCAGCTTCTGCCGCGACGAGTGCCTCGCGATCTCGATTATCGCTGCGTGTCAGCATGATGAGCGTCAGGCGCTGACGGCTGCGGCTGAAGCGCTGATCGGTTCGGGCGATATCGGCGATACGCTTAACGGTGCGCAGGCGCTGGCAGCGGCGTTGCGCAAGACCAACCAGATGCTCGATGCGGATTCGATCTGCCCTGCTACGTGCGGCCTTCGCGCGTCGCGCCGGCGGTTGATGTAAGCACAGCGGCCTACGCTTTATCGAGATCGTTCTGAATGCGTTCGGCGGCCATTGCGCGCTCGCCGAGCGCCAAGTGCAGGCCTACCTTCGTGCGCCGCCAAAGAATATCGTCCGCGGTCACGGCCCATTCCTCCGATTTGAGATAGGCGATTTCGTGGGCTGTCAGACCGCCGCCTAAGTCTTCGCCAAGGTCTTGTTCCGATCGCGCTCCGGCGATGAGGTCTTGTGCGCGCGTGCCGTACCGGCGAGCGAGACGGCGAAGACGAGTTGGCGCAAAACCGCTGTTCGCTCGGACGAAGTCTGCCAACCACTGTTCGAACGATTGTCCACCAAGGTCGCCGCCCGGCAATGGCGTCGTCGCGGTCGTTCCGCGGGGCATGTTCGGGAAGTAGGGATGGAGCGCGCTAAGAGCGGCTTCGGCGAGCTTGCGATAGGTGGTGATCTTGCCGCCGATGACGTGAAGGATTGGCGGCGATTGCTTGGCTTCCAAGTCGAGCCGGTAATCGCGGCTGACGGCGGATGCGCTTTGCGCGCCATCGTCATCGAGCGGGCGCACGCCTGCGAAACTCCAGACGATGTCGCTATGTTTTGGAGCATTCCGAAAAAAGCGGCGCGCGACGTCGAGCAGATATGTTTCTTCAACGCGGGTCGGCGTGGCATGGCGTGGATCGCCCGACAGTTTTTCTTCCGTCGTGCCGATCAGCGTGAAATCATCTTCGAACGGTATTGCAAACACGACGCGGCCGTCTTCGTTTTGGAACGTGTAAGCGTCATCAGCACCGGTGATGCGCGGGACGACGATGTGACTGCCTTTGACGAGGCGAATGGCAATCGCGTTTGCCGGCGGTTGTGTCGTCGTCGCCAGCTTCGCGACATCAGCGACCCAAGGACCAGCCGCATTGACGATGGCGCGGGCAGCGCAGCGTTGGCCATCGCGTCCGAACGAAGCGATCCATAGATCATTTTCAGTTGTGAGCGCCGTGACGGCGGTGCGCGTCAGGATGCGGGCTCCGGCATTGCGGGCGGCGAGCGCATTCAGAACGACGAGGCGGGCATCGTCGACGGCGCAATCCCAATACGTGAAGCCAGACACGATCTCTGGCTGAAGCGGTTTGCCCGCAGGTTCGCGCCGCAGATCAATCGCGTGCGAGGCGCCGAGCGACTGGCGCGTGGCGAGGTGGTCGTAAAGGAAAAGTCCGGCGCGCATCATCAGAGCCGGTCGCATGCCTTCGACTTGCGGCAGCACGAAACGCAGCGGACGGACGATGTGCGGGGCTTTTGCCAGCAGGACTTCCCGTTCGGCGAGCGCTTCTCGGACAAGGCGAAATTCGAAGTGTTCGAGGTAGCGGAGGCCGCCGTGGATCAGCTTGGAGCTTGCTGACGACGTTGCGCCTGCCAGGTCTTCGGCTTCGGCCAACAGAACCGACAGGCCGCGTGACGCGGCGTCGGCGGCGATCCCGGCACCGTTGATGCCGCCGCCGATCACGAGCAAGTCGTAGACTTCATCGGTCATGCAAAACCCATGGGGAACCCGCTCCACGACGTTGGTCGTTGCGGGATTCTAGGCGACTCGCTCAGAAGCGCGAAGGATCAGCTTTCTGTCGGGCCGCCGGCTTTGCGGCTGCGGAACAGCAGGCTGAAGAGCAATCCGGCGATGAAGCCCGCGGGTACCGAAACCAGCGTGATGGCCGCCGGTTGCAGTCCGCCCCAGTTGGCAATGGTCGTGACATGGGCGACGAGCGTGGCGCGAGCGGCAGCTTGAGCTTCCGGTGTCGTCGCTGCAGCAAGTGCGGTTTGCAACTCTGTGAAACGGTCGGCAGCTTCGGGCATGGCGTTCGACAGGCCGCCGCTCAGGCTGAACAGTTCCACCGGCCAGACGTGGACGCCGAAAAGGTAGATGCCGGTGATGGCGATACCGACCAGCATCGCAGCGATGGCGCCGACCTTGTTCATGTGCCGCCAATGTAAGCCTAAAACGAGGGCGGGGAAGAGCCCTGCGGCGAGGATCGCAAATCCTTCAGCGGCGAGCAGGCCCGTGCTCATCGCCGCATAAAGTGCGCCGAGCGCACCTGCCACAAGCATTGTGCCGCCGACCGTCACGGCGCGGAAATCGAGGTTCACGAGATCGTTGGCGTCGCGGTTCGCGCGGATTTCGCCATCCGCAACGACGATGCCGGAGATGAGCGCGTTGCCCATAAGGATCGAGGCCAGCACGGCGCCGATCAGCAGTGGGTATTGTAGCCAAGGATCGAGGCCCGAGATCTTCGGTGCGGCGACGACGAAGCCGTCCGTCGTAAACGCAAGGTCTTGCAGCCGGACGAAGCCGCGCTGGCCCGAGGCCTTCTGGCAGGCCGCTGTCAGTTCGGTTGGCGCTTCGGAATTGCGGTCGCAGACCTTCACCCAGCCGAGCGCGCTGGCTTCTGCCAGCGATTGCGGAATGGCGGCAATCTCGATGCCCTTCGACATCGCCTGTTCGAAGCCGAGGCGGCTATAGATGGCGAGCGGCGGCAAGCTCGCGATGATGATGGCAACCGCGAAAAGTGCAGCGGCGGTGCGCTTTACGGCAGAGCCTGGTGCGACGGAGGATTGCGAGACGTGGCGGCCGAGAAGATGCGGCGCGACGACAATGCCGAACGCGACTGCCAGCAGCAGCCCGGCGAAGTTTTTCATCGACAGCTGCAGGAATGGCGACGCCATCGGCTTCAGCGATTGGAAGTCCGAGAGGCGATTGATGATCAGTTTCTGGCTGATGCTGGCATGACTTTGCAGGGCGGCCCCGAGCGTCAGATGCGGCATGGCCGAGCCGTCGGCGTAAAGCGCAAGGCCAATCAGCGTTGCGAGCAAGCCGCCGCAGATGATGATAAAGCCGATGCCGTTGATCTTCTTGCCGGGCAGCAGAGAGCCGGCCAACCAGATGGCGGTGATCGCGAGGGTAAGAACGAGGATCGCCTGCGGCAGCGGCAGGTTCGATAAGCTTTGAAAGGCCAGCGATCCGGCGCGGATATCGGCCGCCAGCAAAAGCACGCAGCCGACGAAGGCAATCAGGAATGCGAGGCGGCGCACGACATTGCTGCCGTAGCGGATGGCGAAAAAGCCGCTGATCGATTGTACCGGATAGAGCACGAAGCGCGGCGCGACGAGAATGGCGAGAAGCGCGATGCCGGCGACCATGCCAAGCGGCAGCGCCAAGCCGTCATATCCCATGGCCGCGATATAACCGGTGAAGCCCAACAGCGCGACTGCGCCGACGCATTCACCGGCAAAGACGAGCGCCGGGCCGATGCCTTCGCGCGCCGACGTGCCGCCCGCGCGCCAAGCGTAAAACGCGACGAGCGCAACGAGACCGATGATGGCGCCCTGGGCTGCGATCCAGAAGCCGAGCGGGAAGCCGGCGAAGTGGAAGAGATTGAGCGTCAGCGCGCACAGCGGCAGAGCGACGGCCAAGATCAGCCATAGCATCAAGCTTGCGAGCAAAAGGCGGCCCGACGGCCGGCTGGCGCCTGCGATATCCCCCAAACTCATTCTGAAAACCTCTTCCCATCCCCGCTTAGCATCGAACGCGCGCTATTGGCGTCAGAAAGGCGTTCCGATCAAGGCGGGGAACATTACCGATGAGAGCTTCTGAACTAAGATCAGAAAAATGCCGGTGGCGGCGGAATGATGGGCCAGAACGACCCTTGTTTTGTTCGTTCGAAGGCCGGAATTGAATTGGGGTGGCTCGACTGGCGAACCACCCCAATAGTTTCGTCCCTAGACTTGGACCTTTATTCGTTTTTATCCCTGCGACCGGTCCCAACCATCGCGGAGTGGGCGCACCATGTACCATTGTGTCTTCTGCGTCAAGTCACCGCGCGACATAAATAATTTCGATTTTGTGACTGCCTAATCGATGGTCAATTTTGTTGCCTCGGAGGGGTGCACCGCGCTCGGTTATTGGTCGATTATGGCAAAATAGCGGGAGGAAATGAGTGCCGCAGCAACAGGCGGGTTTCGCCTGCTCCCAGAGCGTGGAAATCGCCATCGTGAGGCGCCGTCGAGGGGGGGCGTCGAGCCTGTGCAACTTATGCCGCCCCTGGCTTCCTGGGACGTCCAGGAATGTCTGTCTGACCGGTATTCAGAGCCGTTTAACGCCCCGCACGCCAGGACGTGCTAAGCTCGGTTTTGATCGGCCAACAACGGGCCAGGAAATGGATTGAACGCTGTGGCATCGGCCAAACGCATTCTACTGATCATCGGCGGCGGGATCGCGGCCTACAAATGCCTGGAGCTGATCCGCCGGCTCAAGGAGCACGGCCACAGCGTCCGGGCGGTGATGACCAAGGCCGCGCATCACTTCGTGACGCCGCTATCGGTCGGAGCGCTGACGAATGAGCGCGTGCTGACGGATCTCTTTGATCTCGATGAGGAGCGCGAGATCGGCCACATCCGGCTGGCACGCGATAGTGATGTGATCGTCGTCGCGCCCGCAACAGCGGATCTGATGGCGCGGATGGCAGGTGGGCATGCGGACGATCTCGCGACGGCGGTGCTGCTGGCAGCCGACAAGCCGGTGCTGGTCGCGCCAGCGATGAACCCAGCGATGTGGCTCAATCTGGCGACGCGACGAAACGTGGCGCAACTCAAAGAAGACGGCATTCGCTTCGTCGGACCGGCTGTTGGCGAGATGGCGGAGAGCGGCGAAGCTGGCCCTGGCCGTCTCGTCGAGGTTCCGCAGCTCATTGAAGCCATCGAGAGTGTGCTTGAATCGCACACGGATACCGTTGGTCCGCTCGCAGGGCGGCACGTCGTTATTACAAGTGGGCCGACGCACGAGCCTATCGATCCGATCCGCTATCTGGCGAACCGGTCATCCGGCAAGCAGGGTTTTGAACTCGCGGCGGCCGCGCGCGAACTTGGCGCCCGCGTAACGCTGATTACCGGGCCCGTGTCCTTGCCTGAGCCGCGCGATGTCACGGTCGTGCGAATCAAGACGGCTGATGAAATGCTTGCGGCGGTGCGCGCGGCGCTTCCTGCCGATATCGCCGTGTTTGCAGCAGCCGTTGCCGATTGGCGTGTCGACCGGCCGCAAACGGAAAAGATCAAAAAGGCCGAAGGCAAAAGCGCGCCGATGCTGACGCTGTCGGAAAACCCCGACATTCTGAAAACGATTGCTCAATCCGGTCAGATGCGGCCATCGCTCGTCATTGGCTTTGCGGCCGAGACGCAGGACGTGCTGGCGCACGGGCAAAAAAAACTGAAGACAAAGCGTGCGGACTGGATCGTTGCAAATAATGTTTCGCCGTCGTCCGGCGTGATGGGAGGAGAGAACAATACCGTGCATGTGATAACGGCGAGCGGCGTCGAGAGTTGGCCGGAGATGAGCAAAGCCAAGGTGGCGCGAAAGCTCATGGAGCGTGCGGCCGGAGAGCTTCACAGCAAGCGGACGGCTGCAGAATGAAAGTGAAAATCAAGCGGCTGCCGCACGCCGACGGTCTTCCGCTTCCCGATTATCAAACACCCGACGCGGCCGGTTTCGATCTTGTGGCGGCGGTCGCTCCCGATACGACGGTAACGATCCTGCCGGGCGCACGCGTGCTCATTCCGACGGGATTGATCTTCGAGATTCCGAAGAAGATGGAAGCTCAGGTGAGACCGCGTTCCGGTCTTGCCATCAAGCATGG
Source organism: Hyphomicrobium sp. 802 (assembly GCF_000526135.1). Classification (NCBI taxonomy): domain Bacteria; kingdom Pseudomonadati; phylum Pseudomonadota; class Alphaproteobacteria; order Hyphomicrobiales; family Hyphomicrobiaceae; genus Hyphomicrobium; species Hyphomicrobium sp. 802. The sequence goes on from NZ_JAFM01000001.1 coordinate 385,581, forward strand.
CGTGACGGTTCTCAATAGTCCCGGTACGATCGACGCCGACTATCGCGGCGAAGTCGCAGTCATTTTGATCAATCTCGGCAAAGAGCCGTTCGTCGTGACTAGGGGCGAGCGCATCGCGCAAATGGTTATCGCGCCCGTTGCCCGCGTAAAATTGCGTGAGGTCAAAAAGCTTTCGAAGACGAAAAGAGGTGCCGGCGGTTTCGGCTCGACGGGCGTAGGTGAGGCGGCATCCCAACCGAAGTCCCGCAAGGAGAAATCCGTTTCCGACGACGGGGAGGCGGCGCAAACAAAATCCGGCTCTCAAAAGCGGGGACGCTCGTCGTAAGCATAAAAAATGCAATGCTTATCGGCGCCTACGACTATGCATCGCCTCTTGAGAGCGGTGCTCGAACCTGCGAGAAACGACCCTACATTCAGATGTAGTCGGTGCAGACACGCGCCAACGCAACCCGAGACTTCTCAAACCGAGACAGGCCATGACAGAGACGCTTGAGATCAAGACACTGGACGCCACAAAGAGCTGGGGGCGCGGCCGCGTCTATGACAGCATCACCGAGACCATCGGTCATACGCCGCTCGTGCGTCTTTCGAAAATCCAAGAGGCTGCGAAGCTCAAGGCAGACATTCTGCTGAAGCTCGAATTTTTCAATCCGCTGTCGTCGGTCAAGGATCGTATTGGCGTGGCGATGATCGACGTGCTCGAAGCGGAAGGCCGCATCAAGCCGGGTAAGACCGTTCTGATCGAGCCGACATCGGGCAACACGGGTATAGGTCTCGCGTTCGTTGCAGCGGCGCGCGGATATCGCCTCATCCTCGTCATGCCAGAGACGATGTCGATCGAGCGCAGAAAAATTCTGGCGCATCTCGGCGCTGAGCTTGAATTGACGCCTGGACCGGGCGGCATGCCGGCGGCGGTCACGCGCGCGGAAGAGCTTGCGAAGACGCTGCCGGACGCGGTCATTCCGGGTCAATTCGATAACCCGGCGAACCCGCTCGTTCACGAAAAGACGACGGCGGAAGAAATCTACAACGACACCAACGGCAAGGTCGACGCGCTCGTGGTTGGCGTCGGCACAGGCGGCACGCTGACCGGTGTCGGTCGGGCGCTGAAGAAGCGCATTCCAGGCCTCAAGGTCATCGCCGTCGAGCCGTCGACGAGTGCGATACTGTCCGGGCAGCCGCGCGGTCCGCACAAGATCCAGGGCATCGGCGCCGGTTTCATTCCGAGCATTCTCGATAAAGGCCTGATCGATGAAGTCGTGACGGTGTCGAGCGAGACGGCATTCGATGTGTCGCGCATGGTCGCGAAGGTGGAAGGCATTCCGGGCGGCATCTCGACGGGTGCCAACGTTGCCGCCGCGATCACGGTTGCCGAGCGGCCGGAATTCGCAGGCAAAACGATCGTGACATTCGCGCCGTCGTCGGCGGAGCGGTATTATTCCAGCGAGCTGTTCGTCGATCCGCAGCCGCGGAGCTAAACGCGCAAGAGGTTCTTATGGCGACACTCACGTCCGAAGAGGTGCAGCGTTACAAGCGTCACCTTGTGCTGCGTGATGTCGGTGCGCCTGGACAGCAGAAGCTGAAGGGCGCGCGTGTTCTCGTTATTGGTGCCGGCGGACTTGGTTCGCCGGTCGTCACCTATCTTGCGGCGGCGGGTATCGGCACCATCGGCATCGTCGACGACGACACCGTTTCAATCGACAACCTGCAGCGTCAGATCGCGCATCGCACCGAGGACGCCGGGCGACTGAAAGTCGAGAGCGCACGCGATACGATGCTGCGTCTTAATCCACTCGTCACGGTCGAGACGCATGCGGAGCGCATGAATGCCGATAACGCGATTGCGCTGATTTCCAACTACGACATCATTGCTGACGGCTCGGACAACTTCGCGACACGCTACCTCGTGGCGGACGCGTGTTATTTCGCCAAGCGGCCACTCGTCTATGCGACGCTCGGATCGTTCGACGGTTATGTCTCGACGTTCAAGCCTTACGAGCGAAACGCCGAGGGAGAGCCATATCCGACACTGCGCTGTCTCTTTCCCGAGGCACCGCCGCAAGGGCTTGTCGCCAACTGCGAAGAGGTGGGCGTACTCGGTCCGGTTGCCGGCGTCGTCGGCACGCTGCAGGCGACGGAAGTGGTGAAGGAAATTCTTGGTCTCGGTGAAAGTCTGGCGGGGCGATTGCTGATCTATGACGCGCTCGCGGCGCGCTTCGAGGTCGTCGCCATCGCCTGGGATCCGGACAATCCGCTGTCAGGCAAGCAGCCGACGATTGTCGATCTGTCTTCGCACCGGGCGTCGCAGAATTCGGCCTGCGCCGCCGAGTGACCCCGTCTCCGTGCTGACCACTGTCGCGCGCAATTAAAGGCCCGTTCCTTCCAATCGTTTGCGTACCTGGCGTGGCTCGCGATAAAAGAGCCAGCGTCAATTGCGAGGTCGCAGCGTGTTACCTCTTCTGCAGAATCTTCTCTTTCTGATCATAGAACTGCTCAGGGTGCCATTCGATCTTGTCGTTGGCACGAAGCGGCGGATCTATGAGGTTTCGCGCTTCGTCGATGCGCCGAAGACAGTGGCGTGGAATGTCGTCTCGGCGCACAAGATCAAGCTCGAAGGGCCGCCGCCGATGGAGCTCGATACCGAGCCCGATCCAGCGCGTCCGGGCGTGTTTACGGGAACCTGTCAGTACAACGACAAGCGGCTCAAATTCGCTTACCAGATCCTGGCGGAGACACCGGGCGAAGCGATGACGTTGCGTCTGCTGACGGATGAATGCGATCCGATCTATCGGGTCGGCGACGATTACATCGGCGCTGTTGCCGTTGCGGGCGACGACCGGCAATCGGTCATCACGGAATGTTGCGAGCTGACGCACACCAAGATTTCGACGCGGCTGTTAATGCCGCTGACAGTCTTGCGCAGTCTCTACAGCCTGAAGCGAACTGCGGAGGCTCGCGCGGGACGGCGCGGGCGCAATTTTGGCGATCAACTGACGAGCGCGGTTATTACCGGGGCGCTGACGTTTGCGAGCTTCTCAGCGCTTTTCGATATGTCGACCGCCGTGATTTTGCTGCTCGTGGTGTTACTGCATGAGCTTGGGCATGTGCTGGCAATGCGCTGGGTCGACATTCCCGTACGCGGAATTTATTTCATTCCGTTTTTCGGTGGTGTGGCGGTCGGCGAGGGTTTCGGCAAAAGCGAAGCGGTGCGTGGTTTCGTGGCGCTGATGGGACCGGCGGGCAGCATGCTGACGACGGGGCTTTTCCTCTGGCTGTCGTTGCAAAACGACGATCCGTTTCTTGCAGACCTCGTGTTGCTGAGTGCGGTGGTGAACGGCTTGAACCTGCTGCCGATCCTGCCTCTCGACGGCGGCCGGATATTGCAGGCGTTGACGTCGCGCCTGTCGCCGCGTGGGGCACGTTCGATCCATGGCGCACTGCTGCTTGTCGGTGTCGGACTCGCCGCCTGGTTCGGCGACTACCTTTTGATGGCGCTCATTCTGCTGATTGCGCCTGGCGTTTTATCGAAGCAGACGTATGCACTCAACCAGGTGATGCCACTGACACGCCGGGAGATGGCGTGGCTCGTCTGCGGCTACGGCGCGACATTGCTTTTCTATATCGGCGTGGCGGAGCGCATCTGGACTACGGCGCTCGTCGCGGGCGGTTCTTGAGGCCGCCCGCGCGAGAGAGATTGCGTCAGAGCATCGCCGGATGGACGCGGTCGGGCGGCGCGTGGCCGTCGGAGTAGGCCTTGATGTTGATGATCACCTTTTCACCCATGTCGATGCGGCCCTCGATCGTGGCCGAACTCATATGCGGAAGCGCGACGACGCGGTTCGATGCGAGCAGGCGTGGATTGACGGCCGGTTCGTGCTCGAACACGTCGAGACCGGCGCCGGCGATGGCGCCCGATTCCAGCAGGCGGACCAACTCGTTTTCATCCACGACTTCGCCGCGCGCGGTGTTCACGAGATAAGCCGATGGTTTCATCAACTTCAGACGGCGCGCCGAAAGCAGATGGTACGTCGCTGGCGTGTGAGGGCAATTGATCGAGATGATGTCCATTCGCGTCAGCATCTGATCGAGGCTTTCCCAATACGTGGCCTCGAGTTCTTCCTCGACCTCTTCCATGACACGGCGGCGGTTGTGATAGTGGATCTGCAAGCCGAACGCCTTGGCTCGGCGGGCGACCGCCTGACCAATGCGGCCCATGCCGATGATGCCGAGGCGCTTGCCGTAAATGCGGTGTCCGAGCATCCAGGTCGGCGACCAGCCCGTCCACGTCGTTGCGGGATCGCGCATGTAGGCGGCGCCTTCCGCGAGACGGCGCGGAACCGCGAGGATCAGCGCCATCGTCATGTCGGCGGTGTCTTCGGTCAGTACGCCTGGGGTATTGGTGACAAGGATGCCGCGGTTACGCGCAGTATCGAGATCGACGTTATCGACGCCAGTGCCGAAGTTCGCGATCAGGCGCAGCCGCGGTCCGGCCTGGGTCAGGACCGAGCGGTCGATGCGGTCGGTGACGGTCGGAACGAGGACGTCGGCGGTCTTCACGGCTTCTACGAGCTGAGCGTGGCTCATCGGCTTGTCGTCGACATTCAAACGCGTGTCGAACAGCTCGCACATCCGCGTCTCGACGACATCGGGGAGTTTCCGCGTAACAACAACAACAGGTTTCTTGGGGGACGTCGGCATTCGTTTCCCATGGCTTGAAAAATGCGGCTTTGGACGAGATGACTGGGCCGCTTGAGAAAGTGCGGCCCCGTGTCTATCAGATGGCCTTTGCTAAGACAAAGTCCTGAAATCAAATAGCAGACGCCCCACTGCCGGGCATGCATCGATCCATGCTCGAACGCGGGGGCTACGAGCTATTCCAAATGACTGAATTCGCCATCACAAATCCCAAGCGCGGACGAATTCCGCTTGCGGTCTCGCGGGTTAGGCTTGCCGTTGCGGCCATATCCGTGGCGATTGCGGCAATGTCGGCCGTCGTACCGGCAAAGGCCGACGATTCGCCGCCTGTGACCGGCAGCGGCCTGCCGGTTCCGCGTTTCGTCAGTTTGAAATCGGATCGCGTAAACCTCAGGAACGGCCCAGGGACGGACTATCCCACTGGCTGGGTCTATCGCCGGGCCGGGCTGCCGGTCGAAGTGATCAAGGAATTCGAGACGTGGCGCGAAGTTCGCGATTCGGACGGGGTCACGGGCTGGGTGCTGCAGTCGCTGCTGTCGGGCCGGAGAACCGGGCTCGTGCTGCCTTGGGAGCGAAAATCCGGATCGTCGCCGCTGGTGCCGATCATGGCCAGCGACAGCTCACGGTCGGGCGTCGTCGCCAAGGTGGAAGCCGGCGTAATCGCCGATCTGCATTCCTGCGACGGCCGCTGGTGCCGCGTGACCGTCGATCAGTACAGCGGCTACATAGAGCAGAAGAAGCTCTGGGGCGTCTACGAGGGCGAGACCTTCAAATAAAGGACGCGCTGATGCAAAAGCCCAAGCGCCGCCAGCGCGGTTGGGCTTTGCCGACTATTCGCCGCGGTTAGATTTTCGCGAGGCGCACGACGACGTCGACGTGCGTGATCTTCATGCCTTCGGGCGGCTCGGGCAGGCCTTCGACTGAAATCGCGTCGCCGGCGATATCCATCAGCTCGCCGTTGGGTTCGAGCAGGAAATGATTGTGGTTGGAGGTGTTGGTGTCGAAGTAGGCCTTCGACCCCTCGATTGCCAACTCGCGCAGGAGACCCGCGCGCTTGAACTGGTGCAGGGTATTATACACGGTCGCGAGCGAGACGTGCTCTCCGAGACCTGCAACCTCGGCATGAAGCTGCTCTGCCGTCACGTGACGGTCACCGCCCTCGAACAGCAAACGGCCGAGCGTCATGCGCTGGCGCGTTGGCCGCAGACCCGCCTTTCGGAGGAGGTCGGAGGTGTTTGCCGGCATCCCGGTTTCCATATCGAGCGGAGATTTCTCGGACATTTCCGTTTGCAGAACCGTGTTGGCGTCACCACGTTCGATCGCAAGAATCGCCCGTGATGCAACGTGCTTCGAAGATCTGAGTATAGTCACTTGCCGGAAAACCCGCAACTTGCGGTCAAAACGGCTTTGAGGCGGGGATTTGGCCTGTTACACGCACCGGCTGGTCATGCTAGGCGCTCGGCCAAGCGTGTGTTAGGACCCGCTGATCTTGAACGGCCGGAGCATATTGTGCACGTACACGACACTATCGGCCATGAAACGAGGGGATACATGGCAGAACGCCGTTCTAGTTACGAATTCGATGATCTGCTCGCTTGCGGCCGTGGGGAGCTGTTCGGGCCGGGAAATGCCCAATTGCCGCTGCCGCCGATGCTGATGGTCGACCGGATCGCGTCGATTTCGGAGACGGGCGGCGCACACGGCAAGGGTCAGATCGTTGCCGAACTCAAAGTCGCCGGAAACGAGCGCCTGGATTGGTTATTTGCCTGCCACTTCAAGGGCGATCCGGTCATGCCCGGCTGTCTCGGTCTCGATGCGCTGTGGCAATTGACCGGATTTTTTCTGGGCTGGCTCGGACTTACGGGGCAGGGCCGGGCGTCAGGCGTCGGCGAGGTGAAATTCACGCGCGAAGTGACGCCGGACGTGAAGCAGCTTGAATATATCATAGACATCAAGCGGGTTATTGCTCGAAAGCTGAAGCTCGCCGAGGCTGACGGGGTCCTGAAAGCCGACGGCGAAGTGATATACACAGCCAAGGACTTGAGGGTCCTACTCAAGTCGAGCGAAGGCCCTTAAGCGTGGCCCTAGGGCCCGGTTGCCAGGGTGGGCGGCAGCAGGAACCGCAGGAGTGAAGGAGCGCATGCGGCGCGTAGTTGTGACTGGGATGGGTGTTGTGTCCTCGATTGGGAACAACACTCAGGAAGTTCTTGCTTCGCTGAGAGAGGCGAAGTCCGGCATTTCTCGCGCCGAGAAATACGCTGAGCTTGGCTTCAAGTGTCAGGTCCATGGCGCGCCCCATATCGACTGGGAAAGCATGGTGCCGCGCAAGCCGAAGCGTTTCATGGGCGCGGGCGTCGGCTGGAACTGGATCGCGATGGATCAGGCCATTCGCGATGCGGGCCTTGAGCCGTCGGATGTGGTGAATGAGCGCACGGGCGTCATTCTGGGCTCGGGCGGACCTTCTACGAAGGCCATCGTCGAGGCGGCGGAGACGACGCTCCGGACCGGCAGTCCGAAGAAGATCGGCCCGTTCGAGGTGCCTAAAGGCATGTGCTCGGGGCCGTCGGCCGCGCTTGCGACCGCTTTCCAGATCAAGGGCGTTAACTATTCGATCGCGTCGGCCTGCGCGACCAGCTCGCACTGCATCGGCAATGCTGCCGAAATGATCCAGTGGGGCAAGCAGGACATCATGTTCGCAGGCGGCTGCGAGGAACTCGATTGGACGCTGTCGGACCTATTCGACGCCATGGGTGCGATGTCGACGGGCTTCAACGCCACGCCGGAGCGGGCCAGCCGGCCGTTCGACAAGAACAGGGACGGCTTCGTGATCGCGGGCGGCGCGGGCGTCGTGGTGCTTGAAGAGCTGGAACGGGCCAAGGCTCGCGGAGCCAAGATTTACGGCGAACTCAAGGGCTACGCCGCGACATCCGACGGCTATGACATGGTCGCACCGTCCGGCGAAGGTGCGGAGCGCTGCATGCGCCTCGCCATGAAAGGGTTCGACGGTAAGGGCTTGCCCACGATCGATTATATTAATCCGCACGGAACCGGCACACCGGTCGGCGACGCCAAGGAAATCGACGCCATCCGGGCCGTCTTCGGCGATAAAATCCCGCCTATCTCGGCTACCAAATCGTTAACAGGGCACTCGCTCGGCGCTATTGGTGTGCAAGAGGCGATTTTCTCACTGCTGATGATGAACAATGGCTTCATCGCCGAAAGTGCAAATATCGACGAGCTTGACCCGGCGTTCGCTGATGTGCCAATCGCTCGCAGTCGTATCGACAACGCCAGCCTTAACTGTGTGATGTCGAACAGCTTCGGTTTTGGCGGCACCAATGCCACTCTCATTTTCTGCCGGCATGATGCCTGATTAACCGATGCTTTCCTGGTCGCCGCTAGGACTGCTCAGCGGCGAACGGTTGAGAGCGATGAGAGTATATAAGCGTGGTTCAGGCTGGTTTGACGTACGCGGGCGTACCTTTGGTGACAAAACGAGGCTTCCTATGACCGACATCGATATCGCTAAGCCCGGCCCGATCATGGCCGGCAAGCGTGGCCTCATCATGGGTGTTGCCAACGACCGTTCGATCGCGTGGGGCATTGCCCGCGTCCTTCACGGTCAAGGCGCCGAGCTGGCATTCACCTATCAAGGTGGCGCATTCGGGCGCCGCGCTGTGCCGCTGGCGCAGTCGATCGGCTCGAAGATCATCGAGGAATGCAACGTTCTCGATCTCGAAAGCGTCGATCGCGTTTTCAATCGCATCAAGGACGAGTGGGGCAGCATCGACTTTGTCGTGCACGCGCTGGCCTATTCCGATCCCAAAGAGCTTGCTGGCCGCTACGCCGACACGACGCGCGAAAACTTCATCAACTCGATGGTGATCTCGTGCTTCTCGTTCACTGAGATCGCGAAGCGCGCTTCGGCGCTGATGCCGAACGGTGGCTCGCTGATCACGCTGTCTTATGGCGGTGCGACGCGCTGGGTGCCGTCTTACAACGTCATGGGCGTCGCGAAAGCCGCGCTTGAGGCTTCGGTGCGCTATCTCGCAGCGGATTTCGGACCGCAGGGCGTTCGCGTCAATGCGCTCTCGGCCGGTCCGATGCGCACGCTCTCGGGCGCTGGCGTTTCGGATGCGCGCGTGATCTTCAATTTCCAGCGCGATAACTCGCCTCTGCAGCGCACGCCGACGCTCGATGAAGTGGCGGGTTCGGCGCTTTATCTGCTGTCGCCGCTGTCGGGCGCCGTGACGGGCGAAGTTCACTTCGTCGATTGCGGCTATAACACCGTGTCGATGCCGTCGCTGCAGAGCCTGAAAGAACAGGACGCTGAGGCCAAGCCCGCCAGCGCATCGCCGTCGGCTGCGGCGGAGTAAAATCCGCACGTCTGGCATCGGGCGATCGTCGGCCCGGTTGACGTTCACAATTCGCCGTCGCAAACACTCCGGCCATGATCGGGGTGTTTGATTCAGGGCTGGGTGGACTGACGGTGCTTCGCGCGCTCGTTGCGCGTTTCGACACGGTCGATTTCGTCTATCTCGCCGATCACGCCCACGTCCCCTATGGCAATCAGGCGTCGGAAGCCATCGTCGGCTATACGCGCGACTGTGTCGAAGAGCTGTTTGCGCGCGGCGCCAAGCTCGCGCTTCTGGGCTGCAACACGGCGACGGCGGTGGCGCTTCGACGATTGCAGCAGGAGTGGCTACCGGACAGTCGCTGGGCAGGCGGACACAATGTGCTCGGCATCGTCGCGCCGACAGTCGAAGGCGCAACACAGACGCCGTGGGCGGTGACGTCGCCGCAATATCCGCAGAAGTACAACACCGACACGATTGCCGTTTTCGGCACGACGCGGACGATCACGTCGGGCGTCTATCCGGAAGAGATCCGCAAGCGCTGTCCGAAGGTCACGGTCGTGCAGCAGATCTGCTCGGAGCTTGCGGGCGCCATCGAGCAGAAACGGCCGGAAGCGGAGCTTGATGCGCTCGTTCGCGAGGGCGTCGAGGCGATGCTTGCCAGCAACGGCAACATGCCGCCGCATCGCGCTATTCTCGGCTGCACGCATTTCCCGCTCGTTGAGCATCTGTTCCGGAAATATCTGCCGCCGTTTACGCGCATTCTTTCCCAGCCTGAAGTCGTGGCCGACAGTTTCGAGGATTATCTGGCGCGGCGGTCGAATTACCTCAACGGCGATGAACGGGGAAAGCTCACGCTGTTGACAACAGGTGACCCTCAGGACGTCAGCGAGAAAGCCCGGGTTTTCTGGCCCGACGTCCCTGCCTTCGCCAAGGCCTGAAGCGTCCGTGCAACGCTGCGACATTTTCGCGGGTTATTTGTCATTGATCCGTTGGCGGAATAGTTCCCCGCTGGTAGACGTCATGGTGTCTACAACTCCGGCGGGGTGCCGAAGGCATAGGGGAGAGGGATAGGCCCGATGACAACAAAGTTTCCGTTCGCTGCCATGGTGATCGCTGCGGGGCTGATGTTTGCAAGCGGACCAAGCATCGCGAATACGAGCGTAGCCGTCGGCAGCCTGAAGGCCGTGGCTGCTGCTCAGGGGGCTACGGTTCAAAAAGTGGGCTACTGGAATCGCTGCCGATGGGGCATCGGCGGCTATCACAAGTGGGTGCCGGGCGTCGGCCGTGTGCAGTGCACTGCGCGCAAATGCTGGCGCAATAGCTGGGGTATTCGCCGCTGCCGCTGGTATTGATCCGGCGCAGTTGTCATCCCGGACGAGGTGTCGCGAGCGGGAGCTCGATACAGCGGGGAAGTGGCTTCTCCTCCGAGTTCTAGGCCCGCAAGCGGCATCACCTAGGATGGCCGTTCGAGAGATCAGGCGGGGTAAAAAAAGCCGCCGGACTGCGGGTTCCGGCGGCTTTCGTCATTTCAGCAATGAGGCGAGGGCTTAGCCGCGCTCACGGCGCGGACCGCGACCGCCACGGCCACCTTCGCGGCGCGGCGGACGGCTCTCGAAGACTTCTTCCGGCTCGCCTTCAGCGCGCGGGATTTCCTGGCCGGTCGCCTGATCGACGATCTTCATCGACAGACGCGTCTTGCCGCGATCGTCGAAGCCAAGAAGCTTCACGTAGACTTCCTGGCCTTCCTTCACGACTTCGCCGACCGTCTCGGGACGGCCCTGCGCGAGCTGCGAGATGTGGACCAGGCCGTCCTTCGCGCCGAAGAAGTTCACGAACGCGCCGAACTCCATGACCTTCACGACCTTGCCCTTGTAGATGTGGCCGACCTCGGGTTCGGAAGTGATGCCGCGGATGCGGTCGAGGGCTTTCTCGATCGATTCACGGTTGGCGGAAGCGATTTTCACGGTGCCATCGTCTTCGATGTCGATCTTAGCGCCCGATTCCGCGACGATTTCACGGATGACCGAACCGCCCGAGCCGATGACTTCGCGGATCTTGTCGACTGGGATCTTGATCGTCTCGATGCGCGGGGCGAACTCACCGAGTTCGGAACGCGCACCCGTGATCGCCTTCGACATTTCGCCGAGGATGTGGATACGGCCCTCATGCGCCTGCTCGAGAGCGACGCGCATGATTTCCTCAGTGATGCCGGTGATCTTGATGTCCATCTGCAGTGACGTAACACCCTTATCGGTGCCGGCCACCTTGAAGTCCATGTCGCCGAGGTGATCTTCGTCGCCAAGGATGTCGGAGAGGACGACGAAGTCATCGCCTTCCTTGATCAGGCCCATCGCGATACCAGCCACCGGAGACTTCAGCGGCACGCCGGCGTCCATCAGCGCGAGAGACGAACCGCAGACCGTCGCCATCGACGAGGAGCCGTTCGACTCGGTGATTTCGGAGACGACGCGGAGCGTATAGGGGAACTCTTCCTGGCTCGGCAGCATCGGGTGGATGGCGCGCCAAGCGAGCTTGCCGTGGCCGATTTCGCGGCGGCCCGGAGAACCCATGCGGCCGACTTCGCCGACCGAGTAGGGCGGGAAGTTATAGTGAAGCAGGAAGCGCTCTTTCTTCGTGCCTTCGAGGCTGTCGATGAATTGCTCGTCTTCCCCCGTGCCGAGGGTTGCGACGACGAGCGCCTGCGTCTCACCGCGCGTGAAGAGCGCCGAACCGTGCGTGCGCGGCAGAACGTGGACTTCCGAGAGGATCGGACGAACCGTCTTGAGATCGCGGCCGTCGATGCGCCGCTTCGTCTTCAGGACGTCACCACGCATGATGTCCATTTCGAGCGACTTGAACGCGTCCCCGAGCAGGACTTTCTCGTTCGGGTCGTCAGCCGGAATGGCGATGCCTTCGGTGATCGCCTTCTTGGCTTCCGAAACGAGGTCCTGACGCTTGCCCTTTTCCTTGGTGGAGAAGGCTTCCTTCAGCTTCGCTTCGGCGATCTTCTTGACGTCGGCGGCGTATTTCGCCTTGTCGGCGATCTTGATATCCCACGGCTCTTTAGCGGCTTTTTCGGCGAGCTTGATGATCGCCTGGATGACCGGCTGCATGTGCTTGTGGCCGAACATGACGGCTTCGAGCATCTGGGATTCCGGAAGTTCCTTGGCTTCCGATTCAACCATCATCACGGCGTCGGTCGTGCCGGCGACGACGAGGTCGAGAGCGGTTTCCGCCATCTCGTCGATCATCGGGTTCAGCACGAACTCGCCGCCGATGAGGCCGACGCGCGCAGCGCCGATCGGGCCGAGGAACGGCAAGCCCGAGAGCGTCAGCGCAGCGGAGGCTGCAACCATGCCCAGAATATCGGGATCGTTTTCGAGGTCGTGCGACATGACCGTCACGACGACCTGGGTTTCGTTCTTGAAGCCGTCGACGAAGAGTGGACGGATCGGACGGTCGATCAGGCGGGAAACCAGCGTTTCCTTTTCGCTCGGACGGCCTTCGCGCTTGAAGTAGCCGCCAGGGATCTTGCCGGCTGCGTAGGTGCGTTCCTGATAGTTCACGGTCAGCGGGAAGAAGTCGATGCCGGGCTTGGCGGAACGGGCGCCGACGACGGTTGCGAGCACCGTGGTGTCGCCATATTGCGCCATGACGGCGGCGTCTGCCTGGCGGGCGTAATGGCCAGTTTCAAGCTTCAGCTTGCGGCCACCCCAGTCGATTTCGACGCGATGGATGTCAAACATGTTTGATCTTTCGTTTTCGCTTTTTCTGTTCGGTCGGTCAGCTCAAACGGCCTCATGCCGGGAGAGCGCGTATCGCGCCGGCACCGATCGAGGCGCCGACGTTCTTCTTGTTCAGTAGATCGCGTGACTGGCCATCGGGGCCCGTCCTGTCTTGGACGCTCTTGCGAGCGCGCAATTAGCGGCGGATGCCGTTTTTCTCGATGATCTTCTGATAGCGGGCGTTGTCCTTGGCCTTGACGTAGTCAAGGAGCTGGCGGCGCTGGCTGACCATCTTGAGCAGGCCACGGCGCGAATGGTTGTCTTTCTTGTGCGCCTTGAAGTGCTCGGTCAGCTCGTTGATGCGATGCGTCAGGACGGCGATCTGGACTTCCGGCGAGCCGGTGTCGTTGGACTTCGTGGCATTGTCTTTGATGACAGCCGTCTTGGCCTCACGGCGGTGAGGTGCGATCTGCGACATCGAATGCTCCTTTCGAAATTGGGAGTTTGAGATCAGCGGCCACGGCCGGGATGTCGTCCAGCGGGGTCGCAAACGAAAGCCGCGCGGGAACGAGGCCCGCGCGGGTGCGCTACTTATACACGAACCTCAGCCAAAGGCGAGGCGGATTTCGCGGGAAATTTCGTGATTTTCTTCAAGGAATTAACGAAAATTAGCCGAGATTGAAGACCCGTGTCGGGTGCAGCGCGCCCTTGGCAAGCTCGCCGAGCGCGATCAGGCGACCCTTCGAGGTTGCGTAGGCGGGGCCGGTCATGATCGGTGCGTCACGGCCGCGAATGATGACCGTTTGGCCGCGCGCGAGTGTGGCGGCGTCGCTTTGGGAGACGAGCAGCTCGGGGAGATCGGCGAGGGCCGCCTCAACGGGCAGCAGCAACTTGGCGATCTCTCCCGGATCTTCCGACTGCGCGGCCGCGAGGAGCGTGTCCATGCTGATGGCGCGAGCTTCGTCGAAGGGGCCGACTTCGGTACGCCGGAGCGCGATGACGTGGCCATAGCAGCCCATCAGTCGTCCGAGATCACGGGCCAGGGCGCGGACATAGGTGCCCTTGCCGCAGCGGGCTTCGAATACGCTTGTTGCGTCATCCGGCATGTCGACGAGCTTCAGGCTCTCGATCACGACCGGGCGCGGTTCAAGGACGACCGTTTCGCCGTCGCGCGCCAGATCGTAGGCGCGATTGCCATCGATCTTGATCGCCGAATAGGCGGGCGGCACCTGCATGATCTCGCCGTGAAAGCGCGGCAGCAGAGCTTCGATCTCCGCGCGCTCGGGGCGCTTGTCGCTCGTTTTCGAGACGGCGCCTTCGGTGTCGTCTGTCTCCGTTTCAGCGCCCCAACGCACGGTGAAGCGATAGGCTTTTTCGCCATCGACCGCGAACGATACAGTTTTCGTGGCTTCGCCGAGCGCGATCGGGAGGATGCCTGTTGCGAGCGGATCGAGTGTGCCGGAGTGTCCGGCCTTTTGCGCGTTGAAGGCGCGGCGAACCGCACCAACAGCCTGCGTCGAGGTCATGTTGATCGGCTTGTCGAGAATGAGCCAGCCGTGAACGGCGTTGCCTTTTTTGCGTCGTGCCATGTTCGTTATTTCTTGATGTCGCGCTGAACGCGCTCGCTATCGAGAAGGCGGTCAATGCGGGTTGCTTCTTCGAAGGTTTCGTCTTCGCGAAAGCGAAGGTCGGGCGCATAACGCAGGTTCAGCGTGTGCGCGACTTCGGCGCGGATGTATTTCTTGTTCCGCGTGAGGGCTTCGATGACAGGCTTCACGTCGTTGCCGCCGAGCGGCATGACGTAGACGGTTGCGAGCTTCAGGTCCGGCGAGAGACGCACTTCCGGAATGGTGATGACGTGGGAAGCCAGCACGTCGTCGTGGATTTCTCCGCGAGAGAGCAGTTCGGAAAGCTTGTGACGGATCAGTTCGCCGACGCGCAACATGCGCTGCGACGGGCCTTTGGCGCCCGATGGGGCTGGTTTCTTTGCCATTTGTTATCCGCCGCGGGATGGGACCGCGCGCGGCCTCTTGATAGAAATAGGTTACTGGATCGAGTGAGTAGCGGATCGTGTTACATCCGCACAAGCCCGCGCGATGAATAATCGCGCGGGATCGCTTGGGTTAAATGCTTAGAGCGATCGAGCAATCGTCTCGACCTGGAAGCACTCGATCTGGTCGCCTTCGCGAATGTCCTGGTAGTTCGCAAAGGACATGCCGCATTCCTGACCGGAGACAACTTCTTTGACGTCATCCTTGAAGCGCTTGAGGATCGCAAGCGTGCCTTCGTGAATGACGACGTTGTCGCGCAGCAGACGGACCTTGGCGCCGCGCTCGACCTTGCCTTCGGTAACGATACAACCGGCGACCTTGCCTGCCTTCGAAATGTTGAAGACCTGCTTGATCGTGGCGTAGCCGAGGAAGACCTCGCGCCGGGTCGGAGCAAGAAGGCCCGACATCGCCGCTTTCACTTCATCCACGAGATCGTAGATGATGTTGTAATAGCGGATTTCGACGCCGGCTGCGTCGGCAGCTTGCTTCGCCTGCGCGTTGGCGCGGACATTGAAGCCGATGACGACGGCCTTCGCCGCAGCCGCCAGCGCGATATCGGACTCGGTGATGCCACCGACGCCGGAGTGTACGAGGCGAGCTTCGACTTCCTCGTTGCCAACCTTTTTCAGCGCACCAGCGATGGCTTCGACAGAACCCTGCACGTCGCCTTTGACGACGAGCGGGAATTCCTTGCGACCAGCGTCCTTGAGCTGCTGCATCATTTGCTCAAGCGTGCTCTTGGTGCCAGCAGAGCCAAGCGTCTCGCGGCGCTTGCGGACGCGGTAATCCGTTAGCTCGCGTGCGCGGGCTTCGTTTTCGACGACCGCGAACTGGTCGCCAGCTTCCGGTGCCGAGTCAAAGCCCAGGACCTCTGCGGGAACCGAGGGACCAGCCGACTGGATGTTGGCGCCGTGATCGTTGAGGAGTGCACGGACGCGACCCCAGGCCGTACCGGCGACGATGATATCGCCGACGTGCAGCGTGCCGCGCTGAACAAGAACAGTGCCGACCGGACCACGGCCACGCTCGAGCTTGGCTTCGATGACGACGCCATCGGCCGTGCGGTTCGGGTTGGCCTTGAGGTCGAGAATTTCGGCCTGAAGGCGGATGGCTTCGAGCAGCTTATCGAGGTTGGTGTGCTTGAGCGCCGAGACCGGCACTTCCAGCGTTTCACCGCCCATGCTTTCGACCACGATCTCGTAGGACAAAAGCTCGGTGCGGACGCGATTAGGATCAGCCTGCGGCTTGTCGATCTTGTTGATGGCAACAATGATCGGCACGTTCGCAGCCTTGGCGTGATTGATGGCTTCAACCGTCTGCGGCATTACGCCGTCGTCAGCGGCAACGACCAACACGACAATATCCGTCACCTTGGCACCGCGTGCACGCATGGCGGTGAACGCTTCGTGGCCTGGCGTATCGATGAACGTGATCTTGTCGCCGTCGGGCGCCGTCACCTGATAGGCGCCGATATGCTGGGTGATGCCGCCAGCTTCGCCCGAGACGACGTTGGCCTGACGGATGGCGTCGAGCAACGACGTTTTGCCGTGGTCGACGTGACCCATGATCGTGACGACCGGCGCGCGCGATTCGAGCGAGGAATCGTCAACGTCTTTCTCGCCGACGAAACCGATTTCGACGTCCGATTCAGAAACGCGCTTCGATGTGTGGCCGAATTCCTGGACGATCAGCTCAGCCGTGTCGGCATCGAGCACGTCGGTGATCTTATGCATCGCGCCTTGCTGCATCAGGTACTTGATGAGGTCGACGGCGCGCTCGGCCATACGGTTGGAGAGTTCCTGAATCGTGATGGCTTCAGGAATGACGACCTCGCGGGCGATCTTTTCGCGCGTCTGCTGAATGCCCATGGCTTTCAGCTTTTCCTTCTCGCGCTTGCGCTTCAAGGATGCGAGCGAGCGGACCTGAGCTTCGCGATCGAAGTTTGTGATCGTCAGCTTCTGGCGCTGGCGGCCATCATCGTTGGTTTTGACGGCCGGGCGCGGAACCTTGACGCCGCCGGGGCCGCGCTTGCGAGCATCATCGTCTTCGACCTGCTCGCGAACGACCGGGGGACGCGCCGGGCGGGACGGCTTTTCAATCGTCGTCGCATCGGTCGGTCCTGCGGACGCGCCACGGCGGGCCGGGATCGGCAGCTCGATCTCGCGCGGGCGACCGGCTTCACGCGGCATGAATGCGGTGTTGCCCGACGGACGTGGGCCGCGGTTGAATTGCGGACGGCCGCCATCGCCGCGCGGCGCATGACCACCGTCGCGACCACCACCATCGCGGCGGCCTTCATGGCGTGGCTCGCGCTGCGGCGCGTTTCCGCGTCCGGCAGGCGGCGGTGTCGGTGCGGAAGCGGGCTGAGCGGCAGCTGCGGCCGGAGCTGATGCCTGTGCTGCAGCTTGTTCGGGCGCCTGTGCGGCGGGAGCGACGCTTGCGGCCACTGTGGGCTGTGCGCTCGGCGCCGTCTGCGGCCGTTCCTCGGCGCGCGGCTGTGGCTCGGGCGGACGAACGACGGGCTCGAAGCGGACCGGCTCAGCTTCCGGCACGCGGCTCGTATCTTCGGCGCGTGCAGCGGCCAGCGCGCGCTCGCGTGCGGCGCGTTCCTCATTCGAAAGGACGCGGCCAGCGGAACGGTCACCAGACGATTGGCTCGGCGGTGCCGGGGGCACGCGATGCGGTGCCTGCGATTTCTCGATCGTCACAGCGCTGGGAGCAGGAGGCGCAGTGCCCTCGCCCTCGGATCCCAATCGCCGAGTCTTCTTTTTCTCGACGACAACGGATTTCGATCGCCCGTGGCTGAAGTTTTGCCGCACGTGGCCAGACTCGACCGTTCGCTGCAGCGATAGCGGCTTTCGCGCTCCGACCCGGATGGTCTTATCGGTCTGGTCGTTCGAATCCGTCATGCGTTATCCGTTCAGCCTTCACTAGAAAGTTCAGAAATATCGTCGGCCGCCCCAGTGGCGGTTTCGGGGGCGGCTTCAATCGTGGAGCGCCGGTAGCGGGTAAGCCGCTCCGCTTCCTCCAGAAACCGATCCGACAGTCCTCCGGGTATGAGCGCAGCATGTACCACACTTCCGCGCCCAATGGCCAAGCTCATTTGCGCTATCGTCAGAACATTGACGATGGCAGCCGGTTGGCCACGATCTGCCTGAATAGCCTTGTATTTTCGATCAATTTTCGAGCAGCCGTCGGCGGCAGCATCGGCGCCATGCAGGATGGCGCGGACCGGCCCCTTCTCAAGAGCCGCAAAAACCTTTTCGAAACCGGCGATTGCGAGCCCAGCCTTATTGGCCAGCGACAGCGTTCCGGTTACGCGCTTAAGGATAAGAGCGTCAACGAGATCTGCAAGGTCCCTGGGTGCTTCGGCCTTCGTTTTAAGGCTTTTTGAAAAGGCCTGCGTCGAGATGGCCTTTTCCACCAGCTTTCTGTCGCAACCAACCCAGACACCCCGTCCTGGCAAGCGGCGATCGAGATCGGGAACGACAATGCCGTCGGGCGACAGGACGAAGCGGATCAGTCCGCTCGCGTCACGGCTTTCCCGCGTGACGGCGCACAGGCGCTCTGGTCCGACGCCGGAATCTAGCTCCGTGTCGTCCAGCATCAACCGTTGTTGCCGCTTCGCCATCACGCGCGTTTGTCGTCCTTCCGGTCATTCCTGTTAGCCTTCGGCGCTGACGCCGGAGGCATCAGCAGCGTCGGGTTCGGTTTCGCCCTCGGCGGGCTGTTCGAGATCTTCGGCCTTGATCCAGCCGGCGTGCACGCGCGCCGCCATGATCATGTTTTCAACGTCGGTCCGCGACAGCTCGAAGCCGTCGAGATAACCCTTGTGGCGAACTGGCTCGGTGTCTTTTTCCTTCTTACGCTCGGTCCAGCCGATCAGTTCGTCGGTCGCGCAATCGGCGAAGTCTTCGACGGTTTTGACGCCGTTCTCGCCGAGCGCGACCATCATCGCGGTCGTGATGCCGGGGATTTCGGCCATGTCGTCGGCAACGCCCAACTCGCGGCGCTTGGCATCGCGTTCGGCTTCCTGCTGTTCGAGGTATTCGCGGGCGCGGCTCTGGATCTGCTCGGCGGTGTTCTCGTCGAAGCCTTCGATGTGCGCGATTTCCGCGATGTCGACGTAGGCGACTTCTTCGATCGTCGCGAAGCCTTCGGTGACGAGAAGCTGTGCGATGACCTCGTCGACGTCGAGCGAATCCATGAGAAGCTGCGTGCGCTCGGCGAATTCCTTCTGGCGGCGTTCGCTTTCTTCCTGCTCGGTCAGGATGTCGATGTCCCAGCCGGTGAGCTGCGAGGCCAGCCGCACGTTCTGGCCGCGACGGCCGATCGCGAGCGAAAGCTGGGCTTCGGGAACGACGACTTCAATGCGGTTTGAATCTTCGTCGAGCACGACCTTGGTGACTTCGGCCGGTGCAAGCGCGTTGACGATGAAGCTCGCAGCATCCGGGTTCCACTGGATGATGTCGACCTTCTCGCCCTGCAATTCGTTGACGACAGCCTGGACGCGAGCGCCGCGCATACCGACGCAGGCGCCGACCGGATCAATCGAGGAATCCTTCGAGATGACGGCGATTTTCGCTCTGGAGCCAGGATCGCGGGCAACCGATTTGATCTCGACCACGCCATCGTAGATTTCCGGCACTTCGGCGCGGAACAGCATCGACATGAATTCGGGGCGGGCGCGCGTTAAGAAAATCTGCGGTCCGCGCTGTTCGCGGCGGACTTCATAGATGTAGGCGCGGATGCGATCGCCGAGGCGGACGTTTTCGCGCGGGATCATCTCATCGCGGCGGATGATGCCCTCGGCGCGGCCCAGATCGACGATGACGTTGCCGTATTCGACGCGCTTCACGGTGCCGTTGATGACGTCGCCGGTGCGGTCCTTGAATTCGGAGAACTGGCGGTCGCGCTCGGCTTCACGCACCTTCTGGACAATAACCTGCTTGGCGTTCTGAGCGGCAACGCGGCCGAATTCGAGAGGCGGCAGCGTTTCGGCGATCATGTCGCCGGCTTTGGCATCGGGGTTGCGCTTCTTGGCGTCTTCGACGGTAATCTGTGTGGCGTCGTTCTCGACTTCATCGACGACGGCGAGTACGCGCGTCAGCTTGGCTTCGCCGGTCTTCGGATCGATTTCGCAGCGGATGTCGTTTTCCGCGCCATAACGCGACTTCGCGGCTTTCTGGATGGCGTCTTCCATCGCCTCGATGACGATCTTCTTGTCGATCGTCTTTTCGCGGGCGACGGCGTCTGCAATTTGCAGAAGCTCAAGGCGGTTGGCACTGATGCCTGCCATGGCCATGGGATCAATCCTCCAGATCGTCTTCGTCGAGTTCGGCGCCGTCGCCGGGCCGGGTTGAATGGCGCTCTTTGGCGCGTTGCAGCGCTTCGCGGATCAATTCGTCGGTTAAAACGAGCTTGGCATCCGAAATGAGATGAACGGGCAGCCCTAAGTGCTGAATGCCCTGCTCGCCGGTATCGGCTTTGATGCGGACCTCACCGTCTTCGAAGCCTTCAAGGATGCCCTTGAAACGCTTGCGGCCGTCAACGGCTTCTTTCAGCTCGATCTTGGCTTCGTGGCCGGACCAGTCTTCGAAATCGCTCGGGCGGACCAGCGGACGGTCGATGCCAGGCGAGGAGACTTCGAGCCGATAGGCGCCGGAGATTGGGTCGGCGACGTCGAGGACCGGAGAAACGCCCTTGGAGATCGCCTCGCAATCATCGACCGTGATCGAGCCGTCTGGCCGTTCCGCCATCAACTGCACGATGCGGTCGCGGCCGTCGCCCTGAATTTTCACGCGCACCAAGCGGAAGCCGAGATCGGCAAGCACCGGCTCGACAATGGCAGCAATTTCAGCCGCAATGCCGGTCTCGCGCAAAAAACGCGTCGTATCGGCGTTTTCTGCAGGCGAAGCCTGATCCTGATCGTTGGCAACCGTGTCTTGCAATGGCGTTCCTGAGTTTAAAGTCCGTTCGGAGCGGGCCCTGCGGTCCACTCTCCAATCAGTGCGTCGTGTTATTGGAATAGCAGCTAAATAGGCGACTTTGGCCTTTTGCGCAAGGCTTCGGCGGCGTCAGGCCCGCAGAAATCGGAAATAATAGCGTTTGCGGCCTTCTCGAACGGCCTTTGCTTCGTAACGCGTCTCGGGCCAATCGGCGGGGCGAATGCGCCAGTCTTCGGGGCTCGTGGCCTGCCAGAGAAAGCGCGGTTCGTGGGCGAAAGCTTCAAGCATCGTGCGGGCATAGTCGCCGATATCGGTGCCGATACGCAGCTCCGCGCCGGGGCGCATCACGTTCGCGAGCAGCGCCAGTAACGAAGTATTAACCAAGCGGCGCTTTCGGTGCTTTCGTTTCGGCCAGGGGTCCGGAAACAGGATAAAGGCGCGATCTATGCTGTTTGACTGAGCGGCGCGCAGGATGTCGCGCACGTCGTTCATGTGCAGGCGAATATTTTTCAAATTCTCTTCGGTGACGGCCGTCAGGACCTTGATCATGCCGTCTTCGAACGGCTCGCAGCCGATCAGCGCAACACCCGGATTGTGCCGCGCCTGCCAGAGCAAGTGCTCACCGCCGCCGAAGCCGATTTCGAGCCATGTCTGCTCAAAGCCTTCGGGCGGGGCGGCAGGATCGAACGAGAGGCGCGGAAGATCATGGAGAAGCAGTGCCGATTGACGCGCGCTCGGTTTGCGGCCGCGGCGCCGTCCAAACGATCTTAGCTCGTGTTCGCTGTCAGACATGATGCGTTACCAGAAGAAAACAGCGGCTTTTGCAGGCTTTTGCGTCGGCATTGGCGATACGCATTCCGCGCGCCGATGCGGCGCTAGTTGAAACAAAATCCGGTAAAAGAAAACGGCCGCTTTCGCAGCCGTTTTCCGAAACTCAATTCGTGCGTGCGGCTTTAGCCGACGGCCTTCGCGATCTTATCGGCGAGGTCGGTGCGCTCCCACGAGAAGCCGCCGTCAGCTTCGGCGTGGCGGCCGAAATGACCGTAAGCCGCGGTGCGCGCGTAGATCGGCCTGTTGAGGTCGAGCTGGTTGCGAATGCCGCGCGGCGTCAGATCCATGACCTCGCCGAGAGCCTTCTCGATGACGGCTTCATCGACTTTGCCGGTGCCGTAGGTGTCGACGTAGATCGACAAGGGCTTGGCGACGCCAATGGCGTAAGAGAGCTGGATCGTGCAGCGATCGGCAATGCCGGACGCCACAACGTTTTTGGCGAGATAGCGGGCTGCGTAAGCTGCCGAGCGGTCAACCTTGGTCGGGTCCTTGCCGGAGAACGCGCCGCCGCCGTGGGGAGCCGCGCCGCCGTAGGTGTCGACGATGATCTTGCGGCCGGTGAGACCGGTGTCGCCATCGGGGCCGCCGATGAAGAACTTACCCGTCGGGTTGATGTGCCAGATGCAGTCTTTGCCGATCCAGCCCTCAGGAAGTGCCTTGCGGACGTAGGGCTCGATGATCTCGCGAACCTGGCGCGAGCTCAGGTCTTCGACGATGTGCTGGTGTGAGACGACGATCTGCGTCACGCCGACCGGCTTACCGTTTTCGTAGCGGACGGTGACCTGGCTCTTGGCGTCGGGGCCGAGCTTTGCGGCGTCGCCGACCTTGCCTTTACGTGCGGCCGCAAGATCGAACAGGATCTTGTGCGCGTAGTAGATCGGCGCCGGCATCAGTTCCGGCGTCTCGTTACAGGCATAACCGAACATGATGCCCTGGTCGCCCGCACCTTCTTCCTGGTTCGTCGGCTGCTGAGCATCGACGCCGGCTGCGATATCGGCCGACTGCGAGTGCAGCAGAACTTCGATGTTACAGTTGGCCCAGTGGAAGCCGTCCTGCTCGTAGCCGATATCCTTGATAGCGTTGCGGGTCAGGTCTTCGATGGCTGCGACAGTGATGCCCTTGGGGCCGCGCGATTCACCGGCGATCACGACGCGGTTGGTCGTGGCGAGTGTTTCGCAGGCGGCGCGGATCGTCCAGGGATCGAGCCCTTCCTTCGCGCCTTCGCGATAGAACGCATCGACGACCTCATCGGAAATACGATCGCAGACTTTATCGGGATGGCCTTCGGAGACGGATTCGCTTGTGAAAAGGAAGGACTTGCGCGCCACTTTGGCCCCCATGTTTTGAAGATTTGCGGGACGAACGCCGCAACACTGTGCGGATTTCAAACCGACGAAAGGCGCCGGGTTGTCGCAATCTTGTTGCGCCCGGTCAAGCCGAGGTGCGCCGAGAGACGCGAAATGGGCCGCGACCTAGCGCCCTTCCGTTTTATCGGAGGCGAGCCAATCCGTCATAAAACAGCAAGGCTTCAGCTTTCCTCGCCAGCAAGCGCGCGAACGAGTTCGACAATCGAACGGCGAACTTTCGGATCGGTGACACGGGCAAAAGCCTTGTTCAACTCGAGGCCTTCGCGGGTGCCGAGAAAATCGACGACATAGCTTTCGTCGGGTTGTTCGGCGAAGCCCGGCGTCGCAGCGCCGGCGCTTTGGGCGCCGGAAGGGGCTTCGTCGTAGAAGAATTGAACCGGGACGCCCAAGACCTTGGCGAGGTCGAAGAGGCGGCTGGCGCCGATACGATTGACGCCTTTTTCGTATTTCTGGACCTGCTGGAACGTCAGTCCCAGATGCTCGCCAAGCTTTTCCTGGCTCATGCCGAGAAGCATGCGCCGTAACCTGACGCGTGATCCAACATGGACATCCATGGGGTTAGCGCGGCGAGATCCCTTCGGGGCCTCTTCGCTCGAATCGTCTTCGATAGAGATTTGATCCACCATCACTCGTACAGCCAGCAGTTCCAAAGGCAAAGGCTTTGCACTTCGTAGGTGCACGGGCGCAAGGCGTCAATGACCGAGCGCTTCCGCGACAAGTTGACTTCAAGACTTTGATTAACGGCCTTTTTTCCTGAGCCCGGCAGCCAAGACGGCAAAAAGCGCGAGAATAGCGGCAAGGAGCCAGTCACCGAGGCGCGCATAGGGGGGTAGCGGCACGGCTTTCGGCAGGGTGCTGTCGATCTGGCCACGGACATCGAGGCCAAGGGACACCAGGACACGGCCGAAGGGATCGACGACGCCCGATATCCCATTATTGGCGGCCCTAACGAGCGGAGCGCCTTCTTCGACGGCTCGGACGCGGGCCTGATGGAAATGCTGATACGGTCCCGTCGTCTCGCCGAACCAGCCGTCGTTGGTCACATTGATCATGACGCCGGGATGCTCGTGGCCCTGAACGACATTCCCGGGAAAGAGCGCTTCATAGCAAACGAGGCCTAGAACCGGGGGCAGGCCGGGAATGTGCATCAGCGGTCGCGGCTCGGGGCCGGTGGCGAAGGAGCCGCGGCCCTGCGTCAGTTTTTCGATGCCGATGGCGGAGAGCGTTTTCTCATAGGGCAGGTACTCGCCGAACGGCACCAGATGGGTTTTGTCGTAGGTCGCAATCGGCTGGGCCTTCTCGTTCAGCACCAGAATGCTGTTGAGCGTGCGGGTCTCGCGCGTGATCTGCGAACCGGGCGGCAGCGTCGGATCGTGACGGAGCGCACCGGTGATCAGCGTCGTGCCGGGCGGCAGGATATTCGCCAGAATGTCGAGCGCGACAGGGGCTTCAAGCGGGAAGAAGGGCATCGCCGCTTCGGGCCAAATGACGTGCGTGATGCCCTGAAGCGAATCCATTTTGCCGGATGGGTCCGTCAGCGACAGCGCGACGTGATCATCGAAAATGCGGCGCTGGTACTCCGCCATCCATTTTTCGCGCTGGGGAACGCTCGGCTGCACGATGCGCATTTTTACATTCGGCACGAACTCTTGCGGCGATTGCAGACGCCAGACACCGTAAGCCCACAGCAGGCCGATCGGCGCGATGGCGAGAAGCAACGCGGTCGAGACGGTACGCAGGGTCGAGTGTTTGCGCTTGTCGCTCAGGGCGACGAGCGGAGCGGGAAAGACAAACAGCGCAATCGCCGTCAATCCATAGGCGCCAAACAGTGCCGCGCTCTGCATCAGTGGCAACGGATAGGTCAGCGCATAGCCCGGCAGGTCCCAGGGGAAGCCCGTCAGAATATGTCCGCGCAGCCATTCGACGATCGAGAGTGCGATGGCAAAGACGAAAACACGCGAAAGGCCGTCGCTCCAAAACAGTCGCGCCGCTGCACCGCCGATGCCCCAGAACAGCGCAAGTCCGGCCGGGAGGAGTGTAATCGCGAAGGGCAAAAGCCACGCAAACTTATCGGCTTCGACGAGGAACGCTTCTCCAATCCAAAAGAGATTGCAGAAGAAATATCCGAAGCCGAACAGCCAGCCGGCGCTAAAGGCACGTCGCCAATTCGAGCTGCCGTCGATCAGCCAGATGAAGACGGGAAGCGTCAGAAATAGAATCGGCGTCACGAACATCGGCGCGAACGCCAAGGCCGAAAGGCCGCCTGCCGCTATTGCAAGTAGCGCGCGCCGCCAGCCGCGGAGCGCCATGATTTTCTCGCGCATACGCGCGATCAGCGGCGGTTGTTCCGGCGCGATGGCTGGGACAGCGTCCATCACGCCTTCGGCGCTTCGGGCAACGACTTGGTGTTGGTCAGAGGCGGACGCGGCGGATGGATTTTCAGTTTTTTGACGCGACGCGGGTCGGCGTCTAGAACTTCGAACTCGACGCCGGTCGGGTGGCGGATCAGCTCACCGCGCGCCGGCACGCGGCCGAGCATCGAGAAGATGAGGCCGCCAATCGTATCGACGTCGGTTTCTTCGTCGTCCGGCACAAGCTTCACGCCGAGATGCTTCTCAAGCTCTTCGATGGGCGTGCGGGCGACGGCGACGATGCCGAGTTTCGGATCGACGACGATGTTGGTTTCGTCGTCGTCGTCATGTTCATCTTCGATATTGCCGACGACCTGCTCGACCAAGTCCTCGATGGTGACGAGGCCGTCGGTGCCGCCATATTCATCGACGACGAGAGCCATATGGATGCGCGTCGATTGCATGCGGATGAGAAGATCGACGGCCGGCATCGACGGCGGAACGTAGAGGATCTGCCGGCGGATCTTCACAGTCGTGATCGGCTTGTTGAGGTCGATGGCGCGCAGGTCGAACAGGTTCATCGGCACCGGAGCGTCGGGATCGACTTTGCCGTTTTTCGACGACTGGCCGGTCGCTTCGGCCATCAGCCAGCGCAGCACATCTTTGATGTGGATCATGCCGCGCGGATCGTCGAGCGTCTCGCGGAACAGCGGGATGCGCGAGACACCTGCCTCGTTGAAGGTCTGCAGCAGCTCCGAGATCGGCTCGTTCTCATCGAGCGCCGTGATGTCGGCGCGCGGGACCATCAGCGAAGCAACACGGCTTGAGCCGAACTGGAGCAGCCGCTCCAGCATCTTGCGCTCGGCTTCCGTGAAATTGTCGGTGCCGCCGGTCTTCAACGCGCCTTCGAGCGCGTCGCGAACGTTCTGCGGGACCACCAAGCCCAGCTTCGACCGCAGCAGGTGAAGCCAGCCCAGGGAACCGAATGCCCGAGCCTCGTCGGCTAAACTGTCGGACAGAGGCTTATCTTGTGTGTTGTCAGTCATGGTCATGGGTTGAAACCCGGTCACTCACTTGTACCGGTTTCCAGCTCGCCCGTGTAGGGATTTGCTATGCCTAATTTAGAAAGTATATTTATTTCAATGGCTTCCATGCGTTCCGCATCTGCCGTGGTTTCGTGATCATAGCCTAAAAGATGCAGCACGCCATGGACGACCAAATGCTGCAGATGATGCGCGATCGGGACGCCTTGCTCGGCGGCTTCTCGCTCGACCGTTTCAAGCCCGAGGATTATGTCGCCAATCTGACCGTCGGGGGCTCCGTCCCCAGCCGGAAAAGATAAGACATTCGTGGGCTTAGGCTTGCCGCGAAAGCGGCCGTTGAGGTCGGCGACGATCGCGTCCGAAGACAGGGCGACGGAAACGAAACCCGGTATTTGTCCCTCGGCTGCCGCAACGGCAGCCTGGGCAGCGGTCTCGATCAAATGATCGAGATCAGAAATCTGCGACCAGTCCCCGTCATCTTCGACGATCTCAACCTCGAAGACAGGCTTAGCCGCATTTGGTGACGCAGGCATTGGTTCACTTCGGCTTTTCGTAGGCGTCGACGATCTTGGCGACAAGGTCGCGGCGGACGATATCGCCGGCCATGAAGTTGATGATCGAGATATCGTCAACTCCCGCGAGCAGCTCGACAGCTTCGACGAGGCCGGACTTGGTCCCGAACGGCAGGTCGACCTGGGACGGGTCGCCCGTCACGATCATTTTCGAGCCCTCGCCGATACGGGTCAGGAACATCTTCATCTGCATGCTGGTCGTGTTCTGCGCTTCATCGAGGATGACGAAGGCATTCGACAGCGTGCGGCCGCGCATGAAGGCGAGGGGCGCCACTTCGATGACGCCGGTTTCGATATCGCGCTCGACCTTTTCAGGCGGCAGGACGTCGTACAGGGCGTCGTAAAGCGGCCGAAGATACGGGTCGACCTTGTCGCGCATGTCGCCGGGCAGGAAGCCTAAGCGTTCGCCGGCTTCAACGGCGGGCCGCGATAGGATGATGCGTTCGACGAGGCCGCGCTCAAGGCAATGGGCGGCGAAAGCTACGGCGATATAGGTTTTGCCGGTACCGGCGGGGCCGACGCCGAACACGAGATCCTTCTTCTGGATCGCGCGCATGTATTCGCTTTGCGTCGGGGTGCGGGCTTTAACGACCTTGCGGCGCGTCGCGATCTGGGCCTGCCCGTCGGTTTCAGAGCCTTCGGTCCGGGCGTGGCGGATCAGTCCGTCAATATCGCCGGCGCCGACCGTCTCGCCTTTGCGGATGCGGGCGTAAAGGCGTTCCAGAACGTTTCGGGCGATATCACAGGCGGCGGCCGGGCCAGTCAGGATGACGACGTTGCCGTGAGCGTGGGCATCAATGCCTAATCGATCTTCAATCAGGGCCAGGTGGCTATCGTATTCCCCAAGCAGCTGGGTGAGCAGCCGGTTGTCTTCAAAGGGTACAACGACGCGAGCAGTTTCAAGTTCGGCCTTGCCGGCGGGGCTGGGCCGTCTCGAGGCTGACGCGGAGGACCCGCGGAATGCTGCCAATCCTGACTCTCCTTTGGTTGCGATTTTTCTACGCGCAGAAGTCAAAATCGAATCGACCGTAGAAGCAACGTTAGCATGCGGAATATGCCTTCGGCACAGCGAGGTGTGGTTAACGCACAACAAGTGCGGCCCCACCCCTATCGTCCGATTATGCTGCCGCGATGACACCCGACAGGCTGACGCGGCGGGCATCGGTCACGGCCACGTTTGCTGTGCGCCCTACGAGGTCGCCCTCGGCGGCCACGTGAACGAGCTGTAGATAGGGTGTCCGGCCGACAAATTCACCCGGCTGGCGGCCGCGGCGTTCAAACAGCACCGGAACGGTCATGCCGAGGGCCTGGGTGTTAAAGTCTGCCTGCTGGTCGTCTAGCAGCGCCTGAAGGCGCTGGAGACGTTCGGATTTGACCTCTTCGGGGACCTGACCCTCGTGGGTTGAAGCCGGGGTTCCGGGGCGGGGGCTGTATTTGAAAGAAAAGGCCTGAGCAAAACCGACTGCCCTGATGAGCGAAAGGGTGTCCTCGGCATCCTGGTCGGTTTCGCCGGGAAAGCCGACGATGAAATCGCTCGACAGGGCAAGGTCGGGGCGGGCGGAGCGCAGGCGGCCGATGAGGTCCAAATATTCCTCGGCGCGATGCTTGCGGTTCATGGCAGCCAGCATACGGTCGGAGCCAGACTGCACCGGCAAGTGCAGGAACGGCATCAACTGGGGAACTTCGGCATGGGCGGCGATCAGGTCGGCGTCCATATCGCGCGGGTGGCTCGTCGTGTAGCGGATGCGCTCGACGCCCTCGATATCCGCCAGCCTGCGGATCAATTCGGCGAGGCCGATCGTGCGGCCGTCAGGGCCTTCGCCGTGATAGGCGTTGACGTTCTGGCCAAGCAGCACAAGCTCTTTGGCTCCTGCCGCGATCAGCTCGCGGGCTTCGGCTTCGAGCTTTACGAGCGAGCGCGAAAACTCAGCGCCGCGCGTGTAGGGCACGACGCAGAAGGTGCAGAACTTATCGCAGCCTTCCTGCACGGTCAGAAATGCGGACGGCGACGACACGCGGCGCGGCGCTTTCATGCGCTCGAACTTTTCGTCGCCGGGAAATTCTGTTTCGACGATGTGCTCGCGGGTATTCGCGGTGCGTTCGATCAGTTCGGGCAAACGATGATAGCTTTGCGGGCCGATGACGAGATCGACCGCAGGCTGACGGGTTGTGATCTCGCGGCCTTCGGCTTGTGCCACGCAGCCTGCCACGGCGATCACGGTTTCCTTGCCGTCGCGCTTTCGCGCGTCCTTCATGTCGCGAATGCGGCCGAGATCGGAATAGACTTTCTCAGCGGCTTTCTCACGGATGTGGCAGGTATTGAGGATGACGAGATCGGCGCCAGCGATGTCGTCCGTCGCGGCATAGCCGTCGCGCGCCAGTGCTTCCGTCATACGCTCGCTGTCGTAGACGTTCATCTG
Organism: Hyphomicrobium sp. 802; assembly: GCF_000526135.1. Lineage (NCBI taxonomy): Bacteria > Pseudomonadati > Pseudomonadota > Alphaproteobacteria > Hyphomicrobiales > Hyphomicrobiaceae > Hyphomicrobium > Hyphomicrobium sp. 802. The sequence continues at coordinate 414,942 of NZ_JAFM01000001.1, forward strand.
ACAGCCGAAGGTCTTCAAATAATAGCTTTTGGTGTTCGGGCGCTGCACGTCGATGGGCCAATTAAGATTGGGGTTTTGGCTCAGGCTTCCTGAGGAGGAAGCGCATAGCACAGAATAGGTCGATTATGTCCATTTCTCGCTGCGGGCCGCAGGCAAGCCCAGTTTTTGGCGGCGGATTTCCTGGCTCGGCTCGACGGGGATGAGAGCCGGGTCGTCGGGGCGGCCGCGCAGAATGCCGAGGACGGCGGAACGGACGGCGCGTTCGGTCTTGAGCGCCAGGTCCTTGCGATCCTTGAATTCCGAAAGCGGGACGGGTGGGCTGATCTTGATCGTTGCCGTGATCGGCCCGGATTTGAGCACCCCCCAGGCATGCGAGGTCATTTCCATGTCACCGTACCAACCGATGCGCGGGCGGTCGGCGCGGGTCAGGGGGACGCCGCGGAGATGGGTATAGACGACGGCTGCGGTCTGTACGACGACGTCGCCGTTGCCCGTTGCGCCTTGACCTGAGACTGCGCCGAACAGGGATGTCTTGAACGGCAGTACGCGATTGCCGTCGCTCGATGTGCCCTCGGCGAACAGCACGATCGTATCGCCGAGCTTCAGCCTTTTCATGATTTCGGTTGCGGCGTCGCCGGTTGCTTGTCGTCGCGTGCGATCGACGAAGACGGAGCGCTGAAGCCGCGCGAGCGCCGAGACGAACGGCCAGCTACCGACTTCGAGCTTGGCGACGAACGACACCGGGGCAACGGCAGAGAGCACCGGAATATCGAGCCAGGAGGTGTGATTGCAGACGAGCAGCACCGGCTTGTCGTCAACGACCTGTCCTTCGATTTTCAGTTTGACGCCGAGAATCCGACAGACGTTGCGATGATACCAATTGGGAAAGCGGCGGGCGGCGGCGGGCGAAACCTTAAGCAGCAGCGCCTGCACCGGCATCAGCGGCAGCGTGAAGCCGAAGAAGCCTGTCAGAACTGCCGAAGCGCGGAGCGATCCCTGTGCCATCGTGGCCTAGCCTCTGCGGGCGGACGACTTCTTTTTTCCGAGCGGCACGCCGTAGAGCTCCAGGCGATGGCCGACAAGCTCGAAGCCCAACTCACGCGCGACGCGCTCCTGTAGCGCCTCTATCGCCGAGTTGGAAAATTCGATCACGCGGCCGGTTTCGATATCGACCAGATGGTCGTGATGCTCTCTGGGCGCCGGTTCGTAGCGGCCGCGGCCATGACCGAAGTCGTGGCGCTCCAAGATGCCCTTTTCCGAGAAAAGCTTCAGCGTGCGGTAGACCGTCGAAAGCGAAATGCGTGCGTCGACGGCTACGACCCGCCGGTGCACTTCCTCGACGTCGGGATGATCGGTTGCTGCCGATAAGACCTGGGCGATGACGCGCCGCTGGCCGGTCATGCGCAGGCCATACTCCGTGCATCGTTTTTCGATGGATGTCTCGGACTTCGCCGAAGGTGCGGTCATGACGATCAAGCTTTGGCTGAAGACGATTCCTCGTCGCCCGAGTATGGCGGCCATATAGGCTGTGGCAAGGCTTCGCGTCTATATCGACGCTAGGCTTTGGCGGCGTCGAGATCGAGAACGAGCGTCAATGCATCGACGGCTGTGCTGCCGGGGCGTTCGTAATAACGCTTGCGGCGTCCGGCTTCGGTAAAGCCGAGTTTGCGATAAAGCGCGATGCCGCCTTCGTTGTCCTCTGCAACTTCAAGGAAGATGCGTTTGGCGCCGCCGCGGCGGGCGGCACGGCTCAAGCCCTCCAGCAGACCGGTGGCGAGGCCGACCCGCTGCCAATCGGGCGAAACGCCAATGGAAAGGATTTCGGCTTCATCGGCGGCGAGCTGGCCGATGACAAAGGCAATGACGGATTTTTTCTGACCGCCGGCGACGGCGATCAACGAGGTGGCGGCGGGGTGTTCGAGCAGGCCCTTGATTGCATCAGTGTTCCAGGCCGGATCGAAAAGTTTAGCGTGCAGCGCCGCGATTTCCTCCGCTCGATCCGGCGACGCCCAAAGCATGCTTGCGTGTTTCACGTTCCGAAACGGCGTGACGTTCGTCATGCACCGGCTCCGAGGAACGGGCTTGGGGCAGGCGGCTTGGCATCGGGCGGCCGAAGATAAAGCGGGCGGAGGCTGTCCGTTACCGGCATCTCACAGGCCGGAAACAGAAGATCGAGGGCATCGGGCAGCAGGTCCGGCAGGATCGCCGTCGCCTCGATGCCTTCGCGGCGGGCGGCTGCGGCAAGCGCTTCAGCACCGGAACCGGCGACGACGATGGGTGCTGTCCCTAAGGCTTTTACCGCGTCGGTGATTGCAAGGCATTGCGGAGCGGCAACGCTTTGCAGCGAATGGCGATCGAAAACCTCAATATAAACTTCGTCACGCCGGGCGTCGGTCGCGATAGCAACACGACGTGTCGGTGCTGCGGGTATTCTCGGACTCATCGCCATAAGCTTGAGGCTCGAAATCGCGACGAATTGAGCGCCCGTCGCGAGAGCAAGCGCGCGCGCTGCAGAAACGCAAATGCGCGTGCCTGTAAATGTGCCCGGTCCAAACGTGACCGCAATGCGGTCGAGCGATTTGAATTTCAGGCCTGCTTCGGCCATGACCATTTCGATCATGGGCATCAATCGCTCGGAATGGCCGCGCTGCATACCCTCGAATGCGAACGAAATGCCGGGGGTGAGCGAACGAAGCCCCCGGCCCGCCGCGACGGAGCAGGCATCAAAACAGGTATCGAGCGAAAGAATATTCATTCCGGGCGGCTTTTTATACGATTGATGCCATTTCGTCGAAGCTAAATCGTGGCGAACGTGGATAAATACCCTCCGGGTCGCCATATCCAAGATTACATAGGAAATTCGACTTTATGTCGGTTCCAGCGAAGAACTCGGCGTCGACGGCGGCATTGTTAAAGCCCGACATTGGCCCGCAATCCAAGCCAAGCGCGCGGGCTGCCAGAATAAAATAGCCGCCTTGCAGGCTGCCATTTCGAAATGCCGTCGTATCGGCGTGCTCTTTTTTGCCGACAAACCAGCTTTTGGCATCGGCCGGCGGATAGAGACGCGGCAGATATTCGTAGAATTTCAAGTCGTAGGCGATAATCGCGGTCGCTGGCGCGGCCATTGTTTTATCGACATTTCCGGGGCTGAGGTGCGGTTTTAGACGCTCTTTCGCTTCCGGCGATTTCACGAAAACAATTCGAGCGGGCGAACAGTTGACGCTCGTCGGACCCCATTTCATATGCTCGACAATCTGCTTCAATAGATCATCAGGCACGTCGCGCGGCTGCCATTTATTGTTTGTGCGGGCCTTATCAAACAATTGATCGAATGCGGCATGATCGAGTGGTGTGGTCATTTCCATTTCCGTGGTTGTTTTTAGGTCCAGAAACGAAGAACCCCGCCGAGGCGGGGTTCAAAGGAAGAAATTCTCAGTTTAGACCGGTTCTACAGCCTGCACTTCCGGCAAGAAATGCTTCAGGAGATTTTCGATGCCGTGCCGCAGGGTCGCGGTCGAGCTTGGACAGCCCGAGCAGGCGCCGCGCATGTGCAGGTAGACGACACCGTCGCGGAAGCCTGAGAAGGTGATGTCGCCGCCGTCCTGTGCGACAGCGGGGCGCACACGGGTTTCGAGCAGCTCCTTGATCGTGGCGACGATCGATTCGTCTTGCGGATCGTAGTTTTCGGCGCTGCTGTCGTTGGCGTCTTCCTCGTCCGTAGCCGTGGCGCCGGACATGTAGTGCTCCATGATCGCGCCGAGGACCATCGGCTTCAGGTGCTGCCACTCGATGTTGCCTTTGGTCACCGAGATGAAGTCTGAGCCAAGGAACACGCCGTTGACGCCGTCGATCGCGAAAAGCCGGGCTGCAAGCGGCGAGGCTACAGCGTCGCCTTTCGAGCGGAAATCGGCGGTGCCGTCAGCGAGGACGTCACGGCCGGGGATGAACTTCAGCGTTGCCGGGTTTGGCGTCGCTTCGGTCTGAATAAACATGCTGGCCTCACTTCGTGTCCGGTGAATGAGCATCGCCCGCCGGCGGGTGATTGGAAGGCTTCTAATATAGGTACGCCAAATGGCCGTGTCGAGGTTATCGCCCGGCTCGGATCTGTGGCCAATTTAGGCCAATGCCTTGATTTCCGCGAGTGAAAGTTGGCCCGGAACGACCGTTACGGGAACCGCAAATCCGCCGCCCGCACGGCCTGCCGCCAGGGATGCGACAAGGGGTCCGGGGCCTTTGGCGTCGATGGACGCGCCAAGCACCAGAATCGCGATGTCTTCGTCTTCGGCGATGAGCTTGTTGACCTCTTCGGCGGTGCGGCCTTCGCGGATTACGTCTTCGGTTTCGACAGCCTCGAAACCGGCGTGGGCAAGCTTACGGCGGAAGAGGCGGAACAGGGCCTTGGCTTTCGTCGTCTCTTCGTCGATCTGCATCTGACGGACGCCCGCCCAGTTCTGCAGTTCGCTCGGCTCAATGACGTAGAGCATGATGATCATGCCCGAAGAGCGTTGGACGCGGCTCGAGGCGTAATAGAGCGCGCTTTCGACTTCCTGGCTCTCGTCGACGACGATCAGGAACTTGCGGCGATGGCCTTCTTCGAATGAGCGACGCGGTTTCATGGTCCGGATGCTGCCACTCCCGCCCTGCGGCTGCAATGGCGGCAAGTGCTGCCGCCATATGCAACTTCAGGGAACGTGTGGGTAAGCGATCAGCTGCGGATGAAGCCGACGATATCCTTGACCTTGTCCATGATCGGCGACGCGATTTCGCGGGCGCGCGCCGAGCCGTCACCCAAGACGCGGTCGATCTCGGCAGGGTCGGCTGACAGCCGCTTGATCTCGATAGCAATGGGTTCGATGCGGGCGACGAGCGCGTCCGCCAGGACCTTCTTGAACGACGAGAACTGTTGACCGCCGAACTCGGCGAGAACGGCATCAACGGGCTTATCGACAAGTGTCGCGTAGATGCCGATCAGGTTTTCGGCTTCCGGGCGGCCTGCGAAACCTGTCTCGTCGCTCGGCAGCGGTTCGGGATCGGTTTTGGCTTTCTGGACCTTTTTCGCGATCGTATCGGCATCATCCGTTATGTTGATGCGCGAGAGGTCGGATGGGTCAGACTTCGACATTTTTTTCGTGCCGTCGCGCAGGCTCATGACGCGCGTCGAGGACCCGGTGATGACGGGCTCCGGCTGGGGGAAGAAAATGCCGTCGGCGAAGCCGTTCTCGATGATCGAAGCCGAATAGTCGTTGTTGAACTTCTGCGCAATGTCGCGGGCGAGTTCCAAATGCTGCTTCTGGTCTTCGCCGACGGGAACGTGCGTCGCCCGATAGGCGAGAATGTCGGCGGCCATCAGGTTGGGATAGGCATACAGGCCGACGGAGGCCTGCTCGCGATCCTTTCCGGCTTTCTCCTTGAACTGCGTCATGCGGTTGAGCCAACCCAAGCGGGCGACGCAATTGAAGATCCAGGCGAGTTCGGCGTGGGCGGAAACCTGCGATTGGTTGAAAAGGATGCTCTTCTTCGGATCGAGACCGGCGGCGATGTAGGCGGCCGTGACCTGACGGATTGCCATTCTCAGCTCAGCGGGGTCCTGCGCTACCGTGATCGCGTGCAGATCGACGACGCAATAGATGCACTCGTGCGTGTCCTGCATTTTGATCCAGTTGACCATCGCGCCGAGATAGTTGCCGAGATGCAGGCTGCCTGTCGGCTGCATGCCCGAGAAGACGCGCGGCGTGATTTTCATGGGATCCGTACCGGTGTTGAAATGATTTGGCGGCCTTATCGCGTGCATGCGGCCGCCGCGCAAGTCTTGCGCATTGCCTAACGTTGCTTGCGCGCCAGACGGCCGAGCTGGCCGAGCGTCATGACGCCGGTTGCCAAGATGATTAGGGCGTAAATGATCAGGCCGGCGCCGATCTCGATCCCGAGAATCGAGGCTTTTACCAAAAACCCCGTGTCATGCCCGTATTGGGGCGACAGCCAGTGGCTGATGGCGAGGAGGGCCGCGACCATGACCGCGCTGGCCAACAGGATCAGAGGGATGTTGCGCTTGATGCGGCTGTCGGCGACGAAATCGCCGTGGCGGCTCAGTGTGGCCCACAGCAGATAGGCATTGAGCCAGCCGCCGATTGCCGTCGCGATGGCGATGCCGAGCTGCGGCGGCATGCCGAGATGACGGAACATGAAAAACAGTCCGATCGAGCCGATGGTATTTGCCGTCAGGCTGATCACGGCGTAGCGCATCGGCGTCTTGGTGTCTTCGCGGGCGTAATAGGCCGGCGAAAAAACTTTGATCATCACGAATGCGGGCAGGCCGAGCGCAAACATCGCCAGCACAGACGCGGTGACGTGGGTATCTTTCGGGCCGAAAGCGCCGCGCTCGAACAGCACGCGGACGATGTCGGTCGGGATTGCGGCGAGCGCAAAGGCTGCGGGGACCGTCAGCAGCAGTGCGAATTCGAGCGAGCGGTTTTGGCTGTCTATTACGGCCGCCGTGTTGCCGGCTCTGAGTTGGCGCGCGACGTCGGGCAGCAGCACGATGCCGACCGCAATGCCGACAATTGCGAGCGGCAATTCATAGATGCGATCGGCGTAATAGAGGTGGGACACGGCGCCCGGCTGAAGCGATGCGATGACCGTTCCGATGGCGATGTTGAGCTGGGTTACGCCGCCGGAAATGACGCCTGGGATGCCGAGCCGGACAAGGTGGCGAACGTCGTTTGTCAGTCGCGGCCGGCGGATGCCGAGACGCATGCCAGCCCGGTGCATGCCCCATATCAGCACGGCGAGCTGCAGGAAACCGGCGACGAAGACGGCCCAAGCCTGGATGACGCCGGCTTCCGGTTCGGCCTTGTAGCCCATCCACATCGAGATCAGCGTCGCGACCATCATCACGCCGTTGAGCACGATTGAGACGGATGCGCTTTCGACGAAGCGGCCGATCGAGTTCAATGCGCCCGACATCAGCGCGACGAGCGACATGCAGAGAAGGTACGGCATCGTGATGCGGGTCAGCAGCACGGAGAGATCGAATTTCTCTGGCCGGGCGTCGAAGCCGGGCGCCAACCCGTACATCAGAAACGGCATCGCAATTTCAGCGACGATGGTAACGATCAGCAGCACGAAAAGGAGGCCCGCCATCGCGTCTTCGGCAAAGCGTCGGGCAGCTTCGGGGCCGTCGCCTTCGAGTTTTTTGGCGAAGATCGGCACGAACGCCGAATTGAATGCACCCTCGCCGAAAAGGCGGCGAAAGAGATTGGGGAAACGAAAGGCGACGACGAAGGCGTCCGCGACCCAGCCCGATCCAAGCGTGGCGGCGATCAGGATATCGCGCATGAAGCCGAAGACTCGGCTTAGCAGCGTCAAGCCGCCGACGGTGGCAAACGATTTATAAAGTTTCATCGAAAAGGTTCGCGTTGTGCCACAAAGCAGATTTGCCCTCTTAAACCGGCTTCAGGCCGTAGACATCTGGCAATTTGATGGCCCGGCGGCTGCCTTGTGGGCCGTGGCCGTGAAGTCACGCGCCGGCACAAGCATCAAACTCTGGCGGGCTCGGTCGCGCTTTTCGGGCGGGCCGGATCGAGGATTGATCTGAGGCGCGACCGCAACGTGGCCTGCCTGGTCTCGTTGATGACCTGCTTGCCGAGGAGGTCAGTGACGTAGAAGACGTCGACAGCTTTTTCGCCGAACGTCGTCACGTGTGCGGAGGAAATGTCGAGCGAAAGGTCCGACAGTGCCGAAGTCAACTCATAGAGAAGTCCGGGGCGGTCGCGCCCGGACACTTCGAGCACGGTCAGGCGATCCGACAGCGCGTTGTTGATGACGACTTCGGGTTCCACCGTGAAGGCTTCGACGCCGCGCGTGCCGATGCGTTTTTTCTTAAGCAGCGTCGATAGCCGTTCTTTGCCGTTGAGCAGGCTTTCGATGGTGTTGATGATGCGGCGAGATCGGCGCAGCTCATCCTCGTCGTCCTGGAATTCGCGATTGAGCAGGAAGGTATCGAGCGCGTAGCCGTCGCGGGTGGTCGTGATGTGAGCGCCGGCGATGTTGGCGCCCGCCGCGGCGCATGCACCTGCAAACAGCGAGAGAAGACGGGGATGGTTTGGCGCGAAGACCGTCAGCTCGGTGATGGCAGTGAAGGCATCGGTCTTGATGTTGGTAGCGAACTTGCCGCGCGATTGCATGGCATCGCGCAGGACATTCGCATGCGCGATCTGCGTCGAAAGATCGGTGCGAAGCCAATAGTTCGGATAATGCCGATCGATAAAGTCGTCGACGACGTCTGCTGGCCAATCGACGAGCGCCTGACGGAGTGCCGCCTGCGCTTTGTCGATGCGTTCGTCGCGCGGAATCTGGGTGTGGCCGCCCGCCACGAGCGGTTCGGTTTCATGATAAAGTGTGCGTAAAAGCTGGCCTTTCCAGCCATTCCAGACGCCGGGACCGACGGCGCGAATGTCGGCGCAGGTCAGCAGCAGAAGAAGCTTCAAGCGTTCCGGGCTTTGTACGATGTCGGCGAACGCGCGGATGGTGTCGGGATCGGAAATGTCGCGTGAGTGCGCAAAGTTGCTCATCGTCAGATGCTCTTCGAGCAGCCAGGCGACGAGATCGGTTTCGGCTGCCGTCAGTCCGAGACGCGGGCATAGCTTGCGCGCGATGCGGGCGCCGACGATCGAGTGGCTTTCCTTCCGGCCTTTGCCGATATCGTGGATGAACGCGGCGACGAGCAGGGCGCGGCGGTTTTGAATCGACGAGAAGATCGCCGTGCAAAGCGGCAACTCGCTTGCAAGCTCGCCGCGCTCGATAGCAACGATGTTGCCGAGCGTGCGCAGCAGATGCTCATCGACCGTGTAGTGATGATACATGTTGAACTGCATCATCGCGACGATGCGGCCGAATTCCGGCAGGAAGCGGCCGAGGACGCCCGCGTCATTCATGTGCCGGAGCGAGGCTTCTGGATTGCCTTTCGCCGTCAGCAGCGAAAGGAAAATGGCGTTGGCCTCGGGATCGTGGCGCAGCTTGTCGTCGATCAGGCGCAGCGAGCTGCGCAGCAGCCGGATGGCGTCGGGATGAAGATACGCGCCGGTGTTCGCGGCCTGCGCAAAGAAGCGAATGAGATTGACCGGATCGCGCGCGAAAACCTCGCGGTCGGTGACGTTGAGCCGATCGTTGTCGATGCGAAAATCGGTTTTCTCGCGGACTTCGCGGCGCGTTTTCCAGCTTAGCGGACTCAGCAGGCGCTTATATCCGGGCGATGTTTTCAGTTGCTGCATTTCCAGCGCACCGCACAGAATCGTCGTCAAATCGCCGACGTCCTTTGCGATCAGGAAGTAATGCTTCATGAAGCGTTCGACAGCGCGGAGACCTTCACGCGAGGTATAGCCGAGGTTCTTCGCCATCGCGGGCTGAACTTCGAACGACAAAACCTCTTCGGCGCGGCCAGTGAGGAAATGCAGGAAGCAGCGAACGCGCCAGAGAAAATCTTCGCAGCGGCGGAACGTCTGAACTTCTTCCGGCGTGAAGATACCAGCTTCGACGGCTGCTGCGCCGACTTCCTGATTGAAGATGTATTTCGACAGCCATTGCAGCGTATGGAGATCGCGCAGGCCGCCTTTGCCGTCCTTGATGTTGGGCTCGACCTTGTAGCGGCTTTCGCCCGCCCGGCGCGTGCGTTCGTCGCGCTCGGCCATCTTGGCGTCGATGAACTGGCGCGCGGTGCCTTTGACGACTTCGGCGCGGAAGCGATCCTCGAATTCGGCAAAGAGCTGCGTGTCGCCGAGGATCAATCGGGAATCGAGCAGCGCGGTGCGGATGGTGATGTCGGCCTGGCCGAGCTTCAAGCATTGATCGACCGTACGCGTCGCGTGCCCCACCTTGAAGCCCAGATCCCAGAGCATCAGGAGCATGTATTCGACGACACTCTCGCCCCACGGCGTCTGCTTGTAGGGAAGCAGAAACAGCAGGTCGATGTCGGAGCCCGGCGCCAGCAGTCCGCGGCCGTAGCCGCCTGTCGCCACGATCGCCATGCGTTCGGCATCGGAGGGATTGGTGGCGCGATAAACGTGCGTCACCGTGTAATCGTAGATGAGGCGCAGCAACTCGTCTTGAAACAAGCTCAGGCCCGCGGCGCAGCGGCGACCGTTGCCGTCGGCTTCGAGCGCGGTACGGGCAGATTCGCGCGCATTCTTGACGAGCCCTTTCAGGCTTTCCAGCACCTTGGGGCGCGCTTCCGCGTGGGAGGCATTGCTGGCATTGAAATACCCCGTTAACTCGCGGCGGGCGGCGAGCCGGTCAAAATAGGGCGGCGGGATGAGGACGTTCACGGTATCGTCGGTCAAGGCTTCGTCTTCTTCAAATTTTCGGCCAGAGCCTTGAGTTCATAGAGCTTCTCGAGCGCCGCTTTGGGCGAGAGATCATCAGGATGCATGTTCAAGAGCAGCTTTTCAACGGCAGAAGGCTCTTCGCCGGCCGATGCGCCGCCTGATGCGCCTTTGGGCCGCGCCGCAGAGAATAGCGGCAGATCATCAATACTTTCGTCCCCGGCTTTGGGCCGCCGGTCGGCTTTTTCAAGGCGGGCGAGCACCTGGCGCGCTCTGGCGACGACCGGATCGGGAAGGCCTGCGAGCTTTGCCACCTGGATGCCGTAGGAACGGTCGGCCGCGCCGGGCTTCACTTTGTGCAGGAAAACGATGGTGTCGTGCCATTCGGCGACGTCCATCGTGACGTTGGCGATGTCGTCGAGACGGCGGGCGAGTGCGGTCAGCTCATGGTAGTGTGTGGCGAAGAGGGCGCGGGCCTTCGTTACGCCGTGGAGATATTCGACTGTCGCCCACGCAATCGAAAGACCATCGAAGGTTGCGGTGCCGCGGCCGATCTCGTCGAGGATGACGAGCGAGCGTTTCGTCGCCTGATTGAGGATCGCTGCCGTTTCGACCATTTCGACCATGAAGGTCGATCGGCCGCGCGCCAGGTCGTCGGAGGCGCCGACGCGCGAGAACAGCCGGTCGACGACCCCGATGTGAGCCGAGCGTGCGGGCACGTAAGAGCCCATTTGCGCCATCACGGTGATGAGCGCGTTCTGGCGCAGGAACGTCGATTTGCCGGCCATGTTCGGACCGGTGACGAGCCAGATGCGGGCATCGGGAAGTTCGTTTTCGTCGGGATGTGCTTCTGGGGTGCCGCTGCGGCCGAGAATGCAATCATTCTCGATGAAGGCGGTCCCGCCCTGTTTCGCCAGCGCCTGCTGGACGACGGGATGGCGGCCGCCGCGAATTTCAAAGGCGGACGTTTCGTCTATGGATGGGCGCACATAGCCCTGTTCCAGCGCGAGCGATGCCAGAGACGTGTAAACATCGAGTTCGGCAAGCGCGGCGGCCGCTGCGCCGAGCGCGTCTGTTGCGGTTGAGATGTCTTCCGTCAGCGACGTGAAGATTTCTTGCTCAAGATTGAGTGCGCGTTCGCTGGCGGATGCAATCTGGCCTTCGGTTTCGAGCAGTTCGGAGGTCGCGAAGCGTACCGCATTTGCCATCGTCTGGCGGTGACGGAATCGCTCGGATAGCGGCGGCGACATCAGCGGTTTGGCGTTAAGTTGCGTGACCTCAATGTAGAAACCGAGAATATTGTTATGGCGCACGCGGAGCGTCTTGATGCCCGTTTCTTCGATGTAGCGGGTCTCAAGCTCAGCCATGACACGGCGGCTGTCGTTGCGCAGAGCGCGTGCCGCGTCGAGATCGGAATTGTAGCCTTCGCGGATGAAACCGCCGTCGCGGCGAAGCAGCGGCGGATCGTCGACAAGGGCATTCTTCAACGCGTGAGCAAGGGCTGCCGGAACGGCCTCAAGACGCGTGCTGATGGATTGCAGCTCGGGCGGCAACGGGAGCGGGGTTGCGGCGCGGTTCAGCATATTCGCGGCGTTGGATGCTGCGTCTATGGCGTCGCGCACGGCGGCAAGATCGCGCGGGCCGCCACGGCCGAACGTCAGTCGCGGCAGGGCACGCGCGAGATCGGGCGTGCCGCGCAGACAGTCACGAAGTTCGTCCATTAGACGCCGGTTGTCGACGAGAAAGGACACGGCGTCGAGACGGGCTTCGATGGGAGCGGGCGCAATCAGGGGGCTTGCAATTCGGGCTTGCAGTTCACGTGCGCCGCCGCCGGTAATGGTGCGGTCCATCGCGGCAAGCAAGGTCGAGGATTTGTCGCTCGACGTCGATTTCACGAGTTCGAGGCTGGCGCGGCTGGCAGCATCGATGAAGAGGGCCGCACTCCCCGACCGGCGCGGCGCTTGCAGCAGCGGCTTTCGCCCCATCTGCGTCAGGTCGACGTATTTCAGAACGGCGCCGACGGCGGCGAGTTCGCTGCGTGAAAACGAACCGAAACCGGCGAGATCGGCGACGCCAAGGCATTCTTTGAGATCGCGTGCGCCGGAAGCGCTATCGAAATAGGCGGATGGAATCGGCGTCGTCTTGCCGCCGGAATAATCGACCGTCCGTGTGAAGGTTTCCATGCCGATGAGCGTGTCGGCGGCGAGAACTTCGCTCGACGCCAGGCGGATCAGCTCGCCGGAAAGATCGACGCCTGACACTTCCGAGACCTCGAATTCGCCGGTCGAAATATCGATCGAGGCGAGCGCGACGCGGGCGTCCGGGAATGCGAGACCCAACTCAGCCGGGGTGGCGAGGAAAACGGCCGTCAGGTAATTGCGCGCCTTGGCGTCGAGCAGGGCTTCCTCGGTCAGCGTGCCGGGAGTCACGAGGCGGACGACGTCGCGTTTGACGACGGCCTTAGCGCCGCGTTTCCGCGCCTCGGCCGGGTCTTCGAGCTGCTCGCAAACCGCGACGCGGTGCCCTTGCTTGATCAACCTTTGCAGATATTCGTCGGCGCGGTGCACGGGGACGCCGCACATTGGGATGTCTTCGCCCCGGTGCTTGCCCCGCTTGGTCAGAACAATCGAAAGCGCCTCGGAGGCGATGACCGCATCGTCAAAGAAAAGCTCATAAAAATCGCCCATCCGATACCAAAGGAGACTATCGGGATTGGCCGCTTTGATTTCTAGGTATTGCGCCATGGAGGGCGTTGCCTCGGGCGTCGCGGGCGTAGTGCTGCTCTGCGACACTTCGGCAGGCGCCGACGGCGCCGATTCTGGCCGCCTGCTCTTGCGCGGCTCGTCGGTTCTGGACATCAAGAGATTACGTTTCAAATTGCCCTGTTCGGCTTTACGAAAGGCGCGAAAAGGAACGTCTCGCCGCCCCATCCAAGCGCTGGATATGCATAGGTTGCCGTCCCGGCTCCCGCAACCTATCGTGCCGGCCCTTATCCCCTGATGTGTGTTTGGGCAACACTGCCCTGGCGCACGAAATCCTGAACGGTCAACATCATGCCCTCCCTTCACCGCGCAGCCCACGTGACGGCTCAAGAAGCGCTTGCATTCCATGCCAACGGCAAGCCCGGCAAGCTGGAAATTACGCCAACGAAGCCGTTGGCGACGCAGCGCGATTTGTCTTTGGCATATTCTCCGGGCGTTGCCATTCCCGTTCAGGCCATCGCCGAAAATCCGCGCGATGCCTACGCCTACACGAGCAAGGGCAATTTCGTGGCCGTGGTGTCGAATGGCACCGCCATTCTGGGGCTTGGCAATCTCGGGGCGCTGGCAGCGAAGCCGGTGATGGAAGGCAAGGCGGCGCTGTTCAAGCGATTTGCCGACATCGATTCCATCGACCTGCTCGTCGATACGCCCGATCCGGAAGCATTCATCAATTCGGTGCGCTATCTCGGGCCGTCTTTCGGCGGCATGAACCTCGAAGATATCAAGTCGCCCGATTGCTTCGTGATCGAAGAGAAGCTCAAAGAGCTGCTCGATATTCCCGTTTTCCATGACGACCAGCACGGGACGGCCATTGTCGTTGCAGCAGGCGTGCTGAACGGATTGCGCGTCGTCGAAAAGGATATCGGCGACGTGAAGCTTGTGTGCGCGGGCGCGGGTGCTGCGGCGCTCGCCTGTCTCAATCTGCTCGTGAAGATAGGTCTCAAGCGCGAGAACATCTACGTTTGCGATATCAAAGGTCTCGTCTACGAGGGTCGCAAGGAGCTGATGGACCCCTATAAGGCGCCGTTTGCTCAGAAGACGAACGCCAGGACGCTGAGCGATGTCATCGGCGGCGCCGATATTTTCCTCGGATTGTCGGCGGCCGGCGTGCTGTCGCGAGAGATGGTTACGCAGATGGGACCAAAGCCGCTCATCTTTGCGATGGCCAACCCGGATCCTGAGATCACCCCGGAAGAAGTAAGGTCGGTGCGCACCGATGCCATCATGGCGACTGGGCGTTCGGACTACCCGAACCAGATCAATAACGTTCTGTGCTTTCCATTCATCTTCCGCGGCGCGCTCGACGTGCATGCGACGACGATCAACGATGCGATGAAGATCGCGGCTGCCGAAGCGATTGCGGCGCTGGCGCGTGCCGAGGTGCCGGATCAGGTCGCAGCGGCGTTTCTCGGTGAGCGGCCGACGTTTGGTCCCGGATACATAATTCCAGCGCCGTTCGATCCACGCCTGCTGCCGCACGTCTCCGCCGCTGTCGCGAAAGCGGCAATGGATTCGGGCGTTGCGCGCAATCCGATCGTCGATATGGAAGGCTACGTTGCACGCCTCAATGCGCGGCTCGATCCGGTACAGGGCTGGTTGCAATCAACGTTCGACGCGGTTCGCAACGATCCCAAGCGCGTTGTGTTTGCCGAAGGTGAGGAGCCTGCCGTTATCCGCGCGGCTCATACATTCTTCCAGCAGGGCTATGGACAGCCTATCCTGATCGGGCGGAAGAAAGTCGTCACCGATCGCTTCCGCGAGCTCGGCATTCCGCTTCGCCGGGAATTCGAACTGATCGACACGAGCGAGTCACCGTTCCTCGATGAGTTTACCGAGTTTCTGTATGCGCGATTGCAGCGGCGCGGGTATCTGAAGCGCGACTGCGAGCGTCTGGTTACCAATGAGCGAAATGTTTTCGCTGCGCTCATGGTCGTACACGGGCATGCCGATGCGCTGGTCTCAGGCGTGACCCGCAACTGGACGAGCGTCTATGCCGACATACATCGGGTCATGGACGAGAAGCCCGGCCGCCACGTGATCGGCGTGTCGCTGGTGCTGATCCGCGGCCGCGCCGTGCTCATCGCCGACACGAGCATTCACGATTTGCCGACGGGCGAGCAGATTGCAGATATCGCCGTCGAAGCGGCGCGGGCTGCGCGTTATTTCGGCATCGAGCCACGAGTGGCGCTGCTTGCCTACTCAACGTTCGGGCAGCCGAAAAGCGAGCGTTCGGAGCAGGTGCGCCAAGCCGTGCGGCTTCTCGACGAGCGTCTCGTTGATTTCGAGTACGACGGCGACATGGCGGCCGACGTCGCGCTCAATCGCAGCCTGATGGAGCACTATCCGTTCTGCCGGTTGTCGGACACCGCAAACGTTCTGGTGATGCCGGCGTTCCACGCCGCGTCGATCTCGACGAAGATGATCAAGGAACTGGCGGGCGCAACGCTGATCGGGCCGATCGTTACCGGACTGTCGCATTCGGTGCAGATCTGCACGTTCGGCGCGACGGACGCGGACATCGTCAACATGGCGGCGCTGGCCGCTTATGGTGCTGCGAAGGAATAGCGGACTATTTCTGCCCGCTCACCCTACCCTCTCCCAACAGGGCGAGGGAATTTTGAGGTGGGAGTCGATCAGGCGTCGACGGCAATGCGGCTCTTGGTTTCGGCCGGGGCGCCGTAGTGATCGAAGTAGCGCGGATCGATTTTTGCGACCGGCATGATGACGAGCACGTCGGTCGTGCCGAACTGCCGGTCGATGACGGCGCCGTCCCCGAAATAGGCGCCCAGCCGCAGATAAGCCTTGATCAGCGGCGGCATGGCTTTCAGCGCTGCCTTCTGATCGATGTCGGCCATCGGCATCAGGTTCATCGAGACGCCGAGCGGATCGCGGGCGCTGGCGCGCCATTCGAGCGGCGCCAGGGCTTTGTGATGCAAGTAGCTCAGCGCCATCTTGTGGTCTTCGAGGTCGATGCCTTCGAAGCTGGCGCAGCCGATCATCACGTCGATGCGGTTTTCGCGGACATAAGTCCAAAGGCCGTGCCACAGCAGTTCAACCGATCGCTTGCTGCGATAGGGGGCGAGCACGCACGAGCGGCCAAGCTCCATGAAGCGGTGGGTCGCCGCCTTGCTTTTGAGAAGAGGGGCGATGTCGTATTCGCCGGCGGAATAAAAGCCGGGGCCTTGCTCGGCAATTTCCTGGCGAAGAATGCGGTAAGTGCCGACGACTTTCGGACGTTCCGGACGGCCGGCGCGTCCTGGCATCGTCTTATCGAGATCAACGACAAGAAGATGATCGCAGAGCGCGTCGTAAGCGTCCTCATCGCGACGGCGGAATTGCGCGAGGCGGCTCGGCACCGCCGACATTTCTTCGAAAAAGACCTGATAGCGCAGACGTTGCGCAAGCTTGATCTCGGCCCAGGTACGGGCCAACCGCACTTCCAGATTGCCAACGCGGCCGTAGACCTTCGGCTCGATGTCGCGGGCAAAGCCCTTGAGACGGCGGCCGGGAGCGCTCAGCGCTTCGATGGCGGCAAGGCCCGCCGGGAGCTTTCCGAGACGGCCGGGCTTACGTTTGCTTCGGTCTGCAATTGCCTGCCACATCGGATAGAAATCCCCACGGTGCTCTAGCACACGCCGCTAGCACGATTCCGTGACAGTTTTTAGATCGAAACGTCCGCTGATCAAGCGGCAGGTGGTGCAGCACGGAGGGGTTGGGGCGCCCACCTGAGAAGCAGGTCGTGGAGATTGCGGGCGTCGAAGGGTTTGGCGAGGTAGTCGTCCATTCCGGCGGCGCGGCAACGGTCGCGGTCCTCGGCGAAGGCGTTGGCCGTCAGCGCGATGATCGGCGGACACGAGAGAGCCGCGTCCTTACGTTCCCGATAGAGCGCTTTGATCGATTTGGTGGCCATGATGCCGTCGATCTCGGGCATCAGAACGTCCATCAGCACGAGGTCGAACGCAGGACGTTTGCGCTCCAGCACTTCCCACATCACCGTGATTGCGGAACGTCCGTCCTCGACCACGGTCGCCGTGCCGCCGGCGCGTTCGATGATTTTGCAGGCGAGCAGGGCATTGATCTGGTTGTCCTCGGCAACCAGGACGCGAAACGGCGGGCAAGGGGCGCGGCGGAGGGCTGCTTCGGAGCCGTCCCGTCCGCTTTCACCCGGCACGAGCGAACCGGCCGTGAGAGGCGGCGCGCCGGCCGCATGGAGTTCCACCCGGGCGGTGAAGACGGCACCCTTGTCGGGGCCGGCCGAAGCGACGATGTCGCCGGACATGGCCTGGGCGATGCGTTTTGAAATCGCGAGGCCGAGGCCGGTGCCTGCCGGATTGCGGTTCATCGCGCTGGCGTCTTGCTCGAACTCGTTGAAGAGGCGGCGGGCCGCGTCGGGCGAGAAACCGATGCCGGAATCGGCGACTTCTATAGCGATGCGCACGGCGTCGGGATTGGCAGGGGGATCATTCGCGATGGAGATGCCGACGGAGATGCCGCCCGTGTCGGTAAATTTTATGGCGTTCGACAACAGGTTGAGGATGATCTGGCGCAGACGGATTTCGTCCCCCCGAACCCACTCGGGCACTGCGTCCGATATCGCCAAATTCAACGTCAACTTCTTGGCGGCAGCGTCGGGCGCCATGAGCTGCATCATCTGGGTCATGCAGTTCCGGAGCGAAAAGATCTCGTTCGCCAGTTCGAATTTTCCCGCCTCGATTTTGGAGAGATCGAGAATGCCGTCGATCAGACCGAGAAGGGCGCGGGCGGAATCTTCCGCAACGCGCGCATAGGTTCTCTGCTCTGGATCAAGCTGAGTATCGCGCAGCAGGCTGATCATGCCGATGATGCCGTTCATTGGTGTGCGGATTTCGTGGCTCATGGCGGCGAGAAAGCGGGACTTCTCGCGATTGGCCGTCTCGGCGCGATCGCAGGCGCCGCGCAGCCGCTCTTCGATTTCACGTTCGACGGTGATGTCGCGGCCGACACTCTGGATTTCGATGGCGCCGTCCTGGGTTAAGACTTCCGTTTCGTCCCAGGCGATCCAGCGCTTGCCGCGCCGCGTAGGCAGAAGCTCAATCGTTCGCAAGTTGGTGGCCGACATGCCGGCAGTGGATTCGCTGCGCAGGATGTGTGGCCGGAAGCGCGAGCCGAGAATGTCCTCGCTGCGCACCCCGAAGGCTTCAAGGAACGCCGTATTCGCAAAGACAAGACGACCGTCTTTCGCGCGGCGGACGATGAAGTCGCGCTGCGAATCCAAAAATTGGCGATAGCGGACGGCGTTGTCGGATAGGCGCCAATGCGCATCCTTGAGGTCTTCGATGTCATCGTCCGCACGCCTTGTATCGCGTTGCGCGACGGGCGTTTTCTGACGCCACAATTTCCAGGGCAGCGTGACGCTAAGGATCGCAGCCGCGGTCAGCACCGCGACGCCGACAAAAGCGGCAGTGAGGCCGCTATCGAATGTCACGGCGCTCGAGACAAGACCAAGGACAAGCAAAAGCGTGCCGATGATAGCCGCCGTAGACGCGCACACGCGCCATGTCCAAGTCGCTCGCCTGTTTCCGCCGGGCGATGGCTGCATGTCCATACGCTCCCCGACAGGTCGCGAGTAAATCAGTTTTCGAAACAATTTCTTTGGCCCCTAAATGCCGGGGCACAGTCGGCCAGTGCACTTTTACAGAGTCTAAAGAGACGTGGTTAAGCGCACAGTGGCGGCGATCAAATCTGCTGTCGCAATAGCAGGCCGCTCAGATGTTCATTACAGCCGGCGCAGATCTTCGTCGGTCAGCTTGCGGGCTGCATCTTCGATCATCAACGGTACGCCATTGCGGATCGGAAATGCCAAGCCTGCAGCTTTGCTCAACAATTCGCGTTTGTTCGCATCGTAGATCAGACGTGTCTTGGTGAAAGGACAGACGAGCAGCTCAAGCAGCTGTGGATCGACGGCGTTGGCGTCGTCTGGAGCGCTGTCGTCAGCATCATCGGTCATGGCTTTTTCCGATATTACTGAAGTGTCGTGCCGCTGCTGCCGTTCGACGCCAGATCGATTTCGGCGAGCGCAACGAGAACTTCGGCGCGCGACCGCAGATCCTTGGCCTCGAGCAGTGCCTGCTTTTCTTCCGGTCCGTAAGGACACATCACCGACAGAGCATTGATGAGAAATTCGTTCGATGCGCGCTGGATCGTCGACCAATCGGTTTTCAGGCGGTTGGCTTCGAGATAGGTTTTCAAGACGCGCAAGAGATTTTGCCGATCGACCAGCTCTTCGCCGAGACCTTCGGTCAGGTCGCTGGCAAATTTGTCGTAGCTCACGCTCATAATGCGGTAAGGCATTTCGGTTTCGGCTTCGCCGACGCACTCGAAGCGCGTAATGCCCGTCAACGTGATGATCAACCGGCCGTCGTCCAATTCCTGGTACGACGTGATGCGGCCGGCACAGCCTACGGAGCGCAACTCGGCCGTTTTCTCGATCGGGCTTTCCTGATCGTCATCGCCCGATACGACAGGTTGCAAAATGCCGATGATGCGCGCGCCTGACATCGCATGATCGATCATTTCGAGATAGCGAGGCTCGAAGATGTTCAAGGGCAATGTGGCGCGCGGCAGGAGAATCGCGCCGCGAAGAGGAAAAACGGGAATCCTCGGGGGCAAATCAGCCGGGCGTCGATAGCGCTCCGTGAGTATCAAAAGAAAAAAACTCCGCTAAGGATCGTTTCTGGATCAGCTGAACAGGATGGATGATAGCCTCCGGCGCCCTTCGGCCACCAGAGGTTCCTTGGGGCCCCAGGCGTCGAAGAACTGCAGAAGCTGCTTGCGTGCGGCTTCGTCGTTCCATTTGCGATCCACCCTGATGAGATCGAGCAGAAGCTCAAGCGCCTCCTGCCTGTCGCCGGTCGCGCCGAGGCCGACGGCGAGATCGAGACGAGCTTGAAAATCCTGAGGGTTTTCGGCGACGCGCTTTTGGAGCGCATCGAGTTCGCCAGTGTCAGCACCTTTTTCCGCAAGCTCGATCGCTGCTTCGAGGCTTTTGACGGCAGCAAGCTCGCGCTTATCCGGCGGCACGAGCGCCAATGTCTGCTTGGCGCGGGCAATGTCGCCGCTCTTCATATAGCAGGACGTCAGACCGGCGATGGCTTCGGCGTTGGCCGGATCTTCCTGGAGGATGCTCGCGAAAACTTCGGCTGCTCCTTGCAGGTCGTCCTGCTCCAGCAGTTCTTCGCCGGTTTTGAGAACTTCGGCGATGCCGATCTCAGCATCGTCGGCCACGAGGCGATCAACGAAAGCTTTGATTGCGCTTTCCGGCTGCACGCCGACGAAACCGTCGATCGGCTGGCCGTCGCGGAAGGCGTAGACGGTCGGCAGCGACTGGATGCGAAGCTGCGCCGAAATCGCTTGGTTCTCGTCGACGTTGACCTTCACCAGGCGGACCTTGCCGCTGTAGCTGCGCACGACCTTTTCGATAACGGGCGTGAGCTGCTTGCAGGGGCCGCACCAGGCCGCCCAGAAATCGACGATGACAGGAACCGTCTTCGAGGCATCGAGAACGTCAGCCTTGAACGAAGCGGTGGTTGCATCCTTGATCATGTCGGCGGCACCGGGTGCACCGAACTCCGTGCCTTTAGCGCCAAATTCCATTGAACCAATCTCCTCGCCGCTCGAACCTCAAGATGCGGTCAATACCATGACCTGAGGCTCATGGCCGGTGGACCGAATGAACCGCAAAAGGTCGTCGCGTGCAATGTTTGTTGTTGCTGTGTTTTCAAGCGGATGACAGTTGACCGAGGGGGCGGCCATCAGAGCCTCGTCGAAGATGATCTTCACGCGATTGCCGGTATCGTTGATCGTTGCAAAGGCTGTGACGGAGCCCGGCGTCACGCTGAGTGTTTCCATCAGCAACTCGGGCTTGCCGAAGGAAAATCGCCCGGCGCCTAGGCGTTTCGACAATGCTTTGAGATCGACGCGGGTTTCGGTGTTGGCGATGACGAGGAAAAGCGCGCCCTTGTCGTCCCTTAAGAACAAATTCTTGGTGTGGGCGCCCGGCAGGGCAATTTCGACCTTGTCGCTTTCCGCGACGGTAAAAACGGCCGGATGGTCGATCGTTTCCGTCTCAATTCCAAGATCGGCGAGGGTCTGAAAGAGCTGTTGGCGCGTTACGGGCATCGGTCGAGGTTTTTCTCCGGCTTTCCTGTCGGGGGCGGCGCATCCATACCCTGGCCGCCTCTGATATATAAGGGCGATTGGACATTTTCGCCGCTGTGATTGAGGGGCTTGCATTGGGCGATCACTTGCGCCATAAGGCGGGTCTTCCGCCGCCGCAAGGCGGCGTAAGCTTTCTGGACATGCGGGTGTAGCTCAGGGGTAGAGCACGACCTTGCCAAGGTCGGGGTCGAGGGTTCGAATCCCTTCGCCCGCTCCAGGCACCAATCAGATTTCAGTTACCTCCTGAAATCGTCTCGGCCACAAGCCGCTTCGGCGGATTGGCCATTCCTTCTTAAGATCGGTGCCTACGGCGGCTTCGCCGCAACACTCGCCGCGCCTATATGGCGTGGACCCCAGCCTTTACGAAATGGTATGGACGGCGCCCGATTAGCCCCGATTATAGGTGTGCCCTCACTTGGCGTGACTTTTGTTCTCACAAGCAAGGGGGGAGACCTCATGAAAACGACATTGAGAGTGGCCATCGCCGCTGCGGCGGTGGTTCTGGGCGCTGGCTTCGCAAACGCCGCAACGGTCAGCAGCGACGTGCATGCGCTGAAGTTGCTTACGGCGCACTCTTCGGCGGCACAGGACGTTTATTGGCGCCGTTGGCATCATCGTCACCGCCATTGCTGGTGGCGGCACGGCCATCGCTTCTGCCGCTGGTGGTGAAGTGTTTTACGGCGCCCAAGCGGCGCCGTATCACATTCTGCGGCCTTTGACTCAGCGCCGCCGCGCTTCAGACTCGATGCCGCCATCGGGAGGGAGAATAATTGCACCCGGCTGGGACTTTGAAAGGGTGCAACTCACTTGAAACGCTTCGTGCAGTTTCTTCAGGCGGCACTTGCCTGCACAATCCTGGTAGCTCTGATCTTCAGCATTCCGGTTGTCATGGCTTCGACGCCAATCCACCTCGGCATTTCGTTCGCTCATCCGGACCGTCTGCTAGCCGGGCCGCAGCATGCGGACAGCACGGCCGCACCGCTTCTGCCGTGATCCTAAAATGAAGCCGGCCCCTCACGGGGCCGGTGTCAGGTCACTTGTCAGTAGTAGCAGTAGGGGTGATGGCGGCGATACCAATAGTCATTGCAGAGGTAGCCGTCGTCGTAGGCGTAGTAATCATCATAGTACGGGCCGCCGTAGTAGAAGCCGGGACCCCAGCCCCAACCGTAGCCGCCGCGCCAGTGACGACCGTGGCCATGCCATCCGCCGCCGTGCCAGCCGCGACCACCCCAGCGGCCGCCTGCAAAGTGGCCGCCGCCCCAGTGACCGCCGCGGAAGCCGCCGCCACCAAAGCCACCGTGAAAACCACCACCGTGGAAGCCGCCTCCGTGGAAGCCACCGCCACCATGAAAGCCGCCGCCGCCATGAGCTTCAGCGGCTGCGGAGAAGCCGCCCACGGCTAAGGCTGCGAGAGCGCCCACCACCGCTTTTTTCCAATTGTGCATTTTGTGCTCCATACGAAACAAAATCGCGTCTCTCTGCGCGACCGCCGGTGGCTATAACGTGGTGTCACTAAACATCGTTTCCAATGTCATCCTGCCAATTGCGCATGGCAGGCCCGAGCCCTTTTGCCGTCGCTTGGTTGGCCGCGTGTGCGGTGCAAACACTGATCGCGAAGCGGTGGGCCGTCTTTCAAAAACGACCGCATTTCATAGGATTTTTATGCACTGGGGAGCTTTCGCCCGGGCATTTTGCAAGCAAGAGCCGCTGGGATTTGGTCTTTAGAAGGACGTTTTGCGTCAGATCGTAAGTACGAATACGAACGGATTCGATACGTTTGTATGCGCGGCGCAAACCAAATTCGCAGTCGGAAATTTTTAACACTTGCCGACAAGATGAACGCCAGGTGAATGAGGCGTTTATCTCTTCACAACAATTCCATTTCGCGCGGAAAAATTCCGGCCGGCAATTCCTCTGATCGAAATCGATCAGCCATGAGATCGCGGTTGGTTGGCCACCCGAATTGCGACGAACGGCGAAGGCGTCGCTTGAACGTCACAGATGAAAATCATACCACAGACGTCCGATTCCTGAGGCCTCTCTCTTCGCTTTCCAATCCTGCACCGCTTACGGACCAGACATGAGGATCGCCAGCGCCATGACCGCCAGCATGCAAACTCTCATTGTTCGCCCGATCGCATTTCTTGCGATCGTCGTCGCTGCCCTGTCGATGGCGGGCTGCGGCGTCAATACAATTCCGACGAAGGAGCAGCAGGCGAAAGCCGCTTGGAGCGAGGTTCTGAACCAGTACAAGCGCCGCTCCGATCTCATTCCCAATCTCGTCGAGACGGTGAAGGGTTTTGCCGATCAGGAAAAAAGCGTGCTGACGGAAGTTACGAAAGCCCGCGAGCAGACGACGAACATTCAACTGCCGCCCGATATTCTGACGAACCCCGATGCGATGAAGAAATTCCAGGATGCGCAGGCGACGCTCTCGGGCGCGCTCGGGCGGTTGATGGCGGTCGTCGAGCGGTATCCCGATATCAAGTCCGGGCAGAACTTCCTGGCGCTGCAAAGTGAGCTTGCGGGCACCGAGAACCGCATCGCCATTGCGCGGCGCGACTACATCACGGCGGTGCAGTCGTACAATACCGAGATCAACACCTTTCCTGGCCGGCTTTGGAAAATGGTGCTTTATCCGCAGGCCAAAGACATGGCGACGTTCGACATTTCGCCTGAAGAGCAGAAGGTGCCGAAAGTCGATTTCAGCAAGCCTTGAACCGCGGCGCGCATCGCTTTTGGTCGGGAGCCTTTGAAATGGCTGGCGTCATCAACGCCGCTCGGGTTTCGCCATGGCGTGGCATGGCGCGGGCGCTGCCGGGCTTGCTGGCGGCGCTCGTTCTTGTGCTGTCGGCGCATTTCTCAGTGGCTTTTGCAGATCCGGTCTATCCGGAATTGGCCGGCCGCGTCACGGATGAAGCGGGACTGCTAACGCCTGCCGAGAAGACTGACATCGAAGCCGACCTTGCCTCGCTTGAGCAGACATCGACCGATCAGCTTGCGGTCGTGACCGTCAAGTCGCTGCAGGGCTATTCCATTGAGGATTACGGCATCGGCCTCGCGCGCAAGTGGGGCATCGGTCAGAAGGGCAAGGACAACGGCATTCTGCTGATCGTTGCGCCGAACGATCGCAAGGTGCGCATCGAAGTCGGGCGTCGGCTTGAGCCGTTCATGACCGACACGATGGCGGCGCTCATCATTCAGAATGCCATTCTGCCGAAGTTTCGGCGCGGCGATTATGCGGGCGGCATCAAGGATGGCATCCGCGATATCAAGTCGGTGGTGCTTGGTGATGCCGAGGAGGTGAAGCGGCGCGCTGCCGGACCGCGCACGCCGGAAAACGATCCGACGGTGATCTTTCACATCATTCTGTTTCTCGCGATCGTGGCCTTCATCATCTGGGTCAATTATCGCAACGCGCAGGCGATGCGGGCCGGCATGCCGGGTGCGCCGCGACGCCGGGGCGGCATCGTCGTTATTCCAGGTGGATCGGGCGACTGGGGCGGTGGATGGTCCGGTGGTGGCGGCGATAGCGGCGGCGGAGGCTGGTCGGGCGGCGGCGGGGACTTCGGCGGCGGTGGCGCATCGGGAGGGTGGTAGCAATGTCGAGATCAACGCAAGCAGGCAGCACGCAACGATGAGCTTCATCAGCGCCAAGGACGCCGAGCGGATTTCGGCGGCGATCACGAAAGCCGAGCGCAATACCTCTGGCGAGATCGTGGCCGTCGTTGCCGATCAGAGCAGCCGGTATCAGCACATTCCGTTCATGTGGGCGGCGCTGCTGGCGCTGGTCATTCCGTGGCCGTTCATCCACTTCACGTGGATGAAAGTGCAGTGGATCTTTCTTATCCAGCTTTTGGTGTTCCTCGGGCTGCTGGCGCTCGCCTGGCACCCCAAGGTGCGGCTGTCGCTCGTTCCGAAGTCGATCCTTCATGCCAACACGCGGCGGCGCGCCAGCGAACAGTTTCTCGCGCAGAATTTGCACACGACAACCGGGCGAACGGGCGTGCTGATTTTCGTTTCCGTCGCGGAAAAGCGCGTCGAAATCATCGCCGACAGCGGTATCGACGCGCTCGTTGAAAAAGGCGTCTGGCAGAAGATCGTCAACGATTTCACGGCCGATATAGGCGCGGGGCGGGTGGCGGACGGTTTCGAGCGGGCGATTGCGCGGATCGGGGATCTGCTCGCGCAGCATTTTCCGCCGGGCGCTGTCGATCCGAACGAATTGCCCGATCATCTTATCGTCTTGCGAAGCTGATTATCTCGCGAGCGCGACGAGACGGTCACACGAAAAGGGGGAAGGCATGTCGACCTTGGACATCGGCGAGGGGGCCGAGCAAGCCGCAATGGCGACCGACGGCGACGTCAAGCGTGCGCCGCTCCGCGCTCGCATATCGTGGATGCTGTTCGACTGGTCGGTGCAGCCGCACTACACGCTGGTGCAGACCTTCTTGTTCGGACCTTACTTCGCCAACGCCATTGTGCAGAATTCGGTTTGCGGACTTGCTGCCGGAAGTGAGAAAGCGGCCTGCGGGCAGGCGATGTGGGGCTATGCGGCTGCGGTGGCGGGCCTTCTGATTGCGATCATCAGTCCGCTACTTGGTGCGGCGGCCGACGGACGCGGATCGCGCAAGCCGTGGATGGCGATGCTGTCGCTGCTCTTTCTCGCAAGCCTTTCGAGCCTGTGGCTCGGCGTTCCCGACGCCAACATGACGACGATCCTCATTGTGCTTGCTGGGTTCATCGGTGCGACGCTTGCCGCAGAATTGATGAGCGTCTTCTCAAACGCCATCATGACGGGCCTGGCACCAAAGGAAGAACTCGGGCGGCTTTCCGGCACCGGATGGGCTGTCGGCTATTTCGGTGGCCTTGTCAGCTTGGCGGTGGTCGCGGGACTATTGGTGCCGATGCCGGGCGAGCCAAAAACTCTGCTGGGACTTGAGCCGCTTCTGCACCTCGACGGCGCGACGCATCAGAGCGATCGCATCACCGGGCCGTTTGCGGCGATCTGGTTTGCGATCTTCATTATTCCGTTCTTCCTGTTCGTGCCGGACCGGCACCGCGCATCGACGGCACATCCGGAGCGCTCGGCGGCGGCGGAGCTTTGGGAGACGATCAAGTCGCTGCCGTCGATGCCGAGCCTGTTGATCTTTCTCGTCGCGCGGATGCTGTTTACGGACGGGTTGTCGGCGATCTTCGCGTTCGGCGGTATCTACGGCGCATCGGTGTTCGGGTGGGGGCCGCTCGAACTCGGCATGTTCGGCATCATCCTGACGCTCGTCGGCGCGTTCGGTGCGCTGTTCGGCGGATGGCTTGATGACGCCATCGGCCCGAAAGCGGTGATCATCCTGGCACTTCTGGCTTTGATCGTCGGCGCGCTCGGCATTCTTTCCGTCGACAAGACGCACATCTTCTTCACGACCGAGGTGGCGGAAAAGATTATCGGGTCGAAGCCGTTTTCAGCGCCAGGCGAGCAGGTGTTTTTAGCGTTTGCGATTTTGGTCGGCGTCGTGTCGGCCCCGGTTCAGGCCGCCAGCCGGTCGTTGCTGGCGCGCATCGCGCCTGCCGACAAGATCACGCAGTTCTTTGGGCTGTTCGCCTTCTCGGGCAAAGTCACGGCGTTCCTGGCGCCGTTCTGTGTTGCGATCATCACGCAGGAGACCGGCAGCCAGCGCATCGGCATGGCCGCCGTTCTCGCCTTCCTCGCTATCGGCGTCGTGATGATGATGTTCGTGCGGACGCGCCCGGCGCGCTGACGGGCGGCTGCCTCAGTGGCGAAAGTGGCGGACGCCGGTGAAGACCATTGCGAGGCCGCGTTCGTCAGCGGCTTTGATGACCTCGTCGTCGCGCATTGAACCGCCCGGCTGAATGACCGCCGTAACGCCTGCTTCCGCCGCCGTAATCAAGCCGTCGGCAAACGGGAAGAAGGCGTCCGAGGCGACGACAGAACCGATCGTCAGTGACTTGTCGAGGCCGAGCGCTTTGGCGGCTTCGGCAGCTTTCCATGCCGCAATCCGCGAAGATTCCACGCGGCTCATCTGGCCAGCGCCGACGCCGACGGTTGCTTCGTTCTTAGCGTAGACGATGGCGTTCGACTTGACGTGCTTTGCGACCTTGAACGCAAAGCGCAGGTCTTTCAATTCCTGCTCGCTCGGGGCGCGCTTGGTGACGACCTTTAGATCGAGATCGTCGGCGTTGCTGGCGTCGCGCGACTGGACGAGAAAGCCGCCCGCGACCGATTTGAAGTTGAGGCCCGGTGCGCGTGAATCGGCGAGGCCGCCCGTCAGAAGAAGGCGCAGGTTTTTCTTCGCGGCGAAGACGGCTTTGGCTTCATCGGTGGCGTCCGGCGCGATGACGACCTCAGTGAAGATCTTCGTCATTTCTTCGGCGGTTGCGGCGTCGATCGTTTTGTTCAACGCGATGATGCCGCCGAAGGCGCTGACGGGATCGCAGGCGAGCGCCTGGCGGTAGGCTTCGGCGAGAGAAGCATTCACTGCGACGCCGCACGGATTGGCGTGCTTGATGATGGCGACGGCGGGCGTCTTCGGATCGAATTCCGAGACAAGCTCGAAAGCGGCGTCGGTGTCGTTGATGTTGTTATAGGACAATTCCTTGCCCTGAAGCTGTTTCGCCGACGCGACGCCGACGCGCGTGTCTGCCGAGAGGTAAAGCGCCGCCGTCTGGTGGGCGTTTTCGCCATAGCGCAGCGCTTGCCCGAGGTGGCCGCCGAAGGCGCGCCATTCCGGAGCATTGTTGCCAAGCTCGCGGGCGAACCAATTGCTGATTGCGGCATCGTAAGCCGCGGTGCGGGCAAACGCCTTGGCGGCAAGCGCTTTGCGGGTCGCGAGCGTCGTTGCGCCATCGTTAGCTGCAATTTCGCTCAGCACGCGTTCGTAATCCGAGGGCTCGACGACGACCGTGACACTGTCGTGGTTTTTCGCTGCGCCGCGGATCATCGCCGGGCCGCCGACGTCGATGTTCTCGACGCAATCGTCATACGTTGCGCCTTTGGCGACGGTTGCTTCGAAGGGGTAGAGGTTCACGATCAGCAGATCGATGGGCAGGATGCCGTGGTCGCTTGCCGCCTTGTCGTGGACCGCGTTGCCGCGAATGGCGAGGAGCCCGCCGTGGACTTTCGGATGCAGCGTTTTCACGCGGCCGTCCATCATTTCGGGGAAGCCGGTCAGTTCCGAGACGTCCATCACCGAGAGGCCTGCGGCTTTCAGCGCCGCAGCGGTGCCGCCGGTCGAGACGAGTTCAATGCCACGGGCTTTCAGCGCGGCGGCGAAGTCGATGAGCCCGGTTTTGTCGGAGACCGAGAGAAGCGCTCGGCGTATGCGTTGGTCAGCCATGTTCACCCCAGCTTTTTTCGGTTTGGCCGTTATCACGGCGCGCCGGGCGTGGCCATCCCGCGTCAGGACGAGCGCGCGATTGTGACGCGCAAGAGGATTTGGTTATTTACGAATTCGGAGCGGACTCAGCCGCTTCGGCTCGCACGGACCAGTGAACAGACGTCTCGCCGAATGTCGTGCCGCGCAGTACGATTTGCAGGCTTGGACGCGGTCCGGCGCTGTCGACAAAGTAAAGGCTTTCCTCAATCGACATCTGTGCCGTCTCGTCGGCCGCGAAAATCCAGACCTCGCCGTCGGGAAGGGTGAGGCGGCATTGAGCGTGGCCCGCGGACTGACAACGGCAATCCGGATGTAGATGAAAATGGATGGCGTAGGGGAGGTCCTGCTTCAGTCGCAGCGTTCCCTTGGGCGGTTCGAGCGTATCGACGCCTTCGAGTTTGTCGCCTTTGGGCGCAAGCGCCAAGCGTCGGCCGTGGATCAAGCCGAAGCGTTTCAGATAGCCGTCGTGCGTTGCGGTGATTTCTGCCTGCGTCGGGCTGTCGTGAAATTCGAATGAAACGGTGTCGGGGCCGCGGATCGGCAGGCCGGCGACCATCGATTCCAATTGCTCGTGGCGGATCAGGCGCGAGGATGACGTCTCGGTGAGGCAGAGCGTGTTGTGGCTGGCGGTGGCGCGGGCGACCGAATCCCAGTCGTGATCGGCTGGACCGGGAAAACCGCCGTTGGCAAAGATCAGGTACTGGCGCGACGTCATTTCAAAAGACAGCGCGCCTGCCTGCGCTTCCGTTGAAAGTTCGAGCGGTGGCGGCGAGCCGACGTCAGTCATGATAATCGTGGTGCCGCGTTCGAGGCGGGCGTAGCCGGAGGCGCGGGCCACCGGCATGATATCGAAATCGCCGTCGCTGGCGTAGCCCAGGACGGTGGCGAGGGCGGCTGGCGAGCCGGTGCTGACGCCGTTGAAGCGCGCCAGCATGCCATCGCCAAGACGCATGAAACGCAAGAAACGCAGAGATTTTCGGACCGCAGCGTTGATCTCGTCCGGCGCGACCAGCGCGCGTGAGCCAAAACACTGACCGAGCGGCAGCAGATCGAGAACGACATCTTCGAGCACGCTGGCGCTGCGACTGATGTGGCCGCCGTCCTCGAGGATTTGCCGCTTCAACTCGACGATGAGCGCGGCCTCGGCATCCTTCAACTGTTTGTCGTGACCGGAGACGGCGAGACCTGTCAGCACCAGCGCGATCAGGCAGACCATGCGCGGTACGCCGTCGGGTGCATTGCGCCACGTCGTCCGCAGCGCGCCGATCTGCTGGCCGATGCTGGACATGATCTGGGTGTAAGCGCGCGCGTCGAGGTCTTCGAGCAGCATGTTCGCTTGCGAGATCCAGGAGATCAGACGGCGGGCGACGACCTCGGGCTCGTAGGCGATGCCGTGAGAGATGCGCTTGAGGGCGATCCATTCGAGCACAAGCTCACGTGCGGCGGCTGCGGCTTCGTCCTCTTCGGTTGCGGCGAGGTGACGAAGCCAGCCGAAGCCATGCAGTTCCCGTTCCCAAGCGACGCTGGGCGGTGTGATGCGAAAGACGGATGCGCCTTTGAGATCCGCAATCTCAGCGGCAAGTCCGAAGTAGCCGTGTGAAACTTCGGTCCAGAAGCTTGGATCGGCAGCGCGCAGTTCCTGGGGGACGATCAGGATCTGATCGGCGCCATTGCCGGCGTATCGCCACCGCAGGAATGGAGACGAGAGCGTCAACGTTACGGCGCGACGTCGCAATCGCTCGACCGAGAGCGAGCGGATTTTCAGCCGTTCCGAAACATTGAGACTCAAAGTCTGGCTCCCCGTCCAGAGATGGTCTTACCACCTCAGAATGGACTAGCCCCCGACCTCAGTCAAAACAAGGCGGACAGGCGTCACACGCACCAGCGCTCAACAGGTCTTCATCAGAGATGCCGCGAAAAATCCGTCAAGGCCCTGAAGTCCTTCCGGTAAATCGGCAAATTGCGTCGGCAGCGTCCGCAGGTCGCCGGCGGGCGTGCGCCACGACATCGGGATCGTGTCGGTGTCGAGGGTAATCGGGCGACGCGCGAAATCGGGGTGGCTCTCGAGAAAGGCTTCGACCTGCATTTCGCCCTCTTCCGGTTCGAGCGAGCAGGTGCAGTACACGAGCATGCCGCCGGGTTTCACAAGGCTAGCCGAGTGGTCGAGGAGCCGTTTCTGTAGGGCCGCCAGCGCACCGACATCCTCGGGCCGCTTCAGATAGAGAATATCGGGATGACGACGGATCGTGCCGGTCGCAGTGCAGGGGGCATCGAGAAGGACGGCGTCGAATTGCCGGTCGGTGCTGAAGGTCAAGGCGTCGGAAACGGCGGTGGCCGCGGTCAGCCCCAGGCGCGCAAGGTTTTCGCTCAGGCGGCCGAGACGTCCTGCCGATTTATCGACGGCGGTGACATTGGCCCCGGCGGTCGCAAGCTGGGCCGTCTTGCCTCCGGGCGCGGCGCAAAGATCGAGCACCGACAATCCGGCGACGTCGCCCATCAGCTTGACGGGAAGCGCGGCGGCGGCGTCCTGCACCCACCAAGCGCCGTCGAGATAGCCGGGCAGCTCTTCGATACGTCCGGCCTGCGCGCAACGGATCGAGCCGGTTGGCAGGACAACGGCACCAATCTCTTTTGCCCACCGTTCGTGATTGGATTTGACCGTCAAGTCGAGGGCAGGCTCAGCGAGGGACGCGCGGGCGATCTGGCGGGCAGCCGCCGCGCCATAGGCGTCGCTCCAGCGCGCCAGCAGCCAATCGGGAAAGGTCAGCGCGATATTATCGAGGTCGGCCAAGCGGCCGTGTCCGCTTTCGCTGACGCGGCGCAGAACGGCGTTGGCGAGGTTGGCGAAGCGCTTGGCGGAGCTGTCGGCACGGCATTGATCGACGGCGAGCGAGATTGCCGCGTGCGGCGGCGTCTGCAGCAGCAGAAGCTGCGCCACGGCTGCGAGCAAAATTTCGTCGAGGCGGCCCATGCGTTCGGGCAGCGGCTTGGCGAGATAGGTGCTGAGGACGGCTTGCAGCGATCCGCGATGCCGGAGCGCCGTGGTGGCGATGAGACGTGCGAAAGCGCGGTCGCGGCCCGGGAGATCGCGCGCGGCGGCGGCTCTCGCAAACGCGTCGTCAAACGGGCGCCGCTCGACAAGCACAGTGTAGAGCGCGGAGACGGCGACGTCGCGCGTTTTCAGCCCGTCCGGGCTTTGCGCCGGTCGTGGACGGGATGCGCCGCCTCGGGGAGACGACGGGCCGCCAGCGCGCGCACGAGGCGGTCGCGGCGTGGAATTTTTGGATTTTGTATGATCTTGCACGTTAGCCCCAGGGGCTCGGAGGCTTAGTATAGTTTTTGCCGCCGATCCAGACTTCTCCTGTCGCGCCGCCGCGTGGTGCGGAACCCGGCGCGCTCGTCATACCGGAATTTCCGCTACTGACACCCATCTCGCGCGCCAGCGCTTCAAGCGCCGCGATCCGGTTTTCGACGTTCGGATGGGTGGAGAACAGGTTATCGACGCCGTGGCCGTTCAACGGATTGATGATGAACATATGCGCGGCGGCCGGTATCGCTTCCGCTTCTTCGTTCGGAATGCGGCGGGCGGCGCCGTCGATGCGATGAAGCGCAGATGCAAGCCAAAGCGGATTACCGCAGATCATCGCGCCCATGCGGTCGGCCTGATATTCACGTGAACGGCTAATTGCCATCTGCACGAGACCTGCGGCCATCGGCGCGATGATGATTGCTGCAAGCGTGCCGATCATGCCGAGGCCGCCGCGGTCGCCGTCGCGATTGCCACCGAAAATCATGCCGAACTGCATGTATTGCGCAAACATCGAAACAGCGCCGCCGATGGTCGCTGCAACGGCCATCGTCAGCGTGTCGCGATTTTTGATGTGCGAGAGTTCGTGCGCGATGACGCCGGACAACTCTCGCCGGTCGAGAGATTCCAGCAAACCGGTCGAGGCGCAGACGGCGGCGTGCGATGGGCTGCGGCCGGTCGCAAAGGCGTTCGGCTGCGGATTGTTCATGATGTAGACGCGGGGCATCGGCAGTTCGGCCTGGCGCGCCAAGTCGCGGACGATGCCGACCAGTTCGGGCGCAGTGGCGTCAGTCACTTCCTGCGCGTTGAACATGTGCAAGACGACGCTGTCGGACTTCCAGAGACTGAACGCGTTCGTTGCAAGCGCGATGAAAAACGCGAATACGAGGCCGGTCTTGCCGCCAACAAGCGCCCCGAGCACAAGGAAGATGCCGGTCAGCAATGCAAGCAGCATTGCGGTCTTGAGGTAGTTCATGGGCATGGGGTTACTCGCGACACGTGGTCCGTCAACTGGTCTACAACCTTACAGCCGCGTATATATGGTATCCCAACCATTCATAAAGGTGACGCGCCAAAAAAGGTAGCGATTGCCCTCCTGGAGCCCCGATGTGCGATGACCGCCAAAGACGACACTGTGACCGATAACGAGCCTCGTCCGCGCGTCCTGACGCCGGAGGCGCAGCGGGCGCTTGCCGAGGCCGAGGCGCGTCGAAAGGGGCGTGATGCTGCGCAGGCACGTCCTGCCGAAATCGGCGGTCGCGAGGGGCCGGAACCGACGCGTTTCGGCGACTGGGAGAAGGGCGGCATTACGTCCGATTTCTGAGCGTCATTTCTCGTTCCAGGTGGTGCGTTAATTACGTGTTGATCGAACTGTCCGCCCACGGAACGCCTTTATTCCGGCATCCGAGTTGCATGACCGCACTCGTAATCGGGAAGGGGTGTTTCAAGGAGGGACAGATGCTCAAGCGACGAACTGCGGCCGTTCTCCCGTTCGACCGCGGTGAACAATATTCAGCAATTGTCATCTTCATATCGATGATCGTCGCCCTGGTCTTGGCAGCAGGCGCTGCGCTTGACTACGCGCGGGTTGCGAACATGCGGGAAGGTGTCGAAGCGGCGGTCCGGGCTGCGTCCGAGGCAGGTGCTGGAGCGGTGCGCGATGGTACGCCGGGGGATGTTCAGATCGAGACAATGGCATTGTCCCATTTCGACAAGGGCGTGACGTTCGCTCGTCATGTTGGGACAATCGATCCGCCCACCATCCGGATCGACCGTGAAGCTCATACAGTTACCGTGGGCGCGAAAGGGACGGTCGCGATGACCGTCAGCCGCTTGTTTGGCGTCAGTGAAATCGAGGTGCCGGCGAAAGCGACAACATCCTGGGCGCCGGAAAGCGCCGATGCCCAGGATGACAGGGTTAACGTTAGCGGTCAGATCATGCGCCGGTTCTGACGGTTTGTGATGAGGTCGTCGACCACGGCCGGATCGGCGAGGGTCGATGTGTCTCCCAGGCTACCGTAATCGTCTTCGGCGATCTTGCGGAGGATACGCCGCATGATCTTGCCCGAGCGCGTCTTCGGCAGACCAGGTGAGAACTGGATGAGATCGGGCGATGCGATCGGGCCGATTTCCCGGCGAACGTGGGCGACCAGATCCTTTTTCAAAGCGTCATCGCCATTTTCGCCCGTGTTGAGCGTGACATAGCA
Source organism: Hyphomicrobium sp. 802 (assembly GCF_000526135.1). Taxonomy (NCBI): domain Bacteria; kingdom Pseudomonadati; phylum Pseudomonadota; class Alphaproteobacteria; order Hyphomicrobiales; family Hyphomicrobiaceae; genus Hyphomicrobium; species Hyphomicrobium sp. 802. Next base: position 449,121 of record NZ_JAFM01000001.1, read on the forward strand.
GTAGATGCCTTGGCCCTTGAGGTCGTGCGGGTAGCCCACGACGGCCGCCTCGGCGACCTTTGGATGCGAAACGAGTGCGCTTTCGACTTCCGCCGTGCCCATGCGATGGCCCGACACGTTGATGACGTCGTCGACGCGGCCTGTAATCCAATAATAGCCGTCGGCGTCGCGGCGACAGCCGTCGCCTGTGAAGTACATGCCGGGATAAGCCGAGAAGTAGGTCTGCACGAAGCGATCGTGATCGCCGTAGACGGTGCGCGACTGGCCCGGCCAGCTATCGAGGATGACGAGGTTTCCTTGCGTGTCGCCGTCGAGGATCTTGCCTTTGTCATCGACAAGCGCCGGTTTCACACCAAAGAACGGCTTCGTGGCGGAACCAGGTTTTAGCGGCGTTGCGCCGGGAAGCGGCGCAATCAAAATGCCGCCGGTTTCCGTTTGCCACCACGTATCGACGATCGGGCAGCGGCCTTCGCCGACGACGTTATGATACCATTCCCAAGCTTCGGGGTTGATCGGCTCGCCGACCGATCCCAGCAGACGCAGCGATGCGCGGCTCGATTTGTTTACAAGTTCGTTGCCCGCGCCCATCAGCGAGCGAATAGCGGTTGGCGCGGTGTAGAAGATCGAGACCTTCCACTTGTCGACAACGTCCCAGAAGCGGGAAGCCGATGGGTAGGTCGGGATGCCTTCGAACATCAGCGTCGTGGCGCCGTTCGCGAGCGGGCCATAGACGATGTAGCTATGGCCGGTGACCCAGCCGACGTCGGCGGTGCACCAGTAAACATCGTCGTCGCGGCAATCGAAAACATATTGATGCGTCATCGAAGCGTAGACGAGATAGCCGCCCGTCGTGTGGACGACGCCCTTCGGCTTACCCGTCGAGCCCGACGTGTAAAGCACGAACAGCGGATCCTCGGCGCGCATTTCCTCCGGCTCGCACTCGGCTGGGACGGTGATGAGTTCTTCGTGCAGCCAGAAATCGCGGCCCGGCGTCCAAGGCACGGGATTGCCGGTGCGGCGGACAACGAGAACTTTCTCGTCACCCTTGCATTTCACCAGCGCCGCGTCGCAATTCTTTTTGAGCGGAACGGACTTGCCGCCGCGGAGGCCTTCGTCGGCCGTGATGATGAGCTTCGATTCTGCGTCTTCGACCCGGTTCTGAAGGCTGTCAGGCGAGAAGCCGCCGAACACGATCGAATGGATGGCGCCGATCCGCGTGCAGGCGAGCATGGCATAGGCTGCTTCAGGGATCATCGGCAGGTAGATGGTGACGCGGTCCCCTTTCTTGACGCCGAGCTTCTTCAAGACATTGGCGAAACGCTGAACCCGCTCGTGGAGCTGGCGGTAGGTGATTTGCTCGCTCTCGTTTGGGTTGTCGCCTTCCCAGATGATGGCAACCTTATCGCCGCGCGATTCAACGTGACGGTCGATGCAGTTCGCCGAGACATTCAGCGTCCCGTCTTCGAACCAGCGGATGTCAACGTTGCCCGGCGCGAAGCTTGTGTTCTTGGCGCGCGTATAGGGTGTGATCCAGTGCAACCGCTTACCAGCTTCCGACCAGAAGCCCTCAGGGTCGCTGATCGACCGCTGATACATTGCGTCATAAGACTGATCATTGACGTAAGCCCGCTCCGCCCACGCCTGGGGGACGGCATAAACTTTATCCGACATAGAGCGCACCTCCGTTTGGCCATCTGAGTTGCGGCCATTTACTGCCATTATGCGGCGACGAGCCCCGCTCCACAACATGCTCGATGGTGGGGGAAGGGGGTTCGTAACCAAAATGATCGAAATCAATCTCGCACCGCGACATGATTTTCTTAAGCACGCCAGACGGTGGTCCGTTTGATTTCGAAGTCTTCAAGCTCGCGGGTTACCGGTACCTGGTATTCGGCGAGCGGCGTAAACTTTCCTTCCGGAAAGTAACTGCGGCGAGGGTCGCCGATGTAGACGGAGCATCCCTCGTTCTTGGCGTCATCGATGAAGCGCAGCACGCGGCTGGCCAGTTCGCGCTCGTAGAAAAGATCGCCGACAATGACGATGCTTTCTCGGGGCGGCGCCGCCGACAGCATGTCTCGATCGGTGGTGTAAAGCGTCACCGCATTGGCGGCGGCATTGACGGCGCATGCCGCGAGCGCGAGCAGGTCGATGTCTGCTGCCACGACGTTGGATGCCCCGGCTTTGGCGGCAGCGATCGCCGAGATGCCTGATCCGCTGCCGAGATCGAGCACGCGCAAACCGCGGCAGACGTCCTGATTGTCGAGAAGGTACCGGCTGACGGCCTGGCCGCCGGCCCACGCGAACGCCCAATAGGGCGGCGGAACGTTCAATTCGCCCAGTTCGTCCTCGGTCTTCTGCCAGATCGGCAAAGATTCTTCGGCGAGCCGCAGCGTGATTTCGGGAACCAGAGGCGGGGCGATCGGTCTGGTATTTTCAAGGATGAAACGCTCGGCGTCGCGCGGATCTGTGAGATCGAGTTTGCCGCCGGTCATGAGCCCTTAAGCTTCTTCAAATCGACGCCGCCCATCTTGCAGATTTCTTTCCATTCGTCGGCGGCGACCGGCTGGACCGACAGCCGGGAATTGTTAACGAGAACCATACCGGACAGTTTCGGATTGGCCTTGACCGCGTCGAGGCCGACGGGCGAGGGGACCGGCACCACAGCTGCAACGTCAACGCATTCCCATTTGCCGGTTTCGTCTTTTGCTTCGGGATGTGCGGACGCGATGACGCGCACAATGCCGACGATCTCCTTACCTTCGTTGGAATGGTAGAAGAACCCGAGATCGCCAATCTTCATAGCGCGCATATTGTTGCGGGCCTGATAATTGCGGACGCCGTCCCAGGCTTCGCCTTTAGTCCCACGCGCGATTAAGTCGCTCCAGGAAAAAACGTCGGGCTCGGATTTGAATAGCCAGGTTTGCATGAGATAGCGCGTTCCCACGAGATAAGCGTGCCTAGCGTGGAACGAGATCGATCTCAAGGGCTGAAAAAACAGAACCTCCGCACCGAAGTGCGGAGGTTCAGACGCGACACTACTTGAAAATCAATTCGCCGGACTGCCGGAGGTACAGCTGACGACGTGTTCTCCTGAACCTAGCCACAAGACCCTGATTTTGAGTAAACGAGGTTGGCGTCCCAGATATTTTTGTCAGCAGCCGGCGCGAAGACGATGCAGCGGCGAACGAGAAAGACCACGAGAAAGCTGGCGATCGTCGCGACGGCTTTGGCCGCAATAGTGGATGCGGCCAAGTAGTCAGTCATCACCGCAATGACGAGGCCGGTAAGCATCAAGCCGAGCAATCCGGAGGCCGCGAATTCCGCAAGGCGCCGCGGCGCCGATTTTCGGGCGTGGACGACGTCGAAGACGAAGGCGGTCGATAATGCGTAATGAGCGATCATGCCCACTCCATATCCGACGACACCTGCTACCGGAGCGTTAATGGCGAGCGCGCAGAGCGACATATAGACGGCGACGTCCGTCGCCAGCGCGGCAACGCTGACAACGGAATAGCGCGATAGCTGCGGAACGACTGCGGCGGTGTGACTCGCTCCGCGACCGCTCTCGGGCATCGTCACGTCATCAGCCGGTGCGAGCGCCATGCGATCAGCCTGCCTTGCGAAGCTTGGCGGGAACCATGCGGACGCTCTTTAGCGCTTCTTCCGCGCCTGAGCCGCCGGCTTCGTGATATTCGGCGTCCTCGTTGACGTTCCAGATGTCGTAGAGCATTTCGCCGGCAGCGATGTTTTTGACCGTCAGCATCGAGGTCATCATCGCGTGGTCCTGGTTGTTGTACTTGTGCATGCCGTTGCGGCCGACGAGGTGCAGCGTCGGGTATTTTTCGGCAAGCTCAGAGCGGATGGCTTCGACGTTGCGCTTGTAGCCGTCATCGTAGACCGGATATGCCTTCTTCTGACGGACGACGCAGCCGTCGACGCAGTCGTCTTCGGTGGCCAAGCCGATCGTTGCAAGCTCCTTGCGGGCGAGCGCCAGCAAGTCTTTATCGTCTGCTGCCCAGAGACCATCGCCCTCGAAGCAGAAGTATTCGAGGCCAAGGCAAGCGAGTTTGCTGTCGGGCACCATTTCCGGCGACCACGAACGGAAGTTCTGAATGCGGCCGACCTTTACGCTCGGTTCGTGGATATAGATCCAGTTGTCAGGAAAGAGGTCCGGCTTATTCACGACGAGGGCGACCGTGATGAAGTCGCGGTAGCGCAGATTGTCGGCGGCGGCAAGCGCGTTCGGGGCCTCGGCGAAAGCGTGCATCAGCTCGCGGATCGGGGCCGATGAAATGATGTGGCGCGAGGTGAAGGTTGCCAGATCGCCTGATGGTGTTCGGGCCTTAATGGTCCAGAGGTTCTGGCGAGCGTCGTATCTGAGGGTCGACAGCTCGGTGCCCATGTGGATCTTGCCACCTTGGGCGCGGGTCTTGGCCGCTGCCGCATCCCACATCATGCCGGGACCTTTGCGCGGATACTGGAAGCTTTCGATCAGCGTCTTGATGACTTCGCCGTCGTGTGCGCCCGTGCCGTCCTTGACGCCCTTCGGCTTGACGGAATTGCGTAGCGCGTTGGCCATCGCCGACCAGAGATCGAGGCCTTTGATGCGCTGGGCAGCCCAGTCGGCCGAGATTTCATCGCAGCTCATGCCCCACACTTTTTCCGTGTAGGTCTTGAAGAAGATCGAGAACAGGCGCTCGCCGAACTGATTGGCGACCCAGTCGTGAAACGTTTCCGGCTTTTCGTTCGGGAAGGCTTGTTTGTACATGAACGAGAGCACGCACATGGCGCTTTCGACAACGCCGAGGTTGCCGAGCGCTTCGAAGGCTTTCAGCGGGTAAGAATAGTACTTGCCGTCGTAGTAGATGCGGCTCATGCGCGGACGGCTGATGAAATCCTGTGGCAGGATTTCCTTCCACAAATCGACGACTTCTTTCGACTTCGAAAAGAAGCGATGGCCGCCAATGTCGAACAGGAAATCCTTGTAGTTGACGGTTCTGCTGATGCCGCCAACATAGTGCGGATCGGCCTCGATGACGGTCGTCGAAATACCTTGCTTGGTCAGAAGATACGATGCCGTGAGACCGGCCGGACCCGCGCCGATGACGAACACTTCGCTATGGGACATGAAACGCGCCTACGCATGAACAAAACGGCTTTGGGCAGCAGCTCGCGACCGGGAGCCGGATATGCTTGAGCGGAAGACTAGGGAGGATGGGTAAACAAAGGCTGATATTTGCAAGGAATTCGAAGAAAGCTCGAATATAAAATTTCAGTCCTTTTTTATCTGCGGCGGGCCGAAGTTTACGGTCCCCTAATGGGCTTTCGATAGGCTCTCGGCCTTTCCGGGGACCAGCGTATGCATTCCGCTACATTGAAGGTATCGGTCGAGCAGGGGATTAGGGCCTGCTTACGCGATGTTCCGAATTGGGCTTGGTGGCTGATTGCGCTCGCATTCGTCGGCGCTCGCAGTTGGCATGTCACCGGCGTGGGCATTTACGGTTTCTTTGGCGATCCGGACGACGCGACGCGCCTTGTTCAGGTTCGGGAGCTGATGGCTTCCTGGCACTGGTTCGATACGACGACGATGAAGTTCGGCGGCGATGCCGGGATGCTGTCGCATTGGTCTCGCCTTGTCGATCTACCGATTGCAGCGCTGATCGCGGGTTTCAATCTCTTCCTTCCCATCGAAGATGCGGAGCGCTTGACCCATGCGGCGTGGCCGCTGTTGACGCTGGGTTTCCTGACGTGGGTCATGTTCAAAACCACAGCGAAGGTCGGCGGCGATATGGTCGGCCGTGTGACACTGCTGTTCGCGGCGCTGACGCCGCTTGGGTGGTATCAATTCGCGGTTGGCCGCATCGACCATCATAATGTGATGATCGCCTGTACGGTTTCCGCCACCCTATTGATGTGGGCCTATCCGCAGCGCACGGCCGCTTGGCGCTTTGCGGGCGTGCTGGTTGGCCTGGCGCTGGCCGTTGGTTATGAGGCGTTGGCTCCGGCGGTTGTGCTGGGAACGTTCGTTGCTGCGTGGGGGCTTTTCGACCGGCGCGTCGAGAAAGGTGCGGCGGCGTTTTCGATTGCGCTGGCGCTGACGTTCGCAGCAGCTTTCCTCGCGACCATTCCGCCGTCGCGCTGGATGGACATCAAATGCGATGCCATTTCGCTCAACATGGTCGTGCTGGTCGCGTCGGGTGTCGTGGGGGTTCTGGTCGCTCTTGTGCCGGGCCGGGAGTGGAAGCTTTATGCGCGTATCGCCTCGATTGCGGCCTGTGCGGGCGTTGGCATTGCAGCCTATGGATGGCTTGAGCCGAAGTGCCTCGGGGGACCATTAGGACAACTGCCGCCGCTTGCAATCAAGATCTGGCTGGACAAGGTCGCCGAGAACAACAGCATTGTTGCGGATTTCTTCCATCGTCATTTCAGTCAGTCGTTCGGTCTGCTCGCGTTCTATGCCATTGCGCTTTGGGCGCAAGTTCATCGACTGAAAGAGACGCGCAGCGCAGCTGACCTCTTTTTGCTTGCCGCGGTTGTGTCGTTGATCGGTTTAGCCTGCTGGCAATACAAGTATGTTTCTTACGCATCGTTTATCTCGATCGTGCCGATGGCGCTTGTCTTCAGCCGCCTAGGACCGGTCGGAGACATCGGCGCGTCAACAATACGATTGGGCGCGATCGTGCTGTTCAATCAGACAGTGCTGCTGTGGGCATCGGGTGGTGTCGATGCGGCGGTCGGCGCTCCGCCTGCCATGACGGAACAGGTACGCGCCGACGCGGATGCTTGCTCTAAGCCCGAAGCGATCCGCGAATTAGCCGACCTGCCTGCGGGGCTTGTTGCTGCGCATATCGACGTCGAAGCTTTTATCGCCGCCGAAACGCATCATCGCGTGCTCTCGGCGCCCTATCATCGGATTGCGAATGCGATCATCGCCAATCATCTGATTTTTTCAGCGCACGATGCCAAGACTGCGGCTGCGCTGTTGAAGCAGGAGGATGTCGATTACATTGCGATCTGCGATGGGCTTGATAAGCCGCTCGCATCTAGTCCTGACTGGAAGGGAACGCTGAAGGTCGATCTTGTGAATGGCAAGGCGCCGAGTTTCCTGGTGCCGGTGGGGCTACCTGATCCGCACGCGATCTATCACGTCTGGAAGGTCGATCGCGCGGCGCTCAATCTTCAGCTTTCAAAGGCCGCTGCATCAACGCCGTGATCGCCTCATCGACCATGAGGCGGCCTTCGATGATGTCGTTGACGGCTTCGGCGATCGGCATGTCAATGCCATGCTCCTGCGCCAGGCGGACGAGCGCCTTGCAGGTATAGATGCCTTCCGTGACGGCGGCACGGGCGCCCAGAATCTCAGCTAGCGTGCGGCCCTCGCCGAGGGCGCGGCCAAGCGACATGTTTCGCGACTGCGGACTGCCACACGTCAGGATGAGATCGCCCAGGCCGGATAGCCCGAGAAGTGTTTCGGGACGCGCGCCCAAGGCTTCGCCGAACCGGCGCAGCTCCGCAAAGCCGCGTGTCACGAGGGCCGCATGCGCGCTGGCGCCGAGGCCGCGTCCGGCGACGATTCCGGCCGCGATGGCGAGAACATTTTTGACGGCGCCGCCGAGCTCGGCTCCGAGCACGTCGCTCGACCAGTAAAGGCGCATCTGGCGCGAAGACAACGTTGCGGCGAGCGCGCGGCCGACGGTTTCGTTGCGGCAGGCGAGCGTCAGCGCCGATGGCAGGCCGCGGGCGACGTCGGCGGCAAAGCTCGGTCCGGAAAGGACAACGCGAAGCACGCGCGGCGCGACCTCTTCCAGGACGTCGCCCATGAACCGGCCGGTCGATTGCTCGATGCCTTTGGCACAAAGAATGATGGGGGTATCGGGTGCAATCTGCGTCGCGAGTTTCGCCATAACGCCGCGCAGGTGCTGTGCCGGGACGACGGCGAGAATGGCATCGGCGTGCGCAACGCTCATGAGATCGCCGGTCGCGCGGATCGCCGGATTGAGATCGACGCCCGGCAGAAACGTGCGGTTGACATGACGGGCGTTGATGTCGTCGACGACCTCAGGCTCACGCGCCCAAAGCGTCACCGCGGTGCCGCCGTGCGATAGCGTCTGCGCGAGGGCCGTGCCCCAGGCGCCGCCGCCGACAACACTGATCGAACGTATCTGCAAAACCGCCCCCGGGACTGTCATTCGTTCAACTTAGCACGGCACTTCGATTGGAATGCAAATGGCACATTCAGACTAGGCTTCGACGGCCTAAGCCATAACGAGCTTAAGCTTTGACGCCGGCGCCGATGGCTTTGGGCGCTTCGGCGTCGAGCGGCCAGCGCGGTCTTGCCGGCGCGTCGAGCGGGTCGGCAAGATCACGGGCCAAGCGTTCGGCGCCTGCCCAAGCAATCATGGCACCGTTGTCGCCGCAAAGTTCGAACGGCGGTGCGTGGAACGAGAAGTCGTGCGCTCGGGCGACATCTACAAGGGTGGCACGCAGCGCCTTGTTGGCGGCGACGCCACCGGCGACGACGAATGGTCGCTGTCCGGCGTCAGGAAAATGCGACGCGCATGTACGCATCGCGAGCCGCACGCGATCGGCGACGCTCTCGCACACTGCCGCCTGAAACGAGGCGCAGAGATCGGCGACATCTTGCTCGGATAGCGGCGCGCTTTGCATGGCCGCATGTCTGACCGCCGTTTTCAAACCGGCGAATGAAAAGTGCGGGTCGCTCCGGCCTTTCATCGGGCGCGGAAGGTCGAAACGCGTGCCGTTACCGTTCGCTGCGGCTTTTTCGACGGCGGGGCCGCCGGGCATCGGCAGGCCGAGGAGCTTTGCCGTTTTGTCGAAGGCTTCGCCCAGGGCGTCGTCGATGGTCGTCGCAAGCCGGCGATACTGGCCGACGCCTTCGACGAGCAGCAGTTGCGTATGGCCACCGGAGACCAGCAGCATCAGATAGGGCGGCCGAACCTGATCGGTCAGGCCGACCGTCAGGGCGTGCGCTTCCAGATGATTGATCGCAACAAACGGGCGGCCAGTTGCGAGGGCCAGCGCCTTGCCCGTAGTGGCGCCGACGACGAGGCCGCCGATCAGTCCGGGGCCGGTGGCTGCTGCAATGCCGGTCAGGTCGCCGAGCGTTACGCCCGCTTTATCGAGGGCGGTCTTGACCAAAAGATCGAGGCTTTCGGCATGGGCGCGGGCGGCAATTTCCGGTACGACGCCGCCGTAGATCGCGTGCTTGTCGAACTGCGACAGAACGATGTTGGACAGGATACGCCCTTCTCCCGCGGCGTTGCGGGACACAATGGCGGCCGCCGTCTCGTCGCAGCTCGTCTCAAGGCCGAGAACAAGAGCGGCAGAAGGCGCAGTATCGGAAGGCTCAGACATCTGTTCAGGAACTTAACTTAGAACTTGCAGGCGCGTGGTTGGAATCCGCGCCTCTTTGGAGCATACCTGTCGCCCGAATTACCGGCATTCATCTATCGGCATTTGGGCCCGAGCGCCCCGCCTAGCATCCGGAGAAACCTTTTTGCAAGCGACCCGCATCCGCATCGGGACCCGAGGCTCGCCTTTGGCCCTCGCCCAGGCGCACGAAGTCAAGGACAGGATAATCGCCGCCCATGGGCTGGCCGACGAGGCCGTTACCATTCACGTCATCAAGACGACGGGCGACCGCGTGCTCGACCGGCCGCTATCGGAGATCGGCGGCAAGGGTCTCTTTACGAAAGAGATCGAAGAAGCGCTGTTGACGAACGAGATCGACGTTGCAGTCCATTCTATGAAGGACATGCAGACCGTACTGCCCGACGGGCTGGTGATCGGCGCGGTGCTGCCGCGAGAAGATCCGCGCGACGCATTCATTTCTTTGCGGCATGAATCGTTCGCGACGCTGCCACAGAATGCGGTCGTCGGGACATCGTCGCTTCGACGGAAGGCGCAGGTGCTGCATGCGCGCCCCGATCTGCGCGTCGTCGATTTCCGCGGCAACGTGCAGACACGGTTGCGCAAGCTGGAAGATGGTGTGGCGGAAGCAACCTTTCTGGCGGTCGCCGGTCTCAAGAGGCTGGGAATGACGGAGCGGATCACATCGCCAGTATCGATGGAGCATATGCTGCCGGCCGTGGCGCAGGGCGTGATCGGGCTTGAAATTCGCAATGGCGATGAACTCGTGACGCCGATCGTTGCAGCATTGAATGATGAGACAACGGCCTGGGCGGTCGCGGCCGAGCGGGCGTTCCTGGCGCGGCTCGAAGGGTCATGCCGGACGCCGATCGGGGGGCATGGCATCGTCGCGGGTGATGAAGTGCGCTTTCGCGGGCAACTGCTCTCGCCGGACGGCAAGAAATGCTATGACGTTTCTCGTACCGGAAATGTCAAAGATGCCCACGACCTCGGATTGTCCGCGGCCGATGAAATTCTAAACCAGGCGGATGCCGCGTTGCTAGTTCGGCCGAACGTCTGATGAACGTCGTCATTACGCGTCCAATTCAAGATGCCGAACTGCTGAAGACGCGCATCGAAGAGCTTGGGTGCGAGGTGATGCTGGCGCCGCTGATGGAAACCGTCGCGAACGATGTTCCGGCGGACGCGTTTGCCAATGCGACAGCAATCGTTGCGACCAGCCGTAACGCTTTGACGGCGCTTGCCGCTTCGCCTGTGCTTGCCACGCTGACGCCGCTGCCGCTGTACGTCGTCGGGCCGGCAACCGCAGCTGCGGCGAGGGACATCGGTTTTGCGCGGATCGTGGAAGGGCCGGGACGGGCCGAAGACCTTGCACCGATGCTCAGGGCGCGGGCCGCGGGCGAACGTTTGATCTATCTCAGAGGCGACGTCGTCGCGTTCGATCTTGAAAGCGCATTGGCCGAAAGTGGCGTTAACGTTGTGCCGGTGCTGGCGTATCGGTCAGTCGAAGCGGAAGCGTTGCCGCAGGATGTCATCAAAGCGCTCCAAACGGGCGGCATCGATGCGGTAACGCTGATGTCGCCGCGGACGGCGCGGATCTGGTCACGGTTGGTTGCCGCGCTGTCGCCGCCGGTACAACTTTCAGGCATAACGTATTTATGCCTGTCCGAGCGCGTAGGCGAAGCCTTGGGGCCGATTGCAAAAACCGATATGACTCTCGTTTCTTCGCAACCTAACATCCAAGAAATGATTGCGCTCGTAAAACGTCTCGCGGCAAGCTCGAAAGCGGAGTAACAAGGCGTAAAAACAGGCCGGCTGGTCGCCCCGGCAATTGAGCCCTCTCAATAGACAGATTTTTCCGGAACACCTGGATTCCGAACCGGGACCGGACGGCATATGCGAGTTTCGTAAGGAGGCTTAGGCTCCGATGGCAGATGAGAAATCGGGTGCAGGATCAAGCGGTGGAGCGGGGAAGAAGCCCTATGCGACGCTCGACCTGAAAGCGACCGAGGTGAAGGTGTCGCCGGGCAAATCGAGCGCTGCGGCTCAGAGCGCGGCGGGCAGCGAAGTTCCGCGTCCGGCTGCTGCTGGATCTTATGCTGAGGAGCCGAAGAAGAGCGACGCCAAGGCGACGTTCGGCGCCGGCAAATACGATAAGCCCAGCTACGATAAACCCGGCGCATCGGCTGCGTCGTCGGCGGCCTCTGCCGCCCGTACGGCTAAGTCCGAAGAACCGAGCGTCGTCGTGCAAAAACGCGGCGGCGTTTTCAGTCATCTGGCGGCGGGCATTGCCGGCGGCGCGCTGGCGTTCGCTGCCGTGCTGTGGGCCTTGCCTCAGCTTGAAATACAGAACGGCGCGGATGCAAAGATCGCCGATCTTTCGCAACGTCTCGCGACGATCGAGAAGAACGAAAGCGCAGCACCGCCGCCACCGGATCTCAGCGGAATTCAAGCGAAGATCGCAGGCCTCGAAAATGCGACACAGAAAATTCCGTCGCTGATCGAGGGGCAGACGCGCCTCGTCGCCGAGACGAAAGCGGCGCTGGCTTCGGCCGCCTCCGACGCTGGGCAGCCGCAACTTATAGAGCGCATCGGCAAGATCGAGGATCGGCTGAAGGCGATGGCGGATGCGGGCGTCAACGATCCCAATGCGACGCGTATCGAGCAAATCGCGGGGCTGACGGGCAAAGTGTCTGATCTCGAAACGAGCCTTGCGACGCAGCTGACCGCGCTGCGGACGAACGTGACGAAGGATGTCGAGAGCCGCATTCAATCGGCGACCGAAGCCGCCGAGACGGCACGCGCGGGCACGCAGCGTATCGACAAGGATGTCGCCGGTCTCAAGACCGACGGTGTGCGGATGGAAGAAGAGATCGCGGCGTTGAAGTCGACGACCGATCACGTCGCCGCCGATCTCAAAGTTACGCAGGATCAGCTCGGAAGTCTCAAGACGGCGCTCGATGGTTTGCGGACGGCTGCGGCGAAACCTGCCGACATTTCAGCCGCCGTGCAGCCGATCGACCAGAAGATCGCGGCGCTTGATAAAAGCATACAGGCTGTCGTCGAAGGCGATGCGGCGCGCAAGGAAAGCGCGCAGCGCGTTGTCCTCGCGCTTGAACTGCAGAACCTGCAGCGTGCGCTGGACAGCGGGCAGAGTTTCTCGGCTCAGCTTGCCGACGTGAAGAAGGTTGCGGGGCCGAAGTTCGATCTGTCGGCGTTGGAGAAGCTTCAGGACACGGGTGTGCCGACGTTGCCCGAACTCGCCAAGGAATTCCGCACGGCGGCAGACCGTGCAATCGACGCCGATTCCGAGCCGCAGGACGCGAGCGTCGTCGATCGGCTTTGGGCCGGTGCGAAATCGGTCGTGCGCGTTCGCCGGATCGATCTCAAATCCGATGACAAGAGCACGGAAGCCGTCGTCGGGCGCATGCAGGTTGCGCTGGCAGATGGTCGTCTCGGAGAGGTTATGGACCAGGGCAAGGAATTGTCACCGAAGGCGCAGGATGCGATGCGCCCCTTCCTCGACAAGGTTGCGGCGCGGGTCAGCGTCGAGACCGCGCTTCAGAACCTCAATTCACAGCTGAAGTCTTCCATTGCGGGCGTCTCCCAGCAATCGGCACAGCCGTCGCCATAATCGATAAAGGGTCTGCGTCATGGTGCGCCTCGTCGTTTATCTGCTCACGATCGCCCTCATCGCCTCCGGTCTCGCCTGGCTCGCCGACAGGCCTGGCACGTTGCAAATCGTCTGGCAGGGCTACGACATCGAAACCTCGGTGTTTCGTGCCGTCGTCATCCTGGCGGCGCTGGTCGCTTCGCTGATCTTTCTGTGGTCGGTATTCAAGGCACTGTGGAATAGCCCGGCGATAATTGGCAGCCGGCTGGTGCGGCACCGCGAGCGCAAAGGGCTCGATGCGCTTTCCGGCGGCATGATCGCCATCGGTGCGGGCGACAGTTCGCTTGCGGCGCGCTATGCGCTGCAGGCACGCAAGAGTCTGCCGCATGAACCGCTTACGCAACTGTTGCGCGCGCAATCGGCGGAGCTTTCCGGCGACCGCGCGTCGGCGCGGCGCATTTATGAGGCGATGTTGGCGTCTCCCGAGACCGAACAGCTGGGGCTTCGCGGGCTGTTCCTCGAAGCGCAGCGGGAAGGCGCGGGCGAAGCTGCGCGGCAGTTTGCAGCGCGGGCGCTCAAGGCCAATCCGAAACTCGGTTGGTCGTCGACGGCGCTCTTTGAGCAGCAGTGCAAGCAGAAGGACTGGACGGCGGGGCTGGCGACGCTCGAACATGCGCGCAAGAGCGGTCACATTCCAAAAGCCGCTGCCGATCGCAAGCGCGCCGTGCTGTTGACGGCAAAGGCGATCCCAGCCGAGGACGATACGCCCGACAAGGCGCTCGCCTGGGCGCTGGAAGCGCACGCCTTGGCGCCGGATCTCGTGCCGGCTGCCGTCGTTGCGGGTCGCATTCTGGCATCGCGCGGCAACACCTCGAAGGCGGCAAAGATCATCCAGAAGACCTGGACGAAGGCGCCGCATCCCGATCTCGCGACGGTTTACGCGCATGCGCGTGTCGGCGATAGCACGCGGGACCGTCTCGACCGCGTCCGCCAGCTCGCGGCTCTCAATCCGCATTCGATCGAAAGCCCGATCGCGGTGGCGACGACCGCGGCTGAGGCCCGACTGTACGAGGAAGCCCGCCGGGCACTGGAGCCGCTGCTCGCCGATCGCTTGACGCAACGCGTTGCGCTGTTAATGGCGCGGATCGAAGCAGGCGAGAACGGCGAGAAGGGCCGGGTGCGCGAATGGCTGGCGCGGGCGATGAACGCTGCGCGCGATCCGGTGTGGATGGCCGACGGCGTCATCTCCGATCACTGGGAACCGATCTCGCCGCTCGATGGCCGTCTCGATGCCTTCCAATGGCGCGTGCCGGTTGAAACAAGCGATAGTGCTGGCGGTGAAATTCTGGCGACCAAGATCGACGAGTTGATCGCGATTGCCCCGGCGACGACGGAAATCAAGGCTGAAGCGCCAGCGGCTCCGGATCGCAAGGCCGAAGCTGCAACGCCCGTCCCTGCCGAAAGCCGGCCAGTGACAGCGACGGCGGCTGCCGAGCCTGAGGTCGTGACCGCCGAGCCAGTCACCGTTCCGGTGACGCCGAATTCCGGCAGCGCTCCAAAGGCATCGGCAGCGAGTGCCGCCAATGGGGCCGCGCATCCAGCGGCGGTGGCACGCGACGATGAGGTTGCAACGACGGTCAAGACGTCGCCGCAGGAGCGCTCGCCGTCCGGGCGGGGGGATTCGGCCGTCTTCATCACGCCGCGCGCGCCGGACGATCCGGGCACAGAGCCGCCGGAGCCGGAGCTTGAGCAGCCTGTCGCACGCCGGACTTTCCGGTCGGTCAACTAAAGCGCTGATCGGGTTGAAGGTCTTGGCTCGCGCCGGGTTTGCGCGGGCCTCTGCGGCAGGAATGACTTTTGACGCCACGACCCTTGCAATTCCCGGCCGCCCAGAGTATCCCTCGCGCCTTCTCGGGGGGAACGCCCCTCCGCCGGAACAAAAGCCGCTTTAGCTCAGCCGGTAGAGCACGTCATTCGTAATGACGGGGTCGTGTGTTCGAGTCACACAAGCGGCACCATGTTTCTTCCCAACGCAACCGACTAGCCGATGCCGCGCGTGCGGTTGCACGCCGCTTTTTGTTGCTGGCTGCTTGGTCAACGGAGCTTCGCTGACCGGCGCGCGATTGTCGGCGTCGAACGCGTTTTGATGCAGGGTGCGGCCGAGTTTGCAAAGGCCGCAATTGCATGGGTGGAAGTAACCCGCTGTTAGATTTTGCAGCCTCAGGGTCCGCGCATGGGAAAAGAGCGCAGACAATCCGAGCGACAGGCCGTCAGCCATCCGGCGCGGATTGAGCTTGAGGACGGGAATATCTTTTCGGCGCGGATCGCGAATGTCTCACAAGGCGGTGCGCTGCTGATCTTTCCGGACGGCGATGCGCTGCCGAATATTTTTCATGTCGTTGACATGTCGTCCGATGCGCGGCGTGAGGTGCGCAAAGCCTGGACCGCGCCCAATCGGGTGGGGGTTGAATACATCGACGGACAATCGACGCGTTTCGGTCATCCCGTGCGGCCACAGGCGACGTTTGGAAAACGCGCTCGAAAAGACTGACTGGGCGTTGGGGGCTGTCAGACTGCAGGGGAGGGCAGTTTCATTGGCTCGTATTTTTGCCTGAACATTTCATCGCTCATGGGCCTGAACGCACCAGCCGAATCCTTGATCAACCAGTCGCCCGTACGAATTTCCCGCTGACCTTCCGGAGTCATGACGAACGCGCGGGTGTCTCGTTGCACGATGATGTTCTGGGCCAAGTTCAAGTGGTGAAAATCGGCGTTCGGCGACCAGCGTAATGCCTCGACAAACGCAATGCGGGTTTGAAATTTCTGCACGAAACCACGTCGTTATTTGGCCAGCGAACAGTTTGCACACTGCCATTCGCTTCGACGTCGGTCAGCATACGTTTTAGTATGATTGCGTATAGAAAATAAACTGAAGCCAACACCTTTGGAGCGGTGAGTGTTGGAATGAACGCGTGAGTGAAAAACAGGAAGGCCCCGCCATGTGACTGGCAGGGCCTACAGGATTCGCACCGCCCTCGCGCCCACCGGTTTCGGTCCCGCTCGTCCGACCTGATTGGCAGCGATGCACTTCCCGCTGAGATCAGCAGCGATAGCTAATGCTGCTGTCATGAACAATTCACAAAGCGTGTCACAGCGCGTAACAAAAACGCCTTCGCGTTGTTTTCGCTGCGCGGTCTAGTAGTCGTCTTCTTCTTCGACGCGATAGCCGTAAGGCAAGTGGCCGCAATATTCCTCGGCGGCCTTCTGGGCATCTTCCCACGTCTCGTAGGAACTGCCGATGGTTTCAGTGCCGCCGCCAAAGCAGCCCTCGGCATCGTTTCGGCAATGATCACACCAAACAACGACTTTAAATTTCGCCATGTTGGCTTCTCCCCATGAGAAAAGCCCTCAAGCGTTGCTCCCGTTTGCGCACATCCCAATGTGCTGAATCGCGGGGAAAGGCGGTGCGCAATGCCGCCTGTTTTTCTTGTGCGGTTTCCTCGCGTTACGCGCCAACCACAGACTCGGATTGAGGCTAGCATTGGGCGCGGAAAGTAAACGTGACTGCAGCGTAACACTTCGCACAAAAAAATGCTCGTGGCGGCTTCGGGGCGCCGATTCAGCGCGCATAAAGTCACATTGGCTATTCAAGAACTCGGTCTGCCACATTCTCTTTGCTACGGTCCGAGCACCAATCGTTATCTGGGGGAGCCAAACGCCGTGAATGTGCGACTGATCTCATTTCTGTTGGCCATGGGTCTGGCCGTCGCCGCCTCGGAGGCAAATGCCGAGTGCACGATGAACGAGATTGAAAAGCCGAACACCCGCATCGGCGTCTGCCGTCAGCAGCCGGGCATAGCCACCGGCTTCGGCTGCACGTCGTTGC
Organism: Hyphomicrobium sp. 802; assembly: GCF_000526135.1. Lineage (NCBI taxonomy): Bacteria > Pseudomonadati > Pseudomonadota > Alphaproteobacteria > Hyphomicrobiales > Hyphomicrobiaceae > Hyphomicrobium > Hyphomicrobium sp. 802. The sequence goes on from NZ_JAFM01000001.1 coordinate 466,010, forward strand.
TGATGAAAGAGCAGGTCGCTGACCAGTTCCAGCAGATCGCGCTGGCGCGGCGCTGCGGGTTCAATGCCGAGGCCGATAAGCTCGAAAAATTCTACAGCCAGACGACGCCTTACGTCATCAGCCTCTACGAGTGCGTCGACACCACGGTGGACCGCGTCGACGTTGAGACGAAAGCCAAAGCGGAGGTCGACAAAAATCTGGCGAGCCTGCCGGCGGGATGTCCGGCCGACCTCAAGGATAAAATGTCGAAGCGGCTGCCAAAGCTCATCGAGATCGACGAACAAGCGCTGGCTCAGATGCAGGCGCTTGCAACAAAAATCAATCTGACGCCGAAGCTGCCGAAATAACGGGCTAGAGCCGCGGCTCCGGCAAATCTTTGATAACCCTAACTTCGCCCGGTATGCTCGAATTTAAGATTTGTCTCTTAGTGTGACCCTGCCCGCGAGGGCAGGGAATGCATTTGGGAGACGTCCCATGTCGGGTTTGAAGGTCGTTGTCGGCGCTCTGGCCGCAGCATTGAGTTTCGTTGCTCTCTCGTCAGAGGCTGATGCAACATTTTATCGTGGCTGCGGCTACGACCCCTACGGCTATCATCCGCCGAGCTGGCGTGGATGTCCGAAGGCGGTCCGGCGTGCGGCCCGCCGCGCCTATCGCCAAGGCTGGGGTTTTTATCCGGCTTACGGGTTCTATCCGGCAGGCAGCTATTATGCGCTGCCGCCGCCGGCCTATCCTGTCTATGCGGTGCCCCCGCCCATTTATCCGGCTTACCCGGCATATCCGTCGTCATACTGCTATTACGACAACGGTTACGACATGCGCCCGCGTACAGTTTGCACTCCGGCGTGGTAAGCGGCGGCTGCCGATTACGCGTCACCTGAAACGATTAAGGGGCCGATCCATTTCGGCCCCTTGTGTCTTTTTACCGTCTTAGCGGATCCAACCCCACGCCCGCGGTCCACGACAGAAGTCGCGGTGGTGTAGGTAATAGCAGCGGCGTCCGTCGAAATAGTCGTCGCGGGCGAATGGGTCGCCGGCATACGTCCAGAAGCCGAAGCGGTAGCCGTGGGGCGGACCGGCGCGATGGTAGCCGAGCCGGAAGTATCCGTCATGGCGATGATGCCAGTGGTGTGCCTCGGCGGCGGGCGCCAGGGCCGTGAGTCCCAAGGCGATGCCTGCGACGCCTACAAACTTCAACATTTGCAGCCTCTCGATTTGTTGCCTGCCGTTCAGTCGCGCGTCTGCCGCGGGAACGCAATCGGGAACTGCCGCTTTGGCAAATTCCGTATCGGTGAACGCGAACGTTTTTAATCACATCGTGAAATTTCCCTGACAAACAGGAGGCGGTGTCCTTTTTTGAGTCACGAGCAGAGGCGTTTTTCCGAGGTCCTGAGATGCGCTGTATCCTTGCCGGGCCAGGAGCGTTCGCCACGGCGATGGCCGTTTCGCTTACGGCGTTCGCATGGATCGGCGCCGCGAAAGCCGCGGACGTCTGCGAGGCGCTCTGGCGGGCGCGCAATGCCATTTTCGCCAACAAGGGCTATTGCTTCGAAAGTCCCGAAGGACAAGCTGCGTTTGGAAAGGGTTGCTTTCCGCCCTACGGCAAGCTTACGCGCGCGGAAGAAGCCGATGTTCAACGGATCAAGGATGTCGAGGCGCATCAGCGGTGCGCCGCAACGCCGTCCGGGATCATGGGCGCAGCCATGGCACCCCCGCCCGGCGGTGTCCGAGTCGTTCCGAAATACGTCGTCCAACTGACTCTATCGCGAGCGGCCCAAAACAAACTCGCGCAATCCGGCGAAACGGTGCGGGTTGCAGCCTTCTACTATGGCAGTGCGATGAAACATTCCGCTGATGACGACGGCGAAATCGCGCTCGCGAACGAAGCTGTCGATTTGCCCAGCGGAACGACGGCGGTCAATCTCGGCGGGATTTCTATTGCCGAAGCAGACGTTCGCAAGACCTCCGAAGGCCAGCCGATGCTGTTGATCAACGTCTACACGAGCCGCAAGGTCTTTCCCGACAACCTGCTCGATTGCGGCATCTATCAAGGTGCTGCGGCCCAAGCAGGACAGATCGAGATCAGCTGCAAGCTGATCGGCGAATAGGAACCGGAGCTATTGCAGCCCCGGTGCCGTTGGATTGTGGGGCGGTGTCGTCGCCTCCGGGCCGCTGCCTTTTTCACCCGTGCTGCTGCCCGAGCCCGAATTAGCCGGTAAACTGATCTCCGGCGGGGGCTGTTTGTTGATCGGCACGTCGGGAGAGGTAGGCGATACGACGGCGTTATTTTCGCTGCCGGGGCCGACTTTGCCGGGCTCGATCGTTTTTGCGGCGTTCGGTGCGCTATTGCTGGCTGCATCTGCGAAGGCCGGCAGCGAACTTCCGAGCGCGGCCGCGGCGATCGCGGCGGCCATGAGAAGTTTCGTGCTCATGAATATATTTTCCTTCCGCTGTTCCATGAGCATCCAACGCATGGCGCAACGAAGGTGTTCCCGAGGATCGCCGGAGCTTTAAGCGTCAGCCTTTTTTGTTCGATGGCGCGGATGTGTTCGACGTCGAGGGGGCGTTCGCCGGATTGGGCTTTTCCTTGACGTTGACTTTATCGCCGTCGTCGATGCCGTCCGGCGGACTTTCGATCACACGGTCTTCAGGCGCGAGGCCGGACGCAATCTCGACGGTGGCGCCGCGGTCGCGGCCAATGGTGATGGACTTCAGGTTCACCTTGTCGTCGGTTCCGACTGTTGCGACGCGCAGACCCTCCTTGTCGAAGATGATGGCGCTTGATGGAACGACCAGGACGTTGTGCTTGCTGCCGACCTTCAGGCGGACGTTGGCGTAGGCGCCAGGCATCAATTCTCCCGCCGCGTTATCGACGATGAGCTGCATGCGGGTCGTGCCGGAAGCCGCATCGACGGCGCCGGACGAGGCTTCGACCTTGGCCTCGTATGTTTTGCCTGGACGCTCGGGCACGGTCAGGATGCCGACGGTCCCGGTCGGGATCATCGGGACATAAGCCTGGGGTACGTTGACGTAGAGACGCAGCTTGTGGACGTCGGCGACGACGAACATCTCTGAGCCCGTCGCGCTGCCGGTGTTGATGAGGTTGCCGACATCAGTGTTGCGCACCGTTACGATGCCATCGAAGGGCGCGACGATGCGCTTATATTCCGTCAGCGCCTTGAGCCGATCGACGTTTGCCTGCTCCGACTTCACGAGCGCGTTCTTGGCATCGAGGTCGGCTTTCTTTTCGTCCGCCGCCTGATGGGTAACGTAGTTGCTCGGCAGAAGCGCCTGGTAACGCGCGTTCGTGACTTTGGCGAGCGCGGCGTTGGCCTTGGCGTTGACCAGATCGGATTCGGCCTGCGAGAGCTGTTGATCGAGATCGGGAGCATCGATCGTCGCAAGGACGTCGCCAGTCTTCACGCGCGTGCCGATATCGGCATTGCGGCTGGCGACGTAGCCGTTGACGCGTGCGAAAAGGGCCGCCTGGTAATAGGCGTCGAGACGGCCTGGAAGATCGAGGACGCCGATGCTCTGCTCGACCGCGGGCGCGGCGGCGGCGACGGTAGGCACGGCACGTTCGGCGGCCTTAGTCTTCAACTGCGCGACGCTTTGCTCGCGGCTCTCAATTCCCATGAAGGCGAGAAACGCCGCGCCCCCGATGAAGATGACCGCCGCCAAGGGCATCTTCCAGCGTGAGCGCTGGCGCGGCTCCGCGGGCGTTTCAGGCAGCATGGAATTCTCCAGGGATGGCGCCGCCTTGCGGCGATGACGCGTTTGACGTCCGGCGTTTGTGCATCAGGCTAAATATGATCGGTACGATGAAGAGGGTCGCGGCCGTCGCAAAGATGAGGCCGCCAATGACGGCACGGCCGAGCGGCGCATTCTGTTCGCCGCCTTCGCCCAGTCCGAGCGCCATCGGCGCCATGCCGATGACCATCGCGAGTGCTGTCATCAAGACAGGGCGGATACGGACAAAGCCGGATTCGAGAGCGGCGAGGATCGGGTCGCCGTGGTCGGCCAACCGTTCGCGGGCGAAGCTCACGACGAGCACGGCGTTCGCGGTCGCGACGCCCATACACATGATCGCGCCGGTGAGGGCAGGCACCGAGAGTGTCGTTCCAGTGAGGAACAACATCCAGATGATGCCGACCAGAGCAGCGGGAAGCGCCATAATGATCACCAGCGGGTCGCCCCACGATTGGAAGTTGACCACGATCAACAGGTATATAAGCACGATGGCGCCCAGTAGGCCGAACAACATTCCGGCATAGGCGCTATTCATCGTCTTAACTTGGCCCAGCATGACCGCGCTTGCGCCCTTGGGCAGCTCGCTCTTGGTGGCGTCGAGAACTTTCTGGATGTCGCTCGCGACGGCTCCCAGGTCACGGCCCTCCGTTGTCGTTAAAATCTGAACCATGGGCTGGATGTCGTACTGCGATACGACCGCATTCATGACAGAGCGTTTGAAATTTGCCACGGCGCCCAGGATCTGGGGCGCGGCGTTGTCATTTGATGAGGTGATCGGCAGATTTTGCAGCGACGTCAGCGTATCAAGCTTGTACTGCGGGGTCTGAATGACGATCGGATACTGGACGCCATTTTTCGGGTTGAGCCAGTAGGCGGGATTTTCCTGTCCCGTTCCGGCAAGGCTCGCGCCGAGGCTCTCAGTCACGTCGCGCTCGGTCACACCGACATATTGCGCGCGGGAGCGATCGACGTCGATGTCGAAGCCCGGATTGCGGCGCGACTGCTGAATTCGGGCGTCGGCGACGCCCGGGATCATCTTAATTTGCCTTAAGATTTTCTGCGCATAGTCAAACGCGCCGTCGAGATCCTTGCCTCGGATCTGAAGATCGATCGGCGTGGGCGCACCGAAGTTCAGAATTTGGCTGACGATGTCGGCGGGCAGGAACGAAAACGTGGCGCCGGGAAACTCTTTCGGCAGCTCGCTGCGGAGCTGTTTCACGTATTCGGCCGTCGGCCCGTGGCCCTCCTTCAGCGCGATCTGGATGTCACCGTCCTGAGCGCCGATCATGCCGGTGTTGTTATAGGTCGTATTGATGCCGCTGATGGGCATGCCGATGTTGTCGACCATCACCTGGATCTGATCGGGGGGGATGATGTCGCGAATGGCGTCCTGGATTTTTGCGAATTCATGGGCGCTTTCCTCGACACGCGTTCCGATCGGGAGGCGCACATGCATCAGGATCTGGCCGGCATCGACCGCCGGGAAGAAATTCCTGCCCAAATACGGGGCCAGCAAGAATGACGACCCAATGAAGCCGAACGAAACGATCAGAACGATCACGCGATGTGCGAGCGCGCCCTCCAAAAGGCCGTGATAGGCCCCGCGGAATTTCTCGAAGCCATGTTCGAAGCCGCGCTGAATGAGGACGAAGGGATTGCGCGTCGGCCTTTCGTGCGCGTTGTGATCATGCGGTTTGAGGAGGTACTTGGCCATCGTCGGCACAAGTGTTCGCGATAGAATGAAAGACGAGACCATCGCGAACATGACCGCTTCGGCCATCGGGACGAACAGGAATCGCGCGATGCCTTCGAGGAAGAACATCGGAACGAAGACGATACAGATACAAAGCATCGACACGAAAGCGGGTGTAGCGATCTGATCGGCACCGTCGAGAATGGCCGTTTCGACGTCTTTTCCCTGTTCCAGATGATAGTTGATGTTTTCGATCGTCACGGTCGCTTCGTCGACCAGAATGCCGACGGCGAGTGCGAGGCCGCCGAGCGTCATGATGTTCAACGTTTCGCCAAGCGCGGACAGCATCGCGATGGACGAAAGGACAGCGAGCGGAATGGACGTTGCGATGATGATCGTGGAGCGGATACTGCCGAGAAACAGCAGGATCATGATGCTCGTCAAAACGGCGGCAAGAACACCTTCGTGAATAACGTTTGTGACGGCGCCGCGTACGAACACCGATTGATCGCCAAGGTAGGAAAAGGTCAGCGCGTCTGGCAGGCCCGGCTTGATCTCATTCACCTTGTCCTTGATGCCTTGGATAATATCGAGCGTGGAAATCGCGCCGTTCTTCAAAACGGTCAGCAACACTGAGCGATTGCCGTCGACGTGCACGATATTTTGTTGCGGTGGGTTGCCGTCGCGAATGTGGGCGACGTCACGGATGTAGACCATGGCGCCGTTGACGGTTTTGATCGGCAGGTCACCCAGATCTTTGAGTGCGGATGGCGCGTTATTGAGCTGCATCACGTATTCGGTCGCGCCGATTTTCTGCGTGCCGGCCGGATTGATCAGGTTTTGCGCCGCCAGAGCGGCTTGCACGTCTTGCGCCGATAGGCCCTTCGCATGCAGCAGTGCGTTATCGAGGTCGATTTGAATCTGGCGCGTCTTGCCGCCATAGGGAAACGGGATGGCGGCGCCCGGCACCGTCACCAGACGGATGCGGACCTGGTTCATGCCGAGATCGAAAAGGCGCTGCTCGGTCAGGCCGTCGCCGCCAAGCGCAAGCTGCACGATCGGCACTGTCGAAGCGCTGTAGTTCAGGATGAGCGGCGGGTTGGTGCCCGGCGGCATCTGGCGCAGCATCGTCTGCGAGATCGCCGTCACCTGCGCATTGGCGACGCTGATATCGACCGATGGGTGAAAGAAGATTTTGACGACGCCGATGCCGTTATAGGAATTCGCCTCGATGTGATCGATGTCGTTGACGGTCGTCGTGAGCGCGCGCTGGAAGGGCGTCACCATGCGTCCGGACAACTGATCCGGCGGCAGACCCGTATACTGCCACACCGTGGCAATGACCGGGATGCGAATATCCGGAAAGATGTCGATCGGCGTGCGGAGCGCGGCCAACCCGCCCGTCAGAAGAATGAGCAGTGCGAGCACCACGAACGTGTACGGCAACCGCAACGCGATTCGTACGAGTGCAGCCATAGTTCCGAATTCTCCACATCGCTGGCTCTGACCGGTAGAGCCCAGCTGTCGCCCCGGCCTTTAACTGTCGGACCGGACGGCTTCCGTCTGTAAGATCGTAAAATCTGCTCGCGACGAAACCGCACGTCACGCGGTTGGATCGCTTTCTTCGGGACGCCACTCCACTCCCCCACGGCGACGCCCGATCAAACGCCGAGTTTAAGATTTGGGGGATTGCCAGCCATCTGTCCAATAGTATGTTGGGATGCTATTATTTCTTAATAGCGATTAATCTTGGATGGTGCTGAACCATGGACCTTAGACAGCTCGAACATTTCGTGGCGGCCGCGGACGAACAGCATTTTACGCGCGCCGCACGCAAAGTGAACATTGTTCAGTCTGGTCTGTCTGCGTCGATCCGCGCGCTGGAACAGGAGATGGGAGCGCCGCTGTTCGTGCGGACCACCCGCAAGGTCGAGCTGACCGTCGCGGGGCGCGTGCTTTACGAGAAGGCGCAGGAGATCATTGCCGGGATCAAGGAGGCGCGGCGGGCCGTTGCTGCGATCAATGGCCTGGAGCGGGGGACGCTCAGCGTCGGGACGTGCGGCAGTCTTCATGCCTTCTTCGATCTGCCGCAGCTCCTCGGCGAATTTCATGCCCTGCATCCGAGCGTCGAAATCAAGCTTTGCCACGGCACGGCGACCAAGCTGATGGAGTCGGTCAAGGACGGCAGCGTCGATATCGGGTTTTTTCCGCTCTACGAGAAGAGTCGCGAGATCGTCACCATTCCGATTGCGTCGGATCATCTGGTTGTTGTTCACCCGATGGGGCACCCGATCGCGGGGGCTGAGAACGTGCCGCTCGAAAGTCTGGCGGAGGAAACATTCGTCGATTTTCAGCCGGACAAGGGGACGCGCAAGATCGTTGATCGGGCGTTTGCGAGTACCAACGTTTCACGCAGATCGGTGCTTGAAGTCGGTGACATCCAGGTGCTGCTCGATCTTGTCGCTTATGGTTTTGGGATCGCCTTGGTTCCCAAGACATTTGCTTGTGCGCGCATCGCGGCGGCGAAGTCGCCGAAGCTTGGCGTCGCGACTTTGAAAAAGCCCCATATCGCCTGGGATCTCGTCGCGGCATGCAGCGGACGGGCAGGGGCTGCGCAGACGCGCAACCCAGCCGTCGCCGCTTTTACGAAGCTCGTCGAAAAAATTCGCTCAGACGCCATCGCGGCCTAAGCATCAGGCGATGCTCGCCTGATACACATAGTAGGCCATGGCTGCCGTCATCACCGGGATAAGGGTGATGTGCAGGAATGCTAAGCCTTTCTTGAGCCAGCCGATTGGTTCGATGCGTCTGTTCACCCGCGCGATGGTGATGGCGATGATGACGCTTAACACGAGGTACGTGAATAGGAACAAACGGTCGGAGAGGGTTTCGATATTGGCGTCGAGCTTCGGCAACGCCAGATAAAGCGCGACGGCCGAGAGAAGTGCTGTCACCTGGATCGTCACGATCGCCTCGAAGTGATGCGTCGAAATGAAGATCGACAGATAGGCGATGAACAGAATGAAGCCCAACGGAACGACGACGCGGAGAACATAGTCGGTCGTTTGCCGTTTCATCAGCCAGACGAAGCTCGCCTTGTAGAATGGGACGACGCTTGGTTCCAGCGTTTGAGCATCGACGGTGCGGACAAAATCCTCGTCATAGCCGACGTACTTATCTTTCGGGTCCCAGCCGTCGACGGTGACTGACTTGTCGCGCAGGCTCGTCGGCGGCGGCTGGACGATGAACGCGGCATTGCCGTGCTTGGGCTGAATGTCGATTGAAAAGCGCTGGGTGTCGAACGGGTAGTTCCGCAAATTCGGTGAGTAGAGGAACTTGCCCGTCACCTGATAGATTTTCATGTGGTCCGGGTAGGCGTCGCTCTTCCCGCCGTCATGAATGGGCTGAATTGTGATCTCACGATTGTTCGAGCCCGGATCGAGATAGGCGTTCGAAAATTCGATCTGGTCGATCGAAGCGCCGTTGCGGTCATTCATCGAAATATAGAAATCGGCGAGGAACGTCTGATTGTTGTCGTCGATCTGGTCGGCGTGAATAAGGTCGATGTCGGCGTACAGCGTATCTATCCGCTTCATCGTGTTGGTCCGCAGACGCAGAAACTGGAACGGGGCCAGTTGGGCATGCCCGAGACCGCGTGGCAACATGACGATCAGAGGCGCCCGCGCTGCAGCCCGCGATGCCGGCCTAAACGACCAGTTGCCAAACCTGCCTTTGAAAACGCCCTTACCGGCAGCATACGTCGTGCCGATTTCATTGACGATGAATTCGCGGAGATCGGAGACGTTGGCTGCCGCAGGCGCTGAGCGCGCAGCCTCGGCGATGAGCCGGATCATGTCGGCGTAGCGCATCGCCGTTTGCAGGGCGCGTATGTTGTCATCTTCAAGCGGATTAGGCGGGAGGTCGTCGTCGCGAACTTTACAGGTGCCGTCCTTCCAACCGGGTGCAGCGTCGTTCTTTGCGCCTTCGAAGACCCAATACTCCGGATGGATCGACGTCAACAGCAGGTCGCGGAGGCGTTCACTGTAGACGTCGGGAAATCCATCGAACGCCATCAAATAGATGTCGTTGGGATAGCTGCCGTTGCCTTTGGCTGTCAGCATTTCGGCGCGTCCGGTGACGAAGAGGGGCGGCGTGTAACCGGCGGCCTTGAGTTGGCTGAAAACATCTTTCAGGCGTTTGCCGCCGACCGAAAGGAAAACCAGCTCCGGCGATTTGGCCTTCAGCTCTTCGACGGTTGCGGCGATATCGGCTGGGTTGAGCTTGTCATCGGTGAGCTTGAGGCGGCGATCTGAAACGACAGCATCATCGCCAAGAAACTTCTTCACCGAATCTCCGAGGTTCGCACTGAAGACGTTCCCGTCGAGGCCCACGAACGCGACCTTCGTGTATTTCATTTCCTTGATGAATGCAGTGATGATCGGCATCCGCTCTTCGTCTTCCGACGGACGCGTCGTGAAGACGGAAGGGTAGTTGGCGATGAGGCTTGTGACCGAGATGTCCGACAAAAACGGAATGCCGCTGGCGCTCAGAGCCTTTCCGTCGGCGTCGAGCGCTGCCTTGGCGCGCGTTGCGTTCGTCATGCCAACCATGCCGACGGTTTGAGGATCAGAGATGGCTTCGGCAAGATTTGCGGTGGCGCGCTGCGTGTCGCCTTTGTCATCGTAAAGGGAGACGATGAGCTTTCGTCCGGCGATGCCCCCGGTACGGTTGATATAGTTCTGCGCGAGCGTTGCTATGCGTTTGATCGCGGTGACGATGCCGCTGCTGTAGCAATCGTCAGTGTTTGATGAAAAGAAAATCGGCACGGCAACCGGCGGCCGCTGGGCGGCGTCGGCGTCATCGATGGCTTGCACTGCTGCCGGCGCGGTGCTGGGACCGACGCACAGAACAAGCAATAGCGCGATGATGCCAGCCAGGCGCTGCAGTGGCCGCTGTCCCAATGCGCGCACGTAAAGTCCCAACCCCGCAAATGTCACGTCGCCCACCCCGATTTTATAAGATCGGAACATCCGGATATCTTCCGGACGTCCGGCTCCCCGCATTTCAAACGTTTCGTGCCCGTGAGACCTCTATAAGTCCGGGCCAGAGAACGAAAGAATTTGGTTTGGATTAGGCGGCTTCAGGGTCGTTTGCCGTATTCCGGTGAAATTAATCTTCGCGCGGAGATTTCGCGAGGAGGCCGGACAGGATCCAGCCCTGTAGATGTTGGGCGGCCCGCAAGGACGCGGTATCAGGGTCGTCGTAGACGGCGACGAGTTCGCACAAGCCGCCGAACGGAACGCCATTCATCGCTTCGGTCCACATCATGGCTTCTTCGTCGGGCATGCGGCGGACTTTGGGCGTCGTCTCGTGACGCCAGACGATGACGCTTTCCGGCCGCACGCGAAGCTCAACCGGAGGTGGTGTCTCGTCATTTTTCAGCGCTATCCACAGAGCGTGCGCGTTGCTGGTCAAGGCGAGGCGACAGGTGGACGGGTGGGCGCTGAAGACGAGGTCCGACCACTGTTCGGGCGGGACTGCGGCGAGATCCGATAGCGCGAGCGGCTCAGCGTCGGGAGCATCGAACGCATCGTTCAGCGCACGTTCGAGAGCCGCGAACTCTCCGAGCTGAGGAGCTTCTGGGTGCGTTTCCGAAAGAAACTCTGGCAGGCGATGAGAAAACCAGCGCGCATTCTGGTTTCGTGAGGGGCAGGCCGCCACGTAGGCCTTGGCGATCTCGATGAAGGCGTCATCGCCCAGATAGGCGTGCAACAGCGGATGATCGTTGCGGAGCACTTCAATAAGACGTGCAGCGTAAGCGTGGCGATAGACGCCGAACAGGACATTGCGGTTCGTGCGCGAATTATCCAGGAGTTCGTTCAGCACCGTGTCGTCGCCGTGCATGACCGCCTGCTGGAATGCGGCCTGCATTTCGCTGAGCGTCGGCGCAGGTGCGTGCTCGACGCGTTCGGCTGGTTTCTCTGGAGCGATGGTTGGCGGCATGAGGATGTCGATCGCTCCCGCTATGCAGAGAATACGTCTTCGGCAAGAAGGCGCGCCTTGCCGAGTTCTTCCAGCATTACGTCGAGTGGGGGAATGTCGTCATCGCGTTCGATGATCGTCGAGACGGGGCCGAAACGCTCGAGTGCCGCCTTATAGAGTGTCCAAACCTCGTCGCACACGAGCGCATCGTGGGTGTCGATAATGTGGGTCATGTTGTGCTCATGGCCCGCCAGATGAAACTGCACGACGCGATCGGCGGGAATTCCGGCCATGAACTCATACGGATCGTATTCGTGATTAAAGGCGCTGACGTAGACGTTGTTGACGTCGAAGACGAGCCAGCAGCCGGTCCGTTTCGTCATCTCGGCGATGAATTCCCATTCAGGCATCTCGGAGTTTCGAAACTGGACGTAGGACGAGACGTTTTCAAGCGCCAGCGGCCGTTTGAGATAGTCCTGCACGTGCTGAATGCGTGCTACGACGTGGTCGAGGGCTTCGCGCGTATACGGAAACGGTAGCAGGTCATGCAGGTTCACGCCGTGCACGCCCGTCCAGCAGAGATGATCGGAGACGAATACCGGCTCGGTACGATCGGCGAGGGCTTTGAGCTGCTTCAGGTAGTTGGGGTCGAACGGCGCAGTGGATGCGATCGACAGCGAAACGCCGTGCATGACGATCGGATAGCGGGCGCGGATTTGATCGAGAATTTTCAGCGGTTGGCCGCCCGGCACCATGTAGTTTTCCGAAATTACCTCGAACCAGTCGAGGTCGGGGTCGCCATTCAGGATGTCGGCATAGTGCTGGGACCGCAGTCCAAGACCGTAGCCAAGGTATCGTGGCTTGCCCTCGGGCGCGGGCCTTAGATCGGCAGCGACTTTTGCTTTCGTTGCACCGAGCATGACAAAAATCCTTTTGTCCTAGAACCTGGTGGTCAGCGCCGTCAGCCAGGCCGGGGACGCAGCGACGATCTGGGCTTCGAGTGTCTTATCAAAACCCGTCAGGATGGCGAGGCCAGTTAGAATGAGGACGCCGCCCAGAACATATTTCCCGCCTGAGCCCGCGGAGGCGAGCGTGTCCCGCCAGCGATTGAGGATTTCACGCGACAACGCGCCCAAGACGAGTAGCGGAACGACGGCGCCAAAGCCGAATGCGAGCATCGTGATAGTGACCTGGCCAAGGTCCTTGCCCTGAGCCGCGAGCAGCGAGGCGGCGCCGAGCGTCGGGCCGACGCATGGGCTCCAGACGGCGCCGAGAACGAGACCCACGCCGAACTGACCAAGAATGCCGGGACCAGCGTAGCCGCCAAGTGTTTGATCCGCCCAGTTCGAGATCGGTCCGGCGGCAACGGCGAACCGTTGCTGCAGGACGGGGATCACCAGAACGGCGCCGATCACGATCAAAAGCGAAGCGGCAATGAAACGGAAGAAGGTGCCGTCCAGGCCGATCGCGAAACCGACGGTCGCGACGAACAGGCTGATCGCGACGAAGGAAATCGCAACGCCTGCTGCCAATGCGAACGGCCCATGGCGATGGGCCGACGCCGCGGTCGCCATCACGATCGGGACGAGGGGCAGAACGCACGGCGACAGGACGGATAGAACACCGGCGACGAAGGCCAAGGCGAAGGATACGAGCATCGGAACCGTCCTCAGAGGGCCTTGCGCATCAAGCCGTCGATCGCGCTTTCACTGGTGGCGCCGACGGAGCGGCCCGTTTCCTTGTCACCCTTGAAAACGATCAGCGTGCTTTGAACCTGAGCGCCGAACTTTCGCAAAACATCCTTGCGGGTGTCGAAATCGACGTCGAAAATCTTGAGGTTCTTATACTGCGGCTCGGCGGACAGCTTTTGGATAATGGGCTTTTGCGCCTGACACGTCGGGCACCATGTCGCCGAGATATCGATGAGGATCGGCTTGCCCTGTGCCTGTGCGGCGGCGAAATCTTTTTCATCGAAAGTCTTGCGCTCGGCTGCTGCCGCGCCGGCCGCAGTCAGCGTCATCATAGCCAGCGCCAAGGCAGCCTGCGCAAAATATCTGAGCGACATCTATCGGCCTCGTTCTCATAGTCATGTGGTTTGGAGGATCGTCTCAGCGAGATAAAAAACGCCGCGCTGGAGGCGGCGTTTTTTACCTTCGCGTGTTTACTTCGCCGGTTCGAAATGGCCGGTCGTGCAGCCTTCCTTGGTCGTCTCGGTGAAGCCCTGACCCTTGCAGGCGTTCTGGCCTTTGCAAGCGTTCGTCGCGCTCTTGCAAGCGCTCTGACCCTTGCAGGCGTTGGCGCCGACGCAGTGGCCCATGGCTTCATCGGCATACGCAACCGTCGAGACAACGGCATTCGCGAGCATGAGAGATGCTGCTGCGGCTGCGAGGGCCGAACCAGACTTTACACTGATCTTCATGGTGTTTTCCCTTTGGAAGGTATTGTGTTTCCACGCTGTCGTTTGTGCCGGGCCGAAACCTGGTCACGAGGGTGGTTACGGCTGCCCTGCGGGGGATGTTTCCGGATTTGGAAAAAAAATTGAGGCCCCCGTCCTTGCGCACGACAATGGGTGCACTAGCGACGCGCCAAATTATTCCGGATTGGCTGTAACCAGCAAGCGAGGCGGCTCGTAAGTGCCTTTCAGTCGCGCGGGAAATCCCGCCTCGTCCTCCAACTGAAGGCAAAACCGATGAAATTTCTCACGCACTGGTTGATCTCCGTTCCGGAGAAGCTCTCTCGGGTCTTCTTATGGTTGCCGCCGCTCTTTGCGCGCATCGTGGTGGGATGGGTCTTCATGTGGAGCGGCTGGGAGAAGCTGCATGCGCTGCCGCAAATAACGGCAAATTTTGCGTCATGGGGAATCCCGTTTCCGGAGATCATGACGCCATTCGTTTCGGGCGTGGAATTTTTCGGCGGCCTCTTTCTTCTGCTCGGGCTCTTTACGCGGATCGCTGCCGTTCCGCTCGTGGTCGTCATGATCGTCGCGATCATCAGCGCCAAACTGGATCAGGTCGATTCTTTCGAAACGCTCGCGGGGTTTGAAGAGATGTCATACATGGCGCTGTTTGGCTGGTTGGCCGTTGCGGGGCCGGGACCGATCTCTCTCGACTATCTTCTGCAGAGGCTGCAACCGAAGGACGATCGCAACGTGCTGTCGCCGTCGGTGCGGACAACCTGAGGGACTCCTGCGGCTCGCGGCCTTGCGAGGCGCCGGGGCATTCCGTAGTTTCGCTGGCGTCGGGAGAGCCGTCAGCGGAGCGTATCCAGACTATGCACAACACGTCGCCGCCCTGGTATACGCGGCTGTTGCCGTGGCGTCATTCGCGCAGACGGGCGGAGATGCTCAAATCACGACAAGAGGTGGCGGGCTTTGAGCCCGCCGTCGTCGTTACGGGGGGATCGCGCGGCATCGGTCTTGCTCTCGCGCAGCGGTTTCTCGAGGCCGGACACAAGACGGCGATTGTGGCGCGGAATGCAGCTGGCCTGGAGGAAGCCTCCGCCGCGCTTAAAGCCGCGACGGGTGCGGATGTCGTGGTGATCTTGTGCGACGTCGGCGAAGCCAGCGCGATGAACGTGATTTCGGCCGCGCTCGCTCGCTCTGGTCTCTATCTCGACGTTTTGGTGAACAATGCGGGCCTGGGGCTCGCAGGGCCGTTCGTCGATCAGTCGGAAACGGAGCTATCGAAGCTCGTCGCTCTCAATGTTGAGACCGTCACACGGCTGACACGCTCGGCGCTTCCCGACATGCTCGCGCGCGGCCAAGGTGGCGTACTGAATATCGCTTCACTCGGGGCGAGCATTCCAGGTCCCAACCAAGCCGCTTATTATGCCAGCAAAGCCTATGTCGTTTCGCTGACGGAAGCGATCGCGAGTGAAATCGCAGGCCAGGGCGTGCGCATGAGCGCGCTGCTGCCAGGGCCGGTGAATACGGCGTTTCATGAAGAGATGGGTGCCGAGAGATCGCTTTATCGATATGTCCTGCCACCGATGTCACCTGAAGGCGTGGCGCGCAGTGCGTATCGCGGTTTCATGTGGGGCAACCGCGTCATCGTGCCGGGAATTCCCAATCTGTTTTTCTACGTGGCGTTGAGGCTGCTGCCTCACATGCTCACCGTGCCGATGATTTATTGGCTGTTGCGCCGTCCCGATACCTTAAACGGGCGTTAAGATCGGAGCGCATTTTTACGATAATTGTCGATGTTTGCATTATGGCAACCATTTCCGTCTACGGTGATAAGGGCTCCGGAATGAGGTTTCGCGTATTCGGAGTTTCCCACGCGGCTACGCTAAGCGGATGGCACGGGCTCCTTCGAGTTCGATATGTCCGGTGCGTGGCCGCGATGTATTTGTCGTGACGTTAGCGCAGCGATAGTTTCGCGTTTTGCTGGCGTCTTGCGTCATTTTACTATGCGGCTTTGGTGGGCAGAGGAACTGAGCTGCTTTCACCTGCGCCGGCTGCCTGATCCGCCATGATGCGTGCGATGAAGGCGCGTGTCTTTTCCACCACGAGATGACGCTGCCGGTCGAGCGTGACCATGTGGTAGCTATCGTCGAGGACGAGAAGTTCGGGGGCGCCATGCAGAGCCGTCTGAAGGTACGTCGCATTTTTGAGATCGGCGTAGTCGTCTTCGCGGGAATGCACGATCAACGCAGGCTGACAAATTTTTCCAATTCTTTTTTTCACAGCCGATACGAGGCGGCGGTGTTCGTAGAGTGCGGCACCCGGCGTTCCAACAGTGCCGAGGGCTGAGCCGTCGGACGCTGCAAGAGCAGCGCGGACGAAATCGCGAACGCGGGGGCATTTGATGCCGAGAGACTCGGCGTCGGGAAATTGCATCATGTTGGCGATGCGGCGGCTGCGCACGAGCGAGAACAATCGGCTGTACCAGGGCATTGCCCAGCCGTTCACCTGAAACGTCGGCGAGAAAAGCGCGACGCCTTGCACTTTTTCCGGATGGTCTGCCGCGAGATGTAGCGCAATGATGCTGCCAAGGCAGAGCCCGCCAACGATAACAGTCTCACATTCCCGGCGCAGCTCTTCGAGGGCGGATTCGGCGCTGCGAAGCCAATCGCGCCACGTCGTTGCGACGATATCGGCGCGCGTGCCGCCGTGTCCGGCGAGTGTCGGGCAGTGTACGGTGTAGCCGGCGCGGGCGAGACCAAGGGCGACGAAGCGCATTTCAGCAGGGGTGCCACAGAGGCCGTGAATCAGCAGTACGCCCGTACGGCCGCCTGCGATCCGAAACGTGGTTTTTGTCGGGGTGGTTTCGTGGGGTGGCGTCGTCGGAAGTGGTGAGATGGCTGCGGACATGGCGTCGTCTCCCGTTGGACTGGAGACGAGCTTTAGGTTCGCTGATGCCAAACGGCTGTTCCGTCTGCAACAGGCGCATGGGTGCTAAGCCTTGATTTTGTTCGCTGAGTTCCCTGCGGAACATTCGGGCCGAGGGGAGTTAGTGGCCGAGATTGGCGAGCGCATCAAGCTGCGCTATGGGAAGCGCTCGCAAGCGGACGCTCGGTTGCCAGCACCGAGCGCGCCATAACTTATAAGAGGCGTGCGGATCAACGCGCGTCCTGGAGTGCCATTGGAAACGAACGTGAGCCAACCAGTCATCGCTGCGACGGGCCTTTACGTGCCGCCGGACAGCATTTCGAACAACGAACTCGTGGCCGCCTTCAATGATTATGTCGCAGCTTTCAACGCGGACCATGCGGCCGACATCGCGGCGGGCAAGCTCACGCCGCTGCTTCCGTCGTCGGCTGATTTTATCGAGAAAGCCTCCGGCATTAAATCGAGGCACGTCGTCGACAAGACTGGCATTCTCGATCCTAAGGTGATGCGCCCGGCAATCCCTGAGCGCTCGAACGACGAGCTTTCTCTGCTTGCCGAGATGGCCGTCCTGGCGGCTCGGGATGCGTTGGCTCGCTGGGGCGGCGATGTCCGCGATATCGGAGCAGTCATTTGTGCGGCTTCGAATATGCAGAGGCCTTATCCGGCCATCGCGATCGAAGTGCAGAATGCGCTTGGGGTGTCAGGCTTTGCCTTCGACATGAATGTCGCCTGCTCGTCGGCGACGTTCGGCATCAAGACGGCGGCCGACTTTATATCCAGCGGTTCGGCAAAGGCCGTACTCGTCGTCAATCCGGAAATCTGCTCGGGGCATCTCAATTTTTGCGACCGGGACAGCCATTTCATCTTCGGCGACGTGGCGACGGCCATCGTTGTTACCGACGAAACGCTTGCGGATGGCGGCTGGTCTGTTCTCGGCGCACGTCTCAAGACGCAGTTTTCGAATAATATCCGAAACAATTTCGGCTTTCTCAATCGCTGTGCGCCGGAAGGCATCGGCGCCGCCGACAAATTGTTCGTACAGGAAGGCCGCAAGGTCTTTCGCGAAGTCGTGCCGATGGTGATCGATATGATCATCGCGCATGCTGTGGATCTGGGCGTCGATCCGACAAGACTGACGCGGCTATGGCTGCATCAGGCCAACATCAATATGAACGATATGATTGGCCGGAAAGTTCTGGACCGCGTGCCGACACCGCAAGAGAACGTCATCATTCTGGATGAGTTTGCGAATACCAGCTCGGCTGGCTCGATCATCGCCTTCCATAAAGCGAACAGCGACTTCGCGGTGGGCGAGACAGGGTTGATCTGCTCATTCGGCGCCGGCTATTCCGCAGGGACCGTGTTCGTTCGCAAGCGGTAAGTGCGGCGCTTTCGGTCAAGCCAGACTCGCGGCGAGATTGATTGTCAGCGCGAGGACCATCGTGTTGAAAAAGAACGAGACGATGGCGTGCAGCGTCGTCAGGCGGCGCATGGACTTGCTGTTGATGACGACATCCGACGTCTGCGATGCGGCGCCGAATGAGGTCGCGAAATAGAAGAAGTCCCAATAGTCAGGTCTTGTGTCCCCCGGAAACGTCAGGGAGTTCTCGGCGTCTGACTTATCGATGAAGTGGTCCGGCGCATAATACTCATGCGCATAATGCATCGTGAAGGAGACTTGAGTCACGAGCCATGAGATGACGATGGTCGCCGCGGCGAGGGCTGCAAAGAACAGCTTACCTTCGTTGGATGCTGCTTTGGCCTCGACGAGCAATCCGAAGATTGCTGCGAAGCTTGAGAACATGGCCATCAGCACAATAACAAGGATAACGACGCCGCTATCGTCCTGGCGCGCGGCCCGTGTGCGGATTTTGTCGGAGTGACATCCTTGCATGACATAGAAAGCCATGGCGAGGTAGGCGCTGCCACCGGCGCACCAGGCGAGCGCTTCGCGCACCGAGCCACGGAAAGACGGCGGCAGTAGAAACAGCGCTGTAACTGTTACGAGGGCGCCGATTACGACGCGGGGTCGTAAAACGATCGAGCGGCCGATCGAACGTGGATTGTACCAGCGAGTGCGACGTGTCGGCTTCGGCAGTGGGCCGGCTTTTAATGTGTTAGCCATGTCTCGCGCTCACGCTCATATGTCGTTCAGGTCTTACTCTGGAGGCGCGATTTAAACATGTTTTGCGACGGCCACCATGGAGCTGACTGGGAACTACCAACGTTTTCTACGCATTGAAAATTTCCCTCCTGCTCGGCTATGTCGAGCGGCCTATAGCCTCATGCTGAATGGCGACGCATTGGCAAAGAGCCTCACATTGCTTTGTAGGACAGGCAAAAAATGAGGAGGCTCTTCGATGACCACCCCCACGCGGGAGATGGCAGTCGATTGCGCTTCGCTGGCATCTGATGTTTGCGCGCGGCCGTTGATCGTCGTTATAGAGGATGATTACCGGTCGTCCATGGCGCTGACGATGCTGATCGACGATTGGGGGTATTCTTGCGTAGCTGCGCGTTCTTCGCGTGAAGCTGTGCGGACACTCGGCCATCGGCTGGGCAAAGTGGCGGCAATCATCACCGATATCGAGATTGATGGGCAGATGCGCGGCATTCGTGATGCGCAGGCGATCGCAGCTACGATCGGCCATGCTGTGCCGACCATCATTACGACGGGGCATGCCGATTACGCCGCCGTTGCCTCGCCCTTTCCGGTCATCCGGAAGCCATTCGATCCGGATATTCTGCATCGATGGCTGATGCATCGCATCGGCTCTGCAATGAGTTGAGCGCGGCGATGCCGACATCTTTCGTGGCGCGGTTAGCTCCGCGTCGCGAGTTCGGTGCGATTGCGGGCACCGTAATGCGAGAAGAGAGCCGCGAGATGGATTTTCACCGTACCTTCGGCAATGTCCAACTCACGTGCGATCTCTTTGTTCGAAAGGCCCCGGCGGACGCAGTCCAGAACATCGCGTTGGCGCGGTGAGATGGATTTGTAGGTGGCTCCACCGCCGGGGTCCCCCACCTTTCCGGTTCCGGCCGATTCAGAGCGCATCTGCTGTTTTGCGGACGAAATCGCGGCCGCTGCGGCGCCCGATGTCATGAAGCGCGGCACGAACACGCGGCCGTCCAGGATATCCTGCAATGCACCGACGATTTCGTCATCGGCGAGTGACTTGGGCACGTAGCCGTTCAAGCCCATAGCGACGGCTTTGACGACGTCGTTGCGTTCTTCCGATCCCGAGACGATGGCGACGCGAATGCCGGGATAGGTCTCCTTGACGACGCTCAAGCCCTCAGGCCCGGAAATGCCCGGCATCGCGAGATCGAAAAGAGCAAGCTCGACGTTCGGTGTTTCCGCCAGGCGATCCAAAGCGGCGTCGAAGGTTGCGGCTTCGATGACTGAGCGAAAGCCCATGCGATCGCGCAGCAGGAAGCCGAAACCCGAACGGTAAAGTCCGTGATCGTCGGCCACCAAAACCGTATCACGCTGATTGTTTGTCATGAGTTTCTCTGAATTAACCGGCATTCATTTCCGCTCCGAATTCAGCATCAAAGCCGTTCCTGGACTTCATGTGAGCTTTTAAGATCGCGCCGAGGGTCGCTGCGATAAGCTCAGGATCGGCAGGTTTCGTTAGCCACGGAAACCCAGCTTTGGCAAGGATCGCCAGCGTCGCAGAATCCGTGCCGCCCGATAACAGGATGCTTGGAATCTCTTCACCCGATTTCTTTGCCATTCGTCTGATGAATTCAAGTCCGGTTTCAGCGCCGCGCAAATCGAAGTCAAGGACGGCAGCGTCAATGACGAGTCCGTTGTCGAGTGCTGCCTCGGCGTCGGTGTTGCGTTGGTAGCCGAAAGCAACGTTGCCCCGGTCTTCCAAGTCCTTCGTCAGTGCAGCGACGATCAGCGGGTCGTCGTCCAATATCAAAATCCGCATGCCGCTGATGCTGGGCTCCAGCGTTGTGAGCGCCGGCGGGCGCTGCATTTGTTCGACGACGGCGTTTTTCGGCAGGACGATGGAAAAACGCGAGCCGTATCCGGGTCTTGAGGAGACGGCGATCCGCATGTCGAGCAGCTCGGCGTAGCGGCGCGCGATGGACAGTCCCAGGCCAAGGCCGTCGTTTGCGCCGTAAGCGCGATGGGCAGCACGCGAGAATTCTTCGAAGATCTGTTCTCGGCGATCATCCGATAGGCCGGGGCCGGTATCGTAGACATCGATGACGCGCTGTCCTTCTCGGCAGCGGGCAGCAAGAATGACGCCGCCGTGTTTGGTAAATTTCAGCGCGTTCGAGACGAGATTGCGGATAATCGTTTCGAGCAGTGCAGCATCGGTCTCGATTACCCAATCGCGGCCGCGGCTCAGGAATTTCAAGCCGTTTTGCTCAGCTTCGACGCGCGATCCGACGGAGATGCGTTCGATGAGCTCGCTCATGGAAACTGGCGTTTTCGTGGGCTCGATGAGTTTCGCGTCGAGGCGGGATACGTTCAGCAGCGCATCGAACATGCCTTTCAGGCCGCGCAGGCCTTCTTCCATTTGCGCCACGAGTGTCGTCGCCTCGTTGCCGCTGACACGGCGAGAAAGGGCGCGCGCGAACAATGTCAGGGCGTGAAGGGGCTGGCGCAAGTCATGGCTGGCAGCGGCGAGGAAGCGCGATTTGGCTTCAGTCGCGCTTTCGGCGGCGGCCTTCGCTCGTTCAAGGCCTATGTTCTGCTCAGCGAGCCGCTGTGTGCGTTCTCGTACCTGACTTTCCAGCGATTGGTTGGCGGCCGCGAGAGATGATCGCTGGGCGTCCAATTCCTTCACGAGGGATCGCAGCGATTGCGAGAGGACGCGGGCTTCCTGATAGCCTGAGACCTGCGGGAATTCGAGTTTCTGGCCGCGTCTCAGGCGTTCGGCAACGTCGGCCAGCTGGAGCAACGGTTGCGATAGTTTGCTGGCCAGGACCCATGCAAGCGCGGCTGCAAGAAGCGCAAAGATCGTGCCGGTGATCACAATCGTCCGCTGGAGGCTGCGGACGGGTGCGAAGGCTTGCCGCTGGTTTTCGCGTACCAGGACGATCCAGTTCAAACCTGTATACGAGCGATAGCCGTCGCTTTTCGAAAAACCGGTGACGTAAGCATGGTTGTCCGGCCAGCGTTCGACGGCAAAGCCGGCATGACCTGGGCGGGCGGCGCGAATGCTCGGCAAATCGAGTGTTTTTCCAGTGATGTCGTCAGGCCCGAACAGAACTTGGCGCTCTTCGTTCAGAACGATCACATCAGCGGGGATCGCGTCTTTCATGCTGCCGAGAAGCGTGTCGCGGACTTCTTCAGCCCAGTCGGCGCTCAATGTTGCGCCGAGCACACCGATGATTTTCTTGTCGTCCGAAACCGGAACGGCAAGATCAATGAAATCCGATGCTCCGCGTCCCTCGTGGGGAATACGCTGTGTGGTGGCGGCGTTGGGCAGTTTGACGTCGCCGACATAGGCGTCTTTTAGTCCGCGCCTGAACCAAAGCTGGTTCTTGACGTTATGACCCTCGTATTCGCCGCCCGTTGCGCTCAGGATTTTACCGTTGGGATCGGCAAAGCCGATCCAGGAATAATCAGAATAGGCGCTTTGAAATCTTTCGAGAGACGTGCGCAGCGAATCCGGTGCGTCGGTTTTTTGCAGGATACGGCCGAGCGCCGCCATGTTGTCGAGAGATTGCAAACGCTCGAACATCGCACGGTCGAGCTTGTCCTGCATTTCGTCAGCGAGCAGCGCCAGAGATTGGCCGATTTCCTGCTCCAGGCGGCTCACTGCGTCGTGCCCGACGACATAGGACACGGCAATCGTCAGCAAAAGCGAAACGACCGAAATCGCGGCTGCAATCAATACTTTCAACGATACACGGCGCATCGGATCTCGCTCGTTCCGCGACAGCGGAAAGTACCCTCAAACTTAATCCAGAAAGATATCAAGGCCGGATTTCTTAAAGTCTGGACAGGGACGCGTTACCGCAGCGGCGGACGGCATAGGTTTTATGCAATAGCATAGGCTATTCGGCCTATTTCGTTGCATTGACTTAGTTCGGCGGGCTGAGTGGCCTCACCAATTCAAGAGGCGCACACATACTTTTGCCAAGCGGATCCGTGGCTCTATCGGCATGGTCTCTCACGTTAGGCAGGTCCGCTTTGTCAAGAAGCTGCGCCGTCCCTCACCCCACCCACAAGCGCCGCTTCAATAGTCGGG
Organism: Hyphomicrobium sp. 802; assembly: GCF_000526135.1. Lineage (NCBI taxonomy): Bacteria > Pseudomonadati > Pseudomonadota > Alphaproteobacteria > Hyphomicrobiales > Hyphomicrobiaceae > Hyphomicrobium > Hyphomicrobium sp. 802. The sequence continues at coordinate 488,976 of NZ_JAFM01000001.1, forward strand.
GCTCGGCTTACCCCCAAGCCGGGCCCCGTATCCGTTTGCGCCGCCAGTGAAATATCCCCTTTAATGTTGCCATTGCGGCCCGATCGCCTTCCGGACTGGGATATCGCGGTGCGCAATTTATATTTCGCATATGCCGGCCTTCATCGCGGCTGGGATGCACGTGAAATTGGGAGACATGATTTTGGAACGCCGCACTTTTCTTCTGTCGTCGGCTTTGGCTCTTGCGTCGGGAGCTGCGAACGCCGCGCCGATCGATCCGAAGCAGACGTTCGTCTTGCAGCACGGTGACATCAAATTCGAACCTTGGACCGGGCTGCCGGCGGGAAGCGGTGAAATGGCCAAGCTCTATGGCGATTTCAACGAAGCGGGGCCGTATCTTGTTCTGATGAAGTGGAACCCAGGCTGGTTCAGCGCACCGCATAGCTACGCGACGGACCGCATTCAGATGGTTCTGTCAGGGACATGGTGGGTGAACAGCGGTTCGGATTTTGCACCACAGGACTGCGTCCAGGTTCCGGCTGGCGGTTTCGTCAAGCGGACAGCCAGAACCATGCATTACGACGGCGTTCCTGCAGGCATCAAAGAGCCCGTCGTGGTCGCGGTTTTCGGCACGGGGCCGATCAAGATCGAACTTGCAGACCCGACCAAGCCGACATGGCGGCAAGTCTAAGCGCCCAGCACAAAACGAAGCAGACGTGGTGGTGTTTTCCCGTGAAGGGGATGGCGCCGCGTCAAGCGTTCGTATCGATCAGCTTCTGGACGGGAATGTTATGCTCGCTCATCAGGGCGCGCCAATCGGCGACGTGTTTTTCGAGCGTTGCGATAACGGCTTCGGTAATCTCGTCATCGGAAGCCGGGCCATTGAAAACGCGCGCCACGCCGCCTTTCCAGAACGCAAGCTGACCTTCAAGGGTGGACAATTCTCTGTTGGCCCAATCGATCATCAGCAGATCTCCCCCAGACTGAGTTGTCGATGACAACACTAGTGCGAATTCGCCGCTGCCGGAATCGCCGGGATAGGTTGGATCCGTGAAAAGTGTGGGACTGTTGCAGCGAAGCACGGCAGCGCTGCTGATGTCAGGATGCGATTTTCCGACGGGCTGCGGGGCGCGATTGGCCGCGTGTCTGCGAGACGGCCGGTCGCTGCAATACTTGATTGGCGCAGGTCTTGAACAGCTCGGCGAGGCTCAGGAAGAGTGGTTCGCGTGCTGAGCTTTTGCGCCAACACATGGCGATCTGGCGGCTCGGCTCGGAATCACTGAACGTCAACAGATGGATACTGCTTGAGAGTGCGCTCTGGTTCAGGGTCGCAAGTTCCGGCAGTAGCGTGATGCCGACGTCGGCGCTCACCATTTGCCGGAGAGTCTCAAGGCTCGTTGCCTGAAACGAAGATCGCTCGTTTGCGCCGGCAAATTGGCAAACCTCAAGGGCGTGATCGCGGAGGCAATGGCCGTCCTCCAGCAGCATCAGGTCGTGATCGACGAGTTCGTCGATGCCGATGGAGTTTCGACGCGCCAACGGATGACTGGTTGAGACCGCGAGCAGAAAACGCTCCTCGAACAGAAACTCGGTGCGCAGCTGGCTGTCGTTGATCGGCAAAGCGAGAATGGCGGCATCGATTTCACCGTCACGCAGGCGCGATAGCAGGTTAGAGCTTTTTTCCTCGATTAGGAGCAGTTCCAGATCGGGGAAGCGCTTCCGGGTGCGCGGCACCAGATGAGGCAGCAGGTAGGGGCCGAGCGTGGGAAAGATGCCGAGGCGGACGGTGCCTGCCTCGGGGTTCCGATTCTGCCGAACGCTTTCCTTAAGCTGCTGGATTTCAACTAAAATCTGCCGCGCCCTCGTTGCGGTTTCGTGGCCGTAGGACGTCAGGATGACGCCGCGCGAGTCGCGCTCGACGAGGGCGACGCCCAGTTCGTCCTCGAGCTTTTTGATTTGCGCTGAGAGCGTCGGCTGGCTGACCTGGCACGCCTCGGCGGCACGCCCGAAATGACGATACTTCGCGAGTGCGACCAGATATTCGAGCTCGCGAAGTGTCATACTCTGTTCAGGGCCTTGATCAGCTTAAGCGGCTTTGACCTCTTTTTCGTCCGGCGCCGAGATGCGGATAAGGTGGTCAAAGGCCGCAAGCGAGGCTTTGGCGCCTTCGCCGAGGGCGATGACGATCTGCTTGTAGGGTGTCGTGGTGCAGTCGCCGGCGGCAAATACGCCGGGCATCGAGCTGCGATTGTGCGAGTCGACGACGATTTCGCCGTGCGGCGTCAGTTCGAGCGCGCCTTTCAGCCATTCCGTGTTCGGCAACAGGCCGATCTGAATGAAGATGCCGTCGACCGGCAGCACGCGCTTGTCGGACGTCGAGCGGCTTTCGTAGGCGATGCCGACGACCTTCTGGCCATCTCCTTCGACTTTTGCCGTCTTGGCGCCGGTGATGATGTCAACGTTCGGCAGGCTGCGGAGCTTGCGCTGCAGGACCTCGTCGGCGCGAAGCTTAAAGTCCAGTTCGAGCAGTGTGACGTGGTCGACGATGCCGGCGAGGTCGATTGCCGCCTCGACCCCCGAGTTGCCGCCGCCGATTACGGCAACACGCTTGCCTTTGAACAGCGGACCGTCGCAGTGCGGGCAGTAGGTGACGCCCTTGTTGCGGTATTCCATTTCGCCCGGAACGCCGAGCTGTCGCCAGCGCGCGCCGGTCGCGAGGATGACGGATTTCGATTTCAGCGCTGCGCCGTTCGCCAGTTCGACCTCAAGATACTCGCCCTTGCGGACAATCTTTTCAGCGCGCTGAAGGTTCATGATCTCGACGTCGTATTCCTTAACGTGCTCTTCGAGCGCGGCGGCGAGGTGCGGGCCTTCGGTGTGACGGACGGAAATAAAGTTCTCGATGGCAGCGGTGTCGAGAACCTGGCCGCCGAAGCGTTCGGTGGCGATGCCGGTGCGAATGCCTTTGCGAGCAGCGTAAATAGCGGCGGCCGCGCCGGCCGGGCCGCCACCGACGACCAGCACCTCGAACGGCTCCTGGGCCTTGATCTTCTCGGCACTGCGCGCGGCTGCGCCAGTGTCGAGCTTGGCGAGGATCTGTTCGGCGTCCATGCGGCCCTGGCCGAATACATCGCCGTTCAGATAGACGGTTGGGACCGACATGATCTGGCGGGCTTCGACTTCTTCAGGAAAGACGCCGCCGTCGATCGCGACGTGCTTGATGCGCGGATTGAGGACGGCCATCAGGTTCAGTGCCTGAACGACATCGGGACAGTTCTGGCACGAGAGCGAGAAGTAGGTCTCGAAACTGAAGTCGCCGTCGAGCGCACGGATTTGGTCGATGACGGCCTGCTCGACGCGGGGCGGGTGGCCGCCGACCTGGAGCAGCGCCAATACGAGCGATGTGAATTCGTGTCCGAGCGGAATGCCTGCGAAACGAAGGCTAATCTCCTGGCCAGGAGTCGTTAGCGCGAACGATGGCGTTCTATCGGGACTGTTCTGCTCTTCGACCAGCGTGATCTTGTCGGAGAGGTTGGTGATGTCGGTCAACAGGCTGACCATCTCGATGGATTTGGCGCTGGCGTCGACTGCGGCGCGAATCTCGATCGGGCGAACGACCTTTTCCAAATAGCCTTTGAGCTGGGATTTGAGTGCGTCGTCGAGCATGGCGTTATCCTGTTCGTCGTCCGGGGACTGAGTTCGTGCGTGTATAGAGGTGCCGCGATGGCCTTCCCGGAGTGGGAAGGCCATCAGGCGTGGTCGTCTTAAATCTTGCCGACGAGTTCGAGCGAAGGCGCCAGCGTCTTCTGGCCCTCTTCCCACTTCGCGGGGCAAACCTCGCCCGGATGCGCAGCGACGTACTGGGCGGCCTTGACCTTGCGGAGTAGGTCGGCGGCGTTGCGGCCGATACCTTCGGCCGTCACTTCCATCGCCTGGATGATGCCCTTCGGATCGACGATAAAGGTGCCGCGGTCGGCGAGGCCTTGGCCTTCGCGCATGACTTCGAAGTTGCGGGTGATCGCACCCGTCGGGTCGCCGATCATCGCGTACTTGATCTTGCCGATCGTGTCGGAGCTGTCGTGCCAAGCCTTATGCGTGAAGTGCGTGTCGGTCGAAACCGAGAAGACTTCGACGCTGAGCTTCTGCAACTCGGCGTAGTGGTCGGCGAGGTCGCCGAGTTCGGTTGGGCAAACGAAGGTGAAGTCGGCTGGATAGAAGAAGAAGACAGCCCATTTGCCTTTGATGTCGGCGTCGGAGACTTCGACGAATTTGCCCTGTTTGTACGCTTGGGCTTTGAACGGTTTGATCGCAGTGTTGATAAGAGACATCTGTTGTCCTGGTCGTAGGTTGCAGCGAAAGCGAAACTTTCGCGATGCAATATAAGCATCTTCAGGCGATAGAAAATTTGGATAAATGTCGCAACTTCAATAGCTTCAGCCTATGGCCGCAATAGAGCTGATGTGGCGCAGAATTGGCCTTTTTGTGCCGTGCAAAGAGGGGGCATCGGCGCCGGTTTTTGCGGCTTCAAAAAGCCACCGCGATTGAAACGATCAAAGAGATCTGTTGGACGAAAACGATCGATCTCGTCTTCATCAAGCAACGAGAAATGCAATCGGTTTTTCTTGTTGGAGATCGTCCATGTCGTCCTTTGATTTTGATCAGCACGCGCTGACGCGGCGGGCGCTTTTGCGCGGCGCTGGCACGGCAGGTGCCGCTTTGATGGCGGCGCCTGTGTGGGCCGGTGCGATTGATCTGCCGCTTTACGGTGGCGGCGGCGAGCGCGAGATGACGACTGGGTTTCCGCAGAAGGGAAAGATGATCTTGCAGCGGACGCGGCCGCCACTTTTGGAGACGCCGTGGGAAACATTCGATAAGGGCGTCTTCACTCCCAACGATCAGTTCTATGTGCGCTGGCATTGGGCGGGCATCCCCGAAAGCGTCGATGTCGATACGTTCCGTCTTAAAGTGCATGGCAACGTCGAGCGCGAGTTATCGCTTTCGCTATCCGAACTCGTTCGCAAACTGCCTCGCGTCGAGCTTGCCGCCGTCAATCAGTGTTCCGGAAACTCCCGCGGCCTCTTCGATCCGCGTGTGCCGGGCGCCCAATGGGCGAATGGCGCGATGGGCAATGCGAAATGGACGGGTTTCCGTCTCAAGGATCTCCTCGACTCGGCGGGGGTGAAGGCTGGGAGCGTACAGGTGCGCTTCGCCGGACTTGAGACCCCGGTTATCGATGGCGGCCCGCATTTCAAGAAGTCGCTATCGGTCGATCATGCGCGCGATGACGATGTGATAGTGGCTTACGCCATGAATGGCGAACCGCTGCCCTTCCTCAATGGTTTTCCGCTGCGGCTCATCGTGCCCGGATGGTACGCGACCTATTGGATGAAGATGCTGGCGGACATCGAAGTTCTCGACATGCCGGATGAGAACTTCTGGACGAAGAAGGCCTATCTCATCCCTGATACGCCCGGCGCGAACATCAAGCCGGGCGAGAAGGACGTGAAGATGGTTCCGATCAATCGCATGGTGCCGCGCTCGTTTTTCACCAATGTCGCACGGGTCGCCAACGTCAAAGCATCTGCGCCGAATGCTGTTCGCGGCATCGCCTTTGGAGGAGATTGTGGTGTTGCCAAAGTCGAAACGTCCGTTGATGGCGGCCATAGTTGGCAAGCGGCTCAACTTGGCGCGGACGAAGGAAAGTACGGCTTCCGAAAGTGGAACGCCAATATCGCGTCAATCGATGCCGGCAAGCGGCTGAGCGTCATGGTTCGCTGTACCAACACTGATGGAGAGGTACAGCCGGATAAGCCGAACTGGAATCCGTCGGGCTTTATGCGCAACGTCATCGAGACCGTCGATCTCGTTGCGGCTTGAGGAGAATGACATGCAACGCTTTGCGCAGACTTTTGGCGTTCTCAGTGCCGTCATGCTGCTTGGCGCGACGGCGCAGGCCAAAGACAGTTTCGACTTCAAGTCGGAGAGCTTCGATTTGCCGACGGGAGAGCGGATGTTTTCAGGTCCCGGTGCGGACCCTGTCAACAATAACTGTTTAACCTGTCATTCGGCCGGAATGGTCACGGTCCAGCCGCGTCTATCGAAGGCGACGTGGGAAGGGATCGTGAAGAAGATGATCAACGTGTACAAGGCACCCGTCCCTGATGCGGACGTTGCACCCATCGTCGATTATCTGAGCAACCATCCCTCGGCCGGCAAATAGGGTCCGATCATTTTGCAAGCGTCTGGTCGTATGCGAGCACGGCGTCGAGCAGAACCTGGGCGCCTGCCGCGCATTCTTCCGGGCTTGTTGCTTCAGCTTCATTGTGACTGATGCCGCCCTCGCAGGGCACAAAAATCATCGTGGTCGGCGCGACGCGGGCGATGTAGGCGGCGTCGTGGCCGGCGCCGGAGACCATGTCGCGCATACCAAAGTTCGATTTCGCCGCCGCGCTACGGACACAGTCGATCAGCTCAGGTGCAAACTTCACGGCGGGTGACGACCAGATCTTCTTTTCTTCGTAGGTTAGCCCGAGCGCCGGGATGGCCGTTTCAAGTGCGGCTCTAAAATCCGCTTCCATCGCATCGAGTGCAATTTCATCGGGGTGGCGCATGTCGACTGTCAGGAAGACTTCGCCTGGTACGACGTTGCGGCTGTTGGGCTTGTTCTCGATCAATCCGACGGTTGCAACGCCCGGTTGATGCTTTTGGCCGATGGCGTCGATGGCTTCGATGATACGGGCGGCGCCGAGCAGTGCGTTCTTTCGAAGATACATCGGCGTGGCGCCCGTGTGCGCATCCTGGCCGTGCACGTTGACTTCATACCAGCGCATGCCCTGCACGCCGGTGACGATGCCGATCATTTTCTTTTCGGCTTCGAGGATCGGGCCTTGTTCGATATGAAGCTCGAACATAGCCGACAGCTTGTGGTCGCCGGCTTTCATCGACCCGCGGTAGCCGATCCGCTCCAGCTCTTCCAGGAACGTCACGCCATTGCGATCGACTTGTTCGTAAGCGTACGCGGTCGGGAACACGCTGGCAAAAACACCCGATGCAAGCATGGCTGGCGGAAAGCGCGAGCCTTCCTCGTTCGTCCAGTTGACGATCTCGATCGGGGCGTTCGTTTCGTAATCCTGCTCGTGCAGCGTGCGCATGACTTCGAGCGCGGCAAGAACTCCGAGAATGCCGTCGAATTTGCCGCCGGTCGGTTGGGTGTCGAGGTGCGATCCCATAGCGATCGGCGGAAGACTGTCGTCGCGTCCGCTGCGGGTCGCAAACATGTTGCCGACCTCGTCGATGCTGACCTTACAACCTAGCGCTTCGCACTGGGTCTTGAACCAGTCACGGACAAGCTTGTCCTCGTCGGTGAGCGTCAGCCGCTTGAGGCCGCCTTTTTCCGTGCCGCCGAACGCGGCGGTGTCCATCAAGCTGTCCCACAGCCGTCGTGCGTTGATTTTGAGATTGGTCAGCATCGTCGCTAGCAATCCATGTGCTCGTCCATGTCTGGTGCCGACGCATAGCGAGGTCGAGACCAGAAGCCAAAACCAATTTGGTGCTCGCTTCGATATGTCCGATTTCCGAGATAGTCTTGAATTCTTCCGGCGTAAGAGTTCACGTTCCGTTTGCTCTACGCTGCGAAGGTCATCGACGCGCAAGCTTCAATGAGCAGAATGGGACGATATCCCTATTTCAAATCTCGAAGGTGGTCAGATGCATCGGCGAACGGTTCTCAAAGGCGGGGTAACGCTCGTCGCTTCGACGATCGCGCTCTCGCGTGAAGCGGGCGCGCGCATGGCCCCGGTCCTGCCGCAGGATGAGACATTCATGAAGATTGCGCTGCAGGAAGCTGCCGAGGCTGCCTTCCCGTTCGGCGCTGTCATCGTCAAAAATGGCGAGGTCCTGGCCCGCGGTCACAACCGAACAGGCATCGATCATGATCCGACGGCGCATGGGGAAATGGTTGCCATTCGGACCTTTCTTGCCACGCATGGACCAGAGGAATTGAAGGGCAGCACCCTTTATACCTCGGGCGAACCGTGCTGCATGTGCATGGGGGCGATCATCTGGTGCGGGATCGGGCGCCTCGTCTACGCGGCATCCGTCGAACAGATTGCGAGCAAGCTTGAACAGATCGACATTTCGTCAGAGTATGTGGCGTCGAAAGCGCCGTTCGCACCGATCGATATTGCGGGTGGTGTGCTCGCGAATGAGGCCATGCGCCTCTTCAAGTGAGTTCGCATTTCTGTCTCGGCAGGAGAGTGGGCGCGGGCGCCGTTACCGCTGCCATCCCCAGATGAGCAGTGCTGCGGGAAATACAATACCAAGAGCGATGAGCAGAAACCAATCGCGCGGTTTGAAAGTCGCGTCGTTGTCGGGTGTGGTTTCAAAGGTCCTGATACGTCTTTCAAGTTCCGGATCGAAGTGCTGCATCGAGAAACGTGTCCCTGGCTAGGTGTTCCGCGCCTGGAATCTGAATTTGTCCTTGAGGCGGCCTTTGCGATTATTTCCTATAGCGTTGAGCGAAGCTTTCACTCAGTGCTTTTTGTAGTTCTCGGGCGATACCCCTTTTGATAGGAGCCTATCGACAACAGCAATTCGTCGCAAACCATATTTTAGCAATGGCAATTCGTATTTGCGCGGACGTTCGGGGGATGCACGGTTTCGTCGCGGCCCGCTCTCCGCATTGGATTTGACAGAGATTTGAGAGCACGCCTTCAGGTGGCGTGCACCGGAGGGGAATAATGAAGCGAAACATGACGACGCCGGATTATCTCCGGCTCGTCGCGTCACTTGACGATATCGATCGACGGATCGTTTCGTTGTTGCAGGCCGATGGGCGGATGCCGTTCTCACACATTGCTCGTGAGATTGGCGTGACCGAGAAAACTGCGCGCAGCCGGGTGCTTGATCTTATAGAGCAGCGCGTCATGCAAATCACCGCCGTGACCAATCCAGCGCTCCTGGGTTACGGCGCATCGGCGCTTTTGGGCCTCACGACCCACCCGGATCAGCCGGCGACTAAAATCGCGCAAGAACTTCAGAAGATTCCGAGCATCGACTATGTCGTTGTTGCGACGTCGCGCTATTCGATCTTTGCCGAAGTCCTATGCAAGGATCGTTCGGCGCTTCAATCGACGATCGAAAACGAAGTTGGTAAAATACCCGGCATCCGCTCAATCGAGGCGATGCCTTATCTGAGCTTCCACTATCAGCTCGCACATTTCGCGGCGGTGAAAAATAAGGTGGTCGCCGAGGCTGGCGTGCGTCCGCGTGCAATCGATGCGATCGACGAGCGTATCATTCGCTCTTTGAGCGAGGATGGGCGCAAGCCATTTTTGCAGATTGCCGATGAACTCGATATTTCCGAAGGGCAGGTGCGCCTGCGATTCAAACAACTGACAGATACGGGGACCGTCAATGTCATTGCGCTGATCAACCCGATGAGCCTAGAATTCCGGTCGATGGCCTGGGTCGCGATCAACGTTGCGGCGGGGCATCGGGCAACCGATGTGGCAGATGCTTTGACGCGGCTTGCGAACACCACCTACGTGGTCATTTGTGCAGGACGCTTCGATATTCTATCGGAGTTCATCTGTCAGACGGATCGCGAACTGCTCGACGTAATCGAGCGAGACGTTCGGCCTCTGACTGGCATTGCGAACCTCGAGATCTCGATCTACAGCGAACTCTATTATAAGCGACTCACCCCGATCCGAGACGAGGCGGGTTAATCGGGCTTCTTCGGCGAGGCGGTGGCGCGCGATGATTGCGCTGGGATTGGCGCAATCCGATCGTGCGTTACAATTGTTCGCCCCGTGTCGGAGCGATGTGCTCTGTCGTCTATCTCGTGCTTCTGCGCGGCTAGTTCTGATGAAACGACAGGCCGGGAAGTCGAAAATCAGGCAGCGCAAACCTGCGGGGCTTTTTGTCTTTTTTTGCAGCGAATGTGGGGTCACGCAGTGTAGGCGATATTAGCACCGTACGTTCACGCCCTCGCGATACTTGATGTGGGTCATGGACTTTAGTCGGATTGATCCGTGTCCAGTGCTCTAGTGAACCTTAAGCTCGCGGCCACGGAGCGGACATTCCGGAAGCTCCCAGGCTGTGAGACCGCCTTCTAAAGTTCTTCGGCAGAACCTTCGCACCGTTCGGCCCGCTGGTGGATCTCAGGGAAGCATTTCAGGCTTTCGTGCGGCGAGTTGTGCCGAGTTTTCTGTTCAGCTGACCATGAGGGGATTTTGGCGTTTTGAGGTCGCTTGCTCGTGCCGCCGTCATCCCAAAGTTTGCTGCACCGAAATCGGAGCGTTCGAAGAGCGAAATCCATCTGCGCCGGGAATATTGAGCAGGTAGGAGCAATCATGACGTGCGAACAGGAACCTGTGAACGGCAATGCTGGCCGGCACAAGTTCAGGCGGCTGGCCGCGTTGGCGGCGATCGTCATTACTGTGTCGACGCCGGTCGTTTTCGGTGTGGCGTATGCCGACGGTAGACCAGCGTCGACTGTTACATTCGATGACAAGACGCTGGCCATCATCAAGAGCGGGGATGCAACGCGCGGCGCGGCTCTCGCCATTCAATGCAAGGCGTGTCACGGCCACGCCGGACTGAGCAACGCTGGATTGATGCCGACGCTTGCCGGCATGAATCCGCTGACCATCTACAAGCAGCTTCAGGATTTCAAGAACGACGATCGTCCTTGGCGGGACATGATCCAGATATCGCGTCTGCTTTCCACGCAGGATATGGCGGACCTTGCCGCCTTTTGGTCGGCGCAGCCGGGTTTGGGTAAGCCGCCATCAGGCGACGCGAACAGTCCAGGCGCCAAGCTCTACAATCAGGGCAATGCGGACAAAGGGATTCCGGCGTGCGCGTCGTGTCACGGTCCGGATGGACAATCGACGGGCGCTCCGCAGCTTGCAGGCCAGCAGGCCCCCTACATCCAGCAGCAGCTCGTCGAGTTCGCGTCCGGTATGAGGCACAACGATCTCGATGGGCAGATGCGCGGCATCGTCGGTTCCCTGACGCCGGAGGATTTTCGCGCTGTCGCAGCATATCTGGGCACGAACCAGCCTTGATCGCGCGCAAACGCCGATTCTTTGCACCCAGCCGGATTTTCACATCGTCCCAGAATTCGGGACTTACCGCGCCGGTATCCAGGCCTGCGCAGGAGAGACCTTAAATGCCAGAGAAACAATCTTCGGCTTCTATCGCGTTTCAGACGCCACGCAAGAACCTTCACTCACTCGCCGTCTTGGCGGCATGCGCCACGTCAGCGCTGGTTTTGCCATGGACGGCACACGTCCAGGCTGCTGAAGTCAATACGGCGCGCATCGTCCACGCCGACAAAACGCCGGGCGACTGGCTGACCTATGGTCGTACCTATAGCGAGCAGCGCTTCAGCCCGCTCAAGGGCATCAACGACAAAAACGCCAAAGACCTCGGTCTTGCCTGGTACGCAAACCTTGAGACCAATCGTGGCCAGGAAGGGACGCCGCTCGCAATCGACGGCAAGCTTTTCGTCTCGACGGCCTGGAGCATCGTCAAAGCCTATGACGGCAAGACAGGTGCACTGCTCTGGTCATACGATCCACTGGTGCCGCGAGCGAAGGGTGTCGATGGGTGCTGCGATTTCGTTAACCGTGGTGTCGCTGCCTGGAACGGCAAGATCTATATCGCGACCTTCGATGGTCGTCTGATCGCGCTCGACGAAAAAACCGGCAAGCCGGTCTGGAGCGTGCTGACGGTCGATCCCAAGGCGCCCATGACGCTGACACAGGCTCCGCGCGTCGCGAATGGTCGCGTGTTCCTTGGCGTGAGCGGCGCTGAATATCACATCCGTGGTTACACCTCGGCTTATGACGCCGAGACGGGCAAGCTCGATTGGCGCTTCTACACCATTCCCGGCGATCCCTCGAAGCCGTTCGAAAATAAAGCCATGGAAATGGCGGCGAAGACCTGGGACGGCGAGTGGTGGAAAGTCGGCGGTGGCGGCTCGGTTTGGGACGCGATCTCTTACGATCCGGAACTCAATTACGTCTATTTCGGCACCGGCAACGGACTCGAATGGAACCACGCCGTTCGTAGTCGCGGCGAAGGCGACAATCTGTTCGTGTCTTCGATCATCGCTCTGAAAGCCGACACGGGTGAGTACGTTTGGCATTATCAGGTGACGCCCGGCGAGGAATGGGATTACGACGCCGTCCAGCAGCTGATGCAAGCCGACCTCAAGATTTACGGCCGGACTCGCAAGGTTCTGATGCAGGCTAACAAGAACGGCTTCTTCTACGTTCTGGACCGCAAGACCGGTAAGCTGATTTCCGCAAACAACTTCATTCCCCAGACCTGGGCGAAGGGGATCGACATGCGGACCGGCCGTCCGATCGAGAACCCGGAAGTTCGCTACGATCAAACTGGCAAGCAGGTGACGATCCTGCCGGGACCGCTCGGCGGGCATAGCTGGCAGGCGATGTCGTATAGTCCGAAGACGGGCTTCGTGTACATCCCGACGCAGGAAATTCCTTGGTTCTACGGTCCGGATAAGAACTACAAGACCCAGGTCCAGGGCTGGAACTTGGCGACGGCCTCCGGCGCTTCTCCCGACCAGCCGGTGAAGGGTTATCTCCAAGCGTGGGATCCGGTGAATCAGAAGGAAGCCTGGCGCGTTCCGCATAGGGGGCCGTGGAATGGTGGCACTCTGGCGACTGCGGGTAACCTCGTGTTCCAGGGCACCGCGGCGGGTGACATCAACGCCTATCGCGCCGACAACGGGCAGCAGCTCTGGCTGTTCGATACGCAGTCGGCCGTAATCGCGCCGCCGATGACTTATGCGGTTGATGGCGTGCAGTACGTTGCGGTTCTCGTTGGCTGGGGCGGCGCCTATCCGCTGATGGAAGGTGTGAACTCAAATGCATCCGGCAATCTCCGCAACATCAGTCGGCTGATGGTGTTCAAGGTCGGTGGCACGGCGAAACTGCCTCCGCTTCCGCCGGAATCGAAGTTCGTCCTCAACCCGCCGCCGGAAACGGCAAGTCCGGAGACGGTTGCCAAAGGTGAGGCACTGTTCGATCAGTTCTGTGCGGTTTGCCATGGCGGCGGCGTTGTCAGCGGTCGCGTCAATCCCGATCTGCGCGCCTCGCGCTTCCTGAAGGATGATGCCTGGTTCGACATCCTGCTCAAGGGTGGTCTGCAGAATGCGGGTATGGCGTCATTCGCCAAGGTGCTCAATCATGACGATGCGGCTGCGATTCGAGCCTACGTCATTCACCGCGCAAACGTCGATAAGGACACCGGTAACGCGGCACAGTAATTCCCCTACCCCCAAGACTGGTCCGGACACAGCTTGCTGTGCCCGGACTTTTTTTATGCCTGGAGGAGCGCTGAGCTTTTTTATTCTAGCGCAATTTTAGGCTAAGCCCGATTGTGCACAGGCGTGTGATAATGTGATCCAGAAGCCCTATTTTGGTTTTGGTTACCGCGGGTGCGATGCTCATTACGGCCGGCGGCGGGGAGCGCTGGCGCAATCCGATCTCACCGCGGCCAATTCATCGGTGTCGGCTATCGTGGCCTTTCCGCTTCGGGCGCGAGGGACATCTTGAGATCCGGCGGCCAATGGAGGTTGCGGTGTTGTCTGACCGGATACGCTTGACGGCTAGCGCCCATGGACATTTGAGGTTCGTCTATGATCGATAAGTGTTTTGCCGTCATGATTGCCGCCGTTGCGTCGGTGTTTGCGACGCTGGGGACACATCCGGCGGCGGCTCAGTCTGCTTTCTATCAAGCGTCACCAGCTGAGATCGCCGGTCCGCCCGGTTCGATTATCCGAACGGAGCCGATGCGTGACAGCTGGTTCGGCGCGCGGACCCTGCGCGTGCTTTATCGCTCGACAGGTCTCAAAGGCGAGCCGATCGCCGTATCGGGCGCGGTGATCGTTCCTGGAGGAACGCCGCCGCCCGATGGATGGTCTGTGGTGGGTTGGGCACATCCGACGACGGGGATCGTTCCGCGTTGCGCACCGACGCTCGCGATCTTTTTCTTTCAGCAGATTCCGGGTCTCCGTATGATGCTGGAGCATGGCTTTGCCATCGCGGCGACGGACTATCCGGGATTGGGTACTCCGGGTCCGCATCCTTATCTGGTGGGAGACAGCGAGGGGCGCGCGGTTCTGGATTCGATCCGGGCGGCGCATGAGCTGCCGGGCGCGAATATCAGCACGCGATCTGTTCTGTGGGGGCATTCGCAATGTGGGCAAGCCGTGCTTTTCGCGGCGAAACTGGCGAAGAGCTATTCTCCCGATCTTTCGGTTCTCGGTGTGGTCGCGGCTGCACCGGCGACAGAACTCGGGGCACTGATGCGCGACGACATCGCGACGGCGGGGGGCAAGAACCTACTCGCGATGACATTATGGTCGTGGGACAGAGGCTTTGGCGCGCCAATGAGCGAGATCATCGTTCCGGAAGCGGTCCCGGACGTCGACAGATTGGCGAACATCTGTCTCGAATCCATCATCGATATTCGGCCGCGACAGACAATCGGCAAGGAGCTGACGCAACAGTTTTTAAAGGTCAAAGATCCGACCGCCATGGAGCCTTGGAAGCGTCTGCTGGCTGAAAATACGATCGGCACGCTGCCGCCGAGCGTTCCTGTTCTGATCGCGCAGGGGGCTGCCGATGTCGTCGTCGATCCACCGGTGACGGCTGTTTATGCGAAGTCGCTCTGCGCCGCGGGAAGCCGCGTCGCGATGTTGTCCTATCCCGGCGTCGGCCATGGAATGATCAGCCGCGATGCTGCAAAGCCGTCGGTCGATTGGATGGCAGATCGCTTCGCGGGGAGGAGCGCGCCGAGCGATTGCAATCACGCCGACTGATGCGCCTCACCTCGTAAACCAAGCCATTTTCGGATGGATTCCAATCGTCTCAATACGAGATCTTCGATGAGAAGCACGAGCGCAAGCGTCAGGCCAAACATCGGCATATAGACTGCGAGCAGCAGGATCGACACGATGAGAGCGGCGCCGACTTTCGGTCGCGCAAGCGCCATCGGCGCACCCAAAGTTCCAGCCGGACGCCGCTTCCACCACATGACGACGCCTGACACGGACAGGCCGACGAGGAAAAGCGCTGTCAGCGTACCGACGATCTGGTTTGCGATACCGAACAGCTGGCCTTCGTGCGCGGCAACGCCGTAGCCGATCGTCTGATCGATCCAGTGCCGCTCGGCGAAATCAGTTCGCTCGATAATGCGGCCTGTCGCGCCGTCGATGGTCAAATTACTTCGCAGCGGCCGATTGGCGGCTTCGGATGCAGCGAGCCACGGTCCTCCCGCTGCCGCAGGCGGTTTGATTGATACGGGTTGCGCGAGGTTCAATGGCCGGACCGTGGCAATGACCCGTTCGAGTTCGCCGGGACGACTGACGGATGCCATGTTTCCAACCGACATGTGCCCATGGTGCTCAGGTGTCATTGCGGCGGCTTTTGGGGGCTTGCCGCCAATGGTCCAATCGACCGGGCCACGCGCGCTGCCTGTGAGTTCGCGAATCTCGGTCAGGTAGGTTCCCCAGCCTTTCGCCCAGGGCAGTCCCGTTACGATCAGGAACAGCGCGAAGAACGAAATCCAGAAGCCCGCGGTCGCGTGAATGTCGCGCCATAAGCCGCGGCCGCCGCGTGACAGCCGCGGGTAGACGACGCCCGCCAGCCCGCGTCCACGCGGCCACCAGAGGTACATGCCGGTTATCAGCATCACGATCGTCCAGCAGGCCGCGATCTCGACCAGATAGCTTCCCACTGCGCCGGCAAGCAGTTCGCCGTGAAGGTGGAAGATCACTCTGAACGGGCGGCTCTCCTCGTCGGCGACGTTGAGTACTTGGAGCGTATAGGGATCGACGTAGACGCGAGACATTGCGCCGTCTTTGCCGACAAGAATTCGCGTCGCGTCAGTCGGTGATTGCGGAAGATAGTATTTTCGCAGCTGTGATCGAGGGACGGCTTTAAGAGCGGCGGAGACTTGAGCGTCGGGCGATGCAGGTGCGCCGTTGACTGAGAGGTTGTCGTAGGGCCGGTCGAGCCAGGCTTCGATCTGTGGACGCCACAAGTAAAGCGCGCCGGTGCAGGAGAGCCAGATGACGAACGGCATGCAAAAGAGACCGGCATAAAAGTGCCAGCGCCAAACAGCATTATACCAGCGCGAAGTCATGGAATGAACTTTCGTTACATTGAATTTGGTTGGAGGAGACGTTTTGTGGCGTCACAGGAGGCGCGGCGACATCGAATGCCGGCGCGACGGACATGAATGATCCTACTGACTACGACACGCACGGCATCAACCGCGTGCTGTCGCAAACAGGTTCAGGAGATTTGAGGTGGTGCGCGGGAGCCAAGGGCCGGTCCTGCTCGCGCAGGCGGCAAGACCTCGAATATTTGACCCCGCGTAATGACAGTCGCGAGGGCGCTTTGAATAATTGCGATCGTCGTCAGCGGCAGGTCGGGGACTGCAGAAATGGAAAATGCACAAGGCTGATGCTTTGAGCCGCCTGGCGTGGCGGGAAGCTTATGACCATTGGCGTCAAGGTCGATGGTTTGTTGTCCCAAGCCTGTGCAAATAACAATGCGGAAGGCGCCGATCGAAGTGCCGCTGAAGTCCGGCATGAAGCCGACGGGGATGAGCGAGCGAAGAACAAACACAAAAAGCACCAAGTGGCTAAGCCATTGGCGCATCGAGTCCGACCGTCTAACATCCCCTCGGATGTTCATTTTAAGCCTTGCCGAGCGAGGAGTATTCGCAGTTTTGGTTCGCAGCGCCGTCTAGCCTAACTGGCGGGCGTGTTTGGCTCAACTCCTCGTCAAGGCGATAGTCGCCGACGAGTTACCGTCCGAGCACAGTTCTGTGCCTAAGCCTGATTGGAAGCAGGCCCAATTTCCCATCGCATAGGATGCCTTCAAGAGGCGAGCTTGCGCATTGTGATCCGAATGATCGCGCGCAGAACTCATCGCTCTGGCCGAAACGCTGAGCGGCATTGAGCGCGCCAACACTTGGAGTCGATGATCGCTTTGGGTCGTGGGTGGCCGTTTGCGCGCAATTTCTATTGCTTCGTTTGTGCGTGGAACGCCGACGACATCCGTTTCGGGGTGGGGTGCTCCAGGTGCGAAGTAACTTTTAAAATATCAGTAAAGGGGTTATCTTGACGCAGTTAACTTGTTAAGGCAGGTTTCAGTGGTTACTTCGTGATGCGCGCTTACCTCATTCGCGAGCGGGGCTGAAATTTGGGACTGAAATGAGTGATCAGCGGCCTCCGGCGATGTTCATCGCAGATGCTCCGGGTTTGGACTTTCTGAATTCAATCGGCATGCCATTCGACGAGACCGTTGAGTGGATTACAAATGGCGATGATTTGCTCGCGTGGCTGACTTCGGCAAAATTCATCTCTCCCGAAATTGGAAGTCTGCTCCGGAAGAATTCTGTGCCTGGCGAGCTTGACGCTGCGGCTGCACAGGCGAGGTCTTTCCGCGAATGGTTTCGTGGCTTCATATACGAATATAAAGGTCGGCCGCTGAAACGCGGCGCGCTCCAGAAACTCGGTCCGCTTAACCATGTCCTTAGTCGCGACGAAGAATTTGGGCAGATCGTCGTCACGACGGATTCGAAAGGCGGGAAGCAAGGTCGATCTGAACTTGCTTGGTTGCCGGAACGCCGCTGGCGGTCGCCGGAATCGCTCCTTCTTCCCATTGCAAAGGCGTTTGGAGACGTCATCTGCTATGAGGATTTTCGCTACATAAAGAAATGCGAATCACCAACATGCACGATGCTGTTTGTCGATAAAACCCGCGCCCATACCCGCCGGTGGTGCAGCATGGCGCTTTGCGGCAATCGTGCGAAACAGGCCGCCCACCGGGAGCGCGTTCGCGGCGAATAGAGATCCCGCGTCTCGCAAATAGAGAGACGAGGTCGACCCAATGCTTCCGGGGTCGATAGCCGTCGTTCCGCCCCGTCTCTGGTCGCGGGACCTTTCCGACATCCCTTTCGCAAATGGAACCCAAGCAGCACCGCAAGGTAATGCTCAAGGTGTCGCGCCGCCGTTTTTCAGGCGTTTATGTGGTCGCCCTCACGCTCAGTTGCCGGAGTGGAGGGCCAAGACATCCAAGGCTCTCAAATTTCTCAACCTATCCTCTCGCGGTAACCTTGAAAACGCAAATTGACAAGTTACGCGCCCGCTAGTAACCCAGTAAATACTGTTTTGAAGGTTACGTAAAAAGCCTTTCAGGAGACTGGTCATGAGTGCCGTGCGGTATGCCAAGGTCGATGTGGATGGTGTTAACGTTTTCTATCGCGAGGCCGGAGATGCAACGAAGCCGGTGCTGCTGTTGCTGCACGGCTTTCCGAGTTCCAGCCACATGTTTCGCGATCTCATTCCACTATTGTCGGATCGCTTTCATGTCGTGGCTCCAGACCTGCCAGGGTTCGGCCAGTCTGACATGCCATCGCGCCAGAGCTTCACCTACAGCTTCGATAACATCGCGACGGTCATCGACCGCTTTACCGAGATTGTCGGTCTCAAGAGATTCGCGATCTACATCTTTGACTACGGCGCGCCGACGGGCTTGCGCATCGCTGTGAAGCATCCTGAGCGGATCACGGCAATCATCTCCCAGAATGGCAACGCCTACGAGGAAGGTCTGAGTGAGGGGTGGAATCCCATCCAGGCCTATTGGAAAGAACCGTCAGAAGCCAATCGCGCCGCGCTTCGCCCGTTTCTCGCTCCCGAGACGACGCACTGGCAGTACACGCATGGCGTTTCCGACGTCTCGGTGATCTCGCCGGACGGGTATGGTCTCGACAACTTCTATCTTGCGCGACCCGGCGCCGATGACGTTCAGCTTGATCTCTTCGGCGACTACAAAAGCAACGTTGCGCTCTATCCGAAATTTCAAAACTTCTTTCGTTCCCATAAAACGCCTCTTCTCGCCGTTTGGGGCAAGAACGATCCATTTTTTGTTCCTGCAGGTGCGGAAGCGTTCAAGTGCGACAATCCGAACGCGGTCGTCAAATTCTACGACACGGGTCACTTCGCTCTCGAAACTCACGCGGATGAGATCGCGGCGGACATTCGCAGCTTCTTGTCTTGATCCTTCACACCGTCGGTCGCTGGGCTGGTCTGCTGACGACCACTTTTTTCTGCGGAGTATTCATCATGCGTGCCATCGTTCTTGAGAAATTCGGCGGCCTGGACAGCCTCGTCTATAAAGACATTCCGGAGCCCGAGCCAAAGGCGGGTTACGTTGTCATCGAAATCAAAGCTTTCGGTATCAATCACGCCGAAATGCATATGCGTCGAGGCGAATGGGCGGAAGCCGCCGAGGTTAGCGGGATTGAATGCGTCGGCATCGTAAAGTCGTGCCCCGGCGGTGAATTTCCCGTCGGTGCAAAGGTCGCTGCGCTCATGGGCGGCTTGGGTCGCACGATCAACGGCAGTTACGCGGAGTACACGCGTGCGCCGGTTTCGAACGTCGCGTTGATCGAATCCAATCTGCCGTGGGCTGAGCTTGCGGCGATCCCCGAGACATATGCCACGGCCTGGACTTGCCTGTTTCGCAATCTCGAAATTCAGAAAGGGCAGCTTTTGCTTGTCCGCGGCGCGACGTCGTCGTTTGGCTTGGCGGCGGTTAAGATGGCTGTGAACGCCGGCGCTCGCGTGATCGCCACGACACGGAGCAAGGAGCGGTTTGCCAAACTCGAGGCGCTCGGTGTTGAGCGGTGCGAAATCGAGGGGCCGAAAATGTCCGAGAGGCTGGCGGAGAGCAAGACGCTCGACGCCATCCTCGATCTTGTCGGTAACAGCACGATCATGGACTCGCTCAATATGCTGAAGCGCGGCGGCCGGGCCTGCTTGGCAGGCTGGTTGGGCGGTCTCGAACCGATACACGATTTCAATCCGCTTCTGCAGATGGCGAGCGGCGTCAACCTCACGTTTTTTGGCAGCTTCGTTTTTGGAAATCCCGGCTTTCCGCTGTCGGATGTGCCTTTGCAAGACATCGCGCGGCAAGTCTCGGAGGGAAAGCTGAGTGCGAAGCCTTCGCGAATTTTCAAATTCGAGGAAATCCGTGAAGCGCACCGCGTCATGGAAGCCAATGAGGCGAATGGAAAGCTGGTTGTCGTTCACGGCTGAAACATCAGCGCAGTGAGAACCGTATGGGCGTTGCCGACAAATCCAAAGCAGCGCGGAGAGATGGTAATTATGTCTGAAGTAGAAGACGTCGACGCCCTCATTTTGGGGAGCGGCCAGGGCGGCAAGCAGCTGGCATGGCACCTGGGCCGATCCGGAAAAAAGGTTGCTGTTGTCGAGCGGCGCTGGGTTGGCGGTTCTTGTCCGGCCGTCGCATGTCTTCCGAGCAAAAATGAGCTCTGGAGCGCTAAAGTCGCCCACATCGTGCACAACGCGAAAAATTTTGGCACCGAGATCGGTAGCGTGACGACGAACGTCGCAAAGGTTCGTCAGCGAAAGAATGACATGGTTGATCGCGAGAAGGTGCTTCACCTCAGCGCCTACAAGGCGAGCGGCGCAGAGCTGATCATGGGGAGTGGCCGGTTCACCGCTCCCAAGACTATTGAGGTCGGCTCGAATGATGGCGGAACGCGTATTTTGAGAGGCAACGACGTCGTTATTAACGTCGGCTCTCATGCTGCCATTCCGAATGTTCCAGGGCTGCTCGAATCTCGTCCTCTGACGCATATCGAGGCGCTGGAACTCGACTATGCTCCCGAGCGATTGATCATTCTCGGAGGCGGATATGTCGGAATCGAAATGGCACAAACGTATCGCCGCTTTGGCAGTCGTGTGGTCATCATAGAGCCCGGAGAGCAACTGATGGGGCGCGAGGATGCCGATGTCGCGTCCGAGATGCTGGGAATCTTGGTGTCCGAAGGGATCGAGGTTTTTCTCGGCGCAACTCCAATCGACGTCCAGGGAATGTCGGGGGACGCTGTTGCCGTCGTTATCCGTTCATCATCGGGAGATAAAAGGATCGAAGGCAGCGATTTGCTGGTTGCTGTTGGACGTGCGCCGAATACGTCCGGGATCGGATTGAATGCGGCCGGTGTTGATGTGACGGATCGCGGGTTCATTCGTGTCAACGAAAGCCTGCAGACGACGGCGCCTGGCGTTTGGGCAATTGGTGAGTGTGCGGGAAGCCCGCAATTCACGCATGTTTCCGTCGATGATTTCCGAATTGTGCGCGAGAACATGGCTGGAGGCACGCGGAAGACGAGCGACCGTCTCGTTCCCCACGTCATGTTTACCGATCCACCGCTTGCTCGTGTCGGCATGGATGAGGGAGAAGCTCAACGGCAAGGCGTTCCGGTACGCGTCGCCCGACTGCCGATGAGCCACGTGTTGCGCACGAACGCGACAGATGAGGTCGAGGGCTTTATGAAAATTCTGGTCGGCGCAGACGATGATCGAATCCTCGGATTTTCGATGATTGGAGCCGAGGCAGGGGAAGTGATGACGACCGTGCAGACCGCGATGCTTGCAGAGCTTCCCTATCCCAAGCTGCGTGATGCCGTTATTGCCCATCTCACCTATGCCGAGGGGTTGGGGCCGCTGCTTGGAAATGTGCCCGGCAGCGCCTGACGGACGATTTTGGCAATTGCTCCATGACTATAGTGGAAATCGAAGCGCCGTCATAAGCGCTTCGGTTTTCGTCTTGTTACGTTACTGATGGTCGAAAGACGCATCATTTTTTCAAGCTTTTGGCCATTCGCTTGAGAGATCGATGGTGAATGACGCGGACCGTCGCTTCCAGCATGTCGAGCTTCTTGGCCAGATCGCGTGCGGAATCTCCATTCAGCGAAATTCCCGCGACTATTTCCTGATTTCGTTCTGGCAGAGCTTTGATAAGCCGCTCAACATCGTACCTGGCGAGAGACTCTTCGGCGGTCGCGCTGACACTGACGGCCAGTTCTGCGAGCTTGCCTGGAAGCACATGGTGTCTACGTCGCCGTCTTAATTCATCGACGATTTTATTTTTTGCGATCGTTACAACCCAAGGCATGACCGGGAGTGATGTATCCCAGCGATGCCGCTGGGCGTGGAAAGCGATGAGAGTTTCCTGAAGGATATCGTCGAGGTCGCCGGTCGAAAGCTGATACCGCTGTAATTTTGAAACCAAAGCGGCGCGCAGCATTCCAGGAAGGCGCTTCAATAGCTCGCTGTATGCCTGATCATCGCCGGCAACGGCACGTCGCATCAATCCAGTGCAAAATGTCTCTTGCTGCTCTCGATGGGCCCGCCTCGGCGTGCTCGATGCGAGCGACTCGACGTTTATCGCCGCGCCACCGCGCGAGCGGTCGGCTGTTCGTTGCGAGTTGGGATTGTGTCCGCCATTGGCGTCTTGAGATCTCGATCGAGGCATCCGCGATATCTGACAGCAAAGATGTTCGAAGAGGGTTTTGACGCCGGCTCGTGGCGTCATTCGAAGTCTGAGATTGTGACTGCCGCTGCAGTTTCTGACGACTTTTATAGTAACCTAATAAATAGGCATGTAACGGTTATTATTTGTGAGCCGTACATGTCAACCTGAGGCAACAAAATTTAGCGAGGCGAATTGGCTCATGGCGATTTATCGCTGTTTTTATGGCGAGTTTTGCGACGGGAAGCAGAAGTCGCAATGTCCGATTTCCCCAAGGCAATCAGACCTCCATTCGTAACTGATAAATAAGATAAAAAGAGGTTATTAATGCGTAGAAGGCTGGCGAGGACTTCTAAGTGGCGGCATGCCGGAAAACACGGTCACGCGCCCATCTTTCTAGCTAATGCGGTCGCTCTCGATTTCCTAAACGCGCTCGCGCCGCCGCCGGGCGCCGAGATGAGGCCGCTTAAGTCAGGAACAGATTTTCTGCACTGGCTAGAGAGCGCGGAGCTGGTTTGCTCTAACGTTGCGCGGTATTTTCGCGAGGCGGTCAATTCCTCAGATCTGGATATTGTCGCGGACGACGCCAAGCGGCTTGGCGACTGGTTTCGCAGTTTCATAAATGAATATGCAGGTCGTCGGTTATGTCCATCTGCCGTGGAAGATCTGGCGCCGCTCAATGCGATCTTGAGACGGGATGCGCGCTTCGGTCAGATCGCGCAAACGACATGCGCAGAGCCAAAATTGTTCTGGGAGTTTAAGCGGCGTTTCATGACGCCGATGGACTTGTTATTTCCCGTTGCGAACGCGATGGCCGAGATGCTGTGCAAAGATGATTTGGCAAAAGTTAAGGTGTGCGAGGCAAAAGAATGCACGCTGCTTTTTCTCGATCGGACACATGGCGGCAAGAGACGGTGGTGCAGCATGAGTGCTTGCGGCAACCGCGCGAAGCAAAAAATCCGTAGGACACTGCCGAAGCCGCCGGAATGATTGACTTCGAATATGCTTGCCTCGTGCGGGAGGACTTTGGTGTCATCTCGAAATTTTATGTTCGGCGTGAAACGTCCTGCGTGAACCTTCCGAAGTTGGGCTTTGAGTACCTGCAAAAGCTGCAGCCGCGCGTGAGACCGTATTTCAGTCAGGAGGTTCCGTATGTCGACTTTTCTCAGATGCCTTTTCGTAGCGGTCGTCTTGTCCGCGATCGCAGGCAGCTTGGCTGTCGCCGGCGGCCACGATGATCCGCGCGCGTGTGACGATCACGCTTTCCGGCACTGCCGTTGATGCAAGACGTTCATCTATTGCGCGCGCAATGGATTTTTAAGTAGAGATTTGGGTGTCTGTGGTGGTCCGCTCCGCTGACACGGCTAGGGGCGGCTCGGGCTGAGTGAGCGATCCGGTTATTTCCAACGCTAACCGGATACTGCGATCCGCTCACTAAATACGAAATACCGTTCGCGTTCCGCTCTGTTGCAGGAGCGCGTGAGCAAGCTGGTCTCCGGCGGCGGTGAGCTGACCGTTCGCGTCGAGCCAGCCATGATCGGTCGCAAAGCGTGCCACTTCGTCGGCGCTGCCTCCGCCAGAGAGCATTCCAGTAAAGCCTAAAACGACACTCAGATGATCTTGGGAGGCCACGTCTTTATGATCAGGAGGTTGTTGCACGAATTTCCTCCGCTCGCGGTTAACTTCAAAGGGAGATCATCCCGGCTGGCGTGACGGTGCGCTATAAATTTGCTCCCTCGTCACCGGGGGGACGGGAACAGCTATATCGGTTTTAAATTCGTCAGGTAGGATCGATTGTTCATGGCTGTCGTGTCGTGCACGAATGCGCGCTCTCGCTATAGAGAGGGCTAGCCGCCTCATTGCTGGCCGCAGCCGGGCCCGATGGAAGGCACAAATTTTTTTGTTTTTTGAAATGGCGCGCCCGAAAGGATTCGAACCTCTGACCCCCAGATTCGTAGTCTGGTGCTCTATCCAGCTGAGCTACGGGCGCTTTTTTCGTTGCGGAGGGGCCGGATGCCCATCCGGCCGTAAGGCCGGGCGACGAAGGAACCCTCTCTAGTGGCTCACGGCGGCGAGCGCAAGACCCCTCTTTCGCAAGCATCGTGACGTCTCGCCGCGCTTGCAAGGGGCGGGCCGATCTCCGGCTTGCTCAGTCGACAGGTCGGTCCGGCAACTCGATGCGAAACCGGGCGCCGATTGCGCTGTCGACGAGCGTCAGGCTGCCGCCGTGGGCCTGTACAAGCTCAGCCGCGATGGCGAGCCCGAGGCCGGTGCCGCCCTTCTTCGTCGAAGCCTGAAAGGCCTTGAAAAGGTTCTCGCGTGCCTTCTGTGGCACGCCTGCGCCGTTATCCATCACATCAATAATGACCTTGCGGCTCTCGCGGTGGGCGGTGACGCGCACCTCGCCATCCGTTTTGCCTTCGATGCTCTCGATGGCCTGCACAGCGTTGCGGATGAGGTTCGAGAGGACACGGAACAGGTGCTCGTGGTCCGCATCAATCAGGAGTGCAGGGTCGATATCGGTCGTGAAAGCGATGGTGCCTTCCCGCGGCAGGCCTTGGCTGTCGGCCACCTCGTCGATGAGCGGTTTCAGCGGCATCAGCTCGCGCCGGGGTGCGGCCTCCGATACGCCGCCGAACTTGAGCGATGAATTGCAGAACTGAATGGCGCGGTCGAGCGAGGCGATCAGCTTCGGCACGAAGCGCTGCACAGTCGGATCGGGAATGGCAACGAGGCGATCGGAGATCAGCTGTGCGTTCGCCAGCATATTGCGGAGATCGTGGTTGATCTTGGAGACGGCCATGCCGAGTTGCGCGAGGCGGTTCTTTTGTACGAGCAAGCTCGAAAGCTGGCGCTGCATGCTTGCGAGTTCGCGCTCGGCAACCCCGATTTCATCGCGGCGGCCGGTATCGGGCATGATGCGGCTTTGGTCTTCGGGGTTCTCCGAAAAGTGCAGCATGTTGGTCGTGATCTGCGTCAGCGGCTTCACGAACAGGCGGCTCAGCGCGAAATAAACGACGACGGCCGTCAGCAGCGAAAGGATAATCGACAGCCACAGGATATTCATGCCGTAGCGGATCATCGCGGCTTTCAGCGGTGCTTCGGGAATGACAATTTCGATCAGGCTGTTGTTGTCGGGGCCGCTGTGGCCGATGACGCGGATGGTGCGATCGTTCGACAACAGGGTCGTCACGGCATCGCGAGCCTGCTCGATATGCGTCGACAGGCTTTGCCAGAAGGAATTGGATTCGGGCGGCAGGTAATAAACGTAGTCGATCGATAGGTCGCCGTCGGGCGGATAGACAAGACGGCGTTCGTTGACGGTGCGGGAGGCGATCGCCTTCACTTGTGCAGTTCGGAGAAGGTCGGCGCGCAGAGCCGAAGGGATTTGACCTCCTGGGAACGCATCCGATGCCAGTGCTGCAAGCTGGGCGGCGGTCAGGCGTTCCTGCAGCCAGGTCACGCGATAGCTCGATATCGATGGCAGGAAGATCAGGGCTTCGGCGACCAAAACGAAGATGGCCGTCAGCAGAATGAGTTTGGTCGGGAGGCCACGGCTTTCCCAGAAACGCGCCACGGCACGCCACGGCGCCACGAAGACCGAAGCCGCTCCCTTGGCGTCATGGTTGTTTTTATCGTCGCCGTTGAAAATTGCGCGCTGCACTGGACCGAGCATCTCCTACGCGGAGATCATTAACCGAGCTTCGCGAGCAACGCGATGACTTTACGCAAAAAGGGGTTACTCGGCACTGTTGCAAAGTAACGGATCGCCGCTTTTTTATTGATCTCGGAAAATGTCGGATAGGGCGAGATCCATTGCGTCATCGCTTTGATATTCAGGCGCTGGGAAATGGCGAGCGACCACATCTGAATGATTTCTCCGGCTTCGGCGCCGACGATGGCCGCGCCGAGAATTTGGCCGCGCTTCGTCGTGATGACTTTAATGTGGCCCTCCGTCTTACGCTCGATCTGAGCGCGGTCATTTTCGTGATAGGGCCAGCGCAGAACATTGACGCGGCCGTATTTGGTGCTGGCTTCAGCCTCGCTCAGGCCGACGCACGCGAATTGCGGTTCGGTGAAGACGACGCGCGGCGTGGAACGGCCAACCGTTTTTGCCGACTGACGAAACAGGGAGCGGCGAAGCACGACGTCGGCCTGCTCAGCGGCAACGTGTGCGAAGCGAAGGCCGCCTGCGGCATCGCCTATGGCATAGACGCGCTTGTTTGTGGTCATCAAGCTTTCGTTAACTTTGATCGCGTTGCCGGCGACTTTGATGCGGGCATTGTCGAGGCCGAGGTCGGCGACGTTGGCTTTGCGGCCTGCGGCGACGAGAATCGCTGAGCCTTCGATCCGTTCCGTTTCGCTTTCGCCGTTGCCTGCGATTTCGACCGTGATGTTGCCGACCGTGCCGGAGACGCGCGTGATGCGGACGCCTTCGCGGAATACGATGCCTTCAGCGGCAAGCTGCGTCAGCAACACGACAGCCAATTCAGAATCTTCATCGCCAAGCGCGTCGGCAGCGTCGATGACGGTGACACGGGAGCCGAGGCGCCGATGGGCCTGCGCCAGTTCGATGCCTGTCGTCCCGGCACCTACGACGATGAGATGCGGAATGGGCGCGTTGTTATCGAAGATCGTCTCGTTGGTGAAATAGGGAACGTCGGCCAAGCCCGGAATTGGCGGGATGGTTGGTGAGGATCCCGTTGCGATGACGAAGCGGCGCGCGGAGATGCGATATTCACCGGCGGCAACTGTGGTCGGGTTCAGGAATTTGGCGGCGGCGGAAATCACCTGGATGCCCATGCCGCCGAAGCGCTCGACCGTCGTGTTCGGCGCAATGCGGGCAATGACGTCCGTAACGTAGCGGTTGACCGCCGCATGATCGATCAGCGGTTCGACACCGCGAATACCGAAGGGCGATGCGGTCCGCATATCTTGGGCGCGCTTGGCAGCGGCCAGAAGAGCGTTGGCGGGAATGCTGCCGTAGTTGAGGCCATCGCCCCCCATCTTATGTTTTTCAATGAGCACGACTCGCTGTCCGAACGCAGCTGCCGTCGTCGCGACGGCGACGCCACCCGCGCCCGCGCCGATGACGCAGAAGTCAGCATTGACGGTGTGCGTCTCGGGATGGGGTTCGACAGTATCCTTGGGCATGGAGAAGGTATCCGGTCATCGCGAGGCCATAGCGATTAGATTAATACGGCGGCGCGACTTTTCACGCTGGAGATCGGGCCTATCCCCTGCCGGAAATGGGGGATACGAGCAGATGTCGGCCAATTTCGACGATGTGCAAATGCAAGCGGGCGGCGTTTTCTATCGTTTGCGCGCGCACGGCCTGCGTTGACTTGCCCGCGCAGCCCCACTATAAGAGCCCGAATTCCGGAGACATGCGCAATCGGCTGGGGTTTTTGCCCAGGCGACGCGTTTTTGTAAACATCGGAAAAATAATAGCAATTATGCTGCTTGGGCCGGCGCGGTAAGCGCCAGGACCGGTGGCTTTGAGAGACTTGGACGGAGACTTCCGTGAAGCGCACATATCAACCGAGCCGCCTTGTCCGCAAGCGCCGCCACGGATTTCGCAAACGCATGCTGACGGCTGGCGGTCAGAAGGTTCTGGCACGCCGTCGCGCGAAGGGCCGCAAGCGTCTTTCGGCCTAATCGGGTCTAAGGCCTAGGCCCCGCTGCCCGCGTCTTGCGGCTCTGGAGGCTGTCATTCCTATTTTGCCAACGCTCAAGGCGCGATCCGAATTTCTCGCTGTCCGCGGAGGTCGGCGTCAGTCTACGCCGGCATTCCTGATCGAAATGCGCGAACGCTCCGCTGCCACCATGCGTGGCGGCGGCTTTGTCGATTCTGCGGGGCCGCGCTTCGGGTTCACGATCACCAAGAAAATCGGCAACGCCGTTACGCGGAACCGTATCCGCAGGCGTCTCAAAGCGGCATTCGCCGCTGAAACCAAGGCGAAGAGCCTGGGCGCCTGCGATTATGTCGTGGTCGCTCGGCATGCCGCGCTTGACCGGCCGTTCGATCTGCTGCTTGGCGACGTCAATCGGGCGCTCGCCGCATTGCACAGTGTTAAGTCGCGCCACGCCGACCGAACTGACAAAAAAGGGTCAGCGTGACTGGGTGTCTACTTCCCTTTATGACCAGTTTCCTCCATCGCTTCCGGGCAACAAAAGGCCTGAAGAAGCCCGCTCCAGTTCGAGGATTTGATGAGCACGCCTAGCGATCCAAAAGACCAGAACAACCTGATCATCGCCGTAGTGCTGTCGATCCTTGTGTTGATCGGTTGGCAGTATTTTTTTGCAGCACCGCAGATCAAGCACGAGCAGGCGAAGCAGGCCTATAACAAGCAGCTCGACGCGCAGAACAAAGGCACGGCGACATCGGAAAGCCCGCCAAACGTTGCGAACGCTCCGATCGCGGGACCGTCTGCGAGCGTGCCGGCGAGCGGCCAGCCGACGACGGGTCTGCCGGTTAAATCACGCGAAGAAATTTTGAAGGAGACGCCGCGCGTACCGATCTCGACGCCGTCGCTTGAAGGCTCGATCGATCTCAAGACCGGCCGCATCGATGACCTCGTGCTCCGGAAATATCACGAGACGGTCGATCCCAACAGCCCGATGGTAACGCTGCTGTCGCCTGCGGGGTCGTTCGATCCCTATTTTGCGGAGTTCGGCTGGGTGCCGCAGGTCGGTTCGACGATCAGGGTGCCGGATCGCGATACCGTCTGGAAAGTCGAAAGCGGCGCGAAGCTGACGCCGGAGACGCCCGTTACCCTCGAATGGGACAACGGCCAGGGCGTCATCTTCCATCGCACGATTTCGATCGACAAAGACTACATGTTCAAGATCGTCGACGAGGTCGAGAACAAGACGAGCAGCGATATTTCGCTGCTGCCGTATGCGCGCGTGCATCGTAGCGGCCATCCGCCCGATCACGCTTATTACGTTCTGCATGAAGGTCTCGTTGGCGTTTCGGGCGATCACGGCCTGATCGAGGACACCTACGCCAACGCCGTCAAGGAAGGCGTGCCGCGCACGTTCGAAAACGTCGTCGGTGGTTGGCTCGGCATCACCGACAAGTATTGGGCGACGGCGCTCGTTCCCAATCAGACGGCGCCCTATCGCGCCATGTATTCAGCGCTTCCGGCGCGCGATCCGGCAGGCCGCGATGCTTTCCAGACCGACTATCTGCTCGGCGCGGTAACGGTTCCGCCCGGCGAGCGCAAGGGCGTCGAAGGCCATCTTTTTGCCGGCGCCAAGCAAGTGTCGCTGATCGACGGCTACGAAAAGGCGCTCAACATTCTGCGCTTCGACCGGCTGATCGACTGGGGCTGGTTCTATTTCATCACGCGGCCGCTCTTCAGCCTGATGGAGATGATCAACGGCGTGGTGCACAACTTCGGCATCACCATTCTCGTGCTGACCGTGATCGTGAAGGCGGCGTTCTATCCGCTCGCGAGCAAGCAGTATGAGAGCATGGCGCGCATGAAGAAGATGCAGCCGGAAATGCAGCGGATCAAAGAGCAATATAAAGACGATCCGCAGCGTCAGCAGAAAGAGATCTTCGATCTCTACCGCACGCAGAAGATCAATCCGCTGGCGGGATGCTGGCCGATCCTCTTGCAGATCCCGGTGTTCTTCGCGCTCTATAAGGTGCTGTTCGTCACTATCGATATGCGTCACGCGCCGTTCTTCGGCTGGATTCACGACCTGTCGGCGCCGGATCCGACGACCGTGTTCAACCTCTTCGGTCTGCTGCCGTATGACGTGCCGACGTTCCTGCACATTGGTGCGTGGCCGCTCGTCATGGGCATTACGATGTGGGTCCAGATGCAGCTCAACCCGCCGCAGCCCGATCCGATCCAGCAGCAGATCTTCCAGTTCATGCCGGTGATGTTCACCTTCCTGCTGGCAAGTTTCCCGGCCGGTCTCGTGATCTACTGGGCGTGGAGCAACACGCTGTCGATCTGCCAGCAGCTCCTGATCAACAAGAGGAGCGGCGCGGAGATTCATTTGTTCGGGAATCTCAAGCGAGCGTTCGCACCACTGTTACGACTATTCGGGGCGAGCGGCAGCGGTAGCGGCGGCTCCGGTAAGTAGCATTTCTCAAAGGCCCGGCTCGTTCCGGGCCTTTGCAATTGGAGCCTGGTCATGGCTGAAACAGAGACCCTATCGGCAGATGAGATCGAGAATGGACGGCGGCTTTTCACGCGCGCGTGGACGTTCTCGCGCGGCACGCCCGATCTCGATCATCTCCCGCCCGACGACCGGCCGGAAATCGCGTTCGCAGGCCGGTCGAATGTCGGCAAGTCGAGCCTGATCAATGCGCTTGTCGGACAGCTTCGATTGGCGCGCGCCTCGAACACCCCAGGCCGCACGCAGGACCTCAACTTTTTCACCGAACCCAATGACGAGCTCTATCTCGTCGATATGCCGGGCTATGGCTTCGCGGAAGCGCCGAAGGACAAGGTTGCGGCGTGGAACAAGGTGCTGCGCGCCTATCTCGCTGGGCGGCGCACGCTTCTGCGCGTGTTCCTGCTGGTCGATGCGCGGCACGGGCTGAAGCCGGTCGATGATGAGATCATGGCGCTGCTCGACGGCGCGGCGGTGTCCTATCAGGTGGTGCTGACGAAGGTCGACAAGATCAGCAAGACCGATCTCGAAAAAGTCGCCGAGCGGACGCAGGAGGCGCTCGCGAAGCACCCGGCGGCGTTTCCGCAGCTCATTCTGACGTCGTCGGAAAAAGCCCTCGGTTTCGAAGAGCTGCGCGGAACGATCGCGCAGTTGCTTGCATCCCACGGCAGCTAAGGCTCAGTGGCCGAACTTCTTCATCAACGTCGTCACGATCGCCATGCCTTGCTCGCCGAACGTCGCGAGCGCGCCGCCGATCACGGCTGCGACCGTCCAGCTGAAAATGCGAACGATGGTGCGGCCGATGTTGGCGCGAACTTTCACTTCAACGATTTGATCGGGAAGTGCCGTTTCAGCGGCAACGCCGTCAGCGCCGATCGAGCGTGCCGAGACGATGATCTGGAGATCCGACCAGCCGCGATACTGCGGCGTGATGTTGAAGCGCCAGCTCGCGAAATCATCGCTCGAATAGCCGAGATTGCTCTCAATCCACTGCGTCTCGGGCGAGGTCGATTCAATATAGAAGCCGCCATCGGGCGCGCGGATGCGGACTGACATCGCCTTCGTCACGGCGACCGTGTGCTGCCAGACCTGACCGCCGCCATCGAGACCTTCCGTCAGAGCTTTCACGGAAGACTTCGCGATGCGGATCTCGGCGCGGACGGTTTTGCCGACGCGCATTGCGCGCGGAATGTTTTCAGCAAGCTGACCGGTTTCGACGTTCGCGCCTTTGCCACGCTTCGGTGCGGGAGCGCGGCGCTGGGCTTGCGGCGGTGCCGGCGATTGCGGTGCGGAGGGCGCGCCGATCGGTGCGCCAGGACGAAAGACTGTATCCTGCCCGAGATTCGGTCGCTGAGCCTGGATGGGTGCAGGTGCTGCGCCTGGAGCGCCCATTGGAGGCGCGCCCATCGGGCCTGTTGGCGACAGGCTCGGTCCGGGCGGCCCGAATTGCGGCGATCCGCCTTGCATTGGGACTGGTCCTTCCGGACGCGGCCGGGCCGATGCCGGACCACCTAAGCCCGGCGCGGGAATTGGCGGCGGCTGGACGGACGAGGGCTGCGGGCGTGGCGGCAGATCGAACATGCCGCGCTGGTGCGGAGCGACAGCGCCTGGATTTCCTGCCGGTCCAGGAGGTGCCGATTGCTGGTCTCCGGCCGGCTGATAGGGCGAGGGAAAAGCTTGTGGGCCCTGCGGCGCACCGGGACCGGGCTGTTGCGGCTGCCGCGAGGGCAGCCGCAGGGACGGTTCGCGCGGATACTGCGCTGGTGTACCAATTTGGCCTGGGCCGGGGGCAGGGCGCGGTCCGGCACCCTGGCTGGGTCCGCGATCCAAGGCAGGGGCGGGCGCCCCGAACGATGGTTCATGCCGCGGTTCTTGCTTCGGCTCGCCGACGCCGGTCGGCAGACGCGGTTCCTGGGCCGCTGGTGCCGGTGTAGAAAACGGCCGCGACGGCATGGGCGCAGGGGCGGGTTCGGCTGCAGCCGGAGATGATCTCGGAGGTTCGGCTTGGTGCGGTTCCGCTCCGGGGCCGGCGTCGAACGAATGCGGTGCCGGCGGACCGATCGGCTCGCCCTGCTCCCCGCTGGACGCGTCCCGGCCAAATGGCCCGTCGAATGCGGGGGTCTGAGGAAATGGCGGCGCGGGGATGGGATCTGAGTGTTGGGACTGCTCCGGAAATGCCGTTTGCGGAGAGGGATCATGCGCCGACGGCGGAGCGGTAGGCAGCGGATCGGAGCGCTCGGATAGCGGATGCCGCGGCATGTCCTTCATGATGTCGCGCAGAGACGGTGCGGAGCGCGACTGCACGCGTTCGCGGGCGCGGGCCAGGACATCGTCGGCTACGGGCGGCTGGGGCTGTTGCGGCGGCGCTGGTGCTTCACGCGGCGGATTGAGCGCAGCTTGAAGCGCACGAATGGCGTTTTCGAAGGTCAAACCGTGCGCTTCGAGGATTTCAGCGGCAATGCTTCTGGCATCGCCGACGATGGCGGCGAGCACGATGGCGCCGTTGATGTCACGCCTGCGGCTGCCACGCGCTGCGGCCGCTGCGGCTTCGAGAATGCGGCGAACCTCGGCCGAGACGCCGAGCGAATCCTGCGGCGGTGCACCGCTCGGAGTGCCTTCGAGCACGCGGGAAATGACGTCGCCTTTGATCCGTTCACCGCTGATATGGCTCGCGTCGAGCACGGCAACGGCATCGGGATCGTCACAAAGGGCTGCGAGCAAATGCTCAAGCGAGACCTCTGACGCCCCCGTCGCGCCGGCAAACTCGGCGCCGCGCGCCAACGTTGCCGCCAGTTCCGACGACATCGGGATTTGGGTAATATCTGGTGCCGTCACGCCCACGACATCTCCTGAAACGAAGGCCAAGACGGGCAGACTGGCCAAGACTCGTTGCGATAGCGTGTCGAAAACACACGCTGATGGCAAGGTTATAGCAATGGCACGCGCGTTGGCAGGCCGAGAATGGTTTTCGTCCCCAGATGGCGGGCGTTTACCTGCGTCAGGACCGCCCGCAGGGCAACAACGCCTGGAAATCCATTGAGACCCGCCACCGAGCCGCTATAAGACCGCGACAACGCGCCCGGCTCCCCGCCAGGCGGTGCATTTTGGCCATAGGGGGAAACTCGTGACGTCAGCGAAACCTCTCTCGGAAAAAGTTGCCGCAACTCAAGCCGCTTCGTCGGCCGAAAGTCCGCTGACAGCGCATCAGCAGGCGCGCATTCTCGCGGAAGCGATTCCACACCTCATTGATTACGACGAAAAGAACGTCGTCATCAAATTCGGCGGTAACGCCATGGGCGATGAGGCGCTGTTCAAGGCGTTCGCGCAGGATGTCGTCTATCTGAAGCAATCGGGCATCAACCCGATCGTCGTGCACGGCGGCGGGCCGCAGATCGGCAATATGCTGCAGAAGCTCGCGATCAAATCCGATTTCGTCCATGGGCTGCGGGTGACGGACAAGCCGACCGTCGAAGTCGTCGAGATGGTGCTTGCGGGCAAGATCAACAAAGAGATCGTGTCGGCGATCAACCGGCAGGGCGGCAAGGCCGTTGGCATCTCGGGCAAAGATGCCAATCTGATGATCGCGAAAAAGATCACGGAGATGCCCGATCCGCAGTCGAACATCATGAAGCATGTCGACATTGGATACGTCGGTGATCCGCTGGAAGTTAATCCGCATATCGTCGAAGTGATTTCGAAGTCCGATCTCATTCCGGTCATCGCGCCGGTTGCGATCAGCCGCGAAGGCGAGACGCTGAACGTCAACGCCGATACGTTCGCTTCGGCGCTTGCGGCGCGCATGCAAGCCAAGCGCCTGCTGCTGCTGACCGACGTCACGGGTGTTCTCGACGAGAACAAGCAGCTCATTCCGAGCCTGACGATCGACGAAGCGAAAGCGATGATCAAGAAGGGCGCGATCTCGGGCGGCATGATCCCGAAGATCGAGGGCTGTATCGAAGTCGTCGAAGCAGGTGTCGAGGGCGTCGTCGTGATCGACGGGCGGGTGCCGCATTGCGTGCTGCTCGAGCTCTTCACCGAGCATGGTGTCGGTACACTCGTCAAACGGGCCGAGCGCAAGAAGGGCCGTAGCTAATGGCAGCTCCGGCAGGACAGGCAGGCTTGCCGGCTGCAGCCATGACGCGACCTGGTTTCGATCACGTCGAGACGTGGATTTTCGATCTCGATAACACGCTCTATCCGGCGTCGTGCGATCTGTTCGCGCAAGTCGATCAGCGCATGAGCGCCTTTATTGCGAAGACGCTAGGTGTGCCGCGTGAGCATGCGCGGCATTTGCAGAAGGCGTATTACCGGCAATTCGGCACGACGCTTGCGGGCCTGATGAAGGTGCATAAGCTGCAGCCAGGGCCGTTTCTCGAATACGTGCACGACATCGATTTGTCGGTGGTGCCGGAGTTGCCCGATCTTGCCGCGGCGATTGCCGCGCTGCCGGGGCGGCGGTTGATTTTCACCAACGGCTCGCGGCGGCATGCCGAGAACGTGGCGCGGAAGCTCGGCGTGCTGCATCTGTTTGAGGATATCTGCGATATCGCGGCGCTCGACTATGTGCCGAAGCCCGAGCGCGAAGCGTTCGACAGAATGCTGAAGCTTCACGCCGTCTCGGGCGCGCGTGCGGCGATGTTTGAAGACATGCCGCACAATCTGGAACCGGCGTCGAGCCTCGGCATGACGACGGTGCTCGTTCATTCCGACTACATCGACCATCCGGCGCAACTGAAGGTTCGCGAGTGGCGCGAGCTTCCAGAGCACGTGCATTACCTGACGCGGGATTTGACGGGGTTTTTGACGACGGAAGCGAAGCCGAAGCTCTCTCGCTGAAGCGGCAATGGTTATCTCAACCGCGGCCGATGAAGGGCATCGTGGTCGCCATCAGCGTCATGGATTGAACATTGGCGTCGAGAGGCAGGTTAGCGATGTAGAGTACGGCATCCGCCACATGCGAAACGTCCATGCGCGGTTCGATCATGGTCGTGCCGTTCGCCTGCAGAATGCCGCTGCCCATCTTTGAGGTCAGGTCCGTTGCGGCGTTGCCGATGTCGATCTGCGAGCAGGCGATGTTGTCGGTGCGGCCATCGAGAGACAGCGATTTCGTCAGCCCAGTGATGGCATGCTTGGTCGCCGTATACGCGACCGAGAAGGGGCGCGGGACTTGAGCCGAAATCGAGCCGTTGTTGATGATGCGGCCGCCTTTGGGATCTTGCGCCTTCATAATACGAACGGCTTCGCGGGCGCAGAGGAAACATCCCGTCAAATTCACATCAACGACGCGTTTCCATTCGCTGAGCGGCAGTTCGTCGATCGGAACGCCTTGGGTGAAGGTGCCGGCGTTGTTGAAGAGAAGATCGAGGCGGCCGAACGTTTTGCGGGTTGCGTTGAAGGCTTTTGCAACCGCCGTTTCATCCGCGACGTCAGCAGGCGCGATGAGGCATTTGCCACCATCGGGCGTTGCGAGGTTTGCCGTTTTTTGCAGCTCATCGACGCGACGACCGAGCAGCGCGACGTCGAAGCCGTTGGCCTGAAGTTTCAGGGCCACCGCTCGGCCGATGCCGGAGCCGGCACCCGTCACCAAAGCTACGCGCTTCGTATGAACCATGTTTTCATTCCATCCCGACGGCGTTGGCGCTGCATAGCGTGGAATGTCCGCGGGCGCCAGTTTCTGGCGTCGGGCGGCCATGCTAAAGGTGCGCCGGACCTGAGCGCTGCGTGGGGGCACGATCATGACCGAGGCGGGAATGGCAAGCGCGCGTTTTTGCGCCAATTGCGGGACGGCTCTGCAGGGAAAATTCTGCACTTCCTGCGGGACGCAAGCGGCCGCGGCGTCAGCGCCGGCGCCAAGCTCCGAAGGCTGGGGCAGCCTGTCGTCGGAATTTTTCAGCTCGCATGGTCGCAACGGTATTCACTCCGTCGCGCTGTCGTTTCTGCGCCATCCTGTCGATACCATCATCCGGTTGACGGACGATCCGACCTATCGCTCGCAGTGGGGGTTTCTGACGGCCACGGTCGGCGCGCAGATGACGCTCATCTATGTGTTGCTGCCGCGCGCCTTTGCGGCGCTGTTTCATGTGCCCAACACGGCGAACAGTTCGGCGGTCATCACGAACGAGATCGTGCAATACGTCGGCATGGCGATCCTGACGCCGATCCAATATTACGTTTGCCGGTGGCTCGGGACGCGGAAACGGTCGCCGATGTCGTATGTGAAGCTTTGCGTTTTGAGTGTTAGTTATGGCGCGCTGCTGTCGAGCCTTGTCGCGATCTTTTTCTTTCTGCTCGCTGTCGGCTTGTTGAAAAACGGAACCGCTGTCGATCTCGGAACGCTATGGCAAGGGCTGGCGGTGCTGACGTTGATTGCCATCCTGGTGTTCGTCACCGAAAGCCATCGTCGGTTCTGGGGGATGGCGTGGCCGATTGCGATCGGCGTGACGATCTCAATCGCGGCGCTGTCGTGGCTGGTCGTCTATCCGGGGCTTGGGGCGCTGATCGAACGCGGCGGCATTGCGGGCGCAGTCAGCGGGCTTTTCGGAAGTTGATGCGTTAGCGTGTCGGGACGGGCTTCTCGCCGCGGTAATCGTAGAAGCCGCGCTTGGTCTTGCGGCCGAGCCAACCGGCTTCAACGTATTTCACGAGCAGCGGGCAGGGGCGGTATTTCGAATCCGACAGGCCTTCGTAAAGCACCTGCATGACGCTCAAGCAGGTGTCGAGGCCGATAAAGTCGGCGAGTTCGAGCGGGCCCATTGGATGGTGGGCGCCAAGCTTCATCGCCTTGTCGATGGCTTCAACGGTGCCGACGCCTTCATACAGCGTGTAGACGGCCTCGTTGATCATCGGCAGCAGGATTCGGTTGACGATGAAGGCCGGAAAATCTTCCGACACGGCTGTGGTCTTGCCGAGGCTTTCGACGAAGGTTTTGGCGGTCGCGAACGTTTCGTCTTCCGTGGCGATGCCGCGGATCAGTTCGACAAGCTCCATCACCGGCACCGGGTTCATAAAGTGCATGCCGATGAAGTCTTCGGGACGATCGGTGCCCGACGCCAAGCGCGTGATCGAAATCGACGAGGTGTTGGACGCCAGCATCGCCGTCGGCTTCAGGTGCGGACAGAGTGCTGCGAAAATTTTGTGTTTCAGACTTTCGTCTTCGGTGGCGGCCTCGATGACGAGATCGCAATCGCCGAAGGCTTCGAGCGTCGGCGCGAAGGAGATGCGCTCTAACGCCTGGTCGCGCTTTTCCTCGGTGATGAGGCCCTTCGAGACCTGACGCGCCAGGTTCTTTGTGACGGCCTCAAAGCCCTTGTCGTAGGACTCTTTCTTGAGGTCGTTGATCGCGACCGAATACCCCGAGAGGGCCACGACGTGGGCGATGCCGCTGCCCATCTGGCCGGCGCC
The DNA here is from genome assembly GCF_000526135.1 of Hyphomicrobium sp. 802. NCBI lineage: Bacteria > Pseudomonadati > Pseudomonadota > Alphaproteobacteria > Hyphomicrobiales > Hyphomicrobiaceae > Hyphomicrobium > Hyphomicrobium sp. 802. Next base: position 526,886 of record NZ_JAFM01000001.1, read on the forward strand.
GATGACGCCGACCTTGCTGATCGTCCGGGCAGGCTGGACGCTGACCTTGCCTTTTTCCATCAGCTTCTGAGCTTGCGACATGAAGTCGGGTCCTCGCGGGTTTCGATGTTGTCTAGCGCGTTTATCTCAGGCCTTGGCTTTCTGCAGTTCGGCATCAAGCTCGGGCAGCGCCTGGAACAGGTCCGCGACAAGCCCGTAGTCGGCGACCTGGAAGATCGGCGCATCGCCGTCCTTGTTGATTGCAACGATGACTTTGGAGTCTTTCATGCCGGCGAGATGCTGGATGGCGCCGGAGATGCCGACCGCGATGTAGAGGTCGGGAGCGACAACCTTGCCGGTCTGGCCGACCTGCCAATCGTTCGGCACGAAACCGGCATCGACGGCGGCACGCGACGCACCCATCGCGGCGCCAAGCTTATCGGCAATCGGCTCGATATACTTCGTGAAGTTCTCGCCGTTGCCCATGCCGCGGCCGCCGGAGATGATGATCTTGGCGGACGTCAACTCCGGGCGATCCGACTTCGACAACTCGGCCTTCTCGAAGGTCGAGATGCCGACTGCAGCCGGAGCCGAAATCGTTTCGGCGGTGGCTGAGCCACCATCTGGCGCGGCCGCGAACGCAGCGGTGCGGACGGTGATGACTTTCACCGGTTCAGCCGACTGCACGGTCTGGATGGCGTTGCCGGCATAGATCGGACGCTCGAACGTGTCGGGCGCGACGACCTTGGTGACGTCGGAGATCTGCATCACGTCGAGCTTGGCGGCGACGCGCGGCAGTACGTTTTTGCCGAACGCCGTCGCAGCAGCAACAATTGCGGAATAATCCTTCGCAATCGACAGGATGACCGCGGCCACCTCTTCCGCCAAGCCATTGGCGAGCTGAGGGGCGTCCGCGACGAGAACCTTCGAAACGCCTGCGAGCTTGGTTGCGGTCTCGGCGGCGCTACCAACGTCGGAGCCAGCAACCAGGATGTGGACGTCTCCGCCAAGGTCCTTCGCCGCGGAAAGCGCTTTGGCAGTGGCAGGTGCGAGCGTCTTGCCGGAAAGTTCGGCGAGGAGAAGTGTCGTCATGATTAGAGAACTCCCGCTTCGCTTTTCAGCTTCTCGACCAGCTCTGCAACGCTGCCGACCTTGACGCCTGCTTTGCGCGTCGCCGGTTCGGCAGTCTTCAAAACTTTGAGCCGCGGTGCGATGTCGACGCCGAAGTCTTCCGGCTTCTTGACATCGAGCGGCTTCTTCTTGGCCTTCATGATATTCGGCAGCGACGGATAACGCGGCTCGTTCAGCCGCAGATCGGTCGTGACGATCGCGGGCAGGTTGAGCTTGATCGTTTCCAAGCCGCCATCAACTTCGCGCGTGACAGTGATGGAGCCTGCTTCCGGCACGACTTTCGAGGCAAACGTGCCTTGCGGCCAGTCGAGCAAGCTGGCGAGCATCTGGCCCGTCTGGTTGCTGTCGTCGTCAATTGCCTGCTTGCCCAGGATGACGAGATCGGGCTTTTCGGCTTCAACCAGTGCTTTCAAGAGCTTGGCGACGGCGAGCGGTTCGACGACGGCGCCTTCAGGCGTTTCGATCAGGATGGCGCGGTCGGCGCCGATGGCAAGCGCGGTGCGCAGCGTTTCCTGCGATTTGGCCGATCCGATCGAGATGGCAACGACCTCTTTGGCGCCGCTTTTTTCCTTAAGGCGCACAGCCTCTTCGACGGCGATTTCATCGAACGGGTTCATCGACATCTTGACGTTCGCCAGGTCGATTCCAGAGCCGTCCGGCTTGACGCGAATTTTAACGTTGTAGTCAACGACGCGTTTGACCGGCACTACGATCTTCATGCCTTCCGCCAGATTCTCTGGCGCTCCCCTGTTTGTTGTTTCCCGCGTTTCGGACGAACGCGGGTTTCTTCACAGTGCATTTCCGCTCGCGGGTCGAGCGGGACGCGCCCGCGGGGTTCAAGTTCCAGCAAAAAAGCGCGATTTTCGCAACTGCGAAGAGCGAAAGCTAAGGTTGGGTTGGGTTCAAGTCAATCGTCGCTTGCGTCGCGGCGGAGGTTAACAAGGCCAGCCTTGGATAAGTCTTTCGCCTAATGGCGCGCGACGTCTATTAGAATATTGCGAAGCTTGGGGTTGTGCGGATTTGCCCATGCGTGCAGGGCTTTGGCGTCAGCGATTTTTCCCCGGAACCCACAGGATATCGCCCTTGCCGCGGTCGTTGACGTAGCGGCTTGCGACAAAGAGGAAGTCGGACAGACGGTTGATGTATTTCAGGGCCGGCGCGCTGACCGCTTCGTCGGGCACGGCGGCCAGTTCGACCATCATCCGCTCGGCGCGGCGCGAGACGGTGCGCGCTACGTGCAAGGCGGCGCCTGCTGGCGTGCCACCGGGAAGAATGAAGGAGCGCAGAGGTGTCAGCTCGGCATTCATCTGATCGATCTCGGCTTCGAGGCGCGTCACCTGGGCATCGGCAACACGAAGCGGCTCGTATGCCAGCTTTTCACCCTTGTCAGGAACGCAGAGATCGGCGCCGAGATCGAACAGGTCGTTCTGGATGCGAAGGAGCATGGCGTCCACGTCAGGTTCGCTCCCGGCGAGGTGGGTACGAGCGACGCCGACGGCCGCGTTTGTTTCGTCCACGGTGCCGTAAGCCGCTATTCTCGGAGACGTTTTCGGGACGCGCTCGCCCGTTCCGAGTGCCGTCGTGCCGGCATCGCCGGTCTTGGTATAGATGCGATTGAGTACGACCATCGTCTCAAATCCGGTTTATCTTGTTTCGCCATAAATCGGCGGTGACGCCCCGGAGGGCACTTCGGCCATTAGTGGGTCACAATGACGTAGGCAAGAATAATGAGAATCGCGACGAACTGGAGCCCGACGCGCCATCGCATCAGCTTCTGGCTCAGGTTGGGGCTGCTGCCGCGCATCATGTTCCACAAGCCCAAGAGCAGGACGATCAGAACGGCAAAAACGGCAACCGTAGTGGCATGATAGAGAAAATATTGCATTCAGCCTGTCCGCAGCGAAATCGAACGATGTGCTTAAGCCTTCCGGAGGGGCAGGGCAATCTGCAAGTGGCCAAGGCGTCGAAGACTGTCCGTCCGCATAGCATTACGCATTTGAAATTTGCTCTCCGCTGCAAATCCCTTAATTTTTCAGCCGCATCATTCGCACAACCGGTTTCAAGGCGGGCGAGATCCGTCCTTCCCGGTCCTATGCGCCCATCAACCTGAGGCCTCGTGTCAAAGAACCAACCTGCGTTGCGGACGTTTCGGCCTCGCATCGGCGACGTGAGCGGACGCGTGGGTTTTGCCGGCGTGCTGGCGCTGTCGTTCGCGCTGCTGCCGTCGCCGCTGTTCGCTGAGGATCCGCTGCCGACCGATGCCGAGACGGCCAAGCGCGTCCTGCAGGAAAAGAAGCACGAGCTCGACGTTAACGCGGCCAAGGAGCTGACGATCCAATCGGACGTCGCGCAGCTCGATGCGGAACGCGAGCAGTTGAATGGCCGGCTTATCGATACGGCTGCTCTCATTCAGCGCAGCGAAGGCAAGATGACCGCGATCGAAGGCCGGTTGTCGGAACTCGAAGAGCAGGAGCGGATCGTTCGCGGTTCGCTGGCGCAGCGGCATGTCGAGATCGCGGCGCTGCTCAGTGCACTTCAACGCATGGGGCGCAACCCGCCGCCGGTTCTCGTGACGCGACGCGAGGATGCGCTCAAGATGGTTCGCAGCGCGATGCTGTTGTCGTCGGCGTTTCCGGGGCTCAGAGATCAGGCGGTGGCGCTTGGAACGCAGCTCGCCGATCTGCAGCGCGTAATGGGCAACATTCGCACCGAAGGCGCGCGACTTCAGGCCGAGACGGACCGGCTCAATGAAGCTCGCACCCGGCTCGCGAGTTTGATGGAAGCCAAGAAGCTGACGTTGCAGGACCGGAAATCGCAGCTTGCGTCGGTGCGCACCGCGACCTCGGACATTTCCAAGAGTGTCACAAGCCTTTCCGATCTCATCAACAAGCTCGACACGGCCGTTTCTGAAAAGACCGGACTCGGCACTTACGATGAAGAGCTGAAAGCGCGTCAGCGGACGCAAAGCCAGCAGGTGGCGTCGGCTGCTCCGGCATCGGGACCGCAGATCATCAAGCCACCACCGGCGGACGACGCTGCGGTCAAAACTGCCAAGGTCGCCGAGGCGACGCCGTCAGTGCAGCCTGCGCCTCCGCCTGCAACAGCAGCGAAAGCGGCAACGGCCGCCGCGGCGTCGAAGGTTGTGGCTCAAGGCACGCAGCCAGCGTCTGCCACCACTGCCCCCAATGGCCAGAAGGTTGCGATGGTTGAGCTTGAGCCGGGGGGAGCATCGCTCATTCCCGGTAGCCCGGGCCGCATCAAACCGGCCATCCCGTTTTCGGATGCACGCGGCAAACTGCCGTTACCGGCCCAGGGTCGGCGGGCCCTTGGATTCGGCGAGAAAACGCAATTTGGCGGACAATCCAAGGGGATTGTCATCGAGACGCGGTATTCCGCCCAAGTTACGTCGCCATGCGATGGCTGGGTTGTCTACGCCGGTGAATTTCGCAGCTATGGGCAACTCTTGATCATTAATGCAGGCGACGGCTATCATGTTCTGCTCGCGGGCCTATCGCAGATCGATGTTCAGCCGGGACAGTTCGTACTGACCGCAGAGCCCGTCGGTACAATGAGTGGTGGTCAAAAGAATTCGTCGTCCGCGACACCAGTAAGCGGACCCGTATTATACGTTGAACTTCGTAAAGATGGACGTCCTATCGATCCCGATCCCTGGTGGGCATCAGGTCAGCAGAAGGTACAAGGCTAATGCGCAAGACAGACTATGCATTCTGGACATTCCTGCTGATGACGGGTTTGGCCGGAGCGACAACGCTCCTGAATGTCACCCAGACGTACTCGGCGACGTCATCGCAGAATTCCGAACTCTATAAGCAGCTCGATCTTTTCGGCGACGTTCTTGAGCGCGTTCGCTCCGACTACGTCGACAAGCCCGACGATACGCAGCTTATCGAAGCCGCGATCAACGGCATGCTGTCGTCGCTCGATCCGCATTCGTCTTATATGAGCCCGAAGAATTTCCGGGATATGCAGGTCCAGACGCGCGGTGAGTTCGGCGGTCTCGGCATCGAAGTGACGATGGAGAACGGCGTTATCAAAGTCGTTTCGCCGATCGACGATACGCCTGCCTCCAAGGCTGGCCTGATGGCCAACGACCTCATCACGCATCTCGATAACGAAGCCATCTCGGGTCTGACGCTCGAGCAGGCGGTCGAGAAGATGCGCGGTCCGGTCAACACGCCCATTACGCTGACGATCGTCCGCAAGGGCAAGGATGAGCCGTTCGACGTCAAGGTTGTGCGCGACGTGATCCGCATCAACCCGGTCAAGTCGCATGTCGAAGGCGATGTCGGCTACATCAAGATCTCGACCTTCAACGAGCAGACGCATGCCAACCTCGTGAAGGCCGTCGAGAGCCTCGACAAGGAAATCGGGCCGAACATCAAGGGCTACATCATCGACCTGCGCAACAATCCGGGCGGTCTTCTCGATCAGGCGATCGCGGTTTCCGACGACTTTCTGGAGCAGGGCGCGATCGTGCTGACCAAGGGCCGCAACAACGAAGAGACGCAGCGTGCGAACGCACGTCCCGGCGATATCAGCGACGGCAAGAAGATCGTCGTGCTGATCAACGGCGGTTCGGCTTCGGCGTCTGAAATCGTTGCTGGTGCTTTGCAGGATCACAAGCGTGCGACGGTCATCGGCACCCGCTCGTTCGGCAAGGGTTCGGTGCAGACGATCATTCCGCTCGGCGCCAACGGTGCGATCCGTCTGACGACGGCGCGCTACTACACGCCGTCGAACCGGTCGATCCAGGCTAAGGGCATCGATCCGGATATCAACGTCGCCGAGGCTGTGCCGGATGACCTGAAGGACAAGATCGCTGCTGAAAAGCCGCGCGGTGAAGCGAGCCTTCGCGGCCATCTGAAGAACCCGAGCAATCCGGACCAGACGAAAGACGACGATCTGGCGGAACCGTCGGGCTCGCCGTCCTACGTCAACAAGGACGCGGCGAAGGATACGCAGTTGCAGTACGCAATCTCGTTCCTCGACGGCAAGGCGAAGGGACCGGAGACGTCCAGCGCGGCGCCGTCTCCTTCGGACACGCCGGCCGCCAAGCCGTCGACCGACGCTGACGACAAGAAGGCCCCGGCGGCACCGTCGTCCGACGACGACAAGAAGGTGACGCCGAACTAAGGCTACGCCGTCTGAACTCAAGGCATTCAAAGGGCGCTGGAAACGGCGCCCTTTGTGTTATGGAGCGGCCGGAACAAGGGACGAGGCAATCGCACATGAGTAAGTCAGGGAAACCGAACATCAAGCCCGAGGATCTGCCCTATCGGCCGTGTGTGGGGCAGATGGTCATCAACGCCGAAGGGCTCGTTTGGGTAGGCCGCCGCGCCGACATTCCGGGTGATGCGGAAGGGCGCGGGACCTGGTGGCAGATGCCGCAGGGCGGCATCGATGCTGGCGAAGAGCCCGCCAAAGCAGCGAGGCGCGAACTGTTTGAGGAAACGGCGATGGTTTCCGTCGAACAGATCGGGGAGCTATCGCGCTGGGTCACTTACGACTTGCCGCCTGAATTGATCGGCGTCGCCTGGGGCGGTCGCTATCGCGGGCAGAAGCAGATATGGTTTGCCTATCGCTTCCTGGGAACGGACAGCGAAATCAACATCACGCCCGGCGAAGGGCTGGAACCTGAGTTCGTGGAATGGCGTTGGGCTAGCGCGCATGACCTTCTCGACCTTATCGTTCCATTCAAGCGCGCGGTCTACCGCGAGGTTCTGAGGGAGTTCGCGCCGTTAGCGCGCCCGACGCGCGGCTAGCGTCGCCCTAACGCTGCATTTTTGCTTCAGATTCTGATTAAAAAAGCGACTTGTCCTCGCTTCCTGTTTATATGACAGTCTAATGTCATACGGCTGCTACGTTTTTCTGCAGAATCAGGATGCGCCATCAATCAACTCACAAATGCGAGGGTTGCAACCAGGAATGACAGTGTTGCCGACACCAGCCAGCTTGTCTCCGAATGCTCTGCCTTTCCGGACCGGCGTCGGCATCATGCTCATCAATCGCGACGGTCTCGTTTGGGTTGGCCGGCGGCGTCCGAAGTGGGCCAGCGACGGCCAAGCGCATATCTGGCAGATGCCGCAGGGCGGAATCGAGAAGTTCGAAGCGCCGCGCATCGCCGCGTTGAGGGAGCTTCGCGAAGAAACCGGCGTGACGCATGTCGAGATGCTGGCCGAGCACCCGGAATGGCTGTCGTATGAACTGCCGCCTCACCTTCTCGGCGTGGCGCTGAAGGGCCGTTATCGCGGCCAGCGGCAGAAATGGTTTGCGATGCGCTTCCTCGGTGAGGACAGCGATATCGACATTGCGGCGAAGGCGGAAACCAAAGCCGAGTTCGATATGTGGCGCTGGGCGCCGATGGAAACCCTTCCCGAACTGATCGTGCCGTTCAAGCGCGGGATTTACGAGCGGGTTACGACCGACTTCGCCTATCTGGCGCGTCCGGCGACCGAGCCGTCTGCGGAAGACTAAAGTTTTGCTGGCTTGTCGGTTCAGACGGTGAGGCCAGCTTGCGTCATCAGAAGGCGCATCAGGCCGGCGACCGCGCCGAGCGCCAGCACGCTCAACGTCCAAATCAGCACGAGCCAGCCGACGCGCCGCGCCCAGGATGGGGGCTTCGTTTCGGCGTTGCCCGGCATCAGTGATACCCCTCTCCCGCTTTCACTTTGCCGCGGAACACGTGGTAGGCCCAGGCGGTGTAGAAGAGAATGAACGGGATCGTGAACAACGCGCCGACGAGTGTGAAGCCTAAGCTTTGCGGCGGCGAGGCTGCGTCCCAGATCGAGATCGACGGCGGCACGATGTTCGGCCACAGGCTGATGACGAGCCCGCTGTAGCCCAGAAAAACGAGACCCAACGCGAGCAGGAACGGCATTGCGTGCGTGTCGCGTGCGATGGCCCACAGCAACGCCACTGCCGCGACGACAACCAAAATCGGCACCGGCGAGAAAAATACGATGTTGGGGAAGGAAAACCAACGCGTGGCAATCTCAGGATGGCTCAGTGGCGTCCATAGGCTGACGATGGCGATGGTCGCAAGCAAGGCCAAGACGATCGGCTTGGAGAGTTCACGCATGCGTTCGAGTAAAGCGCCCTCGGTCTTCAGGATCAGCCACGTCGCGCCAAGCAGCGCGTAGGCGACGATCAAGCCCAGTCCGGAAAAAATTGCGAAGGGCGTCAGCCAGTCGAAGGCACCGCCCGAATAGACGTGATTTTCGACCTGGAAGCCGTTGATGAACGATCCAAGCACGACGCCTTGCGAGAATGTGGCGATGTACGATCCGCCGGCGAACGCCTTATCCCAGATCGGCTTGTGCGCATCGTCGGCCTTGAAGCGGAATTCGAATGCGACGCCGCGCAAGATCAATCCGAGCAGCATGGCGATGATCGGCAAATACATGGCCGAGAGAACGATGGAATAGGCGATCGGGAAGGCCGCAAGAAGACCGGCGCCGCCAAGCACCAGCCACGTCTCGTTGCCGTCCCAGACCGGAGCGACGGTATTCACCATCGTATCGCGGTCGGTGCGGTCTTTGACGAAGGGAAAGAGAATGCCGATCCCGAGGTCGAAGCCATCCATGATGACGTACATCATCAGGCCGAAGCCGATGATCACGGCCCAGAGAAGCGGGAGGTCGATACCGATGTCCATGGTTCGCGTCTCCTCAAATGGCCGGATTGTCGATTTTGTCTTCGACCGCAGAGAGCGGGCGCGCAGGACGCAGGTGCGGATCTTTGTCCGCATCGGGTTGCGGTCCGCCGCTTTCGTCGGGGCCTTGATCGACGACCTTCAGCATGTAGCCGACACCTGTGCCGAACACTGCGAAATAGACAACGACGAAAGCGCAGAGCGTGATCGACAGCGCAAGGACCGAATGGTTCGAGACGGCGTCGGCGGTCCGCAATTGCCCATAGACGACCCAGGGCTGGCGGCCGATCTCCGTCGTTAGCCAACCGGCGAGAATGGCAATCAGCCCCGCCGGACCCATCAGCAATGCGAAGCGGAGGAAGTAGTCTGACGAATAGAGCCGCTCCTTCCAGCGCAGCCACAGGCTCCAGACGCCAAGTGCCACCATGAGCAGGCCGAGCCCGACCATGATGCGGAACGTCCAGAAGATAATCGTGGAGTTCGGACGGTCTTGCGGCGGGAATTCCTTGAGGCCTGGAATGTGGCCGGTGAGACTGTGCGTCAGCACGAGCGAGCCGAGTTCGGGGATTTCAAGCGCGTAGCGCGTCGTCTCGGCCTTCATGTCGGGCCAGCCAAAGAGGATGAGCGGGACGCTCTGGCCCGGCTCGTTTTGCCAGTGTCCTTCGATGGCTGCGATCTTGGCGGGCTGGTATTTCAGCGTGTTCAGGCCGTGCTGATCGCCGACGAGAATCTGGATCGGCGCAAGGATCAGGATCAGCCACATCGCCATCGAGAACATGGTGCGGATCGCAGGCGATGATCGGCCTTTAAGCAGGTGCCACGCGGCGGAAGCGCCGACGAACAAGCCAACGGCAAGCTCGGATGCAACGACCATATGCGCGAGGCGATAAGGGAATGACGGATTGAAAATGACTTTCAGCCAATCAACGGGAACGACGCGGCCGTCGATGACCTCGAAGCCCGCGGGCGTCTGCATCCAGCTATTGGATGCTAAGATCCAATTGGCCGAGAGCAGCGTTCCGAGCGACACCATGATCGTCGCGAAGAAGTGGAGGCCGGGACCGACCTTGTTCCAGCCGAACAGCATGACGCCGAGAAAGCCGGCTTCGAGGAAAAAGGCCGTCAGAACTTCGTACGTCAGAAGCGGGCCGGTGACGCCGCCAGCGAAGGCCGTGAAGCCGCTCCAGTTGGTGCCGAACTGGTAGGCCATGACGAGGCCCGAGACGACGCCCATGCCAAAGTTGATCGCAAAGACCTTCGACCAGAAATGATAAAGATCGCGGTAGGCCGTATCCTTCGTTAACAGCCACATCCCCTCAAGAACGACGAGATAGGTTCCGAGGCCAATGGTGATGGCGGGAAAGATGATGTGGAAGGAGACGGTGAACCCAAACTGGATGCGAGCGAGCTCAAACGCACTCAATGCGGATACGGTCGTTATCATTTGCGCCTCGGCATCTCGTCGTGACACGACCCTGCATTCGACGCGATGCCGAACCGATCGCCTTGCCTATGTTGAGCCATTCGTCGCCGAATAGAAAGAACGGATGCGACGCTGACTTAATACGGGTTCTTCAGCAACGGTCTGACGGGCGCATATGTCTGGAGGACAAGCGCCATAAGTGATGACGAGCAGTCCGCTATGGACTGTCAATTAGAAAAGCCGATGCGTGTTGCGAAGTAGACAAGACGCCCAACCGCGTATGCCGGACGCGTTTATCGTGCCAATCGGAAATCGGGGCGTGCCAATTGGCAATTCGCCTAACGGCGATTGCTTCGCATGCCGGTATTGCCCGTGACGGGATTTCCGAACCGGCCATAGCTCGCAGCGGGGTTGTTATAATTCTGCAGTCGCGGCGGATACATCGATGTCGGCGCGCCGACATTTCCGGATGTCCCGTAGCTGCTGCCATTATTGCTGCTCGACGGGGTTCGAATGATCGATTCAGTTCCGCCCGTCGGCGCCGGACTGACGCTTTGCTGCGCGTGAGCCTGGACGACGCTTCCCAGAACCAGGGCTGCAGCCAATATTCCTGTTCTCATTGTGACGCTCCTACCGTTTAGCCACGAGACCGCGTCTATCCCGCCTGAGACATAGCCTACGCAAAACATAGGACGTCCGGGACTGGCTGCAAGCAGCCGCCCCGCCAGCACGAAGTGCGTTGCGGCCTTCTTTGGATACAACCCTCAGCGGACCAAAAAGATCGTCCAGGTCGCTATTGCAACCAGAACAGCGCACAGGACCGTCAGCATGACGGGTGAGTTGGCTGGAGGCCGGCCGCGGTTGTCGGAAGGATCGGGAGTTGCCATTGAGCGGATCAAATTCGAAATAGATTTAAGGCGAGAATGAAAGAAACTTTAGCCGATTTTTCAGCGATATAGTTGCACAACGCTCTTCGCTGGTTGACGAACGGTAAATTACGCAAAATCAATGGCGCAGGTTCGTTCGTCATCCAAATAACGTATGAAAGTGACCGATCCGTTGGGGAATTTGGGTGAAAAGTTGGGGTCACATGTTTATTTTCGTCGCAGGTCAGGAAGGGGCCGCAAAAGGCCAAGGAGCATAAGATGCAGCGTTATCGCAAACTTCGCCGCGGTTCCCTGCTGATGACGGTCGGCGCATTGGCGATCCCGGCGATCGGGAGCCTCGCATTTGCCGATTCCGTCCCGGAAAGCATTCGCATTCAGGAAAAGGCCGAGAAGGCCTATGAGTCCGCCCCCGTTGTTCCGATCGAACGGGGCAATGCGCACCATCGCGATCTAAAGGACGAAGATGGTGGCGATGGCGGCACGGGCGGATCCGAGGCGCTTCCTCCGCCGGAGCCGCCGGCAGCCAAGCACAACAAAACGAACAAATAGAGCGTGGGGGACTCCGGGCTTCTGTTCACGGCTGCTGATGCAACATCGGCGGTGCGCGGTGTACCTAATGCATAAAATCCCGGCGATCTGGGGAACCCCGGTTTAACGGCGCGAGGGCTATGCTCAAATCCGAAATTTTCGGAGGGGTCATGTCATTCGCAGATGCTTATAGCAAGCGCCGTCGCGTCCTGATCGAGATCACACCGTCGTTGGGGGCTCGCTTGCGCCTCTGGATTCACAAGCTGCGGCATCCGCGCCATCGCTGGTTCGCAGGTCGCGGCACTGGCGCGACCAAGCCCGCATCCGGTTCGCAGTCTTGAGCGTTCAATCCTGACGGCCTCTCGGGCCGGGATGCGCGCTCGACCGGCCTTCGCTCCCCTCTAAAACACACGTCATTGCATCCTCGGGCGCCGAAGTGGCTTGGCAAACCCCCGGGGATCAAGGCAAAAGCTTTGAAAAGCCGTTTTCTGCGTCATTGGCACATTGGACAATTTGCCTAATGCCCTCGGGCGGGAACCCGGGACAGAAGCTACGTTGAGTGGCTCGCGAATATTTTTGCGCGCAGAGCCAGAGCATGGTTCAAGGAGCATGAGCGGCCGATGAGTGGAGCCACAGCCACGTTCGAGCGGAACACAGCATCTGCGGATGGCGGGCACGGCGATGTCAGCCCGGGCGAAATCGCCATTGGCGTCATCATTGGCCGGACTTCGGAATTTTTCGACTTTTTCGTTTATGCCATCGCATCGGTCATCGTTTTTCCGAAGCTCGTCTTTCCGCATCTCGATGCCCTGACCGGGACGCTCTATTCGTTCGCGATCTTCGCGCTGGCGTTCATTGCCCGTCCGGTCGGCACGGTCATGTTCATGGCCCTCGACCGCAATTACGGGCGCGCGGTGAAGCTGACGTTCACGCTGTTCCTGCTCGGAACCTGTACGGTCGCGATTGCCTTCTTGCCGGGTTACGAACAGATCGGCCTGGCGTCCGCCGTTCTGCTGGCGATCTTCCGCATCGGCCAGGGTCTGGCGCTTGGCGGCGAATGGGACGGTCTGCCGTCGCTGCTGGCGATGAACGCGCCGGAGAATCGTCGCGGCTGGTACGCCATGATCCCGCAGCTTGGCGCGCCGCTCGGCCTGATGGTCGCGGCCGCGCTGTTCGCTTATTTCGCAGCCAACCTGTCGAGCGAAGATTTCCTGGATTGGGGCTGGCGCTACCCGTTCTTCGTTGCCTTCGCGATCAACGTCGTGGCGCTGTTCGCGCGTCTGCGCATGGTCGATACACCGGAATACATCGAGCACTTCGAGCAGCAAGAGCTTGAGCCGATGCCGATCGGCGAGACGCTGCAAAAGGAAGGCCGCCATGTTATCATCGGCGCCTTTGCACCGCTGGCGAGCTTCGCGCTGTTTCACATGGTGACGGTGTTCCCGCTGTCGTGGGTATTCCTCTTTACGACCCAGAGCCCGTCGCGCTTCCTCGTCATCGAGATCATCGGCGCCATCGTCGGTCTATTCGCGATCGTGGCGTCGGGGTTCGTTGCGGACCGAGTCGGCCGTCGTAACCTGCTCTCGGCCACGGCGGCGGTAATCGCGGTGTTCAGCGGTTTCGCTCCGCAGCTCCTCAACGGCGGTGACGTCGGTGAGATCGTGTTCATGGTGCTGGGCTTCACGCTGCTCGGTCTGTCGTTCGGACAGGCGTCGGGCGCCGTCGCCTCGAACTTCGCCAAGATCTACCGCTATACCGGCTCGGCGTTGACGACCGACTTGGCGTGGCTGGTCGGCGCCGGGTTCGCGCCGTTCGTTGCGCTCTGGCTGTCGAGTCACTTCGGCCTGATGGCGGCGGGCGGCTATCTGCTCTCCGGTGCGGTCTGCACGCTGATGGCGCTCGCGATGAGCCGCCAGCTCGAGTCGGGCGATCGCTAACGCCAGCCGCTTCAGCTTCGGACAATAAAAAAGCGCCCAGTGATACCGGGCGCTTTTCTTTGTCTTCATCGCCCTAGCGCGTCAGGCGAGGCCAAGCTTCTGGGCCAGGCCGATACGCTGTAGCTTGCCTGTCGCGCCCTTGGGGATCTCCGGCAGCAGCAGGATCTTGCGGGGCACCTTGTAATGGGCGAGGTGCTCGTTCGCGAAGTCGCGAAGCTCGCGCTCGGTCGCTTCCTGGCCTTCGCGCAGCACAACGGCGGCGGCGACATCTTCGCCGAGCTTGTCGTGCGGCACGGCAAACGTCACGACCTGCAATACGGCGGGATGATCCATCAGGACTTCATCGACTTCGCGCGGGGAAACCTTCTCACCGCCGCGATTGATGATCTCCTTCAGACGGCCGGTTATCGTGATGTAGCCGTCGGCGTCGATGGTGCCCTGGTCGCCGGTGCGGAACCAGCCGTTGGTGAAGGCTTCGCCGTTGGCCTTGGCGTTGTTCTCGTAACCGCTCGTAACGTTGTCGCCGCGAATGACGATTTCGCCGACTTCGCCGGGCTGCAAGAGATTGCCTTCGGTATCCATGATGGCGACCTCGGGTCCGGCGGCCAGGCCGACCGTGCCGGGCTTGCGGACGCCACCGATGGGGTTCGACGCCATCTGATGCGAGGCTTCCGTCATGCCGTAGGCTTCGACGACGGGGGCACCGAAGGTCGCTTCGAGTTCGCTCAGGACCTGCGGCGGGAGCGACGATGACGAGGAGCGGATGAAGCGCAGCTTGTGGCGCGCGATCGTCTCGGCGTTGTGGCTGGCGCGCGAGAGGATTGCCTGATGCATGGTCGGGACGCCAGTATACCAGGTCGGCGCCGCCTCTTCCATGGCGTGGAAGAACTTCAGCGCATTGAAGCCCGGCGTGCAGAAGATCGAGCCGCCGCGAGACAGCGGGGCCAGCACGCCCGCGATCAGACCGTGGATGTGAAACAGCGGCATGATGTTCAAGGCGCGGTCGCCGGCCGAAAGCTGCAATGCGGTGGCGATATTGCCAGCGGAGGCCGCAACGTTCTTATGGCTGAGAGGCACGATCTTCGGACGCGACGTCGTGCCCGACGTATGCAAGATCAATGCGGTGTCGTCGCTCTGCGCCGGGCCAGTCTGAGCTGGTTTCTCGGCAGGCGTTTCAGCCGACAGCGTGAATGCGCCGGCGCCGCTCGCAGGATCGGGCTTCAGCGTGATGAGCATGATGCCGCGCTCTTTCGCAACGGCGACTGCGGGTGAAGTGCTGCCATCCTCGACGATGAGCGCCTTGGTGTTGATGTCCGACATGTAGAAGTCGAACTCGTCGTGGCGGTAGGAAGGATTGAGCGGCGCGGCCGTCGCGGCCGATGCCGTTGCAACGAAGGATGTCGCCATCTCGGGGCCGTTCGGCAGCACGATCGCAACGCGGTCGCCGCGGCCGATGCCAAGCGCATTCAGGCTGTCGATGGTTCGCGTCACAAGGTCGCGAAAGCCGGCGTAGGTCAGCGCTTCGATGCCGGACGCCCGGATGGCCGGCGCTCGGCCGTCTCCGGCATTCAGAAGCTCATGCAGTGTCGTGGGTGTTGCCATCGTCGTTCTCATATCTCCGGTGCCTGTGCCGTCGGCGGCGTTGTCAGGCCTTTTCAACTCTCAATCGTCCGCCTTCGCGCGATAAGGTCGCGGAAAGCAATTTCACGCAGGCATAGATCGTTTCGATCTGTGGCGTCGGAACGTTTGCGACCTGACCGAGCTCTATCACCGAGCCGATCAGTGCGTCGGCTTCGATGCCGCGACCGGCTTCGATGTCCTGCAGCATCGACGTCTTGTGTGGCCCGACGGCTTCGGCGCCTGCAATGCGCTTTTCGAGCGGGATGCGGAAGCGAATGCCGAGTGCTTCGCCGACGGCCTGGGCTTCCCTCATCATGCGGGCAGCGGCATCGCGGGTCGGCTGATATTTGCAGATATCTTCCAGCGTCGCATGCGTCAGTGCGCTGATTGGATTGAAGCTCAGATTGCCCCAGAGTTTCGTCCAGATCTCGGCGCGAATGTCGGAGACGACCGGGGCTTTGAAACCGGCTTTCTGCAACGCCTCCGAAACGCGGGTGACGCGCTCGGTTTTCGAATTATCGATTTCGGCAATCGAGAACCGGTTGCCTTCGATATGCTTAATTACCCCCGGCTCGGCGATTTCGGCCGCGGGATACACCACACTGCCAAGAACACGCTCAGCAGGCAGATTATCTGCGACCACGCCACCGGGATCGACGCTTTCCAAGCGATGGTTTTCGTGCGGCCCGCTGACGCGCATGAAGTACCACCACGGAATGCCGTTCTGGGCGGTGAGCACGGCCGTGTCGCGACCATACATCGCGGGAAGATCGCGCACGACGGCTGCGACCTGATGTGCCTTCATTCCGAGGATAACGAGATCCTGTTCGGAAACGTCGGCGATCTTATCTGTTGCGGCAATGCGAGAAACGCTCTCGCTACCGTCCTCTTCGATCAGTTTGAGGCCATTGGCGCGGATCGCCGCAAGGTGCGGGCCGCGGGCGATCACGGTTACATCTTCGCCCGATTGCGCAAGCCGCGCGGCGAGCAGGCCACCGATTCCGCCTGCGCCGACGACGCAAATTTTCATCGAACTTCGTCCCTCGATTTCTGTGTGGCGGTGCAGCAAAAAACTTTGTTGGCGCTTAGCTTTAATGCTGCACTTGTCGAACGTGATTTTTCACGTTTTATGGTTGGGCGCTTTTAGTGCGAAATGAAAAAGAATTACAAGCCCGAGGGGACTGCCAAGGATGACTATTCAAACGGAGTCGCGCGCTCCGGCTTCTGGCATTGCGACGTCAACCACCGGACGGTGGGCGCAGCTCGCGCTGGGGGTGCTGTGCATGACGATGATCGCCAACCTGCAATATGGTTGGACGCTCTTCGTCAATCCGCTTCACGCCAAGTTCGGCTGGGAGATGGCGGCGATCCAGTGGGCGTTCACCATCTTCATTCTGACCGAGACGTGGCTCATTCCCTTCGAAGGCTATCTTGAAGATCGCCTCGGGCCGCGGCCGCTCGTCCTGGTCGGCGGCATCATGATCGGCCTATCGTGGCTTTTGAACTCGCAGGCGGACTCGCTGGCGATGCTCTATGTCGCGCAGGCCATCGGCGGTATCGGCGCAGGGTGTGTTTACGGCACGTGCGTCGGCAATGCGCTCAAATGGTTTCCGGATCGTCGCGGTTTGGCGGCCGGTGTGACGGCAGCCGGCTTCGGCATGGGCTCGGCACTGACGATTATTCCAATCTCGATCGTGATCGCATCGCAGGGATACGAAGCGGCGTTTCTTTATTTCGGTCTGCTGCAGGGCATCGTCATCATTCTTGTGTCGTTCCTATTGCGGTCGCCGTCGAAGGATCAGTTCGGTGCGCGCGTCGAGCTGCTTTCGGCCAAGCGGTCGTTCGCACCGACTGAGATGCTGAAGACACCGGTCTTCTGGATCATGTATTTGATGTTTGTGATGATGGCGGCGGGCGGCCTGATGGCGACGGCGCAGCTCGCGCCCATCGCGAAGGACTTCAAGGTTGCAGATGTTCCGGTGTCCCTCGTCGGCATTACGCTTCCGGCGCTCACGTTCGCGCTGTCGCTCGACCGCATTCTCAACGGCGTCACGCGTCCGTTCTTCGGCTGGGTGTCGGACAAAATCGGCCGCGAAACGACAATGTTCATCGCGTTCGGCATTGAGGGCGTCGGCCTGCTGGCGCTGGCGCGCATGGGGCACGATCCGATCCTGTTCGTGGTGCTGACGGGGCTGGTGTTCTTTGCGTGGGGTGAGATCTACAGCCTTTTCCCGGCAACGTGCGGCGACACCTTCGGCTCGAAGTTCGCAACGACGAATGCGGGCCTGCTCTATACTGCCAAGGGCACCGCGTCGCTGCTCGTGCCGTTTTCCAGTCTGCTGACACAGGCGACGGGCAACTGGCATGCCGTGTTCTATACGGCGGCCGGCATGAACATTCTCGCGGCGATTCTCGCGCTTGCCGTTCTACGCCCGATGCGTCAGCGGATGGCGCGGAACATCTAACAGCTCGCTTTTGGGTGCAGTTTTAGAAGGGTCGGAACTCTGTTCCGGCCCTTTTTCGCTTTTTTCAGGGGTGGTGCTCAGGCGGTTCTTGGCGGGCCGCCGCGGCCTCTGAAGAGCAGCGCAATCGCGAGACCGGCAACGAAGCCGCCGACATGCGCCATGTAAGCGACGCCGCCGGCGTCGGCAGTTTCATCGGTATGGGCAATGGAGCCGACGCCGCTGAAGAGCTGAAGCACGAACCAGAAGCCGATCACGATCAGCGCCGGCATCGACATGACGGCCCGCGCGACAAGCACATCGACGCGAGCCTGCGGGAATAGAAGCAGGTAAGCACCGAGCACACCGGCGATCGCGCCCGAAGCGCCGACGTTGGGAATGTTCGAGTGCGGATTGAAATAGAACTGAGCGAATGTCGCTGCGATACCGGCGATCAGGTAGAACGCCAGATACTTCACATGTCCGAAGTTTTCTTCGACGTTGTCGCCGAAGATGTAGAGATAGAGCATGTTGCCGAACAGGTGCATCCAGCCGCCGTGCATGAACATGGCGGTGAAGATGGTCGGCCAGTTCGACGCGGGATCTTCGGCGAAGCGACTCGGGATGAACGACCAGCGCTGAATGAACTCGTTGCCGCCGTTCAGCTCGATCAGGAAGAAAAGCACGTTGACGACGATAAGCGCCGTCGTAACGATGGGCGAAATGCGGACCTGCGAATCATCGTCCCCGATTGGAAACATCGCACCTTCCCCCTCTCAATGCGTCGCCGAGTGGGCGAGCGCCGTCACGATGGTTTCGGTTTCCGTGCCGACATCAGATAGTTCACGTCCGTATTCGGATTGCGCGACCAGGAATCCTGCAGCGGATTATACGTGATGCCTTCGAACCGGACATCGTCGAGCCCCGCGGCTTTGACGTAACCGGCCAGCTCGGCCGGGGTGATAAAGCGGTCCCACTGGTGCGTTCCGCGCGGTAGCCAGCCGAGCACATACTCGGCGCCGACGATGGCGAGCGCCCAGGCCTTGAAGGTGCGGTTCATCGTCGAGAACACGCCGAGGCCGCCGGGCGCGACGAGGCTCACGCATTCGCCGATGAATTTCGCCGGGTCTGGGACGTGCTCTACAACTTCGAGGCAGGTGACGATATCGAACGTGCGGCCTTCGGCGACGAGGTCTTCGACGCGCACGGCACGATAGTCGATGGCGATGCCCTGACCTTCGGCGTGCGATTTCGCGATGGCGATGTTCTTTTCCGACGGGTCGATGGCAGTGACGGTTGCGCCCATGCGTGCCAAAGGTTCCGCGACGAGGCCACCGCCGCAGCCGATATCGACGGCCGTCAAGCCGGTGAGGGGCCGGAGGGCCTTGGGATCGCGGCCGAAGCGTTCGACGGCGCTATCGCGGATGAATGACAGCCGCGGCGGCCCGATCTGGTGCAAAGGGCGGAATTTTCCACGTGGGTCCCACCATTCGGTGGCCATGCGGGAAAAGCGCTCGACCTCTTCGGTATCGAGGGTGCGTTTACCGGCGTCGGATTGCTGCGTTGCGGTCATTGTCGTCTCCGTCTTCCGCCATACACGTCAACCCGGCGGTCATCTTGTCAAGCTATTGTCCCGGATGGGTCAATTTTCGGTTGTTGCCGGGGGGCTCGCGAGCCGCTAATAAGCGCCGGACTCAATCCAAATCTTAATGCTCGTCAGACCCATGCCAGGGGCCGTGCGGGCATGCACAGGCCAAGGGAAGCGCTTCGAGAATGGCGACCGTAGTCATGAAATTTGGCGGCACGTCGGTCGCCAACATCGAGCGCATCCAGAACGTCGCACGTCACGTGAAGCGCGAGGTCGACGCCGGCAACAAGGTCGCAGTCGTCGTCTCAGCCATGGCCGGGGTGACGAACCAGCTCGTTGCCTGGGTCAAGGAAGCCTCTCCGCTTTACGATGCGCGGGAATACGATGCCGTCGTCGCCACCGGCGAGCAGGTGACGGCGGGGCTTCTCGCCATCACGTTGCAGGCGATGGGCCTGCACGCGCGGTCGTGGACCGGCTGGCAGGTTCCGGTGAAGACCGATACGGCGCATGGTGCGGCGCGAATTCTCGATATCCCAGGCGCCGAGATCAAATCGCGGATCGAAGGCGGCGAGATTGCCGTCGTCACCGGCTTTCAGGGCATCGAGCCCACCGAGAACAGGATCGCAACGCTCGGCCGGGGCGGCTCGGACACGAGTGCGGTCGCGATCGCCGTCGCGCTCGAAGCCGACGTTTGCGATATCTACACCGACGTTGACGGCGTTTACACAACGGACCCGCGCATCGTTTCCAAAGCGAAACGGCTTGCGAAAATTTCCTACGAAGAGATGCTCGAAATGGCGTCGCTCGGCTCGAAGGTCCTGCAGACGCGGTCTGTCGAGCTGGCAATGGTCTACAAGGTCAAGACTCGGGTACTGTCGAGCTTCGTAGCGCCGGACGCCATGCAACCCTTCAGAGCCGATAATATCGAGAATATCGGCACCATCGTATGCGACGAGGATGAGATCGTGGAACAGCAGGTCGTAAGCGGCATCGCCTATGCGAAAGACGAAGCGAAAGTTACGCTTCTGAATGTCGACGACAAACCGGGCATCGCCGCGCGCATCTTCGGACCGCTCGCAGATGCGAATATCAACGTCGATATGATCGTGCAGAACATCACGCCGGACGGCAAGCATACGGATATGACGTTTACCGTGCAGGCGGCCGAGCTGCCGCGCACGCTTGAAGTCTTGAAACAGGCGAAGACCGACATCGGCCACGTCGACGTCAAAAGCTCGGCAGACGTCGTAAAGATTTCGGTCATCGGCGTCGGCATGCGCAGCCATGCGGGCGTTGCAGCGCAGATGTTCAAGACGCTCTCGGAAAAGGGCATCAACATTCACGCGATCTCGACGTCTGAGATCAAGGTCAGTGTTCTGATCGATGCAGCCTACGCCGAACTCGCGGTTCGTGCGTTGCACTCGGCCTACGGGCTCGACAACGACTAGAGGCCGGGCGCTCTTACCAGCCCCGTCTCTTTGTGACTAAGGTGCATTTGCCGGAGTAGTTTTGCCGGCGAGACGAATGGGCAAGGCAAGATGGTGCGGCGCGACGATCCGAGACCTTTACCAAGCGAGACCTCGCTTCGGGTCATCATGCGCCATCTGCGCGAGATCATGTCCGATGGCGGCGAGGGCCAGGAAAAGCTCGATCGTATCGTGCGGCAGATTTCCGGCGTCATGGTCGCCGAGGTTTGCTCGATCTATCTGAAGCGGCAAGATGGCTCACTCGAACTTTTCGCGACCGAAGGCCTCAATCCGAGTGCGGTGCATACGACGCGACTGAAGCGCGGCGAGGGTCTCGTGGGACGCGCTGCCGAGCTTGGCGTGACCGTCAACGAACCGGAAGCGTCGAGCCATCCGGCGTTCTCCTACCGGCCGGAAACAGGTGAAGAAATTTATCATTCTCTGCTCGCCGTGCCGATCGCGCGGTCGGGGCAGGTGCTTGGCGTGCTCGTCATCCAGAACCGGACGCCGCGCGAATATTCCGACGAAGATGTTGAGGTGATGCAGGCGACCGCGATGGTGATCGCGGAAAATCTCGTCTCTGGCGCCGTGGCGGGGACAGTCGCGGCCATCGAAGCCTCGCGCTCGCAACCGCTCGTCATCGAGGGCGAACCCATCTCGGACGGTATCGCGCTCGGGCATGTGGTGCTGCACGAGCCGCGCATCGTCGTGACGCAGTTGATGGCGGAAAATCCGGCGCTCGAATTGGAGCGGCTGTCGCTCGCGCTCGAAAAGCTGCAGTTGAACATCGATGAGATGTTTGATCATGAGCATTTGTCGAACATCGGCGAGCATCGCGATGTGCTCGAAGCCTATCGCATGTTCGCGCATGACAAGGGCTGGCACCGGCGACTGCGCGAAGCCGTCGAAGGCGGGCTGACGGCTGAGGCGGCCGTCGAACGAGTTCAGAATGCGATGCGCACGCGCATGCTGCGCCAGCACGACACCTATTGGCGCGAGCGCCAGCGTGATCTCGATGATCTTTCCGACCGGCTACTGCGCGTGCTCGCGGGGCGGCTCAAGAGTTCGGAAGATGACGGCGGCCTCCCGCCCGATACGATCCTTGTTGCGCGAACGATGGGACCGGCAGAACTACTCGATTACGATCGCAGCAGGCTCAGAGGGCTCGTCGTCGAAGACGGGTCGAGCCAAAGCCACGTTGCGGTTGTAGCGAAGGCGCTCGGCATCGCCGCAATCGGGCAGGCCGCGGGAATCGTCGATCGCGTCTCTGCGGGCGATGCGGCGATCGTCGATGCTGTTGCGGGTGAAGTGCATCTGCGGCCGACGGCCGAAGTGATCTCGGCTTATTCTGACAAAGTGCGGTTTCGCGCGCGCCGGCAGAAGCGCTATCAGTCGCTGCGCGATCGCCCGGCGATCACCAAGGATGGCGTGCCGATTGCGCTGATGATGAATGCGGGTCTGCTCGTCGATCTGCCGCATCTAGACGAAGCCGGTGCGGACGGCATCGGGCTCTATCGCACCGAATTGCAGTTCATGCTGTCGGAGTCGTTCCCACGCCTCGACCGGCAGACGCAGCTCTACAAGGCGGTGATGGACGAAGCCCGCGGCAAGCCCGTCGTGTTTCGCACGCTCGATATCGGCGGCGACAAGGTGCTTCCCTACCTTCGTCAGCCGAAGGAAGAAAACCCGTCGATGGGGTGGCGGGCGATCCGCATGGCGCTCGACCGGCCGGAATTGTTCCGGCTACAGGTGCGGGCCTTGCTCAAGGCGGCGGCAGGGCGTGAGCTGCGGGTGATGATCCCGATGGTTTCGGCGACGTATGAGCTGGGGGCCATCCGTGCGCTGATCGAGCGCGAGAAGGCATTTCTGACGGAGCACGGCCATCCCCTGCCGCAGATCATTCTCGTCGGGGCGATGTTCGAAGTGCCTGCACTTCTGTTCGAGCTCGATGCGTTTCTGTCGCGGGTCGATTTCGTGTCGGTCGGCTCGAACGATCTGATGCAGTTCCTGTTTGCCGCAGACCGCACCAATGCGCGGGTGGCGAGCCGCTTCGATGTGCTGGCGCCAGCACCGCTCCGGGCGCTGAAGTCGCTCATGACGGCTGCCAGCGCGCACAACGTGCCGGTGACACTATGCGGCGAGATGGCAGGCAGCCCGCTCGAAGCCCTGACGCTGATTGGTCTCGGCTTCCGGTCGCTGTCGATGGCGCCGGCCTCCATCGGCCCTATCAAGTCCATGGTGCTGTCGCTCGACGCCGCGAAGGTGACCGCTTTCCTCGACGATCTTTTGAAAGAGGGTGCGAAGGACGTGCGCATGTCCTTGCAGCAGTTCGCAGAAACGGAACACGTCGCGCTCGACGGTTAACAGCTCCTCCCCAACGACGCACGGAGGCTTTGACAAATAAGGATTTTTAGCCGACAATATCCTTAACATCGGGGACCGGCGCGTTTTGCCGGGTAGAGGGTATGCGTCGAAGCGTTGGGCGGAACGTTTCGGTTGGAAGTCATGAGTACGAGCGGCAGGGGCATAGCCGTTTCGAAGCACCAGTGCCAACGGCGTCGGTGCAGGCTCAGGCGGAAAGCCGAGCGCTAATTGCGCGATTTTTTATCGATTTGCGGCAGGCGCTGCGGCTGACGGTGCCGCAGGCAGCTCATTATCTCGCGGTTCGACCGGAAGTTGTCGAAGCGCTGGAGACGGGGCAGGTCGAGTACCTGCCGCAGTGGCAGGAAACGTCGGCCATCATCATGACTTATACGTCGATGGCGGGCGTCAATGGACGGCCGGTTCTGAATGCCATCGGGACGCTGTTCACGCAGCTTTCCGTCCGCGCGGCGCCGACCGCAAATCAGCTTCCGGCGCCCACGCCAGATGTGCATTTCCGCGAGCCGACGTCGTATTTTCAGCAGCAGCCGTTTTTTCAACAGCCGGCGGTTCAGCCGCAGGCATATGCGGCTCCTCAGCAGCCGTACGATCACGGTCGGCACGAGCCTTACGACCCGCCGCAAGGGTATTCGCCGCTACAGGGGGCAATGCCGCAGCAAAGCTCGATCCCTCAGCAGGGCTTGATGTTCCAGGGCCATGGTGGCTTCCCACCTCGGCCAAGGCCACAGCAGCCGGTGCACGTTTCCGATCAGGAGCCGGATATCGCCCGGTCAGGGCTCGCAGTTTCGAGCCGGAACCTGTTACGGGCCGGATCGGTCATCGCGAGCGGGGCGCGGCGTCTGCCGCAGGAAGCGCTGCACCGGGTTCGGGAACGTCCGCAGCGGGCCGTTTATGCCCTTTCGCTGCCGCTCGCTCTGCTGCTGCTTATGATGCATTCGTCGATATTTGCTACGATCTCGCAGCCGTTTTCGGTGGCCGTGCAGTGGGTCAGCGGCTACATGCAGGAGCACTACGGCCCGATCCGGGACGGCATGCGCTATATCGAAGTTGACGATCCGGAAACGCGCCGGGCGGATAAATTGCAGATCGGCAGCGGTTCGTAGTAGATACCCGTGCCTGAGGCGTGGCGATGGGCTCAATCGCCGTCGCCACCTCTTTCGGCCGCTTTTTTCGCGGCTCGCTATTCATAAAAACATCGGACTCAATGTCAGCTCTGCCGCGCGATAAACTCGACCGTCTATCCGAACGCTATATGGCCATCCAGGACCTGATGAACCACGGGGTTCCGCAGGCGGAATTTGTGAAGCTCTCGAAGGAGTTTTCCGAACTCGGACCGGTCGTCGCTCAAATCGATGCGTTGCGTAAAGCCGAGGCCGAGAGCGCGGATCTCGAACAGATGATCAATGATCCGTCGGCCGACAAGGAAATGGTCGATCTCGCCTATGCGGAGCGGGCGTCGCTTGCCGAGCGGATCACGGAGCTGGAGCAACAGCTGCGCATCGCGCTGCTGCCGAAGGACGCGGCCGACGAAAAGAGCGCCATCCTGGAAGTCCGCGCCGGAACGGGTGGTGATGAGGCGGCGTTGTTCGCGGCCGATCTTTTCCGCATGTACACGCGCTATGCCGATCTGCACGGCTGGAAGACCGAGATCATCTCGGCGTCCGAAAACGATCTTGGCGGCTACAAGGAAATCATCGCGTCGATCACGGGCTCGGGCGTTTTCGCGCGATTGAAGTTCGAGTCCGGTGTGCATCGTGTGCAGCGCGTTCCGGCGACAGAGGCGAGTGGGCGCATTCACACCTCGGCCGCGACCGTTGCGGTGCTGCCGGAGGCCGAGGAACTCGACGTCGACATCCGACCCGAAGACATCCGTATCGATACGATGCGTGCTGGCGGCGCCGGTGGCCAGCACGTCAACAAAACGGACAGCGCCGTGCGCATGACGCATATTCCGACCGGAATCGTCGTTGTTTCCGCAGAAAAATCGCAGCATCAAAACCGGCGTCTTGCGATGGCGGTTCTGAAATCGCGCATTTACGAGATGGAACGCGAGCGCGCGGCGACCGAACGCTCAGACGCGCGTAAATCACAGGTCGGATCGGGCGATCGCTCGCAGCGCATCCGGACGTACAACTTTCCGCAGGGGCGGGTTACCGACCATCGGATCAACCTGACGCTCTACAATCTCGATGAAGTGATGACGGGCAACGGGCTCGACGAGCTGATCGATGCTTTGATCACCGATCATCAGGCGACGATGCTCGCCGAATTGAGCGCAGCATGACGACGCCGGCTGCGCGCGCTGATAACGGGGCGGCGTCCGGCTTCCGGCCAGAGATGAGTCTCGCCGAGGCGTTGAGCCTGCTGACGCGAACGCTGATCGAGGCCGGGCTCGATACGCCGCAGCGGGATGCGCGCTTTCTGATGCAAGGGCTGCTCGGGCTCGATGGCGCTCAATTGCTGACGGGATCGGGGCGCCCACTTGGGGACGCCGCTGGCCTCCTCAGGGATGCAGCAGCCCGGCGGGCAGCGCACGAACCCGTCTCGCGCATTCTCGGACGCCGAGGTTTTTACGGGCGGGATTTCATTGTGACGCCGGACGTTCTCGATCCGCGTCCCGATACCGAAGTCGTCGTCGAGCTGGCGCTCGATCTGGTCAAGGGCCGCGGGTTGGCGGAAGCGCCGCTGTCGATCGCAGACATCGGGACGGGCTCTGGCATTCTGATCGTCACGCTGCTGGCCGAGCTGCCGAATGCGCGCGGGTTGGCAACGGATATCAGCCCGGCGGCTCTGGCCGTCGCGCGCCGGAATGCGGAAGCCCACGGGGTTGTGGATCGAATTCAGTTTGTTGCGACAACTGGTCTCGACGGTTGTCCGGGGCCGTTCGACCTTGTGATTTCGAATCCACCCTATATATCCACGGAAGAGATCGCTGGTCTCGAGCCGGACGTGAAGGACTTCGATCCGGTGCTGGCTCTCGATGGCGGCGACGACGGGCTTCGCGTTTACCGTGATATCGCCCGAAATATCATGGAATTGCAGGCGTCTTGCCTGGTGGTTCTGGAAATCGGCGCGACACAGGCCGAAGCGGTTGAAGACATTTTCTCAAAATCCGGGGCGCAACCCATTGGGCGACGTCAGGATTTGGGTGGCCATACGCGCGCTGTTGCGCTGGAGATACATCTCTAACCCAAGCGATCATTTCTATTTGCGGAATTACGTTTCCGGGGTAATATCCGGGCCGAAGAGTTTGATCGGATGTGCCTGGCCAATATACCGCTAGAGCGGTTACCGAGCCGGCCTTCCCATCTCAGATCATCAGCACAAACTTTCGCGGACCCCTCTGTCCGTTGATTGGCGAGTGTCGGGCTTATCCTTCTCGGCATATGTGCTGGGCAAGCTCCTTTGAGGCGGCTCTAGTATCTTTGCTGGCGTGATGATTGGGATGACTGCGATTTTGCCCGAGGCCGTGGGGGCGAGAGCTTGGGCTGCGATCCTTGGTGTGATCCGTCTTGATCGGATCCATGGGGCACGATCCATAGGACTGTGGTGACGTTAAGAGACAGCTTTTTTGAATTGGATCGAAGGATCCAGGGCGTCGCCCCGGGAAATTGGCGTGCGCAGATGGCAATACCAACAAGCATGAACGGGAGCCCATGAGGCAAGGTCAACAGAACCGTCGCGGTCGCGGACGAAACAACAACAATAATAATAACCGCAAATCGCAAAATCCTCTGATGCGCAGCTTCGAGAGTTCGGGGCCCGACGTGAAGATTCGCGGTACGCCCTCGCATATCGCCGAGAAGTACATCAGCCTGGCGCGCGATGCGCTGTCGTCGGGCGATCCGGTGCTCGCTGAGAACTATCTCCAGCACGCCGAGCATTATAATCGCATCATCCTGGGCTATCGCGAGCAGATGGCGCAGCAGGGCGGCGTGGACCCGATGGGGAACGGCGCCGCGCGGACGCATTCGCTTGCCGGGCCTGAAGGCGCCGACAGCGACGAGTTCGGCGATGAGGATGGTGACGAGTTCGGCGGGGGCCAACAGCAGGCTATCGCCGGTCAGGGTAACCAGCCGGACGTGCAGCCGCCTTTCCCGCAGCAGCAGCGCAATTTCGATAATCAAAACCGTTACGACAATCGCCAGCCGCGCCACGAGCGGTTCAACAACAATCGCCATGATCGTGGTGATCGCGGCGATCGGCAGGATTTCCGGGGCGACCGCGGTGACCGGTACGAGCAGCGCAACGGCCAAGGCGGCGAGGGTCGCTTCCGTGAGGATCGGCGCCCACAGCACAACGGCAACGGAGACTCGCATCAGGGTGAAGGCGGTTTCCGCCGTCGCGAGCGCTATCAGGCCCCGAGTGGGGCTCCGAACGGCGCCGAGCGCGAGCCCGCGAACGGCGGAAGTTTCCAGCCGTCGGTCGCGACGTCTTCTCCGGCACCGGCTCCGGCTGCCGAACGTGAACGTCCCGAGCGGTCAGAGCGGTCTGAACGCCCTGAGCGTTCCGAGCGTCCGGAACGTTCAGCGCCGCAAGCTGCGGCTTCGATCGACCAGCAGGAGCAGCCCGCCTTCCTGCGCCGCCCGGTTCGCCGGCCGCGTCGCGAAGAGCCGGCCGAAGCTCCGGCCGTGCCGCCAGCCGCAAACGAAGACAGCGAATAAAGCGAATTAGAAAAGAGCCTCGATTTCGGGGCTCTTTTTTGTTTGTCCCTGGCGACACCGCTTCGCGGAGCCGGCCGCCAGGAACGGCTCTTTTTTGTTGGCGCGAGCGACTCCCCTGCGTGGAGCCGGCCGCTCGCGCGAGGCTTTTAATTTGGTCCCCGGCGACTCTCGTTCCGAGAGCCGGCCGCCGGGGACGAGCCTGTTCCCACGCGGCCTGCGCCGGGCGGGCTCTTCTTCGACATTCGCGCAATTCGCTTGCAATCGCTCTCAGGCAGCCGTGCTTGCGCGCTGTGCCAGCACGTGAACGCGTTCGAAGATCGCGATCATGTAGCGGCTCGCGGGGCAGTAGGACCAATGCTTGCTTGCGAACTCAAATCCAGCGGGACTGTCCGGCCGCAGCGCCTGGCGCGTTTTCAGCAGAACGAGGGCGTTCGCCGGAACTTCTTCTGAAATGCCTGCAAATCTCAGCGGCGTTTTGTTTTGCCGCGTGAGCATCGCTGGCGCGGTGCGCACCTTCCTCCAATCGAAGGGCGCTCCGGTCGCCGTTCTGGTTAGGCGCACAGCGAAGGACGCACGAAGATTTTCGAGAATGATTTCGGAATTGGCGAGGGTGATGCCGACGGCATGCAGGCCGTAATCGTCACCGCCTGTCATCCTCAGAATTTCTTGCTCAGCACGGCGGTCAACACCGAGGAGGCGACTTAGCAGTCCTTTCCAACTCTGGCGGGCGAACTTCAGTCGTTGGTATTGCTCGAACAAGTCGCCAAACTTTGCCGCCTCGAACGGGATGGGCGTTTCCCTGCCATCGGCCGCAAGGAAGGGATAGGCCGTCGCGTAGGTCAAGGCGGCGAGGGCGGCGTCGCGGTTCGTACCGTTCGCGACATAGGCCGCCATGGTGGCAAGCGCGTCGTTGGACCAAGGCGCCTGCTGGGCAAGCGCATCCAGGCGCTTTGCAGCGGCAGCTTGTGCTGCTGCCCGTTCGCCATCGCCGCGCGGCCGGAACGATAGCAGGGCTTGCCCGTCTCGAAATAGAGCATGGCGCAACGTCGAGAGCAGCAGGCGATTGAGCGGCGGGCCGGCGGGGCGATAGGTACGATCGAGCTCGGGATGATCGAGAAGCGCGTCGATCTCATCGTCGTCTTCGACGATCACGATGGACGCCAAGCCTGCGAAGCGGACGTAACGCGCCATCGTTCGATCCCTGCCATGCGCCGGAGAGCAGCTTACGGTGGGTCCGTCTTTCGCTCAATCGGTGACTTCGAGGGTGTCGCCGACGTGGAGCCGGCCGCCGTCGACGATGCGGGCGTAGACGCCGAAATCCGTGTGCCCCAGGGTCTTAGACAGGAACGACGGGATCTTCATGTCACGTTCGCCCGTCTCTGGGTCGACGTTGGTCGCCGCGCAGCGCTCGGTGCGCTTGAAGACTTCGAGGGTGATGCCGCCGGTCCGCAACTTTTTGCCGACGAGGTCCAGTTCCTGCCAGGGTTCCAAGCCGTCGAGCACGAGGTTCGGGCGGAAGCGCCGGGCATCGACGGGCGCGCCGAGCATGCCTTCGAGTGCGGTTAAACTCTGGCGGTTGACGAGGTGGACGCATTTGGGTGCGACGTCGGAAAAGCTGTGTCCTGGGCTGACAACGACGCGGGGACGTCCACGTAAACCCGAGGTTACGATGCGGGCGATGGCGTCTTCGATAGCGGTGCGGCCCGCTTCGGTTCGCAGGTCCCCACGGGCGATCTCGGCGCCGCCCTTCGAGATGACGAGGGTCTCGGTGCTGTCGTCGAATAAGGAACGGACGGTCGCCAGCTCCTCGTTCCGCATCAGCATGACGAAGTGAATTTTCTGCAGGTGCTGGGGGTTTGCCGGGTCGAAGGGGCCGGGACCGTTCTCGATGGCGTAGGCCCGGTCGAAGGGCAGGGTCTGCATCGGGCGCAATTCCACGCTTTCGAGCGGTTCCGGCGTCAAACCTTTAACCGGATAGCGGTAAAGGGCTTCGATCGTAGCGGTCCCGGAAGTGGCCATGTCGCGCGTATCCCTCAGATTTTGTCGGCGATGCCTCTTTTTCGGGCGGCGCCCGATCCTATATCCGAAGCATCGTACGGGTGCGCGGGGATGCCGGCCATCGGGTCTTTGGCCGCGCTTGGATGATAAAAATCAATTCGCATGGCATTCTTTCCGGGCCTTAAGGACGGTGAGGAATGTGCTGGAGGACGCGACATGAACTTCGAACGCTACACGGACCGCGCCAAGGGCTTTATCCAATCGGCTCAATCGCTGGCACTCCGCGAAAACAATCAACAGGTCACCCCCGAACATCTTCTGAAAATTCTGCTCGATGACCCGGAGGGTCTAGCCAGCGGACTGATCCAGAAGGCGAGCGGGGATTCGCGCGCCGCATTGCGCGCGGTCGAGGCGAACCTTGCCAAGAAGCCAAAGGTCACCGGCGGCTCGGGACAGGTTTACGTCTCGTCGGAACTCGCACGCGTGTTCGACGCCGTCGAGAAACTTGCCGACAAGGCGAGCGACAAGTTCGTCACCGCCGAGCGGCTGCTTTTGGCGCTGGCGCTCGACACCGCGACGGACGCGGGCAAGATCCTGCGCGACGCCGGTGTGACGCCCGACAAGATCAACGCCGCCATCAACGACATCCGCAAGGGCCGCACGGCCGACAGCGCCAACGCCGAGCAGGCGTATGACGCTCTGAAGCGCTATGCCCGCGACCTCACCGAAGCGGCAGGCTCCGGCAAGCTCGATCCGGTTATCGGCCGCGACGAAGAGATCCGCCGCACCATCCAGGTGCTGTCGCGGCGCACGAAGAACAATCCCGTGCTGATCGGCGAACCGGGCGTCGGCAAGACGGCGATCGCGGAAGGCCTCGCGCTGCGCATCGTCAAGGGCGACGTGCCGGAAAGCCTGAAGCATAAGAAGCTGCTGTCGCTCGATATGGGCGCCTTGATCGCGGGCGCGAAGTATCGCGGCGAGTTCGAGGAACGCTTGAAAGCCGTGCTGTCCGAGGTCGAGGCCGAGGGCGACATCATTCTGTTTATTGACGAGCTGCATACCATCGTCGGCGCCGGCAAGACCGAAGGGTCGATGGATGCGGGCAACCTGTTGAAGCCTGCGCTCGCGCGCGGCGAGCTTCACTGCGTTGGTGCGACCACGCTGGATGAATACCGCAAGCACATCGAAAAGGACGCCGCGCTCGCCCGCCGCTTCCAGCCGATATTCGTAACCGAACCGACGGTGGAAGATACGATCTCGATCCTGCGCGGCTTGAAAGAGAAGTATGAGCTGCATCACGGCGTGCGCATCACCGACAGCGCGCTCGTCTCGGCGGCGACGCTTTCGAACCGCTACATCACCGACCGCTTTCTGCCCGACAAGGCGATCGACCTTGTCGACGAGGCGGCGTCGCGTCTGCGCATGCAAGTCGATTCCAAGCCGGAAGAGCTCGACGCCATCGACCGCGATCTCATGCAGATGATGATCGAGCGCGAAGCGTTGAAAAAGGAAACCGACTCGGCATCGAAGGATCGTCTCGCGCGGCTTGAGAAATCCATCGCCGATCTGCAGGAAAAATCCGAGGCGATGACGGCGCGCTGGCAGGCCGAGAAGCAAAAGCTCGGCTCGGCGCAGAAGCTGAAGGAAGAGCTTGAGAGCCTGCGCAACGCGCTCGAACAGGCGCAGCGCAAGGGCGATCTGGCACGCGCGGGCGAGCTTCGCTACGGCAAGATCCCCGAGCTTGAGAAGAAGCTCGCCGACGTCGAATCCCAAGAGCGTAAGGGCGCGCTGGTCGAGGAAGCCGTCACGCCGGATCAGATCGCGGCCGTCGTGTCGCGCTGGACGGGCGTTCCGGTCGACAAGATGCTCGAGGGCGAACGCGACAAGCTTCTGAAGATGGAAGATGCGCTGGGCAAGCGCGTCATCGGTCAGAAGGAAGCGGTCATCGCCGTTTCGACAGCTGTGCGTCGTGCGCGCGCCGGGCTTCAGGACCCGAACCGGCCGATCGGCTCGTTCATGTTCTTAGGACCGACCGGCGTCGGCAAGACCGAGCTGACGAAGGCGCTCGCGGGCTATCTCTTCGACGACGACACGGCGCTCGTGCGCATCGACATGTCGGAGTTCATGGAGAAGCACTCGGTCGCCCGTCTCATCGGCGCGCCTCCGGGTTATGTCGGCTACGAGGAAGGCGGCGTGCTGACGGAAGCGGTGCGGCGGCGTCCGTATCAGATCATCCTGTTCGATGAGATCGAGAAGGCGCATCCGGATGTCTTCAACGTGTTGCTTCAGGTTTTGGACGACGGTCGCCTGACCGACGGCCAGGGCCGCACGGTCGACTTCAAGAACACGTTGATCGTGCTGACGTCGAACATCGGCGCGCAGTACCTCGTCGAGCAGAAGGAAGGCGAGGAAACGGAAGCCGTGCGCGACGAAGTCATGGCTGAAGTTCGCGCTCGCTTCCGGCCCGAATTCCTCAACCGTCTCGACGACATCATCCTGTTCCACCGCTTGCAGCGCGCGGACATGACGAAGATCGTCGATATCCAGATCGGGCGTCTGCAGAAGCTCTTGGCGGATCGCAAGATCACGATCGAGCTTGATGAGCAGGCGAAGACGTGGCTCGCAAACCGCGGCTACGATCCGGCGTATGGCGCGCGGCCTTTGAAGCGTGTCATCCAGCGCAACGTGCAGGACCCGCTCGCCGAGCAGATCCTTGCGGGCGGCGTGAAGGACGGCGATACGGTGACGGTGTCGGTGCGCGACGGTGCTCTGACGATCAACGGCTGGCCGATCAAAGCCGCGGCTTGATTAAATGCGCTCCCGGCCGGCCGGCTCTACGAAGCAGGGTCGGGAGCGCGCATTAAAATTTACTCGGGCGACTGGGTTTGGGCTTCGCGATTCAACGTTTGTGCGGGGATGTCGCTGCCGTCGGCATTATGCCGACGCGCGCTTGATCAAAGCGTCGAACATCCTGTCGCTGAGCCAGCGGCGCATGAACAGGATCGGCTTGGCGCCAAAACCGACTGCATAGCGCGTCCGAGGCTTGGTCGCTGTCGCAGCCTGAACGATGGCTTTTGCAATCACCGAAGGCGGCGATAGCCGGTTGCCCTGATACGTCTTGAGCATGCCGTCGGCGGTCTTATTGGCATCGCTGGCGTAGGCGCCGCTGCCAGATGTCTCGCGCAAATGATTGGCGGCAATAATGCCCCAGTCGGTCTTAATGCCACCGGGCTCGATCACGATGACATCGATACCAAAACGCTGGACTTCGAGGCGCAGGCAATCCGAAAGGCCCTCGACCGCAAATTTCGTTGCGTGGTACCAGCCGCCGAACGGCGTATGGATTTTACCGCCTATCGACGAGATACTAATGATCCGACCAAAGTTGTGGGCACGCATCAGTGGAAGCACTGCTTGCGTCAGGCGTGCGAGGCCGAACACATTAACCTCGAACTGGGACCTTGCTTCGCTAAGCGGCACGTTCTCGATGGCTCCGTAGGAGCCGTAGCCGGCGTTGTTGATCAGAACGTCGATCCGGCCTTCCCGATCTGCTATCGTTTTGACGCAATCCAGAATCGATTTTTCGTCGGTTACATCGAGCGAAATGATGTGAATGCCGTCATTTTCCAGCTCTCGCATCCGGTCAACACGCCGTGCCGCGCCGTAGACGGTGAACCCGGACGACCTCAGGCTACGCGCAGCTTCCATGCCAATGCCAGATGAAGCACCTGTAACGAGCGCAACTTTCAACTTTGACGACATTACCAGTTGCTCCTGATTGGAGAGGGATGCACTACCACTTGACGCCGAAGCGACGATGTAATCGACTGTTTACAAGTCTCCAAACAACAAGTCAACGGGTGTTTACTTGAGCAGCAAATCCAAGCGCCCTCGCGATGCCTCAGCCACGCGCGAGGCTATACTGGCGGCCGCACAGCGTGTGTTCACCGAAAAAGGATTCGACGGCGCGGGTCTGCGCGAAATCGCCACCGAAGCAGGTGTCAACGCCGCGCTCGTCAACCGCTACTTTACATCGAAAGAGGGTTTGTTTGCCGAGGCGGTGATACCCTACATGAATCTCGACAGCCTGCTCGAGGGAGATTGCGCGACGTTCGGCAAGCGTGCTGCGACATACTTTTGTACGAAAAGCTATGACGGGCAGCACTTCGATCCGACGCTCGCTTTTTTGCGTTCGATGGGAAGCCCGGACGTCGCGCCTTTATTACGCGTCGCAGCCGATACGGCCGTCATCGCGAAGATCGCGCGTTGGTTGGGAGGGCGCAACTCGAAGCAGCGTGCTGCGCTCATTGCCGCTCAGCTTATCGGTCTCGATCTGATGCGGCGCGTGCTTCAAACTGAGGCCCTAAGTCAAGCACACCAGGCCAAGGCGATCCTTTACGCGACGAACTCACTGCAGGCGTTGGTCGACGACGAAATCTGAATAATTCCGGATCGAATGGCCGTGATGATGCGGACCTGAAGTAGATAACAAAACTTATCCGCGCTCTCGAAACCTCCCGCATACTTCCTCGCATCTTCTCACGAAGGACAAAGGGCATGAGCTCGTGCCGCGAGACGTGAGTGGGGAGGGCTTTGATGCGCACATTCTTCGTTGCATGATGAGACTTGTGGAGATTGTCGACGCTTCGCTGCAGTCGCCAAAAGCTGAAGCTAACGTGGTCAGCGCGGTGTCGCGATTTATATGACGTGCTCGCCTTAGTCACAAAATTGTATGACGCTCTCATAGGAATTTCGAACGCGTCACGCGGTCGGTTACTCACAGATTTGTATGGTTGAAAGCGGCCGCTAAGCCGAGCAACGTGAATCATACAAAGCTGTAACCGGCCGAGTGAAATCGAGCTGCGCTTTTCACTTCGCGCATAAGAGAAAACTAACCGCGGCGAAATATGTTGAGTCTGTTCCTGCCAAGCGAATGTTTGAAGCGTGCTTTGCCGGGCGGTGCTCAATCTCGCGACAACATATTTTCGAGGAAGCAAAAATCGTGAACATCACTTCAGTCAACTCAACGGCCGCAAACTCTCTACAAAAAACATCTCCGGCGCAGTCTAAAAATACACGCGCCGCAGACGGCGACTACCTGACGAAGGGGCCAGACCGTTCAAGCGTCAAAGACGCTGACGGAGATTATAAGCCGTCCACTACTGCTAGTCGTGCGTCTAGCTCTGTGCAGCAGGCGTTGACCGATCTCGCAACGCGCGGCTGATTCAGCGTTTAATCTGAAATAAGAAGAAGCAGCCGACGTATGTTCAAGACGGCTGCTTCGCCACGCTCGGCTAGGAACTTAGGTCTTTGTCTGGTGTCATCCTCGGCTTTATGCCGAGGATCTATCTTGCTGCTCCGACCGCTGATCGATGGATACTCGGGACAAGCCCGAGGATGACATTCCGTCGTTCAGATCATTGGAGGGCGGCGATGGGAGCCGGTCGAGCGGACACGCGATGCCTTTCTTTGTGCAGCGGCGACGATAGGCGCGTTCCCAATTGGTCTTGAGACCGATCTCGATCTGTCTCAGGCGCAAAGCTTCTATGAACGCGAGCTTCGCCTTTCGACCGTCGAGACGCTTGAATTTCTTTCTCTGCTTCTTGGTCATGCCGCAGCCGATGCAATGTCCGGCGTGCTTGAATTTGCAAACATCGATGCAGGGAGAGAGAGCTTTCATATCGGTCGACGTTGGATCGCTTTCGGCGGCATCGCGCGCCGCCCAGAATTAAGGCGCGGGGAAACTATCATGACATGTAGTTTTTGTTCGGCGACTTTCAAACCTATCCTCTTGTGCGCGAGAAAGAGCCTGCCGCTGCTGTAGTGGTCGCGTCGGATAAATTCCTTCAGCATCTCGCATGTTTTTGGCTAGGCTGGATCCCGGCCTGCGCCGGGATGGCGGATTAGAGAGTGCGGTTTTAACGGCGATAGAAATCGCTGCCGCGCGGAGAAATCGGTAAGCCGCGGGTCTCTGCCTGCGCGCGACAAGCACACAACCTACCTAAACTTCCATCCTCTCCACCCACTTCGCACGGCCGGGCCAGGGCGGGAAGGGATCACCGAAGTATTGCGTCTCGCGGAAGACTTTTCCGTCTCTGAATTCCATGATGCTGACGACGTAGGACGGCTTGCCGTCATAGCTGATGACGTACTCGGTCGTCCAAAGATCGCCGTGCCCGATCACACGCCGTATGGTGAAGTGCTTGTTGGGCAGCAGTCCGCGTGTCGTGCGGATGGCGAGGCGCCCTCGGATTCGCTCGCCGGACTGTGGGTATTCCAGCACGACGTCATCGTGATAGATCTCGTCCTCGGCGTCGTCATCACCAGCCTCGGACGCGGCCCAGTGCCGGTCGAGCGCAGTTCGGATTTCTGGATCGCCCATTTCGCTCTCCTGATTGTTCGGTAGTTTCAGCCTTTAACCTCACTCTACATCTCCGCAAAAAATTTATCCCCGTTCTCGAAACCTCCCGCATACTCCCTCGCATCTTCTCACGAAGGACAAAGGGCATGAGCTCGTGCCGCGAGACGTGAGTGGGAAGAGCATGCGGGGTCGCGCGGAGAAATCGGTAAGCCGCGGGTTCTCTGTCTGCCGCGCGACAAGCACGATCGGGTGCTCGGCGCGGTGAAACGCTTCTTGCATAAAAGGATGCGGGGCGGATGGCGGGTTCGACGACTCAGGGATCGCTCAGGAGCGATCCGCACTCATACGAGAGGCTCCGGACATATGGGCCGGGGACGAGGCGGAGAGTTGGCATGCGCGGGGCGGCAATGGTCCGCATCCCTAATACAAAAATCAAATGAGCGAGGCCGTGCCGTCCCGCCTCTTTGTTGATTGGCGCAACCGACTCCACTTCGTGGAGCCGGCCGGTTGCGCTTTGTTTGATCGTCCACGGCGACTCCGCTGCGCGGAGCCGGCCGCCGTGGACGTTTGCTGTTTCGTCGTTCCAGGTTGGCCTCCGCATCTGCTTTACAGAACCGGCCGGAGGCGCTTTTGAGTTTGCGATCGGCGACTCGCGTTCCGCGAGTCGGCCGCCGATCGCGTTGGACAAAAATTTCGGACGCGATGCGCAAGGCATCACGTCCGGATGGTGAAGTTCTTAATCCGAACTGGTCGCAGATTAACGTCTTACGCAGACCATGCGGCCGTTGGGCATACGAACGGCGCGATAGCCCGTGTGTCTGACACACCATCCCTGGTTTTGGCCGCCCCAGATGCAGCGGCCGGTGACGCTGCTGCGATGGCGGTTCGGGCCGCAGCCACCAAGGGCAGCAGCGGGCGTGGCGGCATATGACAGATCGATGGCGATAAGTGCAGCAAGACCGAGTAGAGGCGCGAAAAGCTTCATCATGGCAAAGTCTCCGTTGGGACGTGCGATATTGATTATTTTGCGCACGTCATCGCCAGTTTCCCGCCGTTATCCTGAACTCGGGATTAATGCCGTTCAGTCGAATTGAGGCGAGTTGAGACGGGAATGTCCGCCAACGATGCAGCCAGAGAAACGGATCTACTTGTTCCCCTGCACGAGAACATCAAGCTGAGGGCGGTCGGTTCCGTTCTTGGGTTCGACGGAATACATGTAATCGCCCCACCAGGGGCCAGCCGCCCAATACGTCCATCCGATCCAGACGTCCCGGTTGTCGGACATATACTTGATCAGCGCGGCGCCCTCGCGAAGAGCAGGTTCGGCGGACGAAAAACCGAATTCGCCAAGAAAGCCGTGCGCGTGATTCTGACGGGCCCATTCGGTGAAGGCCTTGAGCCGTTCGCTTCCCGATCCGGGGACGGCGTCCGGCGACGTGCCGGAACTGTTGGAGTCGAGATATTGATGAACGTCATAGGCGAAGTTGTTCTCCGGATCGACGACTCCGGTCATGACGCGCGCGTTAGGGGTCGTGGTCCACGAATGCGCGCCGGTCCAGTAGGAGCCCGGCACCAGCAGCAGTTGCTTGGCGCCGGCTTGGCGGATGGCGGCAATCGCGGTGTTCGCGGCCGGAAGCCACTCCTCCGCCGTCTGCTCGTGCGGCTCGTTCATGAGATTGAAAATGACGTTGGGCTTGTCTTTGAGCCGCTTCGCCGTCTCAGCCCATGCCGCAACGAACTCCTGCGTTGCGGCCGCGTCGCGTCCGATGAGGCCGGATTGCGTTCGGCCGAACTGATGAAAGTCGACGATGATCACTGCGTCGACGCTGGCGGCCTTGTCGATCAACGCGACGAATTGCTTCCAGTCTGCCGTCGGCGTCGGGTCCGGAA
Source organism: Hyphomicrobium sp. 802 (assembly GCF_000526135.1). Lineage (NCBI taxonomy): Bacteria > Pseudomonadati > Pseudomonadota > Alphaproteobacteria > Hyphomicrobiales > Hyphomicrobiaceae > Hyphomicrobium > Hyphomicrobium sp. 802. The sequence goes on from NZ_JAFM01000001.1 coordinate 564,853, forward strand.
CGCCGCCTTCGAATTGGAACAGTCTCTGCATCAACACCGGCAGGCGGAAATAGCGAAAGCCCTTGGCGCGGAAGTATTCGATCTCTTTGATCGTCGGGAAAACGTAGTCGAAATTGATCCGGCTCTTCTTTGCGTTGAGTTCGGCGCCCGACAGATTGACGCCAGTCATCCACGCCGCTTTGCTGTCCGCAATTGCAGGCGAGGCCGAGAGGCAGGCGATCACGACCAGCGCGGTGCGCCAGACTTTTTGAATCTGAAATTTCATAAGACGGTATCTCTCGCGACAGGAAAAAGCCGAATGGACTTCAGCGCCATGGCCGGCTTCTCGATGAAGTGCCATGACAGCGACGCCGGCACGAGGGTGAGCAGAAACGCGACGAGCGCTTGCGCCAGCGGATGCCAGCCAGGAAGGAGCTGGATGGTGATTTGCTGGATGGGATAGGCGTAAATGTAAATTCCGTACGAATAGTCCGGAAGCACATCCAGCCTTGTCAGCACGCGTGCCGGGCGGAAGGCAACCCACAATGTGAGCAGCGAAATCGCAGCGGCCGCAAAGATCGTGTTTGTCGGCGTGTGCGCCAAAGCTGCCGCAAGCGCCATTGCGACTGCCACCCAAGGCAGTTTGGGCCCGCTTCGTTTGGTGGCCTGAAACCACCCGCCGATTGCAAACGGAATGAACAGGGTGAGGAAATTGGTCGCCTGCACCGGGATCGTGTGACCGAGCGCGGTTGGCACTCCGTAGCCAAGAGCACACGCGAAGCCGGTGGATATGATCGCTCCCGCGAAAATTATGCCGGTTCGATAAGATAGAACGAAGAGCATGAAAACGAGGAAGTAGCTCGCAACCTCATATCGCAGCGTCCACAGCGAACCGTTTGCATATGTGACGGCGTGATTCTGGAATGCTCCGGGAAGCGAATATTCAGTCGAGAGCAATGTGCCCGAACCGAAGATGTAGCGAAGCGTCTGTCGGTCAGTGATGAATTGGCTGAAACTCAGCGTGGAGAACGCGGAGATGACGAGCGCCGTCACCAGCGTGCAGATAATCAGACCCGGAAAGATCCGCAAAAAACGTGCTTGCCAGAATTCTAGTGCGGACCGCCGTTGCGCAGACGCGCTGATCAGATAGCCGCTTATCGTGAAGAACATCACGACTGCAGACCATCCGAGGTCCAGGCCTGTGAGGTGCGTGTAGACGCCCTGAAGATCACGCAGCCCATATGAGTGAGCCAGGATGACGGATGTTGCGGCGAGCCAGCGCAACGCTTGAAAGTTGTTTGCGTGGCGAACGGGACGCGATGTCGAGGGTGCGTCCCCTCTCGCATCAGATTGCTCGTTGGGAAGGGCTTTTTTCAAATCCGAAACAACCCCCGCTGTTAAATTGCTCGCAGAGCAGCCGCACGAAATTTGCAGCTCGATGTCTAATGAGCCATCGCGCGTTCAAGAGCCGGCGTTTCGCGCGGCGTGCGCATCGCATTCGGATTAGACAGGCATTAGACAGCGATGCGAATGCGGCGATTCATCTCCCGTGCGTGTGGGGGTGCATGTGATCGCTGCATTCGTTTCGATGTGAAACAAGTTTTGATAAAACGCGGCAAAGTCTCACGTCGAACAGAAGAGAGGAAATGTGATGCTTTGCTCGCATTGCTCTCTCTGAGCTGTTCCAAGTTGGTCAGGGTTTTGCGATTGGTTGCGGGAAGTCGAGCACCTCCTCGGTGTAGGTTTCGACAACTTGGCTGATCGGTCGGCCATCGGGAAGCGTCAGTACGGCCACGTGCTGAAGCACATGGTGTGGAACAACGAGCGGAACTCCGTCGTGCGGCTTCGTTAGGGTGCCGGCTATCTCCCAATTGTGCGGCAAGGGTGACCAGAGAAGCTTCGCGGAGAGTGTGTGCCGTCGAAACTTGAGCGACTGTGCAGCGCGACCGAATGCGATGTCGCTCGTCTCGAGCATATGATTGATCTCCGGAGTAAGGCGGCTTGGCACGTACCAGTTGTCCGCTTCGGAAAGCACATGGCCTCCGCAACTCAGGCGGACTTGGCGATATCGGATCGGCTCTGATGGACTGATGCCAAGGATTTGGCGTTGTTCGGCGGAGAGGGGTTTGTCGGCGCCATGGACGAACTCGGCGATAATACGCGCCGGGGGTGATGCAAGCCTGTGATCTTCGCACCAACGGTCCAGAGTGAGCGTGGCGCTATCGTGGCTCAGAAGTTCGGAATTGAGTGTTTCGAGCAACGCCAAAGCCTCGAGGCGTGTGGTTACCCCGTCCGTCCAGACGAAGTTCTTGCTGTCGTCGGCGATGGCGATATGAGAGGACAAAAGAGTAGTGACGGTGAAGAATGATGAGAGGGCAACGGAACGTATTTGGGGTTTCATCAATCTTTCCTCGTTGGAGCCATAGGTCCTAGTCTTGGATGGGCAAACGCACCGAGACTGTCGGAAGTCCTGCCAACTTCGGTGGATGCGCCACGTTTGTTACTAGGGCTCGGCCAAAGCGGCGAGCGCAGGATTGCCGCGCAATGTCGTCAGATCCTTGCAAAGGCCCTAATAGAGTATGAAAATGCGCGCTTTCGCGTTGTGAGAGGCCTGCAATGCGCCGATGGGTTTTATTGATCGTTTTTCTGTGTTTGTCCGCGGGAGCTTTCGCCTTGGCGCAAGTTTTCCATTTCCGGCTGCCTGTTGACGAGGTTTTCGAGGCTCACAAACCGGCTCCCGAGGCGGCGGCACCTGCTTCGGTCGCCAATGCTCCGGCGGCTGGATCAAAGGCCGAGGCCGATACCGGCTCGTCAGCTTCGCGGCAGGCTGGCAACGAATCGGACAGAAAAGAGAAGAGCAGCGAAGGATCGACCGGCGACGGCGTGAAGCTCGATCTTGCCGAGGTCTCGACGTCGGGTGCGACTTCGGTTTTTGCGGGGCGTGCCGCTCCGGGTAGCTCCGTCACGGTGTTTGAAGGCGATGTCGCGGTGGCGACAGCCAAGGCGAATGACAATGGCGACTGGTCGCTTGCAACGGATCACAAGTTTGCTGGCCCCGATCCGAAGTTCAGCTTGCGGAGCGGCACATTCAAGATCGCAAGCGAAACGTCGGCCGAGGATAACAGCTCTCACGCCAAACCGGCGGCGGCGCTGCCCTCTCAGACAGCGGTGAGCGATGCAGCTCAGCGTGGGACGTCACCGTCGGTCGCTCTGCTGAAGAATTTCGAGAACGTCGTCGCATCGGCGCGCGAGGAGGCTGCAGCGCAGGCGCAGACTGGAAGCGCGGTGACGGCAACGGCGACCGCGCCTCCTCCGGCATCGCAGAACAGCGGCGCCGTGCCGGAGGTTCAAGCATTGGTGTCGACGCCGCCCGAGGTTGCAAGTTCCGAGCATCCTCAGTCGGCGACGATACCCGTTCCGATGACCTTCATTTTCGACGAAGCGACGCTGACGTCCGACGGCGAGAAGACGGCAAAACTTCTGCTCGATTATGTGCAGCTGAAGAAGTTCAAATCCATTTCGCTCACTGGTCACGCGGATGAGCGCGGGACGGCCGAATACAACATGGATCTGTCACGCAAGCGGCTCGATACGGTCGCTGCGTTCTTGCGCAACGGCGGCTACGACGGGGAGCTGAAACTGATCCCAGAGGGCGCGACGCAACCATTCACGGGCATCGACCGCTCGAAGTTTTCGCGCGATGACCTGATGCAGCTCGACCGGCGGGTCGAATTGCGCAACGCCATGTGAGTACGAGAGTAGGAAGTGAAATTTGCAGGGCGGCCGGCGACGCGCAGCGCCGGCCGCTGATTTGCAGTCGTTACGGCGAGACCATGTTGAGATCGCCGACATCAACCTTGGTGCTGCCGGCCTGAGCCGTGAATGTGAAGGTGTCCGGCGAAATCTTCGGAGCGGCGTTCCAGTGGAACACGTTCGTTTGCGCCGGGCCGTCGACACTGTGATAGACGAGCTTGCAGAAGAGCGGCTTGTCGCCTTGCTCCATCCAGACCTGCCAGGTGTCGTCTCCGGATGCTCCGGTGACCGTAAACTTGTCGCAAGACTTGCCGTCGACGGACTCGTTGCCGGCGGCCTTGATCGTCGTGCCGTCGTTGCCGCTGACCGCGTCATGCACGACGCCCATGAAATTCAGGACTTGAGAGTCGATGCCGAGCTCGCCGGCGAAGAAGCCGAACGCCGCTGAAAGCGAGCCCGGAGCGGCGTTCTGCGAATATTTCTTCTGTTGGGGATCGTAGATCGTCAGCACGGTGCCGTCTGAAATGACGACGTAGGTGTTGGCGTTGAGCGAGATGTCGGCGCGCAATGCGGTCGGCTGACGAAGGATAAAATGGCCAGTGCCGTGATAAAGCTCGTTGCCGTCTGAGGTGGCGTTGAATTTCGTCTCGAAATCCATGGGATTGTTTTGCAGGTAATCGTCAAGCTTTTTGAACGCTGCCTGCGCAGCGTCGCTCGTTTGTCCCTCTGCAACGCCGGTGGCGGCGAGCATCAACGCTAGAAATGGGTAGGCAAAAAATCGAAACGACATCTGCGTGTCTCCAAGGTTGCGCGTCTGATTTCCCCCGTCGCCTGTCAGTTTAGAATGCGGCGATGATCTCCCCATGGGTGGTCTCATCCCAGCGTTAATTTTGGGTGCCAATTTTCCGTGTTCGTCAATTCAATTGTCGAAAGTAAATGCCGTTTCTGCGGAAATATTTAAAAAGGGCAATTCAACCGGGGGGATATTGATCGTCGCCGACCTGTTCAAGCCAATCGACGGTTTTACCGTCCACTGACTCTTGAATGGCGATGTGCACCATGCTGCTGGTGGCTGTGGCGCCGTGCCAGTGCTTCTCACCTGGCGGGAACCAGACGACGTCGCCGGGATGAATGTCTTCGGGTGGTTCGCCGTCGCGCTGCACCCAGCCGCGACCTGCGGTGACGATAAGTGTCTGTCCCAGCGGATGCGTGTGCCACGCTGTTCGGGCGCCCGGTGAGAACGTGACGATGGCGCATGCAACACGAGCGGGCGCCGTCGCCTGCACAAGCGGTTCGATGTGGACGTCGCCGGTGAAGTACTCTGAGGAACCGCGATTGTTCGGTCGCGAGCCGTTTCGCCGGATGTCCATCGGATCCAATTTCCTCAATGTCGAAGTCGGGGGGCTTAATTGCGCTGTGTCCCTAGGGGGGATGACGTGCGGTGATGATCTAAACGATATTTCATGATTTGTGGAACTCGTGCGAATTGGGAACCGGAATTTTCATTCATATCTATTTTGAATGTCGTCTGTCGCTTGGGCGTTGTCGAACGCCGATGGTCTTCGCATTACGCTGTGGGCTGTCCAATTTGTAAGGCGGCAAGCCGGAACCGAAACTTTCAAGGACGAGTTTTTACGGACATGAAAAAAATTCCGCTTCTCCCCCGCTCGCTTCACTCCGCCATCGTTCTTTCGGCTTTAGCCTTGGGTATCGGTCTGGTCGGCACAACAGCGTCGGTCGTCGCTCATGCCGACGATGACGATCCCGAACTTGCTTTCAACGGACATTGTCGCGAATGTCACGCCTTCGATAAGGGCGACAATCGTATCGGTCCCACACTCTATGGTGTCGTCGGCCGCAAGGCCGGCACCGTTCCAGGTTTTGATTATTCGGAATCTCTCAAAGACTCGGGCATCACTTGGAACGAGCAAAATCTCGACCAGTGGATTGCCAATCCGAATGCGGTCGTTCCCGGCAACAATATGGGCGCAATCTTCAGCGGCTTGCCCGACAAGAAACAACGCGCGCTGATCATTAAGTTTTTGGCGAGCGACACCAAGAAAAAGACGGGCGGCAATTAAGCCGCCCATCTTTTTTCTCGGATTTGTTCGAGAGGATTATTCGACTAGTTGCGCGCGCGGTCCCGGCGGTAGCGCGCGCGATGGCGATAGCAGCGTTTCGCGCCGATCTTGCAGGCGATCTTTGGGCCCGCAGTGTAGCCGATGACGCCGCCTGCCACGAGGCCGACCGGTCCGAAAACGACGGCACCGGCAAGACCGCCAAGTGCGGCGTCCGTTACGCGTTCATGGGCGCTGGCGGCAACCGGCGCGACGATGATGCCGGCGGCAAGGACAAGACATCCTGCAAACGTCTTCATGATCTGCTCCCTCGTTGTCGTCCCCCGCGGACGGTATTGATTCTTAATCTATAGCATCATTTGCGATTCGGGCTTTGATCGCGCGCTACGTAACGAGAATCCGGAACGTGCACAAATGGTTCCGCATGAATGCAGCGATCGACAACGCTCTGTTGCCGATCGCTGACAATGCTTGTGCTCAGCTCTTCACGAACGCGAGCAGATCCGGATTGATGACGTCGGCGTGGGTGGTCAGCATACCGTGCGGAAAGCCCGGATAGACCTTGAGCGTGTTGTTCTTCAGCAGCTTTGCCTGCAGGAGGCTAGCATCGGCGTATGGGACAACCTGATCATCGTCGCCTTGAAGGATGAGTGTGGGGACGGTGATCGCTTTCAGATCTTCAGTCTGATCGGTTTCAGAAAACGCCTTGATGCCTTCATAGTGAGCCTTGGCGCTGCCCATCATGCCCTGGCGCCACCAGTTCTCGATCACGGCTTGCGAGATTTTCGCGCCGCTGCGGTTAAAGCCGTAGAAGGGGCCTGACGCCACATCGAGAAAAAATTGTGCGCGGTTGGCAGCGAGCGCGGAGCGGAATCCATCAAAGACTTCGATCGGCGTTCCGCCGGGGTTGGCGTCCGTTTTGACCATCAGTGGCGGAACGGCACTGACGAGAACAGCTTTGGCGACACGGCCCTGCGGCTCACCGTACTTCGCGACGTAACGGGCAACCTCGCCGCCGCCGGTCGAATGGCCGATATGGACGGCGTTTCTCAGGTCGAGGTGTTCAGTGACGGCTGCAGCGTCGGCAGCATAGTGGTCCATGTCATGACCTTCGCTGACCTGCGACGAGCGGCCGTGGCCGCGGCGGTCGTGAGCGATGACGCGATAGCCTTTCGATAAGAAGAACAGCATCTGCGCGTCCCAGTCATCGGCGGATAGTGGCCAGCCATGATGGAACACGATGGGCTGAGCGTCTTTCGGGCCCCAATCTTTGAAGTAAATGGTTACACCGTCCTTGGTGGCGACTGTCTCTGACATGGCGTGATCCTCTCGCTGGGAAAAGGGAAGGGCGAGCTGAGACCTGGAGGAATTTCGGCATCCCGGCAAGCGGCGGAAGCGACATGAAAGTGCGAATGAGAAAATACGCCGGGAATTCGATGCCGAAACGCGAATTTCCATCGTGCGATCTCATGTCATCGCGTCTTTAACCGAGCGCTCTGCCCCACGATGGCATACGGCTTTCATTTTCCCGGCAGGCGTGTCCATGCGTTCGACACGTCGATACGCGAGAATTTCGATAGAGTTTGATTGGACGCGCGGCGGACTCTGGCAAGTCAGCTTCGCTCGCCTGCGCGAGCGATCTGTGGTTTCGCAAGGCGCTATTTGTTGGCCGTCATGACGGGGGCGCGGCGCATCAGTTCTTCGACGCGGGCGCGCTCTTTCTGGAATTCGGCGAGATCCTTGCCTTCGAGCTTGCGCTCGCGCGGCACCTGGATCGACATCGGATCGACGAAGCGATTGTTGACGAGCACCTCGAAGTGCACGTGGGCGCCGGTCGACAGGCCCGTCGAGCCGACGAAGCCAATGACTTGGCCTTGCCGGACTTTGTCGCCGACATGGAATTTTCCGAACCGGCTCATATGTGCGTAAGCCGTCTGGTAGCCGTTGGCGTGACGGATGCGGATGTAATTGCCGTAGTAGCCTTTGCGTCCTTCCTCTTCGATCGTGCCGTTACCGGCGGCGATGATGGGGGTGCCGATGGCGCAGGCCCAGTCGACACCGGTGTGCATCTTCCGCGTGTTCAGCAGCGGATGGAAACGGATGCCGAAACCGGACGTGAGGCGCACGTCTTCACCTCGGACGGGCTTGCGGATGAGGAATTTTTTCGAGTCGTTGCCGGTGTCGTCGTAGTAATCGACCACGCCATCTGACGAACGGAAGCGATAGAATTTATAGACCGTCCCGCCACTCGACAGCGCCGTATAGAGCAACTCGCCCGGCGGACCGTCAGGCGATTGATCGTCTTTCATGTCGAAAAACATCTCGAGCGTGTCGCCCGGACGGACGCGGCGGCGGAAGTCGGTATCGAAGGCGTTGACGCTCAAGATCTTCTGAATGGTCGCCGGCGGAATATTCTGCATGAGCGCCGCATTGTAGACGGCGGCGTAGAGCGTCGCGCTCTGTGGATCATCGTCGCCGTTGGCCGCGTGCTGGAGTTCTTCGTCGAAGGGCGGTTTCGACGAGCCGACGAATTCGCCGGCGGCGCTGCGGCTGACGGTTACGAGATGATCGTGGCCGTCGGAGAAGACCGAATAGCGCGCCGGTTCCATCTTATTGGGATCGGAGAGCGAAGGAACGAGCGTGATGCGGACTTCCTGACCAGGAACCAATGCATTTTCGGAGAAAATGCTGTGTCCGGCCTCGATCATGCTGTGAACGTCCCATTCGGGCGCGCCAGCCTTGGCGAGAATTTTGGCCAAGGTGTCCTTGGGACCGACAGTGACGACGATGACTTTGCCGCCTTCGAAGTCGTCGGTCGGCTCGTCGGGGGCCTCCGCCGATTTGTAGATGTCGGTCGTGTTCAGGTTGTCCGTCGTCGAGGCTTTCGGCTGCCAGCCGGCGTCGCTGTCTGACGGCGGGCTAGCCCCACCGCCGTCGAGCGGGGCGCCGGAGCCGTCACCAGTGTAGCCGGCGGTGTCGCCTGTCGCGCTACGCTCGACGATATCCTGCACTTCCTGCGTATCGAGCTCTTGGCCGTCTTCTTGCGGCAGGATCCCGCCGAGCAGCTCGACGACTTTCGAAGAGACGTCGGACTTCGATAGTCCGCTGCCGGCGCTTTCGTCGGCGTCGGGCTCGGATGGCTGACTGCTGCCGTAGAGCTTGAAAGGATTGAAGGGCGGGATGCTGTCCCGTTGTTCGGCGGGAACCGGAGCAAGGCGCGCAACGATGCGGGCATAAGGCTTCTGGCGAACGTACTCGCGACTGTCGCGACGGCTCTTGGAGGACTCGTGGATGATGTAGCGGGTCGAGAGGGCCCCGGTCGTCAGCTGCAGGCGGTCCGACTTGGGCATGACCCACTTCAGTCCGTCGGCATTTTTCGGCGTCATGGCGACCTGCGGAACGAGCGCGCCTTCGCCGATGCTTTTCAGGGTCGGCAGCAGCCCGTCGTTCAGATGATCGCTGTCGGAGGAGCCGTAAACTACGATGAGAATGGCAATGGCGCCGATGGCGGCGGCCAAGCACGTGCTCAAGATCCAGCGGAAGCGGCCGCCTGCTCTCGGCTCGGAATTCGTCTCGGCTTCATAGATCTGCTGAAAAAAGCTGCCACCGCGCCCGCCATAGGCGTTTGTCGGGAAGAGAGTGATCTCTTCCTCGGTCACAATAGTAGTGACCTCCTTGGTGGCCGGAGCCTTTTTTCGACTTTGAAGCACGTGCAGCAGCCCCCCACAGCCCTGCAAAGCGATCTCTAACGGCGTTCAAGGCGGCAAAGCTTGCCGCCATTCGGCGTCCGGCGCATCCGAAAACGCGCGTCGCGGCCGAGTTGAACGTCAAAAAGAACGGTGTGACCGGGTCACGGGACGATTTTCGCGGTTCCGGGACACGGTAAACGACGTTGATTGAGGTTCTAAAACAATCGGGGCGGGGTCAAGGCAGGGGGCAGAAAGGCCCCCTGAGAGTTATCCACAGGCCTGACGGAAGGTCGCCTTTCTATATCTTATTGATTTTATTGTGTTTTATTTCTGACGCGGAATCGAGGCATAATTCGCGAACTTTTTTTGAAATGGCCGTTGACACCCGGACCGGGATGTTGTTTAAACAGCCTCGTTGGCGGGCCACACGGCCTCGCCGCCCTCGCAGGGCATTCAACTCTCGAAACTCTGAGGTTCCCAGCCGGGACTAACCGGTAGGAACCTAGTCGTCTCGAAAAAATCTGGCGGTTTGCCGCCGGACGGGTTGGTGTTCTCGAAATTCGACTTTTGCTCTTTGACAATTGAATTTGAAGGAAGGGAAACGCAGACGGCGGGGTCCTGGCGGACTTTCGGTCGAAAGACTGATCGT